>NZ_JBIVQP010000004.1:0-944227 GCF_044755245.1 Streptomyces sp. NPDC092369
TTGGTGGCGCTGCGGCCGGATCATGCGGCGTATGTGATCTACACGTCCGGCTCCACGGGCACGCCCAAGGGCGTCATCGTCCCCCACGCCGGACTCGGCAATCTGGCGAAGGCGCAGATCGAACGCTTCGCGGTGGGACCGGAGTCCCGGGTGCTGCAGTTCGCGTCGGTGAGTTTCGACGCGGCCGTCTCCGAACTGTGCATGGCCCTGCTGTCAGGCGCGTCGGTCGCCGTATCCGCCCCGGACCGGCTGCCGCCGCAGGTGTCCCTGTCCGAGGCGCTGCGCGAAACCGGCGCCACCCATGTCACCGTGCCACCGACCGTCCTCGCCGTGGAGGACGAACTGCCCCCGGAACTAAGGACGGTCGTCGTGGCCGGTGAAGCCTGCCCCGTCGGGGTCGTGGACCGCTGGTCACGGGACCGTCGCATGGTGAACGCGTACGGTCCGACCGAGGTGACCGTCTGTGCCACCATGAGCGAGCCGCTGACACCTGGTGCGGACCTGGTGCCGGTAGGCCGCCCGATCTCCAACGTGCGCACCTTCGTCCTCGACCCGTTCCTGCTGCCGGTGCCGCCCGGCACGGCCGGTGAACTCTATGTGGCCGGCGCAGGGTTGACGCGGGGCTATCTCGGCCGCCTGGCACTGACGGCGGAGCGGTTCGTGGCGTCTCCGTTCGCCTCGGGCGAGCGGATGTACCGCACGGGCGACGTGGTCCGCTGGACCGACGACGGTGAACTCCTCTTCGTGGGCCGGGCCGACGACCAGGTCAAGGTCCGCGGCCACCGCGTCGAACCGGGTGAGATCGAGGCGGTCCTGGCCACCCACCCGTTCGTCGCCCAGGCCGCGGTCGCCGTACGCGGGGACCGCCCAGGTGACGAGCGTCTGATCGCCTACGCGGTGGCCGACCCCACCACGGACGCCGTACGGCGGAAGGACGATCTGCCCGCCGTCCTGCACGACTTCCTGCGGGACCGCCTTCCGGAGTACATGGTGCCGACGGCCGTGATGGTCCTCGACACCCTCCCCCTGACCCCGAACGGCAAGGTGGACCGGGCATCGCTGCCCGCTCCCGATTTCGCCGAGCGGGCTGTGGGGCGGGCGCCCGTGGGTGAGTTGGAGGAGTTGCTGTGTGTGCTGTTCGCCGAGTCCCTGGGGCTGGAGCGGGTGGGCGCGGATGACAGCTTCTTCGAGTTGGGCGGGGACTCGATCATGTCGATGCAGTTGGCATCGCGTGCTCGCAGGGCCGGTCTGGTGATCACGCCTCGGCAGATCTTCGAGGAGAAGACCGTCGAGCGACTGGCCGACGTCGTCGAATCCGCGGACTCACAGGCGAACATCGTCATAGAAGACGTGGCCGAAGGAGAAGTGCCGTGGACGCCCGTCATGCGGACACTCGGCGACCGGGTCGTGCGCCCCGACTTCGCGCAGTGGACGGTGGTCGGTGCTCCATCGGACCTGGACCCGGACGTACTGGGCCGGGCGGTGGGCGTACTGCTGAACACGCACGGCATGTTGCGGGCGCGGGTGGCCGCAGGCGGCGAGTCGAGGTTGATCGTGGACGAGCCGGGTTCGGTGGATCCGTCGGCCCTGATCACTCGGGTCGAGGCGGGCGTTGAGGAATTGGACGCGGTGGCGGGGCGTGCGGCCCGTGAGGCGGTCAGCCGTCTTGATCCGGCGGCCGGGGTCATGGTCCAGGTCGTGTGGGTGGACGCGGGCCCGGGTCGGGTGGGCCGACTGGCATTGGTCGTGCATCACTTGGCGGTGGACGGGGTGTCGTGGCGGATTCTGCTGCCGGATCTGCAGACTGCGTACGAGGATCTGGTGGCCGGTCGTTCGCCTGTGCTCGATCCGGTGGGTACGTCCTTCCGTCGCTGGGCGGGGGTTCTGGCCGAGCAGGCTGTCAGCCCCGAGCGGACTGTCGAACTCGACGCCTGGCTGGCCTTGTTGGGCGAGGAGGGCCCGACGCTGGGCCGTCGCCTCTTGGACCCGGTTGTGGATGTGGCCCGGACGTTGCGGCGCCGTGAGTGGGTGGTGCCTGCCGGGCAGGCGGCCACGCTCGCTGGTCGGACGCCGGCGGCGTTTCACTGCGGTGTTCATGAGGTGTTGTTGTCGACGCTGGCCGGCGCGGTGGCCAGTCGTCGGCCGGACATGAGCAGCGTGCTCGTGGACATCGAGGGCCACGGTCGTGAGCCGTTGGAAGGTACCGAACTGTCGCGCACCGTTGGTTGGTTCACCAGCGTGCAGCCAGTCCGACTCGACGTGAGCGGCATTGACGTGGAAGGGGTGTTCCGGGGCGGATCCGCGGCCGGGGACCTGGTGAAGGTGGTCAAGGAGCAGGCCCGCGCGGTGCCCGGTGACGGGATGGGCTACGACCTGCTGCGTCACCTCAACCCGGAGACGGCGCGGGTGCTTTCGGCGGCTCCGGCTGCGCAGATCGGGTTCAACTATCTGGGCCGGTTCTCCGCCGCCTCGGCGGATGCGGGTCCGGCCAGGCCCTGGCAGATGGCCGGGAACAGTGCCGTGGGTGGTTCGGCCGATGCCGACATGCCCGTGGCGCACGTACTGGAAGCGGGTGCCGTCATCCGTGACACGGCTGAGGGTCCGGAGCTGACGCTCACTCTGAGCTGGCCCGAGGGAGCACTGGACACAGCCGATGCGGAAGCCCTCGGCACGGCCTGGACGGACCAACTCGCCGGACTTGCCGCGCACACCGACGCGCCCGCCGCCGGCGGACACACCCCCTCCGATTTCCCCCTCCTGAACCTCGCGCAGAGCCAGATCGAGGAACTCGAAGCCGGACTCGCCGGCGAACAGCAGTAGCCACAGTCGCAGGACTCTGTGAGGAGAGAGTGCAATGACCCGATCCCTTGTCGAAGACGTGTGGCCGCTGTCGCCGTTGCAGGAGGGCATGTTGTTCCACGCGGCCTTCGACGGAGGCCCCGACGTCTACACGGTGCAGTCCGCCCTGGACATCGACGGACCCGTCGACGCGGTCCGGTTCCGGGCCTCCTGGCAGGCGCTCGCCGCCCGTCACGCGGCCCTGCGTGCCTGCTTCCGCCAGGTCAGCGGTGGCCAGATGGTCCAGGTCGTCGCACGGGAGGTGAAGCTGCCCTGGCGGGAGACCGATGTCTCGCAGCTGACCGAAGGCGAGACGGCGGCTGAGGTGGACCGGCTGGCCGCGGAGGAACTGGCCGAACGGTTCGACCTGGCGACCGCGCCCTTGTTGCGGTTGCTGTTCATCCGGCTCGGACAGAACCGGCACCGGCTGATCATGACCTTCCATCACGTCCTGATGGACGGTTGGTCCATGCCGGTCCTGCTCGGCGAACTGTCCGCGATCTACGCGGCCGACGGCGACGCCTCGCGCCTGCGCCGAGCCCCGTCCTACGGCCAGTACATGAGCTGGCTGGCACGCCAGGACAAGGAGGAGGCGAGGACCGCCTGGCGAAGGGAGCTGTCCGGTGCCGACGAACCGACCCTGGTCGCACCGGCGGATCCCACCCGGGCCCCCGTCTTCCCGAACCATGTCTTCGGCGAACTCCCCGAGGACACCACCCGTGCCCTCGGTGACCTCGCCCGCAGCCACGGCCTCACCATGAACACGGTGGTGCAGGGCGCGTGGGCACTGGTGCTGGCGCGCCTGGCCGGACGCGACGACGTCGTCTTCGGAGCGACGGTGGCCGGTCGGCCCGCCGAACTGCCAGGCGTGGAATCGATGGTGGGACTCCTCATCAACACGCTCCCGGTACGGGTCGCCCTCGACGGCACGCAGTCGGTGCTCGACCTGCTGCAACGGCTTCAGGAACGGCAGACCGGGCTCATGTCCTACCAGTACATGGGACTTTCGGAGATCCAGAAGGTGTCCGGCCCCGGAGCCGTGTTCGACTCGCTTGTCCTGTACGAGAGCTTCCCTGCCCCGCCTGCCGCTCCGGCGCTCCCCGACGCCGTGTCCATCAGGCCGTCGGGCATGGCGCGCGACGCGTCCCACTATCCGATCACCCTGGTTGTCACTCCGGGTCCGCGGCTGCGCTTCAAGCTGGACTACCGCCCCGACCTCTTCGACGAGACCACCGCGGAGTCGATCTTCCGGCGAGTGGTCCGGGTGCTGGAGCAGATGGTCGCTGATCCCGCGGCTCGGGTCGCCTCCATCGACGTACTGGATGAGCGTGAACGCGCGGCGGTGGTAGGGGAGTTCAACGACACGCGGCGGTCGTTCCCCGACGGGACTCTGCTGGATCTGTTCGGTTCTCATGTGCGGGCGATACCTGAGGCGGTGGCGGTTCGTTCCGGCAACGAGGGGTTGTCGTATGGGGAGTTGGATGCGCGGTCGGATCGGCTTGCGCGGTTTTTGGTGGGTGCTGGGGTAGGTCGTGAGCGGGTGGTGGGTCTGTGTCTGCCGCGTGGGGTCGACATGGTGGTGGGGGAGTTGGCGGTGTGGAAGGCGGGTGGTGCCTTCGTGCCGTTGGATCCTGACTATCCCTCGGACCGGTTGCGGTTCATGGTCGAGGACAGTGGTGCGGGTGTGGTGCTGGCCACGGCGGAGACCCTGGCCCGGGTGCCGACCGGCCCGGCCCGTGTGGTTCTGCTGGAGGAGGTGCCTGAGGCACCTGAGGCGAGTGCACTGCCGGGTGTGACCGATCAGGGTCAACTGGCCTATGTGATCTACACGTCGGGTTCGACGGGTCGTCCCAAGGGCGTGGCGGTCGCTCATCGCGGTGTGGTGAATCTGGTGCAGGCGATGGCGCCTGCTCTGGGTGCGGGTCCTGGTGTGGTGACGTTGCAGTTCGCGTCGTTCAGTTTTGATGCGGCGATCCTGGACGTGGCGGTCGTGCTGGGGTCGGGCGGGACACTGGCGGTTGCTACCGGTGAGGAGCGTGCGGAGCCCGGCGCGTTGGCCGGGATGATTGCCGCGCACGGCGTGAGCACGGCCAGTGTGGTGCCTTCCCTGCTGGGAGTGCTGGATCCGGAGCAGGTGTCCGGTATGAACACCTGGGTGCTGGGCGCGGAACGCCTCAGTGCCGACCTGGCGGCGAAGTGGGCGCCTACGGCGAAGATCTTCAACACCTACGGCCCGACCGAGGCCACGGTCATGGTGACGGCCGGCCCTGTCGTCGACGACATCAAACCGACCAGCGAGGCACCCGCCATCGGCCGCCCGTTGTCCAACTCCCGTGTGTACGTGCTGGATTCCTTCTTGCGGCCGGTGCCTCCGGGGATCACGGGTGAGGTGTATGTCACGGGTGCGGGTCTGGCCCGCGGCTATGTCGCCCGCGCCGATCTGACGTCGGAGCGGTTTGTGGCCTGCCCGTTCGCGGACGGTGGGCGCATGTACCGCTCGGGTGACTTGGCCCGCTGGAGCACTGATGGTGAGTTGTTCTTCGTCGGTCGGGCGGATGCGCAGGTGAAGGTGCGTGGCTTCCGTATCGAACTCGGCGAGATCGAGGCTGTGTTGACGGCGCATCCTGCTGTTGCTCAGGCCGTGGTCGTCGCACGTGAGGATGGTCCCGGCGACAAACAACTCGTCGGCTACCTCGTACCGCAGAGCCGGCCCGAGAGCCAAGGGCAGGACATCGACATGCGCCAGGTCCGCGCGCACCTCGCCGACCGGCTTCCGGAGTACATGGTCCCGGCCGCACTCCTGGTTCTCGACGCGCTGCCCCTCACTCCCAACGGCAAGATCGACCGGGCCGCCCTGCCCGCCCCCGACTTCGCCGGACGGGTCTCGGACAGTGCGCCGGTCGGGGAGACGGAGGAGAAGCTGTGCGCGCTCTTCGCCGAGGTGCTGGAGCTGGAGCGGGTCGGCGTCGACGACAACTTCTTCGACCTGGGCGGTGATTCGGGGCTGGCGATGCGGCTCGCCGCCCGTATCCGCGAGGAACTCGGTTCCGACCTGAGCATGCGGCAGTTCTTCGGCGCTTCGACGCCCGTGGGTGTGGCCCGCATGCTCGCGGCGAAGGCACGGCCGGAGCTCGGGCCGGCCGAACGGCCGGAGGAGATACCGGTCTCGGTGGAACAACAGCGCACCTGGCTGATGGCGGGCCTGGCCGAGGAGGCGGGTGGCGCCCACCGGAGTTCGGTCGCCCTGCGGCTCAGCGGCGCCCTGGACCGGTCGGCTCTGGAAGCGGCGCTCGGGGACGTCGCCGTGCGGCACGAGATTCTGCGCACGCGGTTCACCGGCGGACGGGCCGACGACCTGCGTCAGCGGGTTCTGGATGCCGACGATGTCGCGGCCAGGCCCGCGCTGTCCTTGACCCGTGCCGGTGAGGAGGATCTCGCCGGACTGCTCGCCGAGCGGTCGGGTCGCGCGTTCGATCTCGCGCGTCAACTGCCCTGGACGGCGGACCTGTTCGAGTTGTCCGAGACGGAGCACGTGCTGTTGCTGGTCGTGCACCGGATCGCCGCCGACGACGCCTCGCTGGAGATCGTCGTCCGTGACCTGGCCGCCGCCTACGGTGCCCGCCGTACGGGACGCAGGCCCGAACGGGCCGCGCTGTCGCTTCAGTTCGCCGACTACGCGCTGTGGGAGCGGGAGCTGCTGCGGGGCGCGGAGGAACCGGACAGTCTGGTCAGCGACCAGCTCACCTACTGGAAGGAGCGGCTGGCCGATCTGGAGCCGGAGCTGCCGCTGCCGTTCGACCGGCCGCGACCGGTGCTGGCCGACCACCGGACCGGGTCCGTGCCGCTGAGCCTCGACGCGGACACGCACGACCGGCTGGTGGACACCGCCGAAGCCGAGGACGCCTCGGCCTCCATGGCCGTACAGGCAGCCCTGGCGCTGCTGTTGACGCGGCTCGGTGCCGGTGACGACATCGTGCTCGGAACCCGGCTCTCGCGGCGCTACGAGGAGGGCGACCTGGAAGGCGTGGTCGGGCCGCTGACCCACCCGCTGGTGCTGCGGACCGACACGTCCGGTGATCCGACGTACCGGGAACTGCTGCGCCGTGTGCGGGAGGTGAACCAGGAGGCTCTGCGGCACGCGGACGTCCCGTTCGAGCGGCTCGTGGACGTGCTCGGGCAGCCGGCCTCGGCGGCCCGCCACCCGGTGTTCCAGGTACTGGTGGAGGTCAGCGACCTGAGTGTGGACGAACTGGACGCGGCGGACCTGCCCGGACTGCGCACCACGCGGCTGGACGGCGTCCTGGGCGACACCGAGCTGGATCTGTGGTTCGCGCTGAACGAGCGCACCCACGGGGACGGCACGCCCGACGGCATCGAAGGCCTGCTGCGGTACGCCACCGAGCTCTTCGACGCCTCGACGGCAACCGCGCTCGCGGGTCGGCTCGTTCGGGTGCTGGAGCAGGTCGCCGCCGATCCGGAGGCACGGCTGAGCGAGGTGGACGTGCTGCTCGGGGAGGAGGAGCGGCGCCGGCTCCTCGGCGAGGCCGGGGACCCCGGGGGGGACCTCGCCCACGACACCGTGCTCGGTCTGCTCGCCGAGCAGGTGGCACGGACGCCGGAGGCCGTCGCGGTGAAGGGGCAGGACGGGACGCTCAGTTACCGGGCGCTGGACTCGGTGACCGACCTGCTCGCGCGCCGGCTGTCCCGGCGGGGCGTGGGTGCGGAGCAGCGGGTCATCGTGATGCTGCCGCCCGGTGTGGGCTTCACCGTCGCCCTGATCGGCGTACTGAAGGCCGGTGGTGTGTGCTCCTTCGTCGATCCGACCCGGCCGTTCATCGGCGGCGCGGACGGTCCGGGGACGCGCAGTCGGCCCGCCGCGCTGGTCTGCACGGCGGCCATGGCGGGGCGGATGAACGCGGACAGCAGGATTCCGGTGCTGTGGATCGACGACCTGACCGAGGAGGGCGCGGAGTTTCCGGCCGTCGGGGCGACGGACGGGATCGCTCCGCCGTCCTTCCGGTCCGGTGGGGCGGCCGTCGTTCTCGACGCGCCGGTGGCGGACGGATCCGTTCCCGGCTCGGTCGTCGACCACCGGGCGCTGCTGCACCAGACGGCGCACCGGCTGCGTACCGCGGTCACCGGCACCGCACCCGCGCTGCTGGACGCGCGTGCTCCCGTCGGCGCGTTCCTCGTGCCGCTGCTCGCGTCGCTGAGCGGGGGCGGTGGCGTCCGGTTCGTCGTGCCGGGAGAGGACGCGGTGGCCCTGGCCGACGGGCACGACACGACCCTGGTCACCACCCGGGAACGGCTGCGGAAGGTCATCGGGCCGGAGGCGGGACACCGTCCGTTCGCCGAGGTCACGGTGGTGGAGGACGGTCGGCCGGTCACCGACGAGGAGGCGCGCGAATGGCTGGACCTGCATCCGCGGACCCCGCTGGTGAGCAGCTTGGCCGCGGTCGGGACCGCGGGGCCGTGGCTCGAACACCGGCCGCTGCCCAGCGATTCGGCGCCGGCGCGGCTTCCGGCGGGCAGGCCCGTGCACGGCAGCCGGGCGCTCGTCCTGGACGACCTGCTGCGCCCGGTTCCGCCGGGGGTCGTGGGCGACGTCTACGTGACCGGCACCCCGCTGTCCCGCGGACTCACGGGCGGCGCCTCCCTGACCGCCGAACGCTTCGTGGCCTTTCCCTACGGAAAGGCGGGCGAGCGGATGCTGCGCACCGGGGAACGGGCGCGGCGGAGCTCCACCGGGCTGCTCGTACTGCGCGACCCCGGCGAGGAGCGGGACAGGACGTCCCGGGCCCGGCGCACGGTCACCGACAGCCGGGAGCTGGAGGTGCTGCTCCCCCTGCGGGCCACGGGCGACCGCCCGCCCCTGTTCTGCCTGCACGAGACGACCGGACTGAGCTGGATCTACGCCGCCCTCCTCCAGTACCTGCCGCAGGACCTGCCGGTCTACGGCGTCCAGGCACGGGGTCTGACCGGCGCCGAACCGCCGGCGGACAGTATCGAGGAGATGGCGGCGGACTACGCCGAGCAGATCCGCTCGGTGCAGGCCACCGGCCCCTACCACCTGCTCGGCTGGTCGCTCGGCGGGGTCCTCGCCCACGCCGTGGCCGCCCGGCTGGAGGAACTGGGCGAGGAAGTGGCCCTCCTCGCGATGCTCGACGCCTATCCACGCAACGGCGTCGGCACGTCCCTCTACAGCTACGACGACGAGGAGACACCCGAAGGACGGGACAGCGGGCGCCGGATGCAGCGCGGCCCCGGCGGTCAGGACATCACCGGGGTGAGCGGCCCGGCCCTTGAGAACGTCAGGAAGGTCATCCAGAACACGGCCGGATTCATGCCCGACCACACACCGGGGCACTTCCGCGGCGACCTGTTGGTCTTCGTCGCGACGCAGGACCGCCCCGAGGACAAGCCCATAGGGGAGGCCGTCGCGAGCTGGACGCCGTACGTCGGTGGAGACGTCGAGTCCCATGAGATCGCCGCCCGGCACAAGGAGATGCTCAAGCCCACCCCGGCCGCGCACATCGGACGCGTGCTCACCGAGAAACTCGGTAAATACGTCGGCGCGGAAAAGGAGTGAGATTCCGGCACTCCCGTATTCCCTCTCGGAATTGGTCAGTTGGACATTCGTTGACGCTCACGCCGTGCGATTTCACACTCGGACAGTGGGCCACGGAACCCGCGGTGAGAACTGAGAAAGGGAATCGCCGATGCCGAAACCCCCGGAAATACCTCTGCACAACCGCCGGGCCGGACTCGATCCGCTGCCCGAACTGGGTCGTACGAGCCGGGAGTGCCCCTTCACGGAGACCGCCGCGCCGGGCACCTCGGCGCGTGCCTGGCTCGCCTCCGGCAATGAGACGGTCCGCACGGTCCTCGGCGACGCCGAACGGTTCAGCACCCTGCCGCCGGCGGACAGCAAGGAGGACTCCCGCCGGCTCATCCAGCCCGGCAACCTTCTCCAGTACGACCCGCCCGAGCACACCAGGCTCCGCCAGCTGCTCACCCCCGAGTTCACCCTGCGCCGGATGCGGCGGCTGGAGCCCCTCATCGCGGACATCGTCGCGGACCGGCTCGACGCCCTCGAACTGGCCGGTCCGCCCGCCGACTTCATGCGCCACTTCGCATGGCCCGTGCCCGGCCTGGTCAGCTGCGCGCTGCTGGGCATCCCGCAGGACGACCACGCCGAACTGGCCCGGAACCTCGACATCACGCGCGCCACCAACCGCAGCCGGCAGCAGCAACAGGCCGCCGGAAAGGCCTACATGGCGTACATGCACAAGCTGATCGGGAACAAGCGGCGCGATCCCGGCGAAGACCTGCTCGGCAGGCTGATCCGGGAGCACGGCGACGACATCACCGACGACGAACTGGTCGGCACCGCGGCCACCACCATGGCCGCCGGGTTCGAGAACGTGGCGGGCACCCTGGGCCTCGGCGCCCTGGCGCTGATGCAGCATCCAGACCAACTGGCGCTGTTCCAGGACCGGCCCGAGGTGGTCGACCGGGCCGTCGAGGAGCTGATCCGGTACGTCTCGGTCATCGCGACGGCCTCCCCGCGCACCGCACTGACGGATCTGACCATCGAGGGACACGAGGTCAAGGCGGGGGAGACCGTGGTGTGTTCACTGATGGCCGTCAACCGGTTCCAGGCCGTGCCGTCCCCGCAGGCCTCGCGCGAAGAACTCGACATCACCCGGGAGATCACCTCCCACCTGGCCTTCGGACACGGCATCCACTACTGCCTGGGTGCCCCGCTGACCCGGCTGACCCTCCGGATCGCCTTCCCGGCGCTGCTCGCCCGCTTCCCCAAGCTGCGGCCCGCGGTGCCGCCGGAGGAACTGCGCTACCGCACGCTGGCTCCCAACTACGGCGTCGACGCGCTGCCGGTCACCTGGTAGGGGACGAGATGCCACGCGAAACGACCGAGCTGCCCGTACACACCCGCCGGACCCGCTTCGACCCCTCGGACGACCTGCGCACGCTCGCCGGCGGTCGCCCCGTCGCGCGCCTCCCCGTGGGCCCCGGCACGGACGGCCGGCCCGTCTGGCTGGTCACCGGATACGAGGAGGTGCGCCAGGTCCTGGGCGACCACACGCGCTTCTCCACCCGCCGGCGCACTGGCACCCCGCACGGGCCGCGGACGCCCGACACCGGCCGGCCGGAGCAGTCCGTCGGCCAGCTCATGGACTACGACCCGCCCGAGCACACCCGCCTGCGCCGCCTGCTGACACCGGAGTTCACCCTCCGCCGGCTGCGCGGGATGGAGCCGTACATCACCGAGACCGTGACCGAACGCCTCGACGCCATGGAGGCGTTCGGGCCACCGGCCGACCTGGTGGAGCGGTTCGCGTCGCCGGTGCCGGGGGCGGTGCTGTGCGAGCTGATCGGAGTGCCCCGCGACGACCGCGACGACTTCCTGCGCCGGGGCCACGCGCACCTGTCGGCCGCACGGGGACGACAACGCCGGGCCGGCGCGGGGGAGTCGTTCCTGCGGTACCTCACCGGCCTGGTGGAACGCCAGCGCAAGGAGCCCGACGACGGCTTCCTCGGCGCCCTCGTGCGCGACCACGGCGACGAGCTGACCGACGAGGAACTGCGCGGCCTGTGCGTCCTGTTGATGCTCGCCGGACTCGACAACATCTCCGGCATGATCGGCCTGGGCACCCTCGTCCTGCTGGAACACCCCGCCGAACTGGCCGCCCTGCGCGCGGACCCGAAGACCGCGGACCGGGTGATCGACGAGCTGCTGCGCTATCTGTCCGTCCCGCACGCCCCCACACCCCGGATCGCCCTGGAGGACGTCCTGATCGGCGGGGAGCTGGTCCGCGAGGGCGAGAACGTCGTCTGCTCGCTGCCGATGGCCAACCGCGATCCCGCCCTCACCCCGGACCCCGACCGCTTCGACCCCGGCCGCGCCCCGGTGCCCCATGTCGCCTTCGGGCACGGCATCCACCACTGCCTGGGCGCCGCGCTGGCCCGCGTCGAACTGCGCGTCGCGCTCACCGCGCTGCTGACCCGCTTCCCTTCGCTGCGCCCGGCCGTACCCGCCGAAGAGGTGCGCTTCCGGGTCCGGTCGCCCGCCTACGGGCTGGAGCGGCTGCCGGTCGCCTGGTGAGAGGAGAACGCGTGGACGGGGAGCTGGAGATCGAGGTCGACCGGGACAGATGCGTGGGCGGCGGCATGTGCGCGCTGTTCGTGCCCGCGGTCTTCGACCAGTCGGACGACGACGGCAAGGTCCTGCTCAGGATCCCGGTACCGGGTGCCGGGCTGACCGGATCGGTGCGGGGGGCCGCCACGCGGTGTCCCTCGGGCGCGATCACACTCCATGAACGGCGAGGGGACACCATGAAACACGGGGAGGACACCATGAGTACGAGGGGGACACCATGAACGAGGACACCGCCGGCCAGGCCGGCCCGGGGGAGCTGCGCCGGTTCGTGGTCACCCTGTGGTGCGCCGAACTCGGCGTACCGGACGTGGGCGACACGGACGACTTCTTCGCCCTGGGCGGCCATTCGCTGGCCGCGCTGAACGTGCTGACCGACGTCGAGGACGCCTACCAGGTCGAGTTGGACACCCGGGCCGTCGTCGAGCATCCGACCTTGTCGGACTTCATCTCGATGCTGGCCTCGCTGATCGGCGTCGCCCCCGCGACCCCCGACGACGTCCGTGCGGCGGCCTCCGGGAGCGCCGCCTGACCGACCACCGCACACCGACCCACGGCCCGGTGGGCGGCGGGACGAGAGACCCTCGTCCCGCCGCCCGCCGGGCCTCTTCGTGCCTCGATGTCATGGGTGTTGCTGGTGCCGCCTTTTGTGTCCGTCGTGTGACCGCCCGCTGCGTAGAACTGGGCGCATGTTCACTCCGAAGAAGCGAGCTCTCTCGCACACCGCACTGGCCGCGTCGGCACTCGCTGTCGCCCTCTTCGTGACCGGGTGCTCCGACGACCCCAAGACCGAGGCGTCGACCGACGTCGGCGCCGGCGCCTCGGCCTCGCCGACCAGCCCCTTCGAGAAGGCCCTGGACTACGCGCAGTGCATGCGCTCCAACGGCGTCCCGAGCTTCCCCGACCCACAGCAGGACACCGGTGGGGTCCGGATCAGCCCGGGTGACGTCGACCCGAACTCCAGCGAGTACCAGAAGGCGGAGGAGGCCTGCCGCGACAAGATGCCGCAGGGCGGGGGCGGCGCGGCCGCCGGCGGCGGCCAGCTCGACTCGGCCAAGGTCGCCGAATGGGCCAAGTGCCTGCGGGAGAACGGGCTCACCAAGCTGCCCGACCCGGAGATCAACGGCGGCAACATGACCATCGACCCCAAGGCGGCGGGGATCACGCCCGAGCAGTTCCAGCAGGCGCAGCAGGCCTGCCAGGACAAGTACCCGGGCGGTGGCCTGATGCTGGGACCGGGGCCGGGCCAGTGACGACCTCCGACGAGACCGAACTCGCCGTGCGCGGCGAGGAACCGAACGCCCTGGAGCGCAGGGCACCGGACACCGTGGCGGACACCCGGGCCGGCGAGGGCGCCGAGCCGCCCGCCACCACGGGCGACGACGGCGGATCCGACACCGACGACCCGGCGCCCGCCCGCGGTGGCCGCAGGCGCCGTCCGCTGCGCACCGCGCTGCTCGTGGTGATCGCCATCGCGGTGGCGGCGGCCGCCGGGATGGCCGCGTCCGGCACGTTCGGCAGCGACGGCGAGAACTCCGCGGACACCGCGCCGTCCGGGCCGCCCGCCACGACCAAGGTGCAGCGCACCACGCTGACCGCCACCGAGACGGTGAACGGCAACCTCAGCTACGGCGACGCGACCGACGTACAGGCGCCCGCCGCCGCGTCCGGCACCGGCCAGCAGGGCTCCGGCGGGAGCACCGGGGCGGGCGTTATCACCTGGCTGCCGACCGACGGCGTCGTCCTCAAACGCGGCGACACCGTCTACCGCGTCGGACAGGAGAAGGTGCCGCTGCTGTACGGCTCCATCCCCCTGTACCGCACCCTGGAGACCGGGGACGAGGGCGAGGACGTCAAGATCCTCGAGAAGAACCTCAAGGCCCTGGGCTACACGGGGTTCACCGTCGACGACACCTACACCTCCGACACGGCCGACGCCGTCGAGGAGTGGCAGGAGGACCTCGACCGGCCCGAGACCGGCACCGTCCAGGTGGGCGACGCCGTCGTGGCCTCCGGTGCCCGCCGCGTCGCCGAGGTCAAGTCGGTCCCCGGCGCCCTTCTCAACGGCAGCGTGCTGTCCTGGACGGGCACCGCGCGGGTCGTGAACGTCGACCTCGACCCGCAGTACGAGGACCTTGTGAAGAAGGGCACCAAGGCGACCGTCACCCTCCCCGACGACACCACCGTCGAGGCCGTGGTGACCGACGTCGGCACCCCGCCGCCCACCCAGGGCGGCTCCGGCACCGACTCGGGGGAGCAGTCCGGCAGCGGCGGCAGCGACGAGGCCACCATCCCCGTACAGCTGGAGATCAAGGACCAGAAGAAGCTGGGCCGTTACCAGGCCGCCCAGGTCGACGTCGTCCTCAAGGCCGAGACCCGCGAGAACGTCCTCGCCGTACCCGTCAACGCGCTCACCGCGCAGCGCGGTGGCTACGCCCTGGAGGCCGTCACCGACAAGGGCGTCGAGTACGTCCCGGTCAAGCTCGGCATGTTCGCGGGCAACCTGGTCGAGGTGACCGGGACGGACATCAAGGCCGGCATGGTCGTGGGGGTTCCCAAGTGACCGGTCCGTCCCACCCCGTCGTCCATCTGAGCGGGGTAACCAAGACATACGGCGACGTCCACGCCCTCAAGGGCGCCGACCTCGTCATCCGGCGCGGCGAACTGCTCGCCATCGTCGGGCCGTCCGGCTCGGGCAAGTCGACGATGCTCAACATCATGGGCACCCTCGACCGGCCCACCGACGGCACGGTGCGCATCGCCGGACACCGCACGGACGAACTTTCCGACCGTGAGCTGTCCGCACTGCGGGCCGGCACCATCGGCTTCGTCTTCCAGCAGTTCCACCTCGCCCCCGGCGTGGCGTCGGTGGACAGCGTCGCGGACGGGCTGCTCTACAGCGGCAGGCCGCGCGCCTGGCGGC
This sequence comes from Streptomyces sp. NPDC092369, assembly GCF_044755245.1. Lineage (NCBI taxonomy): Bacteria > Bacillati > Actinomycetota > Actinomycetes > Kitasatosporales > Streptomycetaceae > Streptomyces > Streptomyces sp. NPDC092369. The sequence continues at coordinate 14,940 of NZ_JBIVQP010000004.1, forward strand.
GCCGCAAGGCCGAGACCGCGCTGCGCCGGGTCGGCCTCGGCCACCGGCTCGACCACCAGCCGCACCAGCTGTCCGGCGGTGAGAAACAGCGGGTCGCCATCGCCCGCGCCGTACTGGGCGATCCGCCGCTGCTGCTCGCCGACGAACCGACCGGCGCGCTGGATTCGCGCTCGGGCGCGGTGGTGATGGAACTGCTGCACGAACTTCACGAGGCGGGCACGACGGTGGTGGTCATCACCCACGACCGGGACATCGCCGGGTCCCTGCCCCGCGAGGTCCGGGTCAGGGACGGCCTGATCGAGTACGACAGCGGCCGTCCGGCGGAACTCGCCGACCGAGTCCCCCAGGAGATCACCTCATGAGCACGCTCCACACCGAGCCGGACACGGCGGAACGGGACCGGGTGGCGCTGCCGCCGCCGGCCCGCCCCAAGCCGGCCAGGATGGGCCCGGCGGACGTGGTCCGCGTGGGCGGTTCCGGTCTGCGGTCCCGGCCGATGCGGGTCTTCCTGTCCGCGCTCGGCATCGCGATCGGCATCGCCGCGATGGTCTCGGTGGTCGGCATCTCCAGTTCGTCCACCGAGGGGCTCAACCGCAGGCTCGCGGCGCTCGGCACGAACCTGCTCACCGTCACCCCGGGGCAGTCCATCAGCGGCGACACCGCGCATCTGCCCGACGAGGCGGTCGGCATGATCGGCAACATCGACGCCGTCGAGTCGGTCTCCGCCATCGGCAAGACGAGCGCGAAGGTCTACCGCAACGACCACATCCCCAAGGAGGAGACCGGCGGCCTCACCGTCGACGCGGCCCGCACGGACCTGCCGAAGAGCATCGGGGCCACGCTCGTCGACGGACGGTGGCTGAACGGCGCCAACAACCGCTATCCGGCGGTGGTGCTCGGCGCCAAGGCGGCGCAGCAGGTCGGCGTGCACCAGGCGGGCGAGGACGTCCAGGTGTGGATCGGCGGACGGTGGTTCACCGTGGTCGGTCTGCTCGCCCCCAACGAACTCCTCCCGGAACTGGATTCCGCGGCCCTCGTCGGATGGCCGGTCGCCGAGCAGCTCCTGGACTTCGACGGGTACCCCACGGCCGTCTACACCCGGACCGACGAGTCCGCCGTCAACGACGTGCAGGCCGTCCTCGGTGCCACCGCCAACCCCGAGAACCCCAGCGGTGTCAACGTCTCCCGGCCCTCCGACGCGCTGGCCGCCAAGGAGGCCACCGACGACGCGCTCAGCGGGCTGCTGCTGGGCCTGGGCGGGGTGGCCCTGCTGGTGGGCGGTGTCGGTGTCGCCAACACGATGGTGATCTCCGTACTGGAACGGCGCTCCGAGATCGGCCTGCGCCGTTCACTGGGCGCCACCCGCGGGCAGATCCGCACCCAGTTCCTGTCCGAGGCACTGCTGTTGTCCGCGCTCGGCGGACTCGGCGGCGTGCTCCTGGGCATCGGGGTCACGGCTGGCTACGCCGCCTACCAGGGTCTGCCGTCCGTGGTGCCCCTGTGGGCGATGGTCGGTGGCGTCGGCGCCACCCTCGCCATCGGCGGCCTCGCCGGCTTCTACCCGGCCGTCCGCGCCGCCCGGCTGCCGCCCACCGAGGCCCTGGCCACCACCTGATACGGCGACACCCCCACCGGTGATCCCCCGCACGGAGGGGGTGTCGCCTCCCCGCACCCGCCTGTCGTCCGCGCCATGCGGCCGTCAGCAGACAGAGGAGAAGTCATGGTCGTGGTGATGGCCCCGGAAGCCACCCAGGAAGACATAGAGGCCGTCGTCGAACTCGTGCGCGCGGCGGGCGGGGACGCCTTCGTCAGCCGCGGGGTCTCCCGCACCATCGTCGGACTCGTCGGTGACGTCCAGGACTTCGAGGCACTCAACCTGGGCGCTCGCCGCGGTGTCCTCCAGGTCATGCGTGTGTCCGCCCCGTACAAGCTGGTCAGCCGGGAGCATCACGCGGCGCGCTCCGTGATCAGGGTCGGCGGGGTGCCGATCGGGCCCGGCACGCTCAGCCTGATCGCCGGGCCCTGCGCGGTGGAGAGCGCCGAACAGACGCTCCAGGCCGCCCTGTTGGCCCGGAAGGCGGGCGCTTCGTTGCTGCGCGGCGGCGCGTTCAAGCCGCGCACCTCGCCCTACTCCTACCAGGGGCTCGGCGAGGCCGGTCTGCGGATCCTCGCCGAGGTCCGCGCAGAGACGGGGCTTCCGGTGGTCACGGAGGTCATCGACCCCGCCGACGTCGACATGGTCGCCTCCTACGCCGACATGCTTCAGGTCGGCGCCCGCAACATGCAGAACTTCGCGCTGCTCCAGGCGGTGGGCCGGTCGGGCCGGCCGGTCCTGCTCAAGCGCGGTCTCAGCGCCACCATCGACGAATGGCTCAGTGCCGCCGAGTACATCGCCCAGCGCGGCAACCTCGACATCGTGCTGTGCGAGCGCGGCATCCGCACCTTCGAGAGCGCCACCCGCAACACCCTCGACATCAGCGCCGTCCCGGTCGTCCAGCGGCTGTCGCACCTGCCCGTCATCGTGGACCCCTCGCACTCGGGTGGCCGCCGCGACCTGGTCGTACCACTGGCCCGGGCCGCGCTCGCGGCCGGCGCGGACGGTGTCATCGTCGATGTGCACCCGCGGCCCGACCAGGCGCTGTGCGACGGCGAACAGGCACTCACCGGAGACGACATCCGGGAGATCGCCGACGCCGTCACCATCCTGTCGCCGCTGATGGGCCGCTCCCTCGCCATGCCGCTGGCCGCCCGTCCCGGCACCCGGCGCGTCGCCCGCGCGAACTGACCTTCGCACAAACCCCGTACCCTTCCCGGGGAACATTTCATTCCGGCCGTTTACCCGGCTCCCGCAACCCCTAGGAAACAGGGGGTGTAAGGGTCGTCCGGGCGCTGCGAGCAGGGGTTTCGATGTGGATTCGATGCTGTTAATTTCGGACACATACGCGGAAGCACGACAACCGCTGAAATCTTTTGCTCCACATCGTCCGGGGGGAGTCGAGGGCATTGGAAACAGGGTGGTTCCCGCAATCCCAGGCAAAGCGAGGCGCCGGGACCGAACCCGAGGAGGAAGAGCTCGACCAACAGCCGGTCGTGGAAGTCGAAATCGACACGCTCGATCTCTCGGGTTCACCACGACTGGCCGGAGAACGGCCCGAACACATTCATCTGCTGGCCGCGATCCAGGATCCGCTGCCGCCCATCACGGTGCACCGGTCGACGATGCGTGTCATCGACGGCTTCCACCGGCTGAAGGCGGCCCGCCTTCGGGGCGGACACACCATCACCGCCAGATTCTTCGACGGGGACGAGGCGGCGGCCTTCGTCCTGGCGGTGAGACTGAACGTCGCCCACGGTCTGCCACTGGCCCTGTCGGACCGTAAACGCGCCGCCGACCGCATCATCGTGACGCACCCTCAGTGGTCGGACCGGCGGGTCGCCTCCGTCACCGGGATCTCCCCGGGGACCGTCGGCGACCTGCGGCGCCGGATGAGCTCGGACGTCGCGCCGACCGGGCACCGCCTGGGCCAGGACGGCCGGCTGCGACCGGTCGACGGCAGCGTGGGGCGGCTGCACGCACAGGAGTTGCTCACCGAGGACCCGAGCCTGTCACTGCGGCAGGTGGCCCGGGCGGCGGGCATCTCCCCGGAGACGGCCCGCGACGTACGCAACCGGCTGCGCAACGGCGAGGACCCGCTGCCGCGCAGGCGCCGAGGCGCGACCGAGACCCGGACCGACCGGTCCGAGGTCACCGCACTGGGGCTCGCCCGCACGGGCGGCCGTTCCCGCGGCGAGCCGGTGCTGGACCGGGCCGCGCTCGTGAAACGTCTGACGGCCGACCCGGCCCTGCGGTTCACGGAGACGGGACGCAACCTGCTGCGCCTGCTCGCGCTGCACACGGTGCGCAAGGAGGAGTGGGACGCCATCATCAACAACGTCCCGCCGCACTGCACCGACATCGTTGCCGACCTGGCCCGTCAGTTCGCCGACCTGTGGTCGGAGTTCGCGGTGCGGGTCAGCGACGAGGTGCCGCAGATCGGCTGAGCGCCGACGGGACCGGGCGTCCGAGTGTCGAAAACGGACGGTTGGACGCCCGGTTTCCGGTACCGGGGTTCAGCGATGAACAGGGGGTGGGGGGGGGGGGGGGGGGGGGGGGGGGGGGGGCGGGGGGGTGGGGGGGGGCCCCCCCCCCCCCCCGGGGGGGGCCCCCCCCCCCCAAACCCCCGACCCCCTGTTCGCTACTCACTCCCGTAGGGGTTCACCGCCTGCGCGCCGGTGCGGACCGTGCGCAGGCGTCCCGCCTCGGCGACGCCCGCGCAACCGGACAGCCCGAGGGCGTCCCGCAGTTCGTCCGCCAGCAGCGCCAGCACGCGCGCCGCGCCCGCCTCGCCGGCCGCGGCCAGGCCCCACATCAGAGGCCGACCCACCAGGACGCCGTCGGCGCCGAGCGCGAGCGCCCGCAGCACGTCGGTGCCTGTGCGCACCCCGCTGTCCATCAGCACCTGACAGTGCGTCCCGACGGCCTTCGCCACCGGCCCCAGCGCCTCGACGCTGGGGAGGGCGCCGTCGAGCTGACGGCCGCCGTGGTTGGAGACCACGACCGCGTCCACCCCGGCCTCCGCCGCCCGCACCGCGTCCTCCGGTGCGAGCACGCCCTTGAGCACGAGCGGCAGGCTCGTCCACTCCCGCAGCGCCCGCACGGTACGCCAGGTCACCGAGGAGGAGAACGTCTGCCGGGTGTGGGCGGCCACCGCCGACACCTCGTCCCCGGGACGGCGGTGCGCCGCGGACACCGCGCCCCGCGCGAGGTGCTCCGCCGTCACCCGTGCCGGCAGCGTGAAGCGGTTGCGCACGTCGCGCATCCGGCGCCCCATCCAGGGCACGTCGACCGTGAGCACGATCGCCTCGCAGCCCGCGTCCTCCGCCCGGCGCACCAGGTTCAGGGACCGCTCCGCCTCCCGCAGCCAGTACAGCTGGAACCACACCGTGCCCCCGAGGGCGGTCAGTTCCTCGACCGGGACGCTGCTGAGCGTGGTGGCGGTGAAGGGCACACCCGCCGTCTTCGCCGCGCGGGCCACGGCCAGTTCGCCCTCCGGGTGCAGCAGCCGCTGGTACGCCACGGGGGCGACCGCGACCGGCATGTCCGCGGGCCGGCCCAGCAGCGTGGCGTCCGTCGTGCACGCGGAGACGTCCCGCAGGATCCGGGGGACCACGAAGACACGGTCGAACGCGGCGCGATTGGCGCGCAGCGTCGTCTCGGCGCCGCTGCCACCCGCGACGAAGTCCCTGACATCGGCGGGCAGTACGGCCAGCGCCGCCTGTTCGAAATCGCCCAGGGAGTGGGCCCGTTCCGGATCCATGACGAGCGGACTCACCACGCCGGCGCCGCCCGCCGTCGGCTCCGGATCAGGGCTGGAAGCCACGCTGACCCGTCCGCTCCAGTTCCACGGCCTCGTAGAGCGCCTTGATGTTGGAACTGCCGAAGGTCTCGGCGCCCTGCCGCTCGATGACCTCGAAGAACAGGGTGTGCTTCGGGTGGGTGGAGGCGGTGAAGATCTGGAACAGCTGCCCGCCGTGGTCGGCGTCCGCGAGCACGTGCGTGGCCCGCAGGTCCGCCAGCCGCTGCGGATCCAGCTCGATGCGCTCGCCGAGCAGGTCGTAGTAGGCGGACGGCGTGTTCAGGAAGTCGACTCCGCGACGCCCCAGGGCGCGTACGGACCGGACCGCGTCCTCGGACGAGAACGCCAGGTGCTGGACGCCCGCGCCCTGATGGCCCTTGAGGAACTCGTCGATCTGGCCGGGCTGGGCGGACGCGTCGGGCTGGATCAGCGTCAGGGTGACCGAGCCGGAGGGACTCTGCACGACCTTCGAGTCCATGGCCTGCGCGCCCACCACGATGTGCTCCTCGAAGACGTCGAGGAACCCCAGGGCGCGCATGTAGTAGTCCACGGTCGGTGCCAGGTCACCGGCGTCGAGGCAGACGGCGACGTGGTCGATGTCCACCAGGCCCACGTCGTCGGCCCGTTCGTCGTGGCCGCGCAACGCCGGCACGAACCCCGACGGCAGTCCGGGGCCCGCGCCGGGAGCGCGCTGTACCAGCGTGTGCACGACGTCGCCGAAACCTTCGAGGACGGCGCTGACCTCGGGGCCGCCCGCCGTGCCGGGGCCGCCCTCCGTGTGCCGGGTGGGAGCGCGGCGGCTGCGGGCGCCACGGGCGACGGCGGCGGTGAACGCGGCCCGTACGTCCGCGGTGCGCAGCGCGATGTCGGCGACACCGTCGCCGTGCGCGGCGACGTAGGCGGAGGCGGGGTGCTGATCCGAGGTGGCCTGGGTCAGCACCAGGGTGATCAGGCCGTGGCGCAGCGCGATGCTGCGGTGGTCGGCCGAACCGCCGGTGCCGTCGACGGTGAAGGCGTACCGGTCGACCCAGTTGAATACCGCTTCCTCCAGATGCTCGACGTACAGCTCGACATAGTCGACGGAGAGGTCGCCGAGCGGATCGGCGGCCCCGGTACTCGATATATCCCGCATGTGTCCCCCAACCAGAAAAGGAACGAGTTTTCTGCACTGTAGGGCGCGTCCTGCGGAAAAGGCCACGCGCGACGGGCGGCATTGGTTGGACGGGAAAACGGAGCCGGCCGGATCCATATCGGTATTCGTCCGCTCTGGCAGTCGGAGGGGACGGCTTCATAAACTCGGTCCGCATTTCACTCGCACGTCGATGGCTTTTGGACGGAGTGATGTCTCATGGTGCGCACGATGGCCGTCGTCGGTACGGGGCTGATCGGCACCTCGGTGGCGCTCGCCGCGAGCCTGCGCGGAGTGACGGTCTTTCTCTCCGATCGTGACCCGGTGGCCGCGCGGACGGCCGCCGCGCTGGGGGCCGGGCTGGCCGAGGAACCCGTCGGGCCGGTGGACCTGGCGGTCCTCGCGGTGCCGCCGAGCGCGGTCGGTGAGGTGCTCGCCGGGGCCCAGCGGCGGTTCCTCGCCCGCAGCTACACCGATGTGGCCAGCGTGAAGTCCGTGCCCGTGCGGATGGCCCTCAGCCAGGCTCCCGACCCGGCCCGCTTCGTCGGCGGGCACCCGATGGCAGGACGCGAACGGTCCGGTCCGCTGGCCGCGCGGGCCGACCTGTTCCATGGCCGGCCCTGGGCGCTCACCCCGTCGGAGTGCACCTCCGACCTGGCGCTTGCGTTCGCCCGGGAGCTGGTGGAACTGTGCGGCGCGGTCCCGGTGTTGACCGGCAGTCGCGACCACGACGAGGTCGTGGCCCTGACCTCGCACGTGCCACACCTGGTGGCCAGCCTGATGGCCGCGCGGCTGCGAGAGGGGCCCGAGGGGATGTCCCGGTTCGCCGGACAGGGGCTGCGGGACGTCACCCGGATCGCGGGCGGTGACTCCCGGCTCTGGGGCGACATCCTCCAGGCCAACGCCCCGGCCATCGCCGGGGTCGTCAGGGAACTGCACGCCGACCTGTCCCGTCTGGTGACGGCCTTCGACCTACTGGCCGAGGCGGCCGCGGAGACCGGGTCCGGGTTCGATGCCACATCCGGATCCACCGCCGACCTCGGCCCCGCCCCCGGCCCGAGCGGACATGAGCGCGGTCTGCGGGCGATGGTCGATCTGCTCGACCGGGGAGTGGAGGGCCTGGCCGAGCTGCCGGTCGTCGGGGCGGGCGGCGGGGTGGCCGACGCCGGGATACTGGTGGCCGTCCCCCTGCGCCCCGGTGCGCTGGGCGAACTGCTGCGTGTGGTGGGGGAGTTCGGAGTCGCCCCGGAGGAGACCGCGGTCCTGCCGGCCGGCGGCGACGCGGTCGGCGGGGCGCTGGAGATACGGATCCCGGTCCCGTCCGCGCTGGCGAAACCCGTACTCCGTACCCTCCGTGCCGAGGGGTGGGCAGCCGAGCCGGCGGCGCCACCGCGGCCGGTGCCGGGATCGCCGACCGGGTCCCGGCGGCAAACATTCCACTTGCATGGCTCAGATCGATCTACCGGCAGAGCCGACGCGCACCTCTGACGCATGGGGCCACAGAAGTGTTTCGGCCAGTTGTGGCGAGGGTGACCTTCCGGCCGTCCGCGTACACCCGGGTGGTACCGGCCACGGCCGGGACGCGAGTGCGGTGTGCTGAAGTGGAGGTACGAGGTGCCGTCCGGCACGCGTCGGCGTCGGCGGCCCTTCGCCCGGGTCCTTGGCACGCGTGCTTTCCGCCGGATCGCCGCGTACTGGTTTGTGCTGTTTGGTACGCGCGCAACCCGCGTCACATTGTGCGGGGCCACCGTCGGAACCCGCTGACTCATCCCCTCGGGCCTGCGCCCCGGCCTGTGCGTTTCAAAATGTGGACAGTTCCCGGCCCGGGCATCGCGCCCGGACCATTTCACGGCACCGAAATAGAAGATGTCTCAAAACGATCGATGCACTCCGGCCCACCTGTCCGAAATCCAGACGACGGGCGACCGGATCGAGCCGGTATCCTGAAGGTATCGCTTCTTCCGCATCCGGCAGGGCTGTATCTCATCCCCCCACATCTGTATCGGTCGCCGGTATCGGCTGTCTGCATCGGCGCAGGCCCGAGGCGATTCAAATTGAATCCTGAACCAATTGCGAGGGTTTCTCGAGTCGGCGGCATCGAGTGCGGCGCCGCCGTGCGTACGGAAATGGATCACGGGGGGTCCTTTGAAGTTCCGAGACGTGAATCTCAGTGAAAGGGACGCAGAACTACGACTGCTGCAGCAGATCTATTCGAGATCTGTGGACGGCAAGGGCGCGGTCGCTCTGGTGAACGCTCCTGTCGGCTGTGGGAAAACGGCTCTGATCCAGAGCTTCGCCGGTTGGGTCGGAACACAGGAAGGCCGTTTCCTTTCGGTGACGGCTTCGGCCAGCGAGCGATTCGACTGGCTCGGTCTCGTCGACCGACTGATGAGCGCCATGCGGGCGGAGGGGATGGTGGAATACCCCTTCGCCGCGGAGGACGGTGCGGGTGCTGTCACCGGTCTCGCGGCGATCGAGGCCGGGAGGGTCCCGCTCGCCCTGCTCCAGCGCATCTGCCGCGCCGTCATCGGCTTCGCCGGCGAGGGACCGCTGGTCATCGCGGTGGACGACGTGCATTTCGCGGACGACGCCTCACTGGACTGCCTCAGCTATCTCATCCGCCGTATCGACACGGCCCCGATCATGGTCGTGCTGACCGAGAGCTCGTGCCACGAGCAGGGCCTGGTGACCTTCCACGCCGAGACCCTGCACCTGCCCTCCAGCCACCGCGTCCGGCTCGGCACGCTCGGACTCGACGGTGTCGCCGGGCAGTTGGCCGCGCGCGGGATCATTCCTCCCGGTGCCCGGGAGGCGGCCGAGCCGTGGACGCGCACGAGCGGCGGGAACCCGCTGCTGCTGCACGCCCTCATCGACGACGTGGTGGGGGACGGCACACCGCGGGAACCCGGCGCACCGGGTTGGCGGGCGGGCACCGCTCAGGACCCGCCCGTACGGAACGGTTCCACAGGACCGGGTGCGTCGCACCAGGAGGTGTCCAGCGGCCAAGTCCCTCTGGACCGTGGGACGTTCACCGGGGCGGGCACGCCCGACCGGGAAACACCCGCTGGCCAGGTCCCGTCGAACCGGACGGCAGGCGCCGGCCACATCCCGTCCCGTCAGGACGCGCACGGGGCCTCCCTCGCCGCCGGCCCGGAACAGGCCGGTGACCGGCTGCTCCTGGACCCGGAGGCAGCCGGCGAGCGGCCGCCCGCCGGCGCGGCCCCGACCGTCGGGCGCGGTCCGGCCGGGCAGGGGCTCGTCGGTGTCCGCATCCGCGTCCCGGTGCCGGGGGAGTCCTTCCGCTACGCGGTACTGCGCTGTCTGCACCGCGGTGAGGCGGCGCTGCTCTCCGCCGCCCGGGCCCTCGCCGTACTCGGTGAACAGGCGAGCCCGGCGCTGGTCGCCGACATCCTGGGCGAGGACATCACCGCGGTGCGCCGCAGCATCGCCGAACTGCACGCCGCCGGCCTGGTCTCCGGCGTGCGTTTCCGGCACGAGCGCGCCCGGACCGCCGTCCTCGCCGACATCCCCACCAAGGACCTGTTCGCGATGCGGTCCGCGGCCGCCCACCTGCTCCACGAGAGCGGGGCCTCCGCCGTCGCCGTGGCCGAACAGCTGCTCGCCACCCACGACCCCGGCGCCGCCGCCTGGCAGCCCGGCATCCTCCGGCGCGCCGCCCGGGACGCCCGGGACGCGGGAGACATCGGCACCGCCGTCGAGTACCTGCGGCATGCCTCCGGCATCTGCACGGACCCGGGCCAGGAGGCCGCGGTGACCGCTGCGCTCGCCGAGACGCAGTGGCTGATCGACCCGCCGAGAGCCTCCCGGTATCTCCCGCAGCTCGACCGCATGGTGCGCGACGGCCGGTTACCCGTGCCCCTGGCTCTGGTGGCCGTCGAACAACTCGCCTGGCGCGGTGACTTCGCCCAGGCCGACACACTGCTGCGGATCATCGAGGGCCGGGCCGCCGCCGAGCCCGCCGACCACTGGGACGGCGCCGGCCCGGCCTCGTCGGCCGTCCGGGCGGGCCTGCGGCTGGTCCGGCTCCAACTCTCCTTCTGGCAGCCCGGGTCGGAAGGAGATCCAGGGACCGACGCACCGCCCGGACCGGACCTCATGTCCACGGTCCCCGCTCGGCTCCCGGCCGGGGCCATGGTCGACCTGACGGCGGGGGTGGCCACCTCGGAGCACGGCCCACCGGGAACGCGCGGCATCGCACCCGTCACCCGACTTGCGAGCCCGCCCACCGGACTGTTCCTCCGTACGACCGAGGGACGCCGCCCGGACGACCCCGTGTCGTGGCCCCAACGACTGCTGGAGGAACCGGGAAACCGGCGTGTGCCCATGCGGCGTGCCCTGCTCGAAGCACACGCCGCGGCGGAGGCGCTGGGCGCCGGCGACATCCCCTCGGCGGCCGAGGCGGCCCGGGCGTCGCTGACTCTGGTCGGCTCCGAGGCGTGGGGTGTCGTGATCGGCGTCCCGCTGTCCCTGGCGGTGCGGGCGGCGACGACGGGCGGCGACTTCGACACCGCCATGGCGTACCTCGACGTGCCCGTGCCCGCGGCCATGTTCGAGACGCCCTTCGCCCTTCCCTACCTCCACTCGCTCGGCCGCCACCACCTCGGCGCGGGACGGCCGGGCGCCGCGCTGCGGCACTTCGAGACCTGCGGGGAACTGATGGCGCGGTGGGGGCTCGACCTGCCCGAACTCGTCGACTGGCGGGCGGGCGTGGCGGCCGCACTCGAAGCGATGGGCGACAGCGGTCGCGGACGGGAGACCCATCGGCAGCGACCGGCCCCGCGCGGGGAGGAACCACGGCATGGGGCGAGCGGCGAGCCCTGGCACCTGACCGGCGACGGGTCCCGCTCCGCGTTCGCGACCCTCCGCGCGCTGGTCGCCACCAGCGCTCCGGACGAGCGACTGCCCCTGCTCCAGGGGGCGTTGCGGCTCCTGGAGGCAGCTGGTGACACGGAGTTCAGGCGACCACCGGCCGATACGGAGGCCGTACGGTCGGCGTACCGGCACACCGCGGAGCGGGAGCGGGCGTGGCCCTGGGAGGCTCCGACGGGGCGCCCGGAACCGGAGGCACTGCCGCAGCACCACCGCTCCGCGGACGCCGGGCTCTTCCGCGATCCTACCGGCGAGCTGTTCTCCACGAACGGCGTGCCGGACTCCTTGCTCGAACTCACCTCGGCGGAACTGAGGGTGGGCGCGCTCGCCGCGGCCGGCTGCACCAACCGGGAGATCGCCGGCAAGCTCTTCATCACCGTCAGCACGGTCGAGCAGCATCTGACGAAAATCTACCGGAAGCTGAAGGTACGCAGACGAAAGGATCTGCCCGCGGAGCTCCGACGTTTCACGGATCTCCCCTGCGCACCCAACGGAGGGTAAAAACGTACGGCATTGTCGGGCGCCAGGGAAATGTCTCGGCAACTCCCCGTCCAAGTGAGCATTTTGGCGTGTTGGACAGCATTGTGACGCCGGTCGGAATCGTGTGATCCTGGCCGCCGAAATCAACACGCCGAAATGCGAACCGCCGAGGGGATATCCATGGCCGGACGGAGCCTGGACGACTATGCGCGGCTGACCCGAGAAGACCCGGTGCCCGTCCTCCCGGAATTCCGCACGGAGCCGGCGGCGACGGGGGCCGGGCCGGATCTACGCCGGAGCGAGCTGCATCGCAGCCTCGCCGACCCGGTCCTCGACACGATGAACTTCCTCAACGAGATCACGCACCGCTACCCGGACGCGATCTCCTTCGCCCCGGGACGGCCCTACGACGGGTTCTTCGAGACGGAGCGGATCTTCGACCATCTCCGAACGTACCTGGATCACCTGGAGGCCCAGGGCCGGTCGCGGGACGAGGTGCGGACCGCCATGTACCAGTACGGTCCGACGGCGGGGCAGATCCGTGACATCGTCGCCGACTCGCTGCACGTGGACGAGGGCATCGACGTGCCGGCCGAGTCGATCGTCATCACGGTCGGCGCGCAGGAGGCCATGCTGCTGATGCTGCGGGCCCTCTTCCGCGGCCCGGACGACGTCCTCCTGGTGGCCAGCCCCTGTTATGTCGGCATCACCGGCGCGGCCCGGCTGCTGGACGTGTCGGTCACCGCCGTGGCGGAGCGGGAGGACGGGCTCGCCTGCGCCGACGTCGAGGCGGCGATCCGGCGGGAGCGGGCGGCGGGGCGCCGGCCCCGTGCCGTCTACGTGGTCCCCGACCACTCCAATCCCTCCGGCACCACGATGGACGCGGCGAGCCGGGCCGCACTCCTGGAACTGGCCGAGCGCCACGGCATCCTGGTCATCGAGGACAGCCCCTACCGCAGGGTGAGCCCGGGGGTATCGCTCCCGACCCTGAAGTCCCTGGACCGCTCCCGCACGGTCGTGCACCTCGGCTCCTTCGCCAAGACCGTCTTCCCGGGGGCGCGGGTGGGGTTCGTGGTCGCCGACCAGACGGTGGCCGACGGCACGGGCCGCACCGGTCTCCTCGCGGACGAACTCGCCAAGATCAAGAGCATGGTGACGGTCAACACCTCGTCACTGAGCCAGGCCGCCGTCGCCGGAGCCCTGCTGTCGGCGGCCGGCCGGATCTCGGAGCTGAACGCGGAACCGGCCGCCCACTACGGGCGGGCCATGAGCTCCACGCTGCGCCGGCTGGACCTCCGCCTGCCGGCCGCCCGGCGCGCGGACCTCGGCGTGCGGTGGAACGAACCGACCGGCGGATTCTTCCTCACCGTCCATGTCCCTTTCCCGGCGGACAACGAGGCCCTGACCCGGTCCGCGGAGGACTTCGGCGTCATCTGGACGCCGATGAACTACTTCTATCCGCAGGGCGGCGGCCTCAATTCCCTTCGACTGTCCACGAGTTATCTGACGGACGCGGACATCGAAGAGGGCATCACCCGGCTCGCCCGATTCATCGAGGCGTCCAGCGCGCAGGCGCGCTGACGAAACGCACTCACGTCAATTCACCATCGTTTCCCGCCCGTTCCACGGAGAAAGGCGACGAGGACAAAGTGACCGCTGTCAGCGCACGGAAACCGCGCGGCAAGCCGCGTATGTGGGGGTGGACCTTCCGATGACCACAAGCCTCGACCGACTCGATGGCCTCGACCGGCTTGACACGCTCGACCGACGTCCGGTGCTGACCGGCGACGGGGCCCTGAAGACGCCGTACCGGCCGCGGATCGTGGGCGTGGGCACCGCCACGTCGCCCACCGCCTACACCCAGCAGGAGGTGCTCGACGCCTTCGACATCACCGACCCCCGGATCGGCTCCGTCTTCCGCAACAGCGCCATCGACCGGCGCCATCTGACCCTGCCCGAACCGGACGCCGACGGCGTCCGCCGGCCGGAGCCGCAGGGCGACCTGCTGGACAAGCACAAGGCCATGGCCGTCGGCATGGGCGCCGAGGCGCTGCGCGCCTGTCTGAAGCGGGCCGGTGCCGAACTCTCCGACCTGCGGCATCTGTGCTGCGTCTCCTCCACCGGCTTCCTCACCCCCGGCCTGAGCGCTCTGATGATCCGTGAACTCGGCATCGACCGCCACTGCGGCCGCAGCGACATCGTCGGCATGGGCTGCAACGCGGGCCTCAACGCGCTGAACGTGGTGGCCGGTTGGTCCGCCGCCCACCCCGGCGAACTCGCCGTCGTGCTGTGCACGGAGGCGTGCTCCGCCGCGTACGCGATGGACTCCTCGATGCGTACGGCGGTCGTCAACAGCCTCTTCGGCGACGGAGCCGGCGCGATCGCCCTGCTGTCGGGGCCGGGTGACGAGGTGTCGGGGGCCTCCGAGGGGCCGGCCGTCCTCAAGTTCGCCAGCTGCATCATTCCGGACGCCATCGACGCGATGCGCTACGACTGGGACCGCGAGCTGGACCGGTTCAGCTTCTACCTCGACCCGCAGATCCCGTACGTCGTCGGCGCGCACGCCGAGATCGTCGTCGACCGGCTGCTGGCCGGCACCGGCCTGCGGCGCAGCGACATCGGCCACTGGCTGGTGCACTCCGGCGGCAAGAAGGTCATCGACGCGGTCAGCGTCAACCTCCGGCTGTCCCGCCACGAACTGCGGCACACCACCGAAGTCCTCAGGGACTACGGCAACGTGTCGAGCGGCTCGTTCCTGTTCTCCTACGAACGGCTTCTCGACGAGCAGGTGACCAGGCCCGGCGACTACGGGGTCCTGATGACGATGGGTCCGGGATCCACGCTCGAGACGGCGCTGGTCCAGTGGTGACGACGGGGGAGAACACAGTGCGAGACGTGAGTGACGTACTGACCGCGACCGTGGACGGGACCCGGCCGCTGACTCTGGGGACAGTCAAGGACCTGTCCGTCCTGTGCGACCGGGCCGAAGACGGGGACGCCGGGGGGATCGTCACCCTGCGCGTCACCGGCGCGCCCGAACCGGGCTGGACGCACGCCCTGGACGTGGCCCTGGTCAGCAAGTGGGAGCGGGTGCTGCGGCGGCTGGAGCGACTGCCCGCCGGGGTCGTCGCCCTCGCCGCCGGCGACTGCGGGGGAGCGGCGCTCGACGCGTTCCTCGTCGCCGACATCCGGATCGCGACCCCGGACACGCGGCTGCTTGTGTCCTTCGACGGAGAGTCCACCTGGCCCGGCATGGCCGGCTATCGGCTCGTCCGCCTCGCCGGCGCCGCCCGCGTCCGCCGCAGCGTGCTGTACGGGCAGCCGCTCACCGCGGCCGACGCCCTCGAACTGGGCATCGCCGACGAACTCGCCGAGAACACGGACGCGGCGGCGGCCGCCACGGACCAGCTGATCGAGGAGCTGTCCGGCAAGGAGATCGCCATCCGCCGCCAGTTGCTGTTCGACGCCCAGCACACCAGTTTCGAGGACGCCCTCGGGCCGCACCTGGCGGCCTGCGACCGCGTACTGCGACGCGGCGCCGCCGACGAGGTGGCCGCATGACGACGGCACCGCCCCGGCCAGGACCCGTCCTCGACGGCTGGCAGCGGCTGACCGACACCGTGCGGCAGGCCGAGAAGACGCTGTCCGCGCTGCCCACGCCGGCGGACCGCACCGCCGCGCAACGGGCCGCGGCCGACGCCGTGAAGAACCGGGCGCGCGCCGAGCGGGCGGGCTTCCTCGACATGCACGCCGACGCCGTCTACGACCGCCTCACCGACGGCCGCGCCCGCGAACTGCGCATCGGTGAACTCGTCGAGGCCGCCGCCACCGCCTACCCCGGTCTCGTTCCCGCGGCGGACCTGCTGGAGCGGGAGCGGGCGCGCCCGCAGGCGGACAAGGAAGGCCACGAGATCGACCAGGGCATCTTCCTGCGGGCCGTCCTGCGCTCACCCGTGTCCGGACCCCACCTCCTGGCGGCCATGCTCCGCCCCACGGACCGCGCGCTCGCGCTGCTGCCGGAGTTCCGCCGGACGGGAGTCGTGCGGACGACGGCCGTACGACTGGAGCGGCGCGACGGGGTCGCCCGGCTGACGCTCTGCCGGGACGACCGCCTCAACGCCGAGGACGACCAGCAGGTCGACGACATGGAGACCGCCGTCGACCTGGCCCTGCTCGACCCCGAGGTCCGGGTCGGCCTGGTGCGCGGCGGCGAGATGAGCCACCCCCGCTACCGGGGCAGGAGGGTCTTCAGCGCGGGCATCAACCTCAAGAACCTCAGTTCCGGTGACATCTCCCTGGTCGGCTTCCTGCTCCGCCGAGAGCTGGGCTATCTGCACAAGCTGGTCCGCGGGATCCGCACCGAGCACCCCGCCGCCTGGCACACGCCGTACACCGAGAAGCCCTGGGTCGCGGCCGTCGACGGCTTCGCGATCGGCGGGGGCGCCCAACTGCTGCTGGTCTTCGACCACGTCCTCGCCGCCTCCGACGCCTACCTCAGTCTGCCGGCCGCCAAGGAGGGCATCATCCCGGGCGTCGCCAACTTCCGCTTCGGCCGGTACGTCGGGCCGCGGCTGTCCCGCCAGGTCATCCTGGAGGGACGCCGGATCCGGGCAGCGGAGCCGGCGGCCCGGCTGCTGGTGGACGAGGTGGTGGAGCCGGAGGAACTGGACGCCGCCGTGGAGCGCTCGCTGGCCCGGTTCGACGGTGACGCGGTGCTGGCCAACCGGCACATGCTCAACCTCGCCGACGAACCGGCCGACGCCTTCCGCGCCTACATGGCCGAGTTCGCGCTCCAGCAGGCGCTGCGGCTGTATGGGGCGGACGTGATCGACAAGGTGGGACGGTTCGCGGCGGGCTCCTCGTGACGGCGGGTGCCGGCGACGCCGACCGCCCTCGGGTGCGGTACGAGAAGAAGGACGGCGTCGCTTACGTGACGCTGGACCGGCCCGAGGTCCTCAATGCCATGGATCTGCGCACGCACGAGGAGCTCGGCGCGGTCTGGGACGACGTGGAGGCCGACGACGAGGTCCGCGCAGTGGTCCTGACCGGAGCCGGGGACCGGGCGTTCTCCGTCGGCCAGGACCTCAAGGAACGGGCCCGGCTCACCGCGACGGGCACGGCGCCGACGACGTTCGGCAGCCGCGGCCTGCCCGGCTGGCCACGGCTCACCGAACGGTTCTCCCTGTCCAAGCCCGTCCTGGCACGCGTGCGGGGCTACGCACTCGGCGGCGGCTTCGAACTGGTGCTGGCCTGCGACCTGGTGGTCGCCGCCACGGACGCGGTGTTCGCCCTCCCCGAGGCGCGGCTGGGGCTGGTCCCCGGCGCGGGCGGCGCGTTCCGGCTGGCTCGGCAGCTGCCGCTGAAGACCGCCATGGGCCATCTCCTCACCGGCCGTCGGATGGACGCGGCCACCGCGCTCCGTCTCGGTCTGGTCAACGAGGTCGCCGAGCCGGGGGAGTTGGACGAGCGGGTCGCCGCCTGGACCGACGACCTGGTCCGCAGCGCCCCGCTGTCGGTGCGGGCCATCAAGGAGTCCGTCATGCGCTCGCTCGACCGCCCCCTGGAAGAAGCCTTCGCCACTCGCTACGCGTGGGAGGAACGGCGCATGCGCAGCGCGGACGCGGAGGAGGGCCCCCGGGCCTTTGCCGAGGGGCGCGACCCGGTCTGGTCCGGGCAGTGAGCGCGCCGCGGTCCGCGCGCTGAAGCGATCAGCCGTCAGGGAGGAGTACACCGATGCCGATGGCGCACGTGAACGGAGTGGATCTCTGGTTCGACGACCACGGTCGTGGTGAGCCGGTCGTGATGGTGCCCGGCACCGGTACGCCAGGCCGCGTCTGGCGCGCCCACCAGGTGCCCGCGCTGCGGCAGGCGGGCCTTCGGGTGATCACCGTGGACAACCGGGGCAGTGGACTGACCGCCGCGGGAGCCGCGGGGTTCACCCTCGACGACATGGTCGCGGACGTCGCGGCTCTGATCGAGCACCTGGGGGAGGGGCCGTGCCGGGTGGTCGGCCACTCGCTGGGCGGGATCATCGTGCAGGAACTCCTGCTCGCCCGGCCGGACCTCGTCGGCCGGGCGGTCCTGATGTCGAGCTGCGGCCGCGCCGACGAGCTGATCAGGGCCATGGCCGCGGCCGACCTCGAACTCGCCGACAGCGGAGTCGAACTCCCGCCCGCGGTGTCCGCGTACCGGCTCGCGCTGCAGAACCTCTCCCCGCGCACCCTCAACGACGAGGAGCGGCTGCGGGACTGGCTGGCCGTGCTGGAGTTGACCACGCCCGACCCGGTGGCGGTCCGTCGCCAACTCGGCCTGGAGGTCATTCCGAACCGTCTGGCGCACTACCGGTCGATCGACTGCCCGTGCCTGGTCATCGGCTTCCAGGACGACCTGGTCGTCCGCCCGCACCTGTCCCGCGAACTCGCCGAGGCGGTTCCGGGGGCGCGGTACGCCGAGATACCGGACTGCGGTCACTACGGCTACCTGGAGTGCCCGGACACCGTGAACAAGGTCCTGACCGACTTCCTGACGGCGTGAGCAGCCCGCTCAGCAGTGTGCCCGGCGGGACACAGACCCCACCGGGCACACACTGCGGAGGCGTTCCCCTAGTCGCGGACCGTGACCCGCTCCTCCGCCTCCTGGGAGGTGGACTGGCTGGACTTGGCGACCACCACGGACCGCTGCCTGCGTCGGGTGCGCAGGCCGGGGAGGGTGATCAGGAGGCCCGCGCCGGCGATGGCCGTGACCACGATCAGGCCCGGACGGTAGCTGTCCAGGACGGCCTGCGGGTCGGCGTTCCCGGGGGCGCCGGCCGTGACCACCGCGGTCACGACGGCCAGGAAGATCGCGCCGCCCACCTGCACCGAGGTGTTCAGCAGCCCGGAGACCATGCCCTGTTCGTGGTCCTCGACGCCGTTGGTGGCCTGGATGTTGAGCGAGGGGAAGATCAGCGCGAAGGCCCCGCCGATCAGCACCATCGACGGCAGGATCAGCGTCGCGTACGTCGGGTCGAGACTGACGCGCAGGAACAGCGCGTAGCCGGTGATCATCAGGACGAAGCCCACGACGATCAGCCGTTGCGTGCCGAACCGGTCGACGATCGCGCCCATCTTGGTCGCGGACAGGGCGACGATCGCGCCCGCGGGCAGGAAGGCGAGCGCGGTGTGCAGCGCCGACCAGCCGAGCAGGGACTGCATGTACAACGTCACCAGGAACTGGAAGCCGACGTACGAACCGAACATCGCCATCGCACCGAGCTGGGCGCGGAGTTGGGTGCCGGAGCGCAGTACACCGAGCCGGATCAGCGGGCCGGCCGAGCGCAGCTCGATCCGTACGAAGACGGTGAGCATGACGGCGACGGCGAGGAAGGACAGCAGCGTGCGGACCGAGCCCCAGCCGGACTCCGGTGCCTGGACGACCGTGTAGACGAGCAGCAGCATCGACGCGGTGCCGAGGATGGCGCCGGGGACGTCGTAGCCGTTGTGGTCCTTCTCGCGCTCACTGCGCGGCAGCAGCTTCAGGCCGGCCACCAGGGCGATCAGCGCGATGGGCGCGGGCAGCAGCATGGTGAGCCGCCAGCTGGCCTCGGTGAGCAGGCCGGACAGCACCAGGCCCATGGAGAAGCCGGTGGCCGCGCAGGTGGTGTAGATCGACAGGGCCCGGTTGCGCAGCGGGCCCTCGGCGAAGGTCGTGGTGATGATCGACAGGCCGGCGGGGGCCGTGAAGGCCGCGCTCAGGCCCTTGATGAAGCGGCTGGCGATCAGCAGCGGGCCCGAGTCGACCAGGCCCCCGAGCAGCGAGGCGAGCGCGAAGACGCCGAGGGCGACCAGGAAGACCTGGCGCCGGCCGAGCAGGTCCGCGGTGCGGCCGCCGAGCAGCAGCAGACCGCCGTAGCCCAGGATGTAGCCGCTGACGATCCATTGCAGCGCCGAGGTGGACAGGTCGAGGTCGGAGCCGATGGACGGCAGGGCCACGCCGACCATGGACACGTCCAGCGCGTCCAGGAACATCGCGGCGCAGAGCACCAGCAGGGTGCCCCAGAGCCGGGGAGTCCAGCGTCCGTCGGACGCGGGGATGGTGAGCGGTGAGGTCATGACGAGAGACACTACATGCACATGCATGGAATGCAAACGCATTTAATGTGCGTGCAATAATCTTGGTTCTCTGCTACGGTGCCCGCATGGCGGCCAAGAATGCCGAGCAGGGGCTCGTGGACCAGTGGCGGGACATCCTCGCGCTGCACGCGCGCACCCAGTGCGAACTGGACCGCGCGCTGCATCAACACGGCCTGTGCGCCAGCGACTTCGAGGTCCTGGACGTCCTCGCGGGAGATGCCTGCGCCTACCGCGTGCAGGAGATCTCCGAGCGCGTCCACCTCAGCCAGAGCGCCCTGTCACGGCTGATCGCCCGGCTGGAGAAGGACGAGCTCGTCGAGCGCACCATGTGCCCCGAGGACCGGCGGGGCGTGCGCGTGGGACTCACGGACAAGGGCCGCTCACTGCACGGTGAGGTGCTGCCGGTGCAGCGCGCGGTACTGACGCGGATGCTCACCGCCTGACGGTCGGCGACGGCTGACGGTCAGCTCCAGGTGACCGCCGACTTGTCCCGCCACAGCGAGGCGATGGTCGCGTCCCCGGTCACGCTCGGGAACGGCCGCCGGTTCCACAGCGCCGGATACAACTGCGCGGCGGGCCCGGCCAGTTCGCAGTCGGCCGCACCGGTCTCGTCCCGGACGGTGACGGGCGGTTCCTGCGACAGTCGTACGGTCCACACGGCGCCGTCGACGTCCGTGGCCCGCACCCGAAGCACCCGCGGCTCCTCGCTGCGGACCCGGCTCTTGGACCGGGCGTGGAAGCTCCGCAGCAGCTCGTCGATGCCGTCGGCCGCGAAGTCCGTGGAGATCTCGCTGGGCGTGCCGCCCCGCGCCGACTCGGCGTCGATCCGGTGCACGGTGGTCTCGTGCGCCTGCCGCCGGGCCCAGAACGCGAGCGGCGAGGGCGCCGGCATGAACTGCCAGCACCGGACATCGGGAGCAGCGGCGGACAGCGTCTCGACGAGATACCCGTGGCCCTCGCGGAACCAGGCCAGCAGCTCGGCGCCGTCGAGCTCGGGCAGCCCGCCGTCGGGGTGGTAGGCCGTGTGCCCCTCGGCGACGAACGCGGCCGCCCAGCGATGCACCATGCCCGTGTGCCGCACCAGATCCCCCACCCGCCACTCCGGGCAGGTCGGGACCTCCGCGTCGGTCCCCGCCCGCTCGGCCGCCGCGGCCAGCAGACGGCCCTCCCGGTCCAGATGGGCGACGAAGTCCGTGGTGTCCATGGGGGCGAGTGTGCCGTATCGAGTGCGGTCGAGGGGGAGTGCGGCACATGATGGACGTGCGTCCGGGAGTGCCCCGGCGATGTGCGGCCGTGCCCGGCTCCGGCTGTTCTCGGCCGCGGCGCCCGACGAGGTCAGGAGATGACGTCCATGAGCTCCTTCTCACCCGGATTCCGTGGGCGTGCCCGGTCCCTGGCGGACCGGTTGCCGCCCGGCCAGTACCCGACCGAGCAGTTCCCCGTGCTGTCCGCGGGGCCCACCCCGAAGGTGGCGACCGATTCGTGGGCCTTCACCGTGACGGCCGAGACCGGTGAGACGCACAGCTGGACCTGGGACCAGATGCTGGCCCTCCCGCAGGAGGACACGACGAAGGACATTCACTGCGTGACCCGCTGGTCGAAGTTCGACACGCGGTGGCGCGGGGTTCCCGTCGAGGCCTTCCTCGAGAACGTCGACACCACGGCCGCGTACGTCGTCGCCCACAGCTACGGCGGCTACACCACGAACCTTCCGCTGACGGACCTCCTCGGCGGCAAGGCATGGCTCGTGCACACCTACGACGGCTTCCCGCTCTCGCCGGAGCACGGCGGCCCGGCCCGGCTGCTCGTGCCGCACCTGTATTTCTGGAAGTCGGCCAAGTGGGTGCGCGGACTGCGGCTCACCCACGACGACCAGCCGGGTTTCTGGGAGTCGGTCGGCTACCACAACCACGGCGACCCCTGGCGCGAGCAGCGCAACTGGGGCGACTGACGTGGCCATCGTCTGGCGTGCCGCACGCCTCGACGAGCGCGCCCGGCAGACCGCCACGGCCCGCTCCCTCGTCTTCACCGTGCCGGGGTGGCCGGGTCATCTGCCCGGCCAGCACGTCGACGTGCGGCTCACCGCCGACGACGGCTACCAGGCCGTACGCAGCTACTCCCTCGCCGCGCCCGCCGACGGCGACCGGATCGAACTCGGCGTGCAGAGCGTCCCCGACGGCGAGGTCTCCCCCTACCTCGCGGACGAGTTGCCGCAGGGAGCCGAGGTCGAGGTGCGCGGTCCGCTCGGCAACTGGTTCGTGTGGCGGCCCGAACAGCCCGAGGCCGCCCTCCTGGTGGCCGGCGGCTCCGGAGTCGTACCCCTCGCGGCCATGATCCGAGCCCACCGCGCGGCCCGTTCCGACGCCCCCCTCCAGCTGCTGTATTCGGTGCGGACCCCCGACGACGTCTGGTACCGCGACGACCTGACCGAGCGGGACCCGCACCTCGACGTGCGCCTGCTGTACACGCGACAGGCCCCGCCCGGCAGCACCCGCCACCCCGGCCGCCTCACTCCGGCCGACCTCGACAAGACGGCCGCCCGGCTCGAACCCGCCAGTCCGGTCTACGTCTGCGGCCCCACCGGCTTCGTGGAGACCGTGGCCGACCTCCTCGTCGACCTGGGGCGGGACCCCACCACCATCCGTACCGAACGCTTCGGCTGACCGGAGGCCACGATGGCTGACGAAACCCCGCACCTCGACGGCAACTGCCTCGCCGGCCCGCTCTCGGAGATCCTCGCCGCCGAGCCCACCACGGCATGGTGGCGCTGCCCGGAGTGCGCGAGGTCGGGCCCGCTCGCCGGGCTCCACGTCTACGGGCCCGAACCTGGCCTCACCGCCCGGTGTCCCGGTTGCGACCACATCGCGCTCAGGCTGGTCAGGGAGGGGGAGTACGTGTGGCTGACGGTGGGAAGCGGCGACGGCGCCTTCCGCTTCGCCACCGCCGCTGCCACCACTGCGGCCGTCAACGGCGGGCGGCCAGACACTCCGTGATCCACTCCCGCCTGAACACCGAGGACTCGCGGGCCCCGGTTCGGCGGGTCAGCGCTCCGCCGCGCCCCGTGTCACGAGCCCGATCACCGCTGCCGTCGCCGCCAGTACCGCGACGCTGGTGAGGGCGGCCGGCAGGGAGAACCAGTCGGCCATGAAGCCGATCGCGGGTGGGCCGAGCAGCATGCCGCCGTAGCCGAACGTGGAGGCGATGGCGACGCCGTCCGGGCCGGCGAGGGTGCCGGCGCGTTCGATGGCGACGGGGAAGAGGTTGGCGAGACCGACCCCGGTGATCACGAAGCCGATGAGCGCGGCCCAGAGGGTGGGGGCGAGGGCGCCGAGCAGCATGCCGAGGGCGGCGACCGTGCCGCCGGAGATCAGGGTGCGGGTGCGGCCCAGGCGTTCGAGCAGCCGGGTGCCGGTGAGCCGGCCGACGGTCATGGCGAGCGCGAAGCAGGAGTAGCCGACAGCCGCCGCGCCGGCCGAGGCTTCGAGGTCCTGTTCCAGGTGCAGGGCGCTCCAGTCGGCCAGGGCCCCTTCGCCGTAGGCCGTGCACAGGGCGATCAGGCCGAAGGTGATGACCAGGCCGCGGGTGCGGGAGTCGAGGCGGCGCGGCGGCGGCTTCTCGTCCGGTGCGGTCTCCGGCGGCTCCGGGGGCTGGATGCGCAGCAGGACCCGGCCCGCGAGCGCGGTGACGAGCAGGCCGAGCACGGTGAGACAGAGCAGGTGCTGGGTCGGGGTGAGCGCGCCCGCGACCAGCCCGCCGAGCCCGGCGCCGACCATGCCGCCGAGGCTGAAGGCGGCGTGGAAGCTGGGCATGATGGGCCGTTTCAGGGCCCGGACGAGGTCGACCGCGGCGCTGTTGAAGGCGACGTTGATCCCGCCGTACGCGGCCCCGAAGACCAGGAGGACGAGGCCGAGGGTGAGGACGGAGTGGGTGAGTGGGGGGAGGGCGACGCTGAGGGAGAGGATGACGGCGCACACGACGGTGACCTGGTGGTTTCCGTAGCGGCGGCAGAGGCGGCCGGTGATCATCATGGTGATGACGGCGCCGGCGGAGACGCCGAGGAGGGCGAGGCCGAGGGTGCTGGCGGTGGCGCCCGTCTGGTGCTTGATGGCGGGGATGCGGACGACCCAGCCGGCGAAGATGAAGCCGTCGAGGGCGAAGAACACGGTGAGGGCGGTACGGAGGCGTGCGAGGTCGCTGTGGCTGCCCGGCACGACGGTGTGCGATCGGGTTTTGTTTATTAGCGGCACAAAATCAGGCTAGGTGGCGGAAGGGGGAGGGGCAAGGGGGTGCCTCTGTGTCTTTGGTCTGGCTCTGCGTTTGTCGTAGTAGGTGCGGGAGGCGGGATCGTGCAGGGCGGCGAACACGGGTAGGACCATCGCGCGTTCGAGTTGTCGGTTGCCGCCTCGTGGTGCGTGTTCGCCGTGGATCGAGGTTCCCGACGACCTCGTCGTTGGGGCGAGGCCGGCGTAGGAGGCGAGGTGGGCGGCGGTGGGGAAGCTGGTTCCGTCGCCGACGGTGACCAGCAAGGTGGCGGCGGTCCTGACTGCGACCCCCGGAATCGAGGTCAGGACCGCGGGAAGGGGGTGGGCCTCCAGCAGTTGTCCGATCTGCGTTTCCAGGGCTCGTCGCTGTTCGTGGACGGCGGCGAGCGAACGGGCCAGGGACGGGATCACGATGTCGAGGGTGCCGGTGCCCCGGACCACGATGGTCTGCTCGTCGAGCGCGTCGAGGACTTCGTCGATCAACCGCTGGGCCATGCGCGGGGCCCTGGGCCGGACGGATCACCTCAACGAGCCTGCGGCGACCGGCCTTTCGCAAGCCGACCGGGGATCCGTAGCGTTCCGGCAGCCAGGTCACCGCGGGGTGGTCCAGGCGCGGGCCCAGGACGCGTTCCAGGCTGGGGTGGAACTGGGTGAGCAGGCCGCGTGTCCGGTTGGAGGTGCGGGTGGCCTCGGTCGCCAGGTCCTGGTCGAAGCCCACCAGCACGGTCAGCTCTACGGTGATCTCGTCGGTCAGTTCCAGCGAGCGCAGGGTGTGCGGCATGGTGCGGGCGGCGTCGGCGATCACCGCGGCGTCCTTCGCGTCGGTCTTCGCCTCGCCCGGGTAGAGGTCGGCGATCCGCCGCATCTAGAGTCCGGGCAGGAGGCGACCTTGCAGCCGGTGTCCCGGGCGACCGTCAGGGGCAGGGCTCCGATCGAGGCAGGCTGGTCCACGATCACCAGTACGGTGCCGAACTTCTCGGCCAGCTTGTCGAAGACGGCCCGCGGCTTCGGCTCGCTGTTGGGCAGCTGTTTGTCGAAGGCCTTCTTGCCGGCCGGGGTGAGCCCGTGCCCGTGGTGGGCGCTCTTGCCGACGTCCAGGCCGAGGGAGACGCCCACGTCGTCGATGTCGTCCAATCCATCCTCCCGAACAGGGTTCGTGCGGTGCCGGCCAGGTCGTTGGCGTCGTATGCGCGCATCCACGTCATGCAGACCTGCCGCCCGCAAGCGGCCAGGTATTGCGCCTGGCCAGGCGGTAGTCGGACCTCTCATCAGCGTCTCAACGGCGCCTCCCGGGTCCGGTGGCACCACCCCCCCCAGATCATCGGTTGGAGAGGGGGACAGCCATGCCGGGCCCGAAGGCCAGCGGCCCTCTTGCAGGACCGCGGAAAACACAACGGGGGTCCGGGAGCGCTTTCGGCGCGTATGGAGAAAGTGAGCCAACTTCAGTTCGTTTCATGTCGAGTCAGCCGCCAGCTGGGAGACAAGGCGTCGCGTGCTACGGAGCCGGTGACAGTCGCCGGTGCGGGGCGCGAAGGTGGTCTCATGGCGCTGCGCTATCGGACCAACGCTCCGGAGTTCGACTTCCCGCCCTTCACCGGCCTGCCCCCGGTCCGCTACGTGCTCGCGTCGACCCCCAGGTGCGGGAGCAACATGCTCGCCCGCGCCCTGTGGCACACCGGGCTGGCCGGCTTCCCCGAGGACTACTTCGCGGACGCCTTCGTACTGGACTACTTCGAGCGGTGGGGATTCGACTCCGCTGATCCGCAGGAGTTGGTGGCGGGCTATGTGCGGAACCTGATGACGTGCCGGACCAGCCCCAACGGCGTGTTCGGGCTGCGGGTCCACGCGGGGCATCTCGCCGGCCTGGAGGCGGACCCGTACGACATCCTCCGAGCACCCCGGTACATCTGGATCCAGCGCAGGGACCGATTACGGCAGGCCGTGTCGTACACCATGGCCGAGCAGACCGGTGTCTGGATCCTGGACGGCACCTTTCTGCCGGAGGGGAGTTCGCGCGCCGCTCCCCGGTACGGCTACGAGGAGATCCGCCGGCATCTGAGGATGCTCGACCGCGACGCGTCGGTCTGGGAGGACTACTTCGGGCGGCATGATGTCGTCCCGTATGTCGTCGTCTATGAGGACCTGGTCGCCGACTACGAGGCAGTCCTGCTCGGCTGCCTCGACTTCCTCGGTGCCGGCGCCCCCTCCTCCGTGCCGGCTCCGGGGATCAGGCGTCAGGCCGACGAGTTGACGGAACGGTGGGTCGAGAGGTTCCTACGGGATCGTCGTGCTGAGCGGCCAGCGTCGTAGGCGGTACGGCGTCCACCACAGGTAACGGCCGGTGCGGTGGACGAGGTTCTCGCGCAGGTGACGCTCAAGGGCCCGCTCCGTCGACGCCGACGCGACCGCCGGGACGCCGTCCAGCAGTCTCTGGAACGCCGTGCTGCGGGGGGCGTTGACGACCAGGCGCCGGAAGGAACCCCAGCGGTGGTCGCGGATCTCCAGGAAACCGGGGCCGCGGCGGTAGCCGCACTTCGCGATGTGGAACGAGTCGCGCCAGGCCGTGACCACGTGGTCTTCGTTCTCCGCTCCCTCGGGGCCTCGGAAGACGGCTGCCGGGGGGTGCAGATGGCTCAGCGGCCGCCACTGGGCCGGGTCGGGCATCCGTAGTGTCCAGTCCACCGCGATGCCGTGGCTGGTGAGTTCCCGGACGACGAGGAGAACGGCTACCGCGGACGCGCCGTCCGGATCCGTGAGGTCCACGGGCTCGCGCACCTGGACGAACTGGACGCCCTCGGAGGCGAGTTGCGCGACGGCGTCCACCGGCTTGTCCGGCGGTCCGTCGAGGGTGCCGCAGTGGATGCCCGGCAGAAGCATGGCCCCCGGGTCGCGGTCCTTCCACAGCGTCAGCTCCGGGTTCATCGCGTGACTCCCGTGGAGGGGGCCGCCAGAGCCGGGACCAGCGCGGTGTCGTCCTTGTGCAGTCCGGTGCCGTCCAGGCGCAGCAGGTCCTGGTTGGCCACTGCGGGCGCGACCTGCACGTAGTGACCGCCCTCGGCGAAGACCAGGCCGAGGGTCCGCCAGCGCGTCAGCAGTTCGGCGACCCGCTCCTGCGTCACCTCGCCGGCCGACTCTCCCGCGTCCGCGCACCGGGCGGCCGCCTTGCGCACCAGCGCCGGCAGGCTGTGCGGCGCGTCGAGCAGCCGGAACACCGTCACCTCGAACGGGTCCGTGAGGTCGAGCAGCCGCCAGGAGAACTCCGGCCGGGTGTCGACCAGGACGATGTGCGTGCCGAGGTCGCAGTGGGTCAGACGGCTGCGCGGGTACGCGCCCGTCCAGTCGGCGACGGCCGCGCGCAGCCGGTCGCGGCAGCCGTCGGCGATGCCACGGTTCGGTGAGTCGAAGATGTAGACCAGGTCGGCGAGTTCGGCCTCGGGCAGGTCGTAGATGTGGTGGTAGTGCGAGGCGGGGCGCAGGTCGCCGAAGCCCAGTTCCGGCCGGTCGAAGTAGGGGCTGAACCGCTCGACCTTGAGGCGGGTGGAGTTGGCCGGTGGCCCGAGATGGTGCAGTGCGGGCAGCTGGTCGATGATCTCGTCGTAGTCCTGGTCGGTTTCCCCGGGGAAGCCGTAGAGGTAGTTCCAACTGAGGTTGACTCCCACGGTCTCCGCGTCCCGCAGCAGCCGCACGTTCTGGCAGCCGGTCACGCCCTTGTCCATCAGCTTCAGCACCCGGCTGCTGAGGCTCTCGACGCCCGGCTGCACGTAGCTGATTCCGGCCGCGTAGAGCGTCGCCAACTGCTCGCGCCGCAGGTTCGACTTGATCTCGTAGCACAGCCGCAGGTCGTATCCGCTCTCCTGCAGCAGCGGTGCCATGGAGGTGATGTAAGCCATGTCGAGGATGTTGTCGGTGACCCAGACGTCCAGGACGCGGTGGCGTTCGACCAGGCCGAGGATCTCGGCCACGAACCGTCGCGGGTCCTTGCTGCGGAACTCCATGAACGAGCCGTTGAGTCCGCAGAAGGTGCAGTGGTGTTTCTCGCCCCACCAGCAGCCGCGTGAGGCCTCCACCACCAGCCGCGGCTCCACCCAGCCGCCCGCGGTGGACCGCGCGTGCCGCTCGAAGTAGTCGCCGTAGTCCGGGGTGACCAGTGCTCCCGGGGGCAGTGGGGCGGCGTCCATGGGATGGGCCACGGACCGGCCGTCCGGGTCGCGGCGGCACAGGCCGGGGATGGCGGCCAGGTCGTCGGCGTCGCCGTCGCGGAGCGCGGCGAGCAACCGGGGGAACGCGATCTCGCCCTCGCCGCGCACCACGAAGTCGACGTACTCGAAGTTGCGGTGCAGCGCGGCGCCCTGCGGCCCGTCGCAGTTGGCGCCGCCGAAGACGGTGGTGGTGCCGGGCGCCAGTTCCTTGACCACGCGGGCCGCGGCGAGGGCCGCCGCGTTCTGCGCGAACGTGGTCGTGAAGCCGACCACGTCCGGTGCCGTTGCGGCGATCTTTGCGGCTGTCTCCCGGACGAACAGCGGCGCGAGTTCGTGCAGTTCCCGCGCCTTGGCGAGCATGCGCTCCGGCATCTTCCCGCCGAAGTGCTCCGTGAACTCGGCCACCCGCCACAGCGGTTGATCGTTGAGCGCGGCCGAGAAGATCCACTCGCTGTGTCCGGAGAAGTACGAGGTCGAGCAGAACTCGTACTCCTCGAAGCCGTATTCCGTACGCGCGGACACCCAGTCGGCGAAGTCGAGGTTGGCGTGCACGACTTCGACGTCCGCGGCGCCGTCGGGGAAGACGTCGAGGATCCGGCGTTTGAGAATGCCGAGGGCGAGGGACGGCGCGTCAAGCGACGACCACGGCATGTCCACCAACACGATGTGCAAGGCGGTTCCTCTCCCCGTCACCACAGTCCGCGGCGTGCGAGCGCCCGCCGCGCAATCTCGCGCCGGTCCGACGGTTCGGCCTCGAAGGCCGCCGCCACCCGCCCGGACACCACGCCGTGAGCCAACCCGGCGGACGTGGTGAAGTACGCGTAGTGCACTGCTTCCGCGGTCGCGGCGGGCGCAGTTGACGCGGGGCGCTCGGCTGAGGTGGCCGCCCAGTCGGCCGCGGACGCCGCCGCGTACGTACGCACGGCTGCATGACCCTGGCCGGTGGCGACGATCCCCTCCGCCTCGATCACGAACGACAGCGGCTGTTCGCACGTCAGCGAGGTGAACAGGGCGATCATCAGCTCGTGGGTCACGGTGTCGCGCAGCGCCTCTGAGGCGGAGTCGTCCAACAGGTAGGAGGCGAAGGCCTCTTCCGCCGACAAGCCAGGAGCGGTGTACGGGATCAGCCGGTACCGGGAGAAGTGCGGTGAGCCCAGGAAGCCGGTGAGCAGGTCGGACTCCGTGGCACCGGCGTCCTGGAGCAGCCGCAGGCTGCGCGGGAACGTGGTGGCGAGGCTGCCGCCGCTGCCGGGCCGCCAGACCTGGGAGCGCAACCGCCGTGCGGTGGTGTCCAGTTCGGCCAGGTCGACGGAGGCCAGGCACTCCAGCTCGCCGGGGTTCGCCGCCACCGCCTCCGGGCCCTCGTCGGCGAGCCGGGCCCGCAGGTCCGCGTCGAGCAGCAACCGCATGAGCAGGTCGGTGAGTTGCTCGCCGTCCAGGGACGCGCCCGTGGTCACGCCGCCTCCCCGCGCTGCCAGGCGGCGACCAGCTCCCGCAACCGCGCGTAGTTCCGGCGGGACTTCTCGACCAGCTGTCCGTCCTCGCGGTACATCGGGTCCTCGTACGAGACCCCGAGAAGGTTCGGGCAGCGCGGCAGCAGATACGCGGTGAGCTCCAACTGCTCGTCCAGCAGCACGCCGTGGTGCAGGTCGCGGAACTTGCCGCCCACGATCTGGCAGCCCGACAGGTGCAGTTCGCGGCAGCGGGACAGGGGCAGGGCGTCGATCCCGTCGTACATGCTCTTTCCGGTACGTCCCCTCAGCCACTGGTAGCTGAGCAGATGGCCGACGTCGAGCGTCACCCGTACGTCGGCGTCCTCGGCCAGCCGGGCGAAGTACTCGAAGGCGTCCATGTGCCCCAGGACGAACGAGCCGCCCTCGGTGAAGCCGGGGAACTCGACGTGCAGCGGCGGTTCGAGCAGCCGGGCCGCCTCCGCCACGTTCCTGGTGGCGATCTCCAGGCCCGGCTCGGTCAACGGCGGCGGCAGCGGATAGGGCATCGGTATGCCGCGCAGGCTCCAGATGCCCAGGTCCTCGACCACCCAGGAGAAGCCGTAGCGGGCGGCCAGTTCATTGGTGAACTCGGCGGCCGGGCGGCGGTCGTAGCGCTCGGGCGTGCCCATGTTCAGCTCGGTCTGGTGGAAGGCGCGGGCCGGCCCGGTGGGCACCGCCTCGAAGAAGCGGTCGTAGGCGCGCACGTAGTCGGCCGGCCGTACGCGGGCACGTGAGCGCGGTTGGAACGCGAGCGCCGAGTAGGCGAAGTCGCCGCCGTGGCGGTGCAGGAAGGCGCGGACCCGGTCGGTGATGTCTCCGCCGCCGTCGTCGCTCTCCACGAATCCGATGCCGCGCCTGCCGAGGCGTCCGCCGCCCCACGGCATGTCCATCAGGACCCCCAGGCCCATCCGGTGCGGGGCTTCGGCGACGGCGACGGTTGAGGCGCCGCCGGGTGCGGTGCGCGGCGGTTGCGTCATGACGAACTCCTGGCTGAGGGGGCCGGGTCGGCTGCATACGCTGGGTCGGCCGGAGGTGCAGGGTCGGGAACGCCTGCTGCCGCGTCGGCCAGGCGGCCCAGCAGTCGGCGGCCGCGGTCGGTACGGGCCGTGAGCAGGCCGTCGGGGCGCTGTTCCACGTCCGTGCGGGGGAGTGCGTAGAAACGCTCCCGGACGAGGTCGGCGAGAGTGACACGGTCGGCCGGGCGGGCGTCGGCGTACGCGGGCACCGTGCGGACCCACGTATGGGGACGCAGGGCCGCGACGGCGAGTGGGTGACGGTCGTTCGCGGTGGAGCGGGTGGGGGCCGAGGCATTCGTCCGACCCGGTTTGACGGTGTCGAAGATCCGCACCAGCCGGTCCAGTGCCTCGGTGCGCGTCGGGCCGCCGGGGACCGACAGGGGGTGGCCGACCCGGCCGGCCAGATAGCTCAACTCGGGGTTGCCCGCGAGGCGGTCCGAGGTGTCGAGGGCGAGGCCGTAGTCCGCCGGGCTGTCCACGAGTCGGCTGCCGGGCTCCGCGACCATCAGCTCCAGCGCGTCGATGCCGATCCGCCGCTCATTGTCGACGAGGAAGCGCAAGGACGCCTCGAACTCGTCCGGCGTCTCGTCCAGGACCTGGCCCATCACCGTGAACCGGACGGTGATGCCCGCCGCGTCGAGGTTGTCGAGGATCCGCTGGTAGTCAGCCGCGCGCACGCCCCGGTCCACCCGGTCCAACAGGCGCTGCGAGGTGCCCTCGTAGCCGACCGAGATCATCGCGCAGCCGACCGCGGCGAGCTCGTGGCAGAACTCCGGGTCGGTCAGGGCGGATTCGAGTCGGCTGCGCACGCCGAACCGGACCCGGACGCCCCGTTCGCGCACCGTTTGCATCGCTCTCCGGATCAGCCGCAGGTTGGTGTTCTCGTCCGCGACCGAGACGTACCGGGTGCCCGTGGCGCGGACCACCGCTTCCACGGCGTCGGCGATCTGAGGCGCGGTCCCCTGCTGGTAACTCCCTTGCGGCAGCGACCGGTTGCCGTACGAGCAGAACGCGCACCGCCCCCAGTAGCAGCCGACGCACGAGACGATCGCCAGCTCCAGGGCGTCGTTGAGATAGGAGCGGAACGGCAGTCCGGTGAAGTCGGGTGGTCCGAGGTCACGGAAGCGCAGGGTCACCGGGGGGCCTGTGCGCGGCTCGGTTCCGGATCGTGGCAGCCAGGTCATGCCGGGTACGGCGGTGAGCGGAACCGTTCCGTCCAGCGCGTCCAGCCAGCGTTCGAGGGGCTCTTCGCCGGCGGTCGGGCACAGGGCGTCGACCGTCTCCCGGACTCCGGGCAGTCGGGCGAGGCTGTCATGACGGAGCATCACCTGCTGGCCGCCCAGACAGATCCGGGTGTCCGGCGACAGCCGCCGGACCCAGGCGGCGATCAGCAGCGCGGGCGCGAGCTGGCTGAAGAAGGCCACCGACAGACCGACCACCCGGGGGCGATGCCGGCCGAGCAGCCCGGTCAGCAGGCGGTGCAGCGATGCCACCGGTACGTCCGACGCGGTGGGCGGCCGGTCCGCGGCCCGGCGTACGGCATCGTCGAGTTCGCCGAG
Organism: Streptomyces sp. NPDC092369; assembly: GCF_044755245.1. NCBI lineage: Bacteria > Bacillati > Actinomycetota > Actinomycetes > Kitasatosporales > Streptomycetaceae > Streptomyces > Streptomyces sp. NPDC092369. The sequence goes on from NZ_JBIVQP010000004.1 coordinate 47,475, forward strand.
GTCCTCCCAGGTCCGCACCAGGAAGGTGTCGCGGACCAGCAGTTCCAGGGCCAGGCCGGCGAGCCGGACCGCGCGGTCGGGGCCCAGCTCGCCGGCCGACTCCTTGTGCAGGACATGGGCACGCAACTCGCCGATGTGCGCGGCGAATACGTCGGCCACCGCTCGGCGGTACCAGTCGCTCACGGCCTTGCCGTCGTCGCCCGTGTCCTGGGCGCGGACCGCGTCGTCCAACAGCGCGGGACGGCGCAGCAGTTCGTGGAGCACGGCGATGTTCAGGTCGGCCTGGTGCACTCGCCGACCCCGGCGCCGCAGGTGGCCGGTCAGGTAAGGCAGGCTCAGATACGGGAAGAACCTGGCCTCGGTCTGCGGCGGGAAGATCAACAGGACGTCGGTGCGGGTACGGTCCGCCGACTGGCTGGACGGCACGACCCACCTCCTCGTCCCACCGGGCTCGTCCGTCGGAGAGTTGCCTTGCCTCCGGGGCGTGCTAGTCGGGGATGTCCTCCGTGTTCTCCGCCGCGATGTAGGTGTACGTGTGGTACGCCGCGCCGAGCTTCAGCTCGCTGGAATCGATCACCTGGAGTTCTTCGAGCTCACCGAATTCCTCATCGGCGAGTTTCTCAGGAGACACAGCTGTCATGATTCTCTCCCCTTCGCGAACATGATGGGAATGTGCCGTTTGCCGTGTGCGGCGCCCAGGCTAAGCCAGACAGTCCGTACGGCAACAGCCCATACGTCGTCGTTTAGTTGGGGCGGCATTCAGCCAGTTCAGTGGCTGATGGAGACTCCGCGGCACCGGAGTGGCGCGGCAGCCGGCGAAATGACCATGACTCATAATCTTCTCCGGCACCTGGTGGTGGGGAGGAATCGCGGACAACATCCCATGGAGGACAACGCCGTTGAGCTGCTGGGGGGCTGTTTGTACCGCCATGTCGACGCGGCCGTCGTTCGGGCGGCGGTCCGGTGTCCCGACCGCCCGGTGGTCTGGCCGGACCTGACCGGCTCGTCCGCGCACACGGAGTCGTGGCGGGCGTGGCTTCAACGGCTGTGGCAGGAAACCGACTTCGCCGACGCGGTCGAGTTCTCCAGCCCGGTCCTGGCGAGACGGGTGCATCAGATATGCGTCGGCGAGCCGGTGCCGGAACCCGCCGTGCGGCGCGCGGTCGTGTCGGTGGTGCGCTACCTGCTGCGGGCCCGCTCGCGTGCCACTCCGTTCGGTCTGTTCGCCGGGGTCGCGGCCGCCCGTACGGGGGCCGCTCCCGTGCTGCGTGCGGGTACCGAGCACCGAGCGGTCACCAGACCGGACGCGGCGTGGACCGCGGCTCTTGTCGACCGGTTGGAGGAACTCCGTGAGCTGCGGCCCCAGTTGACCCTGCTCGCGTCCAGCCTCGCGTTCGAGCGTGACGGACGGCTGATGGTCGAGCACCGCGCGAGCAGTGCGCACGACGGCGACCCCGTGCACGTGGGGATACGCGCGACCGAGCCCGTCCGCATGGCCATGGAGGGGGCGCGGACGCCGGTCCTGTGGGCGGATCTCGCGGCAACACTGTCCGTCGGCTTCCCGGCCGCTTCGCCCACCGCTGTCGAGAACCTGCTCGCCAACCTCGTACGACAGCGATTCCTGATCACCGGTCTGCGTCCTGCGGTCAGGGCCTCCGACCCGATCGCAGCCCTCCTCGGACTGGTGCCGCAGCTGCCCGTGGCCGCCGAATTGTCCGAGGTCGCGGCGGGATTGGCACGGCATGACGACGCAACCGCCGCGGGTGTGGGCGCTCGCGCCGAACGTGCGCGGGTGCGCGCCGTGATGAGACGGCTGTGTCCCACCGCCGAACCCGCGCTCGCCCTCGACCTGCGGCTGGACTGGGACCTGGTGATCCCGGAGGCGGTGGCCGAGGAGGCGGCGAAGGCCGCCGCGGCGCTCACGCGCCTGGCGCCGCGGGCGGCGCTGAGCCCGGCATGGGTCGCCTGGCACGGTCGCTTCCTCGATCGCTACGGCCCGGGAGCCGTGGTCCCCGTCCTGGACGCCGTCGACCTGCTCGGCTACCCGTCCGGCTACCTCGGAACCGCCGGCGCGTCGACGGGCCCGTCGCTGACCGCCCGGGACAGCCAGCTGCTGCGGCTCGCGTACACCGCCGCGACCGGGCGCCGCCGGCACGTCCGGCTCGATGATGCCGCGATCGACGAGCTGGCGGTGGCCGATCCCGGCAGGCCCGTGCAGCCGAGTACCGAGGTGACCGTGCGGGTCCACGCCGCGAGCGTATCCGCCCTGGAACAAGGGGAGTTCACGCTGCACGTCGTCGGTGTGGCCCGTGCGGCCGGAATCGCCACCGGTCGCTTTCTCCACCTGTTTGACGCGGACGACCGCCGCCGGATGACCGACGTGTACGCCGGCCTGCCCGGCGTGCAACGGGACGCCCTGATCGCGCAGATCAGTACCACGCCGCTGTACATGCGCTCGGTGAACGTCGCGCACGCCCCGCGGACGGCGGAGTGGGTGATCCCCGTCGGCGACCACCACGGCCCGGACACGGGCCAGTTGCCCGTGACGGACCTCGCGGTGACCGCCGATGCCGAGCAACTGCACCTGGTCTCGGTCTCCCGTGGCCGCCCGGTGCACACGACGCTGCCGAACGCGGTGGATCTGACCCGACACACCCATCCGCTGGCGCGGTTCCTCATCGAGGCACCCGTGGCACTGGCCGTGCCGTGCACCGGGTTCTCGTGGGGAGCCGCCGTCTCCGGCCTGCCGTTCCTGCCCGCACTGCGCTACGGGCGCACCGTACTGTCCCCGGCCCGCTGGACCCTCGCCGGCGCCGACCTGCCCGACGCGCGGACGCCGTGGCCGCAGTGGGACAAGTCCCTGGCCGAATGGCGGCGTGAGGTTCTCCTGCCCCAGCACGTGTACCTGGGTGACGGAGACCGGCGCATGAACCTGGACCTGGCGCAACCCTCGCACCGGCTCCTGCTCCGCACCCACGTCGAGCGTGACGGCAAGGTGCTGCTGCGTGCCGCACCGGAACCCGGGGACCTGGGCTGGACCGGCGGGCGCGCCCACGAGATCGTCATCCCCCTGGCCGCTGTGGCCAAGCCCCGTGCACCTGTCCGCGGATCGGGCGACATCGTCACTCGGGACGACGGCCGTCCGCCTGGCTGCGGCAACGTGATCTCCATCAGCTTGTACGGCCACCGCGACCGTCAGGATCCGCTCCTGACCCGGCATCTGCCCTCCCTGATCGGGGAGTTGGGCGGGCCTCGCTGGTGGTTCGTCCGCCACCGTGATCCCGAGGACCACCTACGTCTGCGTCTGACCCGCGCGCCCGGTTCACTCGGCGCCGCTGTCGGACAGATCGGCGAGTGGACCCGGCGGCTTCGGCACGCGGGGCTGATCACCCACGCGAGCCTGGAGACCTACTACCCGCAGACCGCGCGCTTCGGCGGCCCCACGGCGATGGAAGCGGCCGAGGAGTACTTCGCCGCCGACGCGGCCGCCGTCCTCGCCCAACTGACCGCGCAGGCGGATCCGGGCGCTCCCGACGCTCGTGCGACGACCGCCGCGAGCATGGTCGACATCGCCGTCGGCCTGCTCGGGGACGACGAGAAGGCGATGCGCTGGCTGGTGGGGCACACCCACACGGACAGGAGCGCCCCACTTCGAGCGGTCTACGACCAGACCCTCGCCCTGACGACCGCCCTCCTCATGCCCCGGGCCTCCGGCACCCCAGTCCTGGACGCGCGCGTCACCGCGAGCTGGTCCGCCCGCCGCGTCGCGCTCGCCGCGTACCGAAGGGTGCTTGAGGGCGCGGGAACGCTGCCCCCGCAGGACCTGCTCCCGGACCTGCTCCATCTCCACCACGTCCGCATGCACGGGCCGGGGCGTGCCGAGGAACGCGCACACCTGCACCTGGCCAGAGCCGCGGCGCTGAGCTGGACGGCACGAGCCAGTGCACATCGTCACCGTGAGTCATGAGGGTGCCGGCGCGACCGGAGCGTCAGCGCTCGCGATCGGTCGCTCCGCACAAGGGAGGAAGTCCTGGAGGTCGGCCCGGTCCCGTCCCTCGATCCGGGGAGTCGCACGAGTTCAAGTCCGCACCGGGTGTGCAGAATTGGTCATTCCTCCTACGGTGTTTCCGGCAGACCACGGGCTGCCGGAAACAGCGCTGGGGAATCGAGGGCTTCGTTGAACGACTTCGTCGCGGTCTGTGCGGCTGAGCTGGTGACGCACATGCGGGACGGCGCCTGGCCGGTGGTCCGCGACGCCCTTGTCACGTTTCTCGTCGACAACGAACCGGGGAGCGAGACGCGCGCGACCGGAGTCCGGAACGAGTTGGACCGAGCCAGGAGCGATCTGCTCCACGCCGTCGAGCAGGGCGAGCAGGACACGGCCGCCGACGTCGAGGCGGAGCTGCGCCTGCGTCTGCGTCGTGTGCTGCGGAACCGACCGAGTGCCGCCACTCCGCTCCGCATGCTGGTCGGCCACTTCAGGCCGACGGCACCAGCCACACCGGCCACCGGGCCCCGCGAGGAATCCGGCCGCCAGGTCGACCGGCCCCAGGTGCCCCCACAGCCGCCATCCCCTTCCCCTTCCTCTTCCCTATCCTCCTCCCCGTCCCCGTCCCGGTCTCCATCCGCGGCGCAGAGGATCCCGCGAGGCTCCCGCAAGGAGACCGTCGCGGCACTGCTGTTCAGTGGCGGTCCCCTCTTCGAGAGCTCCATACCGCTGTCGGTGTTCGGGGCCGACCGCCAGGACGCCGGCGTGCCGCGCTACCGACTGTTGGTGTGCGGCGGCGAAGAGGGCCCACTGCGGACCACGGCAGGCGTGGAACTCATCGCACCGTACGGCCTGGATGCGATCTCACGCGCGGGGACGGTCGTCGTACCGGCCTGGCGCTCGATCACTTCACCGCCGCCCAAGGACGCGGTCGACGCCCTGCGCAGGGCGCATGAGGAAGGCGCCCGTATCGTCGGGCTCGGCACGGGCGTGTTCGTGCTGGCCGCGGCGGGTCTGCTGGACGGCCGCCCCGCGACCACGCACTGGATGTACGCGCCGACGCTGGCCAAGCGCTATCCGTCGGTGCACGTGGATCCGAGAGAACTCTTCGTCGACGACGGAGACGTCCTGACCTCGGCGGGCACCGCGGCCGGGATCGACCTCTGCCTGCACATCGTCCGCGCCGACCACGGCAACGAGGCGGCCGATGCGCTGGCCCGTCGCCTGGTCATCCAGCCGCGCCGGACGGGAGGCGACCGCTACCTGGACCGCTCGTTGCCGAACGAGATCGGCACCGACCCGCTCGCCGAGGTCATCGCCTGGGCGCTGGAGCACCTCCACGAACAGTTCGACGTCGAAACGCTGGCCGCACGCGCGTACATGAGCCGCCGCACCTTCGACCGTCGTTTCCGTGAACTCACGGGCAGTGCCCCGTTGCAGTGGCTGAGCGCACAGCGGGTTCTCCAAGCGCAGCGCCTCCTGGAGACCTCCGAGTACTCCGTCGACGAGATCGCCCAACGCTGCGGCTTCCGCTCCCCGGTGGCCCTGCGGGGTCACTTCCGCCAGCAGATGGGTTCCTCCCCGGCCGTGTACCGGGCGGCCTACCGTGCTCGCCACCCCGTTGAGGGCGGCCCCCTTCACACCTCGCCCGGGCCCTCACCGGCTCCGGACGACGAGGAATGGCCGGCCCCGCCGCCCGCATCGCCGACCGACTAGGCAAGGCCACCGGCGGTTTGGGCCCTCACCCGGTCGGCCTGAGCCAAGGGACCGGGTCCGTGTACTGGCCGTCCAGGAGAACCTCGAAGTGCAGGTGGGGCCCGGTGGACAGACCGGTGGAGCCGACGAGACCGATCGGTGAACCGGCCGTCACCGACTGGCCGGCGGTGACCTGGAGGGCGGAGAGGTGGCTGTACGTCGTCTCCAGCCGTTTGCCGTCGATGGTGCCGTGGTCGATCACCACGCGGAGGCCGTACGCCGTGGTCATGCCCGCGAACTCGACCCGGCCGTCCCGCGCGGCCGACACCTGGGCGCCCTTGGGCGCGCCGAAGTCCACCCCGGTGTGCAGCTTGGTGACGCCCGTGAGGGGGTGCTTGCGCGAGCCGAAGGGAGAGGTGATCGTGAGGGTGGTGACCGGCGGGGACAGGAGGGCGGAGGCGTTCTGGCCGCCGGTGTCCTCGGGAGTCCGCCGTACGAGCGCGTCGTACTGCGGACGCCGTCCCGTGACCCCGTCGACGAACGTGCGCGCGCTGCCGGAGACGCGGCCCGCCTTCGCCACCGCCTCCGTCCCGACCGCGTACGCGGCCAGGGTCAGATCCGTGAGGTCGCCGTTGACGGCTCCCTCGGTCCTGAGGGCCGTCACCTTCTTGGCCAGTGAGCAGTCCTGCCGGCCGAGCGCCATGATCGCGTCCACCGGATCGTGGGGCGTGGACCGGCCGTTGCCGTCGGCGTCCTTGCCCCACCTCCGCCACTGGGCGTCCGTGAAGCGGGCGATGCCCTGCTGCGAGAGGCTCGCGCTGTCGTCGTTCCACCCCGAGAGCTGATCGATCTGGGCGGCGAGCACGGCCGGTGTGACGACCGTGCAGTCGGCGGTCGCCTTGCGCAGCCAAGGGACGTACGAGGCATCGACGTTGCTGATGTCCGTCGGTGCCGCATCCGGGTCCTGGGACTGGGCGGGGGAGAGGCCGCCGGTGAGGGCCAGGTAGCCGGACACCCCGACGAGCGCCAGCAGAGCGGGTGCCACGATCAGGAGGAAGGGGCCGGGACCGCGGCGGCGCGGACGGTCTCCGTTCGGCGGCTGCGGAGTCCGCACCACCGGCTCGGCATCGGCCCGTTCGGGGACGCCGCCGACGGCCGGATCCGCCGGCGGGATGTTCGAGCTCACGCTCGGACGCTAGCGGCCGACCGGCAGGACGTCATGGGCCGCGAAGACAGGGTCGGGGGCAGTGGAATTGCCCCCACGGGCAAGTAGGCTCTCCGCATGGGCGGACAGTTCACGGGGTGGCCCGAGGGGGCGTTCGACGTGCTGCTCCAACTGGAGGGCGAGCCCTCGCAGTCGGTGCGGGAGAGGTGCCGCAAAGAGCGCGAGCAGCTGGTGCGGCAGCCGATGATCGCGCTGCTCAACGACCTCGCGGACAGGGACGCCGCGTACGAGGACTTCTCCGTCTGGCACTACCGGACGAACTCCTGGTGGTGGCAGCACCAAGGCGCCGTGATCCGGCTCGCGCGCCATGTCGAGTTCGGGCTGCGCTTCGACCTCGACGGACTGCGGATCCAGGGGGCCTGGTGGTATCCCGTTCCCGAAGAGATCCGCACCTTCCGGCAGGCGGTGGCCGCCGAAGGCAGCGGTCGCGAACTTACCGCCATTGTCGAGGAGTTGAGGAAACGGGACTACGACATCACCGGTGACCTCATGAAGCGGGTCCCCCGCGGATACCCGGCCGACCATCCGCGCGCCGAACTGCTCCGGCACCGTTCGCTCATCGCGGTGCGACCGCTGGGGTGCGACGACCGGCTGCACACCCCGGAGGCGGTGGACGTGGTGCTCGACGTGCTCGGGGACCTCGGCGACATGATGTCCTGGCTCGTTCGGCACGTGCGGGTCTGAAACCTCCGCGCCCCCGACTCCCGCTCTACGGCAGCTTCTTGCTGAAGTGGGTCACCGGACGTTCGAGGCGCTCGCCGTCCACGGTGATGTCGAGCACCTCGTTGTAGAAGGCGAGCAGCCCCTGGATCGCGCCCACCGCGGGCAGCGGAGCGGCGTAGCTCCACAGCAGGTTGGGTGGGACGTCCCCTTCTCCGGCCCAGGACCAGTACGCGGCCGTGCCCTTGTAGGGGCAGCCGGTGTGGTGGTCGGTGGGGGTGAACAGGTCGAGGCGGACGTCCTCGCGCGGGAAGTAGTAACGGGTCGGCAGACCGGTTTCGAAGACGAGCACCGGATTGTGCGTGTCCGCGACGACCGTGCCCTCGATCTCGACCTGGACGTGCCTGCTGCTGGCGATGGCGTCCACCCGCTTGTGCGGGTCACGGGGGTGGACGAAGATCTCCTCTTCCTCCTCGTACCAGTGGTCGAGGCCCTTGCCGGTACGGCGGAACCACTCGAAGGCGATGTGGTCGGCGAGGTCGGCGGCGGGGAACGTCCACGCGGCGTTCTCCAGCGACTCGCCGTCGACTTCGAGGTCGTAGAAGATCTGCGAGCCCGTGTGCGTGCCGGTCGGCGGGTTCTTCGCGGGGCGCAGCAGGTCCTCGCGCACCTCCGCGCGCGGGAAGGCGTACAGCGGCACCGGCACGCCGGGCTCCCAGACGAGGACGGGATGGTGGCTGTCGACGACGGTCACCTTGTCCTTTCGGCCGCGTACCCAGCGATCACTGGGTTCCCAGAGGAGGCCTTCGGGGGTGCCGCGGAGAGACTCGGCGGTGGTGAGCGCGGTCATGTCCGTTCTCCTTCTCCCTCGGGTACGCGCCTGATACGTACGCGGTCATCAGCGTAGCCACGGGCCGCCTGGGCGGAGATCGGCAAGTTGCCTGAGCAGGAGACGCTAGGTGGACTCGATGGCACCGATTTCCTCGGGGCTGAGGGGCGGTTCGGTGAGCTGAGGTTTGAGGGGGCCCCGCACGGCCGCCACCAGGGTGCTGGGCTTGAACAGCGACTCAGGTCCCTTCTGGAGCGTCATCACGTCAGTGAGGTCGCGTGCCATTCGGCCGGAACCGGTGGCCGTGAGGGTGAGGCGGTCCACGAAGCGTGCGGCCATACGATCGGACAGCGTGGGACCGCCCTCGGTCGCGCCGTCGTAGAAGACGTCCGTGCCCACGGCGAAGGTCCACGCGAGGCCGACATGGCGTGCGATCGCCTTCTGCACGCGTCTGGTGAAGCCGGGGGTCCCGTAGCCGTGACGGTCGATCATGTCGCGCAGGGTCAGCGCGCTTTGCGCCGCGACCGACATGCCGTGTCCGTAGGTGGGGTTGTAGGCGGCCACTGCGTCACCGAGGACGAGGAAGTTCTCCGGCAGTGCGGTCTTCTCGTAGAAACGGCGACGATTGGCCGTCATCCGGCTGACGTGGACGGGTCCCAGCGGCTCCGCCTTCTTGATCATCTCGCCGACGATGGGGTGGCGCAGGCCCAGGGCGAAATTCATGAACTCGCCGGAGTCGCCGGTCGGTTCGCCGCCGCGGGTACCCGACAGCGTGACGAGCCACCGTCCGTCCTCGATGGGCAGGATGACGCCGGCCTGCCCCGGACCGTCACCGCGGGGGTTTGCCTGCACGTTGATGATGGGCCAGCTCTCCGGGAGGCCGTGCGGGGCTTTGTAGAGGCGGCTGGCGTAGACGAGTCCGGAGTCGACCTCTCGGACGGGCGGCTCGGGGGCGCCGAGTTCGTTGAGCCAGACCGGGGTTCGGGACCCCTTGCCACTGGCGTCGACGACAAGGTCGGCCAGGAGGGTCTCGCTCGTCCCGTCGTCCCTGCGGACGTGGACGCCGGTCACCGCGGAAGGGCTGCCCGCGAGGCCGAGCACGGTGGTGCCCGGCATGACGGTGATGCCGCTGTCGCTCGCGCCGAGGACCTGACGGCGGATCACCCAGTCGAGCAGGTCCCGGTGGCAGGCGATGGCGTAGTGGCTCTCCTGCCAGCGCCGGAACCACCCCTGCGGGCTGAGGCCGACCATGCCGCTGGTCAGGGGAATGCGCCGGGCGCCTTGCGACTCGAGGTCCTTCAGGACATCGGGCAGGAGCGTGGCGATGGCTTCCGCCCCGCCGGACCACAGCAGGTGCACATGGTGCGCCTGCGGCAGGCCCCTGCGATGCTCGGGTGCCTCCGGCAGGGAGTCCCGCTCGACGACGAGCACGTCGGTGCGCCTCGACAGCGCCTGCGCGGTCAGCATGGCCGTCAGACCCCCGCCGATGACGATGGCCCGGTGCTGCCGGCCGACGGGGGAGTTGGTGCGGGCATTCATGACGTCACGGTTCCTTCTGATGTCGGGTGGGAACCGACCGCGTGCAGGGTGGGCAGGTCGCGCAGAGCACGGGAGATGGCGACGATGTCCCCGCTCTGGTTCGGGCTCGTCCGCGCGGGTGGCCTCGCCGCCCGGCGGTCGGCATCCTCCGGAGCCGCGGCAGCGGCCACGATGGCGGTGGCCTCCGCGAGGACCTGTGCCTCGTCCGGCGTCTTCCCCTGATCCAGGTAGCGCTGGACGGCCTTGTCGCGCTCGCCCATGTCCAGGTACGGCTGGAGCTGCCGCAGAGCGTCGCGGATGGTCGTCCTGCGGTGTGTCAGGCGGAGGTCGAGTGAGGAGAACGGGCGGATCGGCACCGGGGAGGCAGCGGACTGCACATGTCGCAGGGTGCGGGCGAGCGGGGCGAGAGCCCGGTACTCGCGGAGGACCGCCGCCCAGTGCGAGGCCCCCTCTCCGGCGTGCGGCACGATGAACCCGAGGGCGATCAGCAGGCCGACCACTCCCGCGACGGGAGGCGCCACGTCGGTACTGAGCCAGTCCAGGTCGTGCTCGGTCCACCGGGCGACCACGGCGATCAGTTTGACCGCGTCGTAGACGAGGTTGAGGGCGTAGCCGACGCCGAGCAGTACGACGCCCGCATGGAGCCAGCCCAAGCCGCGCAAGCCGCTCTCCCATGTCCACAGCAGCATGGAAGTGATCAGGACGGCCACGGTGTGACCGAGCAGGTAGAGCAGGATCATCTCGCGCATCCACGGAGTGGTGGCGTAGTACGTGTCCAGGTCCCGTAGCCGCTCGACATGGTGGTCACCGAGCGCGAAGCACGCCCACAGGGCGACGATGACCATGCCGTAACTGCCGTAGACCCACCACGTCGTACGCCGGACGCTCGCCGGGACTCCTCCCCGCCACTTCACGATCAGCAGCAGACACGAGGCGCAGAAGCCGGTGAGCAGGCTGTAGACGAAGGGCGCCGCGAAATTGGGGATGCCGGTCACGTCGTTGAGCCACGCGAGGGTGGACGGCGCAGCGAAGAAGAACACGGCGACCGCCGTCAGGAGCAGTCCGGCGACCTGCCGTGCGAGGGGGTTGCGGCGGCCTCCCAGCAGGGCCGGCAACTTGTAGGCCACCCCTACGCCGAGCACCGCCGCGATCGTCCAGAAGGACTGGGTCATCGTCACGGTCGTCAGCCCTGCAGCCCGTGGCGGCCGAGGGCCGTGCTGATGCGCCGTGCCACATCGTCGAGGTCCTGGCGGGTGTCCGGGCCCGCCAGCCAGACGCCCATACGGGAGCCCATGAGCAGACCGAACCCCTCGGCGGCGAGCTCGTCCTCGGTGTGCGACTGGGCGCGCGCGGCCACCGTGCGGGCGAGGTCCCAGTCGACCTCGTCGGTCATCGCCGCTCGGGCGGCAACCGCGGTTCCGTCGTGATCGTGGCCGCAGTGCCCGGCGTTCATGTGCCACAACTCGTGGCCGAGGACGACGAGTTGGTGATCGGGGGCGAGGTTCTTCTCGACGACGATGACGTCCATGTCCTTGAGGTCGAGCCAGAGCCCCGTGGTTGTGTTGGCCAGCTCCTCGGGGAAGCTCCGCATGACCAACTGCACTGGTCGGCCGCGGCGTTCGCTCATCACCTGGCACAACGTCTCGAAGATGACTCTCGGCTCGGCCGGCACTCTGATCGCCTCGGCGACAGCCGTGGTGAGCTCGGCCATGAGCTTCTTCTGGAGCCTCTCGACTGACTTCTTCACTGATCAGCCTCCGGGTGGTTCGCCAGGTGATCGACCGCGCGCCTGACGCGGTCGACATCGAATGGGAGCTCTGCGACCATCCTGGCGAGCGCCGCCAAATCGGGTTTCTTCATGAGCGGACTTCGACCGGACATATGGACGACGCCCATGGCTCGGAGCGCCTTGGCCGGATCGGCCTCCACCTCCAAGTCGAAGAGGATCTTCCGCAGTTCTCGGTTCAGGAGCTCCACCTCGGCTTCGGCCAAGCCGGACGCCAGGGCCAACTGCTCGATGTCCAGCACCTCCTCCAGCCGGCGACCGCTCTCGGCGATCAGTTCCTCGATGCGGGCGACGGTCTTCAGCAGTGAGGTGTTGGCCTCACTCACAGGTGCTCCTTCCTGAAAGGTAGGGGTGAGTGCGGTGTGCCTGCGGGTGGTGTCGAAGACGCGGCCGGGGCCCGGGGGCATCAGCTCCACCGATCGCTCCTGATGGTCGAGTACCTGCGACCGGCACAGTACGGCGTGCGCACCTCAAACCTCAACGTTCGTTGTGCGGCGGCCGACGTTCGTTGGCGACAGGGGTTTCTCTCCGGCCGATGATGACAGGCATGACTCTGTCGACAGCGTTCACGGAACTGTTCGGTGTACGGCACCCGATCGCCTCGGCGCCCATGGGCGGGTCGGCCGGCGGGGCGTTGGCCGCCGCCGTCTCGCGCGGTGGCGGGCTGGGGCTGGTCGGCGCGGGGGGTGGTGAACGGGAGTGGCTGGCCAGGGAGTTGCCGATCGTGGCCGGGGGAGGACATCCGTGGGGAGTCGGATTCCTGAGCTGGGCGGCCGACGTCGGTGCGGTGGAACAAGCTCTGGAGTACGGTCCGGACGCCGTGGTGCTCTCCTTCGGGGACCCGAGTCCCTTCGCCGAGAGCGTCCGGGCCGCCGGTGCCGCACTGATCGTGCAGGTCACCGACCTGGAGGAGGCTCGCCGGGCGATCGATGCGGGCGCCGACGTCGTCGTGGCGCAGGGCACGGAGAGCGGTGGGCACGGGGCGCGGCACGGACGGGCGACGCTGCCGTTCGTGCCGGTGGTGGTGGATCTGGCGGCGCCGGTGCCGGTGCTGGCGGCCGGCGGGATCGCCGACGGCCGTGGCGTGGCCGCCGCCCTCGTGCTGGGGGCCGCGGGCGCGCTCATCGGCACCAGGTTCCAGGCCACGGCCGAGGCCCTGGTCGAACCCGCGAGCGCCCGGGCGATCCTGGAGGGGCGTGGCGAGGACACGGAACGCAACCGTGTGCTCGACATCGCCAGGTCATCACCCTGGCCGGACCGGTACACGGCCCGCACCCTGGGCCACCCCTACCTCGACCGCTGGCGGGGCCGGGAGGCGGAACTCGCCGCGGACCCCGGCGCCCGCGACGCCTATCAGGCCGACGTCGCCCGGGGCGACCTGCCGTCGCTGCCGGTGTGGGCCGGCGAGGCCGTCGACCTCGTCCATGACCTGCCAGCCGCGGAGGAACTGGTCGCCACGCTCGCCGCCCAGACCGAGGAGGCCTTCGCCCGAGCGGGAAGGCCGTCGAGGGGAACCGCCTGAGCTGGAGGCCCGGCCGGGAACGCACCGACGCCCCGGCGAACCAGACGACGCCGTGATCCGGACGCCGTGATTCCGGCACCGTGCCGCGGACGTCACGATGGAGGCGTCATGATTCACGACCGGACCGCAAGGAGTCATTCCCGCGCCCCGGCCCTATTCTGAGGAGGCATGGAGGGGGCCGCGGGCAGCGACGGGTTCGGTGAAGTGCCGGATTCCGATGGGTCGTTCGGGCCGCTCGTGGTCGCCGGACAGCCGATGTTCCTGCGGGCCGCGCATGTCGAACTGCCCGAGGAGAACCCGGATCCGACCGTGCTGCCCTCGATCACGCTGCTGGAGCGCGCGGCGTCTCTCGGCGTGGACGCGGATGAACTGCCCGTTTCTCCCGGCCAGTTGCTCGCGGGCCAGTACCGGCTGATCCGCCCGCTGGGCTACGGCGGGATGGGCGAGGTCTACCTCGCGCTCGACACCAAGGTCGACGACCGCGAGGTCGCCATCAAGATCCTCCACCCCGACCAGGCGGCTTTCGCGGCGGGCGCGCTGGCCCGCGAGCGGCGGGCCCTGGTCGACCTCAGCCACGACGACATCATCCGTGTCTTCAACTACGGTCATCACCCCGAGGTCGGCGACTTCCTCGTCCTGCAGTACGTGGACGGCCTCACGCTGGAGGAGGTGCGGGCCCGGGCGCGGCTGAACCCGGACGAGTTCGGCGGGCGCCGCTTCCACGAGTTCGTGCTGGCGTACGGCGTGCGGATCCTGTCCGCGCTCGGACATCTGCACGCCGACCGGCCCGGCCGCGTCTACGGCGATCTGAAGCCTGGCAACGTCATGCACGACGGCACCGCGACGAAGATCATCGACGTGGGGAGCGTACGGGCCACGGGGGCGCCGGGGCTGACGACGTACGGGTTCCGCGCCCCGACCGTGGGCCCCGACGGTGGATCGACCGGCCAGGACGACCTGTACAGCCTGGGCGAGACACTGCGGCGCCTGACCGGCCTCGGCACCTCACCCCAGGACCTGGCCGCCCTCGGCGACCTGGCCTCGCTGGCTCCAGGCAGGACCGAGGCGGCACAGGGCGCAGGCGGGGGCCCGGTCGCCGACGGGACACCGGGCGCCACCGACCAGTCGCCGCCCGGCACGGAAGGTCCCCCCGCCCCGAGCCCCACCACCCCCGCCCCCCGAGGCCTCGGCCTGGTCTCGCTCGCCCGGGTGCTGCACCGCGCGACCCGGACCGAGCGGGCCGAGCGATTCGCCGACGCCCGTGAGATGGCTGATCAATTGCGCGGTGTCTTCCGGGAGTTGAGATCGCTCAGAACCGGAACGGAGACCTTCGAGCCGTCCCCGCTGTTCCTCCAGACGCCGTACGCCCTCGACGGGGCCCTCGGCTCCGCGCCGCCCCTCTCCCGCTGGGCCGCGCACCGGGCGCCGTCACCGTACGCCCCGCCGACGCCCGCGCAGGCGGCCCAGCGGCTGCCCGTCCCGCGTCCCGACCGCGACGACGACCACCATGCCGAGCTCAGCAGGCTGAGCGAGGCCGACCCGGAGGCGCTGTTGCAGCACACCGCGGTCTGGAGCGACTCCACCGAGGTCCATCTCCTGCGCTGTCGGCTGCGGTTGCGGACGGCCGCCGACGGGCCGGAGGCCGCCGAGCGCGAGCTGCGTGCCGCCGAGGCGTCGGTCGGGCCCGAACGGGCGCCGTACGACTGGAGGTTGGACTGGCATCGAGGGCTCGTCGCGCTCGCCCGGGACCAAGTCGCCGTCGCCAGGCGGCACTTCGACCGGGTGTACGCGGCCATCCCCGGCGAGTACGCGCCCAAACTAGCGCTCGGCTACTGCGCCGAACGGTTGGGGCGATGGCCCGAGGCGCTCACGTTCTACGAGGCCGTGCGGCTGCGCAATCCGTCCCTGGGCGGCGCCGCCTTCGGTGCCGCCCGCGCCCGCCTCGCGCTCGCGGACGAACGGGCGGGGGAGGAGGCCGTCCGCGTCCTGGACGCCGTCCCGAGGCATTCCCGGCACCGCACCGCGGCCCGTACGGCGGCCGTGCGGATCGGGGTCGAGCACCTGCGGACGGTCGAGCGCGCGGAGGAGGTACCGGTGCTGCTGCGCGCGGTGCTGGAACGTCTCGTCCTGCTGTTCCACGCGCACGGGCTGACCGACGAGGAGGCCCGGGTGCGGATGACCACCGAGGTGTGGGAGAGCGTGCGGGACGTGCTGGCGCGCGGAGCCCTCGACGCGGCCGGGCTCGCCGCTCTGGCGGCCGCCGCCGACCCGCGGCTCGGCCTCCCCGCCGACGGACCCGGTGTGCGCAAGGACCTCTCCCGGCTCTACGTCACCCTCGCCCACCAGGCCGCCCGTTCCGCCGACCCCGCGGACGCGGCCGTCGCCGAGACCCTGCTGGACCGTGCCTACGAAGTCCGCCCGCTCGCCTTCCGACACCACAGGGACAGCCCATGGCTCGGGAAGAGAGTCGTCGACCGGCTCCGGACCCTCACCTCCGTGGCCTCGCGCGGAGTGCCGTCCGACTCGCGCAGGCAGCGGCCGCCGTAGCCGCGGTGATCGGCGAACTCGCCCGCCGCGCCTGCCGGTACGCCTGGCCGGCGCCCACCGGCCGGCGCAACCGCGCGTATCTGCACGACCGGCTGGTGGCGTTGCCCCTGCTCGCCGTGGTGGGCTTCGGCGCGTTCGGATGGGCGTACGCGGGTGTGCGCGACGACTCCGCCGACGTACGGGAGCGCGTGGTGCCGGCCCTGGTCGACCTCGCGGACGCCAGGAACTCCCTGCTGGTCGCCCAGGGCGAGGCCGAGCGAAGTCTGTCCGGGGGGCGGGCGGCGGAGCTCGGCGGGCTCAGCGAGCGGTACCGGACGCGGGTGGCGCGGGCGACGCAGAGTCTGAACCAGGTCACCCGCAGCGGGGCGTTGACAGTAGCCGAGGAGCAGGAACTGCGGGTGGTCTCCGCGCTTGTCGTGGACTACACCGGCTGGGTGGGCCGGGCGCAGGGTGACGCGACCGACCCGGTGCTGCGCGCGGCCGAGTTGACCTACGCGCGCAGCATGCTCTGCTCGGCGTCCGTCGCCCCGGCGCAGGCCGACGACACCTATCCACCGTGTCCGGCGGCGACCGGCTCCAGTGCCACCTCGATCGTCGACCGGGTGTCGGGCCTGGAACGAGGGCTGCGGGAGCGGCTCGCGCACCGGGCCGCGTGGGGCGCGGGCGTGCTCGCCGCCGCGGCCGTCGCGGGGCTCGCCTTCGTGCTGCTCGCCGCCGGACTGTGGCGGACGGTCTCCTTCCTGCGCCGCCGCTTCCGCATCCGGCTCAGCCTCCCGCTGGTGGCCGCCGCCGTGCCGCTGCTCGCCGTACCGCTGCTGACGGCGGACGCGCTGCTCGCCCAGCACGCGCAGGACGCGGCCGTCCCGCTGGCCGACGCGCTCGCCGAGCGGACCTCGCCCCGGATCGAGGTGATCGCGGAGGAACGGCCCTTCGCTGGTCCGGACCCGCGCGCCATCGAGGTCCTGCGGGCCCGGATCGACAACGACCTCGCGGACGGACGGCTCGCCGTCCTGGACGGGGCCGCCCCCTTCGTGTTCCCGACCGGACTGGTCGCCGCGGCGCTGATCGCCGGCGCCCTGCACGGCTACCGCCGCGAGTACCTCGTCGTCACCCGCCCGGGAGCCGTCTCATGACCTGTCTCAGGACCCGGTCCACGCGCCTCTTCCTCCGCCGCCCGCTGCACGTTCTCCTCGCGGGCTGTCTGCTCGCCCTCGTCCCCGGCTGCACCCCCGGCCCCCGCGACCCCCTGGTCGTCCTCGGCCCGTGGACCGGCAAGGAGGGCGAGGCCTTCGAGGCCGCCCTCGCCAAACTCGACGACGGGACCGGACGGCGGTACACCTACGAAGGCACCCGCTCGCTCCGCGAGACGCTCGTCTCGCAGTTGGAGGCCGGTGATCCGCCGGACGTGGCGATCCTCAACAGCATCGGCGAACTCACCGAGTACGCACGCCGCGACAGGCTCAAGCCCCTCGCCGAGGCGAGCGCCGAACGCGCCTACGCCCCGTGGTCGCCGACCCTCCTCGTGGACAGCCGGCGCCGTACGTACTGGGTGCCGTTGAAGGTCGACCTCAAGAGCCTGGTGTGGAGCAGGAAGGGCGCGTCGAGTGCCGACCCCACGTGGTGCGTGGGGCTGGCCTCGCAGGCCACCTCCGGCTGGCCCGGCACCGACTGGGTCGAGGACATCCTGCTCCACCAGGCGGGCCCCGACGTCTACACCCGGTGGGCCACCGGCCGGCTCGACTGGCGCGCCCCGGCCGTCGAACGGGCCTGGACCACCTGGGCACGCCTGCTCGGCAAGCGCTCCCCGGCCTCCGTCGAACAGTCCCTGACCACGTCGTTCGAGGGCGCCTCGGGCCCCGGCGGGCAGCCGCGCGGCCTGCTCGACTCACCCGGGTTCGACTGCACGCACGAGCACCAGAGCGCCTTCATCCGGTACGTGTACGCCGACAAGGACGTCCGCGTGGAGCCGTCGGCCCGCTATCTGGACGGGCGGTCCGAGGAGCGGGACACCTTCGAGGTCTCGGGCGACATGGCGGCCGTGTTCTCCGACGACGAGGCGGCCCAGGTACTGGTCGAACGGCTCTCCGGCCCGGCCGGCCGGGAGATCTGGCGGGCCCAGGCCGACCCGGCGGTCCGGCCTTTGTTCCCGGACCCGGCCGGGCTGCCGCCGACGACGCCCACGGACCCGAACGAGCGGGAGATCGACTCCCTGCTGACCTCCGGCGCCCGCACCCTGTGCTTCGACGCCTCCGACGTGATGCCACCCGAACTGCGCGACGCCTTCCACCGGGCCGTGCTGGAGTTCTTCCGGGACCCATCCCGGCGTCATCTCACCTCGCTGCTCGGGCAGTTGGAGACCGTACGGAGCGAGGTGAACGCCGAGTCGGGCGACGACCGCACGTTCCGCCCACCGGAGGACATCTGCGCGAGTCCAGGGGGCTGAACTAATTCAGCCCCCGCTGCGCCCCGCCAGATCCAGCGCGATGTCCGTGATCATGTCCTCCTGGCCGCCGACCATCCCACGCCGGCCCACCTCCACCAGCACCGAGCGGGTGTCCAGGCCGTACCGGGCCGCGGCCGTCTCAGCGTGGCGCAGGAAGCTGGAGTACACGCCGGCGTAGCCGAGGGTGAGGGTCTCGCGGTCCACCCGTACGTCGCGGTCCTGCAGCGGTCGTACGACGTCGTCGGCCGCGTCCATGAGCGGGAACAGGTCGCAGCCGTGGTCCCAGCCCATCAGGTCCGCGACCGCGACGAAGGCCTCCAGGGGGCAGTTGCCGGCCCCGGCGCCCTGCCCGGCGAGGGACGCGTCGACGCGGGTGGCGCCCTCCTCGACGGCGACCACCGTGTTGGCCACGCCGAGGGCGAGGTTGTGGTGGGCGTGGATGCCGGTCTCGGTCGCCGGGTCCAACGCGTCGCGGTAGGCGCGGAATCGGTCGCGCACGCCGTCCATGGTGAGGCGGCCGCCGGAGTCGGTGACGTAGACGCAGTGGGCGCCGTAGGACTCCATCAGCTTGGCCTGGCGCGCCAGTTCGGCCGGCGGTGCCATATGGGACATCATCAGGAAACCGGCGACATCCATGCCCAACTCCCGTGCCGCGGAGATGTGTTGGGCCGAGATGTCGGCCTCGGTGCAGTGGGTGGCGATCCGCACCGAGCGGATGCCGAGGGAGTGGGCCTGCTTGAGGTCGTGCACGGTGCCGATGCCCGGCAGGAGAAGGGTGGTCGGCACGGCCCGGTGCGTGGCGCCGACCACCGCCTCGATCCACTCCCAGTCGGTGTGCGCGCCCACCCCGTAGGTGACGCTGGACCCGGACAGGCCGTCCCCGTGGGCGATCTCGATCGCGCCGACGCCGGCCGCGTCCAGGGCGGCGGCGATGGTGCGGGCCTGCTCGACGGTGTAGCGGTGGCGGACGGCGTGCATGCCGTCCCGCAGGGTCACGTCCTGCACGTACAGCCTGGTCACTTGGCCGCCTCCGAGGTGTGGTGCGTCGCCACGCGCTCCGCCGTACGCAGCGCCGCGGACGTCATGATGTCGAGATTGCCGGCGTAGGACGGCAGGTAGTGGGCGGCTCCCTCGACCTCCAGGAAGACCGAGACCCGGGCCGCCCGGCCGCCGGTGGCGGCGGGCAGCAGGCCACGCAGCGGATCGTCGTAGGCGAGCCGGTCGAACTGCACCTTCTGCTTGAGCCGGTAACCCGGCACGTACGCCTGCACCCGGCCGACCATCTCCTCCACCGACGCGATCACCTCGGCCTCGTCGCAGTCACCGACCAGGCAGTACACGGTGTCCCGCATGATCAGCGGCGGCTCGGCGGGGTTGAGCACGATGATCGCCTTGCCGCGGGCCGCGCCGCCCACCTTCTCGATGGCCGCGGCGGTCGTCTCGGTGAACTCGTCGATGTTGGCGCGGGTTCCGGGCCCCGCCGAGCGGGAGGAGATGGAGGCCACGATCTCGCCGTAGTGCACCGGCGTCACCGCGCGCACGGCGGCGACGATCGGGATCGTGGCCTGGCCGCCGCAGGTGACCATGTTGACGTTCGTGGAGTCCAGGTGCTCGTCCAGATTGACGGACGGCACGACGTACGGGCCGATCGCGGCCGGTGTCAGGTCCACCACCCGGCGTCCGAGGTCGCGCAGCACCCGGTCGT
This sequence comes from Streptomyces sp. NPDC092369, assembly GCF_044755245.1. Taxonomy (NCBI): domain Bacteria; kingdom Bacillati; phylum Actinomycetota; class Actinomycetes; order Kitasatosporales; family Streptomycetaceae; genus Streptomyces; species Streptomyces sp. NPDC092369. The sequence continues at coordinate 67,414 of NZ_JBIVQP010000004.1, forward strand.
TGTGGTGGTGGGCACCCGCCGAGGTGGCGTCGAAGACGATGTCGATCTCGTCGAACTCGTCCAGCCCCACCAGTCCGTCGACGCCCTCGTGCGTGGTGGCGACGCCGAAGCGACGGGCCCGGGCCAGACCGTCGGAGTCCGGGTCGATGCCGACCATGGCGCCCATCTCCAGGACGTCCGAGGTGCGCAGGACCTTGATCATGAGATCGGTGCCGATGTTGCCGGAGCCGATGACGGCGACCTTGGTGCGGGCCGGAGTACCGGCATTCGTACGGGACGTGGGGAGGACATCGTCGGTCATCGCCGGTCTCCTTCGGAAGTTGCGCCCGCTTCCGGCAGGGCGTCCGTCGCGCCTTCCGCCGCCGCGAACGCCACCCGCACCGACCCCAATCCCGAGATCCGCGCCTCGAAGGCGTCGCCCGGCGTGACGGCGACCATCGGACCGAGCGCCCCGGTGAGCACGATGTCGCCGGCCCGCAGCGGATCGCCCGCCGCGGCGAGGGTCGACGCGAGCCAGACCGCCGCGTTGAGGGGACCGCCGAGGCAGTCGGCGCCGGTGCCCGCGGAGACCTGCTCGCCCGCGCGGGTCAGCGTCATCCGCACCCCGCGCGTGTCCACCGCGGTCAGCGGCACCGGGCTGGTGCCGAGGACGAAGAGGCCGGAGGAGGCGTTGTCGGCGACCGTGTCGACGAGGGTGATGTCCCAGTCGGCGATCCGGCTGTCCACGATCTCCAGCGCGGGCAGCGCGAAGTCGACGGCGCGCAGCACGTCGGCCACGGTGATCCGGGTGTCCGGCAGATCGGCGCCCAGCACGAGCGCGACCTCCGCCTCGATCTTCGGCTGGAGCAGCCGGCCGGCGGGCACGGTGCCTGCGTCGGGGACGGCCATGTCGGCCAGCAGCGCGCCGAAGTCCGGCTGGTCGACGCCGAGTTGGCGCTGGACGGCGGGGGAGGTGAGGCCGACCTTGCGGCCGACGACGCGGCTGCCCCGCTGCTCCAGGGACCGCGCCACGTTGAGGCGCTGCACGTCGTAGGCGGCCGCGATGTCGCCGTCGGGCAGCAGGGACCGCACCGGAGGACAGGGCACTCCGATGCGGGTCGCCTCGGCCAGGGCGTCGGCGGCCTTGACCACCGCGGCGGACGGCCGGTCGGCGCTGGGGGGTGTCGGCATGCGACCACTCCAAGGGACGAAGGGCGAGGGGGGTTCACGTACGGGGGACGTACGAGGGTGTGATGACGTCCGGTATAGACGTGCCTGTGCCACACCGGCAATCATTGTTCCGTGACACGGAACACCGACCAGGGCAACATGCTCGACAAAGCCGCGGTCATCCTGGACTGCTACCGCCCGGACGGCGGCTCGTACCGTCTGACGGAACTCGCCGAGCTCACCGGCTTCAGCAAGACCACCACGCACCGGCTGGCCGCCGACCTCGTGCGGCTCGGGTTCCTGGAGCGGGCCGGCGCGGTCTACCGGCTCGGCGGCAAGCTCTTCGAACTCGGCACGCTCGTGCCCCGCCGCCATGGCCTGCGCGAGACGGCACTGCCTTTCGTGCAGGACCTCTACGAGGCCACGCACGAGACCGTCCACCTCGGTGTCCGCGACGACCGCGACGTGGTCTACCTGGAGCGCGTCCACGGCCACGACCCGCTGCCCCTTCCGTCCCGGGTCGGCGGCAGACTGCCCCTGACCTGCACAGGTGTGGGCAAGGCCCTGCTCGCCTTCTCCGGCCCCGAGCTCACCGAGCGGATCCTCGCCGAGCCGCTGCCGCGCCTGACCCCGCACTCGGTGACCGACCCGGTGCGGCTGCGCACAGCCGTCGAGCAGGCCCAGGTCTCGGGCCTCGCCTACGAGGAGCAGGAGGCCGCCCTGGGCGTGTGCTGCATCGCCGCCCCGGTCTTCGACGGCGGCGGTACGGCCGTCGCCGCACTGTCGGTCGCCGTGCCGCGAGCCCGCTTCAGCCCCGCCCAGCTCGCCCCGGCCGTACGCACCGCGGCACTCGGGCTGTCCCGGGCGCTGCGCCAGGCGCGCTGAGCCGGAACCGCGCGCCACGGAGCCGCCCCAATCGGATATACGCGCCCTCTATCGGCACAGACACCTGGACCGCCATCATTCGGACATGACGACTCTCGACGACGCGAGCGCATTCGGTGCCGGCTCCGCCCTGCCGGCGCTGCCGGAGGACTGGGAACGATGTCTGGCCGTGGCGGCGCATCCGGACGACATCGAGTACGGGACGGCGTCCGCCGTGGCCCGGTGGACGGCCCAGGGCAAACAGGTCACGTATCTGCTCGCCACCCGGGGCGAGGCGGGCATCGACGGACTGCACCCGGATCAGGCGGGCCCGCTGAGGGAAGCCGAGGAGCGGGCCGGGGCGCGTGAAGTCGGCGTGGAGACGGTGGAGTTCCTCGACCACACCGACGGGATCATCGAGTACGGCCCCGCACTGCGCCGTGACATCGTGCGGGCGATCCGCCGGCACCGGCCGGAGGTCGTGGTGTCGGGGGCGTTCGACGTCCGCATGATCGGCGGAATGACCAATCAGGCCGACCATCGCGTGGTAGGCCTCGCCGCGCTGGACGCGACCCGGGACGCCGGCAACCGCTGGATCTTCCCGGAGCTCGCCGAGGAGGGCCTGGAGCCCTGGGACGGAGTCCGCTTCGTGTGCCTCGCGGGCAGCGACCGGCCCAGCCACGGCGTGGACATCACCGGCGAGCCGCTGGAGCGCGGGATCGCCTCGCTGGCCGCCCACGCCGAGTACACCAAAGGCCTCGGCGCGCACGGCTTCGAGCCCCGCCCCTTCCTGACCTGGGCGGCGGGGATGGCGGGTCCGGCGCTCGGTGTCGAGGCGGCGGTCCTCTTCGACGTACATCAGCTCGCCTTCGAAGGACCGCCGCCCTGGGAGCAGTGACTCCGCGAGGTGTGCGGGGACGCTCCGCGGCTCCCGGCCGTCAGCCCTGCGTCTGGGCGATGTTGACCATCCAGGGGATGCCGAACCGGTCGGTACACATACCGAACACGTCACCCCACATCTGCTTGTCCAGCGGCACGGTCACCGTGCCGTCGGCCGACAGCTTCTCCCAGTAGCCGCGCAGTTCCTTCTCGTCGTCGCCGCTCAGGCTCACCGAGAAGTTGCCGCCCGGGGTGTACTGCATCTCGGGCGGGGTGTCCGCGCCCATGAGGGTGAAGCCGCTCGGCGTCTCCAGCATGCCGTGCATGATCTTGTCGGCGTAGGGCTCGTCGGGCCGGCCGAAATCCCCGAACGTGTTCAGCGCGAGGGTGCCGCCGAACACCTCCTGGTAGAACTCCAGCGCCTGACGGGCGTCCCCGTCGAAGCTGATGTAGGGGTTGAGTCGTGACGCCATGAGAGCCTCCTGTGCAGGGGCAGAGGTCAGATGTCGGCACAGTAACGCGGGGCACTGACAACGGCCCGCCGGTCGGTCTCCGGGGCACTGGCAACGGCCCGCCGGTCGGTCCCGCGAGCCCCGCGGCCGGCCCGTCCGCTCCGCTCGTCTCCGGTCGAAACTGCCTCTGTGATTGGCATGGACCTGACTGAATTGCGCCGCTAGGCTCTGCCGCGCAGGCCTGAGAGCGCTCTCACGCACCCGCTGTTCCACCCCCACCTCGCTGGAACGACGAAGGGCAACTCCCTTGAGAACTCCCTTGAGACGCAAGCGACTCATGCACGCCGGGCTCGCCGCCCTGCTGATGCTCGGCGGCTGGTCCGCCGCGGGCACCCTCCCCGCGGCGGCGAACGACTCCGCCGCTTCCCCCACCGAACAACCCGCCTCGGACGGTCTGCTGTCGGCCATGCAGCGGGACTTCGGCCTGACCGAGTCCCAGGCCGAGGCCCGCCTCAAGGCCGAGAAGACCGCCACGGACATCGACCCGAAGGCGCGCAAGGCCGCCGGAGCGGCCTACGGCGGCTCCTGGTTCGACGCGAAGACCAACCGGCTCACCGTCGCCGTCACCGCGAACGCCTCCACCGCCACCCGCGAGGCCGTCCGCGCCACCGGCGCCACGATCCGCACGGTCCGGCACAGCGCGCGAGAACTCGACGCGGCCAAGACGCGCATCGACCGGCTCAACGCCCCGGCCGGCGTGAGCAGTTGGCACGTCGACCCGACCGCCGGCGCGGTCGTCGTCGAGGTCGTCCGCAGCGACCGGGCTGACAACGATGTCCGGCGCTTCCTGTCGCAGGCCCGACAGGCGGGTCCGGTCACCGTCGAGACGGTCGCCTCCGCGCCGGGCACCTTCGCGGCCGGCACGGTCGGCGGCGACCCGTACTACACGGGCAACGTCCGCTGCTCCATCGGGTTCTCGGTGTACGGCGGCTTCGTCACCGCCGGGCACTGCGGCCAGCCCTCGGCCGCCGTCTACGGCTGGGACCGCTCCTACGTCGGCAACTTCCAGGGCTCCTCGTTCCCGGACAACGACTACGCCTGGGTCAACGTGGGCAGCGGCTGGTGGACGGTCCCGGTCGTGCTCGGCTGGGGCACCGTCTCCGACCAACTGGTGCGCGGCTCGGCCGTGGCGCCCGTCGGCTCCTCCATCTGCCGCTCGGGCTCGACCACCCACTGGCACTGCGGCAATGTGCTGGCCCTGAACGAGACCGTCAACTACAGCCAGGGCGCGGTGCATCAGCTCACCAAGACCAGTGTCTGCGCCGAACCCGGCGACTCCGGCGGGTCGTTCATCAGCGGCGACCAGGCACAGGGCGTCACCTCCGGCGGCTGGGGCAACTGCAGCAGCGGCGGCGAGACCTGGTTCCAGCCCGTCAACGAGATCCTCAACCGGTACGGCCTGACCCTGCACACGGCCTGACCCCGCACATGCTCTGACCGCACTCCTGGCTCAGGGGGCCTTCGCCGACCGGCGACGGCGAAGGCCCCGGGTGCCGATCAGGGCATCGGTCAGGGCGTCGGAATGCCCGCCGGCCGGGCCGGGCGCCCCAGTCGTACCGGGACGCCGGGGGAGTACAGGACGCTCACCGGTGGGTCGGTCGGGGCGGGGAGGCCGGCCGCGGTGACCAAGTCCTGCTCGCAGGTGAGGAGTTCCGCGCGGTGCAGGGGCCAGCGCGGGTGGTCGTTCGGGAGGTATGCCAAAGGGGCGGGGCCGCCGAAGAAGGCGTTGTGCATGCCCCAGCGGGCGGTGAGGAAGTGTTCCAACTCCGTTGGTTTCCCAATGGGTTCACCGGTCCGGACCACGATGTCGCTGTGCGCGCCGCGTGGGCCCGGCCAGCGTCGCGAGCTGCGGTAGGCGACGGTGTCGCCGTCCGCGCGGACGGTCATCCGGGACCACAGGTACGGCAGCCGGAAGCCGAGGCGGCCCATCACCACCGGGATCAGCCGTGAGGCGTCCATCGAGCGGAACACGACCCCGCGCCGCCCGTGCGCGTCCACCGAGTAGAGCCGCACGTTGGTCTCCGGGAAGGTCCCGAGGTACGGCACCCCGGGCAGCCGCAGCCAGCCCACCCGGTCCATCCGGAAGGCGACGAGCCCGACGAAGGTGACCCCTTCGTGCGTGTCGGGGACGGTGCCGGGCGGCAACAGCGGTGCCACGAGGTCCGGTTGGACGGCCCAGTGGATGAACGTGAGGTCGAGCCACTGCTGGGTGAGCAGCGGGGCGCGTATCAGGGTGGGCGCGTCGGGTGTGACGGGGGCGGGATGCGACACGAGGGTCAGGATGGCAGAGGGAGGAGTCGGGTCATAGCGTGGGGGATGCCCCGGAAGGGTCCGTGACGGTCGAGGTGATGGTGACGCGATGTGCTGGAGTGCGACGGCCGATCTCTGGGCGGGAACTGCCATCGCCTCCGCCGGCGCGGTCTGCGTGGGCCGGACCCGTCGCCGCAGGGACGTACCGCTCGCCGCGCTGCCCCTGTTGCTCGGTGCCCACCAGCTGGTCGAGGCCCAGGTCTGGCACAACGGCGGGGGCACGGGGCCGGCCACCGTGGCCTGGGCCGTCATCGCCCTGCCGCTGCTCGCGGTGTGGGTCCCCGTCGCCGTACTGTGCGCGGCGCCCTCGCGCGCCAGGCCCCGGCTGATGGCTCCGCTGGTGTCCGGTGTCCTGACCGCCGCCGTGCTGGCCTACAGCCTGGCCACCCGTTCCGTGCGCGCCGACATCCGCGGCCACACCGTCGGCTACGCCATCGGCCTCGACCACGGGCGTCCGCTCATCGCGGGCTACCTGCTCGCCACCGTCGGCGCGCTGCTGCTCGCCGGCGACCGGTGGCTGGTGGGGCTGGGCGCGCTCGTCGGCGTGGGGGCGGTGATCTGCTCGGCGCTGTGGCGGACGGAGTTCGTCTCGACCTGGTGCGCGCTCGCGGCGGTGTGCTCCGTGGTGCTGCTGGGCTGGTCCGGCCGTCGCCCGGCCCGTCACCCGGCCGGTGTCGGAATCTGATCCCCGAGCGGTCGCCGAACCGTCACCTGTGCGCATGATGGGGGCGAAGCGAGTCGCTATGACCGGAGGAACAGATGGACATCGGGATCGGCCTTCCGAACACGGTTCCCGGCACCGAACCACAGGATCTGCTCGACTGGGCGCGACAGGCGGAGGAGGCGGGCTTCAGCACGCTCGGCACCATCGGCCGGCTGGTGTACCAGGGCTACGAGGAACTGATCGCCCTCACCGCGGCCGCCGCCGTCACCAGCAGGATCCGGCTGACGACCAGCGTGCTGCTCGCGCCGCTGTACGAGAACGCCGCGCTGCTGGCGAAGCAGGCCGCGTCACTCGAACGCATCTCCGGCGGGCGCTTCGTCCTGGGCGTGGGGCTCGGCGGGCGCGACGACGACTACGCGGCCAGCGGGCTGTCCACCAAGGGGCGCGGGAAGCGCTTCGAGGAACAGATCGACGACATGAAGCGCATCTGGGCCGGCGAGGATCGCGGATTCGCCGGCGGGATCGGGCCGGCGACCGTGCGCGAGGGCGGCCCCGAGCTGATCCTCGGCGGCTCGACCGACGTGAGCTTCCGACGGGTGGCCAAGCTGGCCGACGGCTGGATCATGGGCGGCGGCTCGCCCGACATGTTCGCGCAGGCCGCGGTCGGTGTGGACACCGCCTGGCAGGAGGCCGGACGCGAGGGCAAGCCCCGCAAGCTGTCCCTGGCCTACTTCGGGCTCGGCCCCAACGCCCGCGCCCAGGCGGACGGATACCTGCTGGACTACTACGGCTTCCTCGGTGACGCCGCCGCGCAGGTCGCCGGCAGCGCCGCGGTGAGCGCGGACATGGTCAAGTCGTACGTGGCCGCGTTCGAGACCGCCGGCTGCGACGAACTCATCTTCGTCCCCACCGGTTCGGGCCTGGAGCAGATCGACCTGCTCGCGGCGGCGATCGCCTGACCGTCAGTCTGGCGGAGCCGCCGTGCTCCGCCGGACCAGCAGGCGGGCCGGCACCAGATCCGTGCCGGGACGTGGCTCGCCGCCGGTGCGGATCTGCTGGAGCGCCTTGGCCACGCACCGGCGGCCCACCTCGGCGAAATCCTGGTGGACGGTGGTCAGCGGCGGCACGAAGTACGCCGCGTCCGGGATGTCGTCGAACCCGACCACGCTGACGTCCTCCGGCACGGACCGCCCGCGCTCGTGGAAGGCGCGCAGCAGACCCAGCGCCATCTGGTCGTTGGACGCGAACACCGCCGTGCAGTCGGCCTGTTCGGCCAGCGCGAGGCCGGCCGCGTACCCCGACTCGGCCGACCAGTCACCGTGCAAGGGCGGCGGCACCGGACGACCAGCCTCCTCAAGAGCGGCCCGCCAGGCCTCGGTTCGGCGCTGCGCGGAGAAGGACGTCTCCGGCCCGGTCAGATGCCATACGGTGCGGTGACCCAGGTCGAGCAGGTGTTGGACGGCCGTGCGGGCGCCCTCGCTCTGGTCGGTGTCGACCACGCTGTAGCGGTCGCCGGCGTCCGAGTCCACGACCACGACGTGCACGCCGGGCGGGAGCTGGAAGGATCCGGTGCCGGTGTCAAGGAGATGGATCTCCATGATGACGATCACGGCGTCGACCGCCAGCTCGCCCATCCGCGTGAAGGCCCCCAGGACGTTGTCCTGCGTCGGGACGTCGATCGGGATCAGCGTGATCGCGTACCCCTCGGCCGCCGCGTGCGTGGCGATCGCCTCCACGGTTCGGCTGTTGCCCGTCGAGGAGAGGCTGAAGAGGATCACGCCGATGGTGTTGAACTGGCCGTAACGCAGTGCGCGCGCCGCGCTGTTGGGCCGGTAGCCCAGCTCCCGCATCGCGGAAAGGACCTGCTCCCGGGTCGAACCGACCACCCCGGGCTGGCCGTTGGAGACCCGCGAGACCGTCTGCGAGGAGACACCCGCGAGCCGGGCCACGTCGGCCATGGACACGCGCTGCTTGCGCCGCCCGCCGGGCACACCCGAACCGCCCCGCTCCACCACGGCTGCCTCCTTCGACCGACGCCGAACCTGCCTGCGTGCATCGGATGTTACGTGTGGGAAACCTTGACGGTCGCCAGGGCGGATGCCAGGATGCCGGCGCCGCCACGTTTACGTAAACATCGCCAGCGGCGACTCAGAGTCCATCCTCCGCTCCCACTCCAGCGGCCTCTTGCCGCACACGATGTTTACGTAAACATCCGGTCCTCCTGAAAGGGCACGTCGATGCGCAAGACCCCTGCCACGAGCCGCCGCACTCCTCGGCTGCGCGCCGCCTTCGTGGCGCTGGCGATCACCGCTGTCAGCGGGGCGACCCTCACGGGCACCCCCGCCTCCGCCACCGCGCCACCCGTCGGCACGACCCAGTTCAAGGGCGTGAACTGGGCCGACCCGCGCGACAACTTCGCCGACGACCTCCTCCAGCTGTCCGGCCTCTCGACGACCGACGGCTACGCGAAGACGTATGCCAAGGCGACCCGGATCATCGCGGCCTTCCGCGCCAACCTCGGTGCCAACACCGTGCGGCTGCCGATCAACCCGTACACCGTCAACGGCGCCTACTGGAAGTCGTATCGCGCGGTCGTCGACGCGGCCTCGGCGCAGGGCTTCAAGGTGATCGTGTCCTACTGGGAGGGCACGGGGGCGCGGAAGGACGGCTACATCGACGACGAGACCACCTACTGGCCCATGTGGAACACCGTGGTCAAGGCCTACAGGCACAACCCGCTGGTCTACTTCGAGCCGATGAACGAGCCGCACGGCTACACCGACACCGAGTGGGCCGACATCGCCGCCAAGTGGCTGGCCACCTACCCCTCGGTGCCCCGCAACCGCGTCTTCGTGAGTGGCGCCGGCTACAACGACCACGTCACCTCGGTCTGCGCCGACCCGCGCCTGAAGGGGACGTATCTGTCGCTGCACCACTACGGCTTCTGGAAGAGCTACGCCACCTACGACGAGTGGGTCGCCGACCTCAAGGTGCGCATCGGCGACTGCGCGGGGCGCACCGTCGCCGACGAGTTCGGGGCGCCGATGACCACAGGCCTCGACTACAACAAAGCGACTCCCGACGACAACTTCGTCAACTTCATCCAGGCCGTGACGGACACCTTCCGCGAGCTGAAGATGGGTTCGGTCTACTGGCCCGGGCTGCGCACGGACGACATCTACTCCATCCAGACCCTCACCGGCCCGGTCGCCCGCCCCTGGCTGGCCACCACCAACCAGTCGGGCGCCGACCGCCTCGCCTGGGCCTGGGGCCGGGGCAAGCCGGTCAAGCCCTGACAGCTCGGTTCACACGGCCGGCCGCGGTGCGCCCGCCCGCGGCCGGCCGATCGGCGTCGGCTCAGGCCGCCGCCGGGCGGACCAGTCCCGACTCGTAGGCGAAGACCACCGCCTGGACCCGGGCCCGGGCGCCGATCTTGGCGAGGATGTGGCTGACGTGGGACTTCACGGTGGTCGGGGCGATGGAGAGGCGTTCGGCGATCTCGGCGTTGGACCAGCCGGAGGCGACGCCGGAGAGGATGACACGCTCGCGCCCGGTGAGCGTGTCGAGGCCCACCTCGCGGATGGTGCGGGCGGGTTGCTGCTCCCGCACGGCCTCGATGAGGGCGCGGGTCAGATCGGGCGTGATGACGGCGTCTCCCGAGGCCACGACCCGGACGGCGGCGATCAGCTCCTCGGCCGTGGCGTCGGGCCGCAGGAATCCGCCGGCGCCGGCGCGCAGGGCGGCGTAGGGATAGGCCTCGCTGTCGGCGGGTGTCAGGACCAGCACGCGGGGCCGGCGCTCGCCGACCGCGCCGGAGCGGGTGATGCGGCGGATGGCGTCGACGCCGATCGTGTGGGAGAAACGGTCGTCCACCAGGACCACGTCGGGGTGGAGTGCGGCACTCTCACGGACCGCCTCGTCCGCGCTCGTCGCCTCGCCGACGACGGTCAGATCGGGCTCGGCGGCCAGCAGCATGCGCAGGCCGAGTCGCTGCAGTGAGGGTGCGTTGACGATGAGTACGGAGGTCATGGCGGGGCCCTTCGTGAACGAAACGGTATCGTTCCCCTAGGGCTTCAGCGTAGCCCTGCGGCTATCGAAACGCTAGCGTTTTTCTTGTGTGGTTTTGATCACCGCACGCGATCGCTGAACGTCCGCCGGGGCACACCCGTACCTCCTGTCGACCCAACACGGAGCGGGAGGCCCTTTGTTCCAGCAGCGAGCGCGAATCGGCGTCGATCGCGTCCCGTCCCCGGCCCGGCTGCCCCGGGCCGCCGCCCTCGTCGGCGGACTGGCCCTGCTGCCGCTGGCCGTGGCCTGCAGCGGCGGCGAGGACGACCGCGCGGAGAGCAGGACGGGTAAGGCCGCGGTGACCGCCGCTCCCGAGGCCGGGGTCGTGGCACCGGCCAAGGTCGAGGTGATCGCCGGGCTGATCGGCTGCAAGCCCAGGATCCGGGTCGAAGCGGACGAACTCCGGCAGGGCGTGTGCCACACCAAGGCTGCCGACCAGGTCATCACCACATTCCCCGAGGAGAAGTACAAGCTCGCCTGGCTCGACGCCGCGAGCGGCTACGGCGGACAGCACCTCGTCGGCTCGCGCTGGGTGGTCAGCGCGCAGCCGGCCAGGCTGAAGGAGTTCCGCACCAGACTGGGCGGCGAGATCCAGCAGCTGCGCGGCATCGGCCCGGCCGCCCCGAGCGCCACCTGAGTCCGACAGCTCTGCGGCCGAGTCCGTTCCGTCAGCCGACGAGGGGGAAGTGGCAGGCGGTCCGGCGGCCCGAGGGGGTGAGGGTGAGCCGGGGGCGTTCCGCCGCGCAGCGTTCCCGGGCGTAGGGGCAGCGGGTACGGAAGGGGCAACCCGTCGGCCTGTCCACGGGGTTGGGCACCTCGCCGGTCAGCAGGATCCGCTCCCGGCGCGGGGCGGAGCCGGGCGTGCCGTCGTCGATCTCCGGGACCGCCGACAGCAGCCTGTCGGCGGCCGAGGCCCGCCATCACCTCGCCGTCCAGCGGGAGATGGCGGACGGCCGCTACCCCATGCCGGACGACGTCGTCACGGGCGACGAGGCCCGACTGCTCGACGGCGCGCTCTCGCCGCAGGTTCGGGCCGCCTACCTCGTCGAGGGAGAGGGAGTGGTGGACCCGGAGGCCTTCGGGCGCGGGCTCGGCGAGGCGCTCGCCGCGTCGGGGGTGAAGGTCCACGAGAACACGGAGGTCGACGGATTCCGTACGACCGCCGGACGCGTCACGGCCCTGCGCACCGGCGACGGCGAGATCCCGTGCTCCGCCGTGGTCATCGCGGCAGGCATGCGCTCGGCGGGACTGCTCGGTTCGTTGGGCCGCCCGCTGCCGCTCCAGGCGGGCAAGGGCTACAGCTTCTCGGTCGACCTCGACCCGGCGCCCCGGCACACGCTCTACTTCGGCGAACGCCGAGCCGTCGCCTCGCCGATCGCGGGCACCACCCGGATCGGCGGGACCATGGAACTGAGCGGCAACAACAACCGCCTCGACTGGCGCCGGATCGTCGCGGTCGCGCTCGCCAGCCGGCACTATCTGGGCCGCTGGTTCGACGACCCGGACGACCTGGTGACCCTGATCCGCGACCCCTGGGTCGGCGGCCGCCCCTTCCTCCCCGACGGTCTCCCGGTGATCGACCGCGTTCCCGGCTACGACAACGCGTTCGCAGCCACCGGACACGGCATGCTCGGCGTGACGCTGGGCCCGGTCACGGGCCACCGGCTCAGCGAGTACGTCACCACCGGGCGCCGCCCGCAGGCCCTGACACCGTTCCGGTTCGACCGGGGACGGCAGTGAGGCGGACCGGTCTCCGACGGTGACTGCGGTCGTGGCGCGACCGTTCCTGGCCGAGGCCCTGGATGATCGCGTGGACGCCTCCGGCCGGAAGTCCGTCCGAGGTGCGGTTGTTCTTGGTGGGATTGCCCGACGGCGGCCTCGACCGGGGCGCGGCTGCGCTCGATCCGGCTCTCAGTCGCGTGCCGTCGTCCCCAACCGCCCCCCGTCGGCTGAGGCCCAACCGTCCCCGCCCCGACCTCAGTTGATGAAGCGGGCCGTTGAGCGGGCGTGGTGGGCACCCCGGTATCCCCGTACCCGTCGTACGAGATCCTCGGCGGCGGTCGGCCAGTGCGGCTGGTCGAAGTCGAAGCCCGCTTCGAGCAGGCGGCCGGGGACCACGCGGCGGCTCTTGAGGAGGAGTTCGGTGTCCGAGCGGAGCGCGAAGGCGCCGAGTTCGGCCAACGCCTTTGTCGCGGGCAGGCCCACCGGGGTGCCCCAGGCGGCGCGGAGTTCGCGCATGAAGTCGCGTTGCGGCAGGGGGTTGGGGGCGGCGAGGTTCACCGGTCCGCTCAAGTCGTCCCGCTCGACCAGGAATTCGACCGCGCGGACGAAGTCGTGGTCGTGGATCCAGGAGACGTACTGCGCGCCGCCCGCGACCGGGCCGCCGAGGCCGAGACGGGTGAGCCGCAGCAGGACGTCGAGGACACCGCCCCGGTCAGGGCTCATCACCATCGCGGAGCGCAGCGCCACCTTGCGGGTGTGCGGGGTGTCGGCCTCCTCCAGCTCCCGTTCCCAGGCTCGGGCGATCTCGATGCTGTAGGCCCAGTAGTCCGGGACGTCCGGCTCGGTGCCGCCGATGATGCCGGTGCTCTCGTCGTTCGGCGCGTCGAAACGGTGGGAGTAGATGGTCGCGGTGCTCATCTGGAGCCAGACGCGGGGCGGGTCGGCCGCGGACGCGATCGCCTCGCCGACGGCCCGGGCGGAGTCGACCCGCGAGTCCATCATGGCCCGCATGTTGGCCGGCGTGTAGCGGCAACTGACGCTGCGCCCGGCCAGGTTGATCACCACATCACTGCCGTCGATCGCCTCGGCCCAGGGGCCCTGGCGCACCCCGTCCCACAGGATGTCCCCAGGGCGCCCCGGCCGTCGGCTCAGCACCACGACCTCATGACCGGCCGCGGTCAGCTCGCGGCGCAGCAGTGTCCCCACCTGCCCGGTGCCACCGGGAATCACGATCTTCATCCAGCTCGCCCCCTCTGTCCTCGGAGCGAGCATACGCCGGTGTTGAACGTGTTCAAAACAGTGGGGCCGGAGCTCCTGGGGGTGCTCAGTGCCGTGGCTGGTAGGCCTTGGGCAGCCGCAGGCCGCGATCTGCCATGATCTGGCGGACCCGGTCGGGGTAGTCGGTGATGATGCCGTCGATGCCCATGTCCATGAGGGCCTCGATGGTGGCCGGATCGTCGCAGGTCCAGGGGATGACCCGGAGGCCCCGGGCGTGGGCCTCGGAGATCATCTTGGGGTCGGGGTAGAAGCGGAAGCCCGGGTCGCCGATCTTGCCGCTCTGCGGGAAGCCGTAGTTCGGGGAGAGCGCGTTGACGCCGGGGACGGTGGCCGCCGCCTTCACGAAGTCGCCGTCGTAGTCGTCGGCGTCGATGCCGCCCAGCCAGGGGGAGGCTCCAGGCTGACCGACCTGGAGGAAGTCGTAGTTCGTCAGCGCCACCAGCGGCCACCTCGGCGCCAGCTTGTGCATCGCCTTCAGCGCGCCCCAGTCGAAGGACTGGATGGTGACCTGGTCCTCGATGCCGGAGCGGTGGATCTCCTCGTAGACGCGCCGCACGAACAGCTCACGCGGCGCGGTCTGTTCGGGCGCGCCCGCCTCGACCTTCGTCTCGATGTTCAGCTTGACCTGTTTGGCGCGGTAGCTCTTGACCAGGTTCAGGACGTCCTTGAGCTCGACCATCCGGAAGCCCTTGACCACCTCCTGCTGCGGGAATCCGGGCAGTTGCTGGTAGCCGCAGTCCAGCGTCCTGATCTGAGCCAGCGTCAGATCCTTGATGTACTTGCCGACATACGGGTACAGCGGGTCGCTGGGGGTGACGGGTGCCGTGTCCTTGCACTTGACGCCGCTGATCTGCCGGTCGTGGTTGACGACGACCTTGCGGTCCTTGGTGATGTGCGTGTCCAGCTCCAGGGTGGACACCCCGAGCCGCAGGGCCTTGCCGAACCCCTGCAGCGACTCCTCGGTCGTCAGACCCAGGCCGCCGCGGTGCGCCTGGAGATCGAACAGGGCTCTGTGCGAGGGCGGCCGGGGCGTGTGCGTCGTCGCGTGGGCGGCCGTCGGGAGGGCGAGCACCGGCGCCAGGGCCAGGCCGGCGAGGGCATGTCGTGCGGACATCGAAACCTCACTCGTGTCGGTTCGGGCGAGCAGGTGACGCTAGTTGAGTCACGGGCGTACGCAACAGCGTGGACATGTTCCCGCCATGAACCCTCACCGAACGGCCGACCGGCCGCAGCCGCGCGGATCCTTCTCCCAGCCGCGCGGATCCTCCTCTCAGCCGCGCAGATAGGCGCCGAGCCGTGCGATCGCCGACGGGTTGCGGGGGCTCTCCACCAGGTCGACGTAGTCGAGGACGAAGATCCGGCGGTGCTTGACGGCGGAGACGTTGCGCAGCGGGGCGTACGACAGCAGGAACTTCCGCTTCTGCTCGGCGCTCACGTCCCCGTAGTCGCAGATGACGATGACGTCCAGGTCCCGCTCGACGACGCTCTCCCAGCCGACGGTGGTCCAGGAGTCGGCGAGGTCGTGCATGACGTTCTCGCCGCCGGCGGCGCTGATGATCTGGTCCGGGGCGGCGTAACGGCCGGACGTGAAGGGCTGGTCCTGGCCGCTGTCGTAGAGGAAGACCTCGGGCTGCTTCGCCGGGGCCTTGGCCCCGACGTCGGCGATCTGCTTCTTGAAGCCCGCGACGAGGGTGGCGGCCCGCTTTTCCACCCCGAACAGCTTGCCCAGGTTGGTGAGGTCCTCGTACAGCGCCTCCAGCGGCGGCATGATGCCGCGCGAGGTCTCCGTACGGCCGTTGTGGCACGACTCGGTGAGGGTGTACGTGGGGACGCCGAGCTTTCTCAGGCTGTCCGGGGTGAAGCCGTCGGCCTCGCTGAAACCGTAGTTCCAGCCCGCGAAGACGAGGTCGGCGTGGGCGTCGAGGACGTTCTCCTTGGTGAGCTGGTCCTTGGAGAGCCACTTGACCTTCTGGTAGCCGTCCTTCCAGGGGACGTCGGTGAGGTCGCCCTTGTCGTCGGGCATGGCGAACCCGGCCATGCGGTCCTCCAGACCGAGCGCGAACATCAGCTCGGTGATGCCGACGTCGTTGGTGACCACGCGCTCGGGGACCTTGTCGTAGGTCACCTTGCGGCCGCAGTTGGTGAGCGTGACGGCGGTGGATCCCGCCTTCGCGTCGGCCTGCGGTTCGACGGTTGCGCCGCAGCCGGTGGCGGTCGCGGCGAGGCAGAGGGCGGCGATGAGCAGCTTGCGCACAGGGATCCTTACGCGGGTGGAGGCAGGGTTCTCGGATGGGAGCGGGGTTCTCACGAGGTGGCGGGGAGCAGGGAGAACAGCAGCTGGACCGCGCCCGTCTCCGGGTGCCGTACGGGATGCGCGCGCACCCCGAACACCTCGGCAAGCAGGGGCGGTTGGAGAACCTCGTAGGGCGGTCCCGAGGCGACGATCCGGCCGCTCGCGACGACGTACAGCCGATCGCAGTGTGCGGCGGCCAGGTTGAGGTCGTGCAGGGCGGCCAGCGCGGTGAGACCGCTGCGACGTACCAGCGCGAGCACGTCCAATTGGTGGGCGATGTCGAGGTGGTTGGTGGGTTCGTCGAGGACCAGCACCCGGGGCTGCTGAGCCAGCGCGCGGGCGATGAGGACGCGCTGCCGCTCACCGCCGGACAGGGCGAGGAAGCCGCGCTCGGCGAGATGGCCGACGCCCGTGCGCTCCATGGCCTCGGCACACACGGCACGGTCCCGCGCCGCCGTCCGGTCCAGATGCGGCAGCCGCCCCATGGCCACCACCTCGGCGACAGTGAAGTCGAACTCCGCGGCCGACTCCTGGGGCAGCGCGGCCAACACCCGTGCGGCGGCCCGCGACCGCATACCGTGCACGTCCTCCCCGTCGAGCCGTATCGCCCCACGGTCCGGTCGCAGCGCCCGGTACACGCACCGCAGCAGCGTCGACTTGCCGCTCCCGTTGGGCCCGACGAGCCCGACGAACGCCCCACTGTCCACGGCGAGTTCGATGTCGTCGACCAGCCGCGCACCGGCCACTTCGACCCTCACGCCGGTGATGTCGAGCCGCATGGTCACCTACCTCCGAACGTGTGGCGGCAGCGCCACGCAAGCAGTTGAGGGCCCGGGGCCCCAGCTGGGCCGAGCGATTCGGCTGGGCCGGGTGGGAGTCGGGATGCCGTCTCCGCCCGTTCGGCGACCCGGTCCACCGTCAGGTCGCTCATGTCGATCCGCACGCGCATTCCTTCGGAACGCACTGTTGCTGTGCCGCACAAGCCGCTGAGGGCCGGGCGCTCCGACTGTGGCGGCCAATTCGGCTGGGGCGAGCGGGAGTCGGGACACTGTCTGCGCCGGCTCGACCGTCACGCCGTCGACGTCGATCCGCACGCTCACCGCCCCCCGAACGCATAGCCGCCCCGCCGCATCAGCAGGAGAAAGGCGGGCACCCCGACCACGGCCGTGATCACTCCGACGGGCAACTCGGTGGGCGCGAGCAGGAGTCGGGACAGTACATCCGCCCAGACCAGGAGCACGGCCCCGACCAGCGGCGCCACCGCCAGCACCCGGCGGTGGTCCGCGCCGACGAGCATCCGTACGACGTGCGGCACCATCAGGCCGACGAACCCGATCGCCCCGCTGACCGCGACCACCGTCCCGGTCACGGCCGCGGTGACGAGGAACAGCTCACTGCGCAGCCGGCCCGGCCGGACCCCGAGGGCGGCGGAGGTCTCGTCGCCCATGGCGAGCGCGTTGAGCGCCTCGGCCCGCCATCGCAGCCACGCCCAGCCGGCCGCGACGGTCACGGCGGCGAGCGGCACCTGGACCCAGGTCGCGCCGCCCAGGCTCCCCAGCAGCCACATCATCGCCGACCTGGCCGCCTCGCCCCGGGCCGCGCCGAACACCATCACAGTTGTCACGGCCTCGAAGCCGTACGCCAGTGCCGTCCCGGTCAGGACCAGACGCAGCGGGGTGAGACCGTGCGGGGAGCGGGCCACGGCGTAGACCAGGACCATCGCCGCGAGCGCCGAGGCGAACGCCGAAGCCGACAGCGCCCACACCCCGAGCCCCGCGAACGCCCCGAGCAGGATGACCGCGTTGGCGCCGACCGCCGCGCCCGAGGAGATGCCGAGCACGAAGGGATCGGCGAGCGCGTTGCGGACCATCGCCTGCACGGCCACGCCGACGGCCGCGAGCCCCGCCCCGACGACCGCGCCGAGCACGACCCGCGGCAGCCGGATCTCCCAGACGATGGTGTACGCGGCGACGTCGTCCGCGTGCACGGTCCCACCGGTGAGCCCGGCCCACAGGTACCGGAAGACCGCCGCCCAGCCGATCCCGGCTGCCCCGAGCCCGACTCCGCACACGAGCGAGACCAGGAGCAGCACCGCCAGGCCGAGGAGCAACGGCGGCACGGGGATGCGGGAGGGAGTGGAGGTGGCACTTCGGCGCACGGCGGGGGTGGTCCTTCACCTGGGGCCACCTGTGGCACCTCAAGCAGGAGACAGCCCGTACGACCGTGCCGGCCGCGCGGTCCCCTCTCGCAGTCCACGGCGAGCAGTCGACGGGTCGCGCCACCCACAGGCGATCGGGCTCACGCGACAGGCCGTTCTCAAGGTGCCGCGCACACCGTTGCGGGTCAGCGCCGGACTCTCACCGGACTTCCCCCGCGGGATGCTCCGGGAGCGTAGCAAACGCGCAAAAGGGGTCTGTCACCCAGGTCCTTGCTGCCGCACGCGCCGGGCGACGTCGTTGTCCTCGGTCTCCCACCAGGGGCGGACCATGTCCGGTCCCGCCGTCCGCGCGACCGGTACGAGGTCGGTGTCCAGGCGCCGGTCCAGTACGACGTTGCGAGCCCGTTCTGTCCTGGCCCACTGCACGAGGATCGCCAGCAGGAAGGGGAGTGCCACGAGCTCGGCGATGCTGATCATGGCGCCGCCGCCGAGCTGCTGGTCGTGGTGGACGTCCGGCGCCCAGGGCGGGGCGTGATGTAGATACCAGGCGCCGGCGATCAGCGTGCCGTGGGTCATCACGACGACACCCGGCACGGCGTCCACGATCCCGTCGAGGAAGACCAGCGCGGCCCGCACCGGGTGGGTGCACCAGGCGGGAAGCGTCTCCTCGCCGGTCAGCACCGGCACCACGAACAGACAGCCGGCGAGCAGCAGATGCAGATACATGAGGTCGTGCAGCGGCCCGTACCGCAGCGCTGTCGCGAAGTACGGCGTGAAGTACACCGTCAGCTCGGTCGCCAGCACCAGCGCCGTACTGACCAGCGGGAAGGTGAGCAGTCGTACGACCCGTCCGGTCATCGCCCGCCGCAGCCGGCCGGCCGCGCCCTCCGGCAGCGCCCGCAGCGCGAGCCCCAGCGGGTCGCCCAGGGCAAGGCCGAGGGGTGCGACCAGGTCGAGGAGGACGTTCTGGACGGCGGCCGGCCAGAACAACACCCGGTCGTAGACGGCGAGGCCGGACATCGTGGCCGCCGTGAGCGTGCCGAGACCCAGCAGGGCGAAGGCCGCGGTCCGGGCCACGGACCAGTGCTCTCCCCGGCGTGCGAGCCGCAGCACGGCCGCCGCGTACAGGCCGGCCAGCAGGACGACGAGGAGCAGGGCGGGCACGTCCAGTCGCCAGGAGGAGAGCAGCCGTCCCGCGGTGAGCTCCGGCAGACTCCCCATCACCAGGTCTCTCCTCGCTCCGTGTCGCGTCCGATGCGCGAGGGACGTTACGCCGCGGGGCATACCGACACCGGCCATACATGGGGCGAAGCGGGCGACTTCGTACCAGTCTCATACCAACTTCCTACGAAAGGCGCCGACTTCCTGTGAAAATCGTCGGCCCGCGGAATTGATCGTGTCGTCCCACTCGCAGTCGTCCGCCGCGAGAGGCACCCTTGACGACGTGCGTACTGTTTCGCGACGTTTGAGAACTGCGGGAATCCGTGTCCCGGGGGTGGATCGGGGGCGGAGGCGGGTACACGTCGCGGACCGGCGGGTAATCAGACAGTGGCGCGCCGCGCACAGCGCGTCACGGGGGGAGCAGATCAGACGTGGAAGTGACGATCCACAGACTTGAAGACTTGACCGCCTCGCTCCGAGCGGCTTGGCACGGGGCGATGGACGAGTCGCCCGAGTACTCGAATCCCTTTCTGGCACCGGAGTTCGCGGTCGGGGTGGCCAGACAGCGGGACGCGGTGCGGTTGGCCGTCCTGCGGCAGGAGGGGAAGCCGGTCGGCTTCTTCCCGTACGAGCGCGACGCGCTCGGTATCGGCCGGGCCATTGGGCTCGGCCTTTCGGACTGTCAGGCCCTGGTGCACCGGCCCGGGGTCAGCTGGGACGCCCAGGAGCTGCTGCGGGCCTGTGGGCTGTCCATCTTCGAGTTCGATCATCTGGTCGAGGAGCAGAAGCCATTCGGCAGCTACGTCACCGGCCGGTTCGCCTCGCCGGTGGTGGACCTGAAGCCTGACGAGAGCGGCTATCCGCAGTGGCTGCGCGGCGCGTACCCGGGTCTGGCCAAGACGACGCTCAAGAAGGAACGTCGCCTCGGGCGTGACGTGGGCGACGTGCGGTTCGTCTTCGACGAGCGCGACCCGGCGATGCTGCGCACGCTCATGCGCTGGAAGTCCGCCCAGTACCGCAGGACCGGTCGGATGGATCGTTTCGCCCGGCAGTGGATCGTCGACCTGGTGGACGACCTCTTCCAGGTCCGCGAGGAACACTTCACCGGCGTGCTGTCCGTGCTGTACGCGGGCGACCGGCCGGTGGCCGCGCACTTCGGACCGAGATCGCGCACGGTGCTCGCGGCCTGGTTCACCGCCTACGACCCGGACCTGCACTACTACTCGCCGGGACTGATGATGCACCTGCGCACGGCCGAGGCCGCGGCCCGGGCGGGGGTGACGATGATGGACCTGGGGCGCGGCGACAAGGAGTACAAGGACTGGCTCAAGACCCGCGAACTCCGCGTCGGCGAGGGCTTCGCCAGCCGCCCGCACCCGGTGGCGGCGGCCTACCGCGTCTGGCGCAGACCGGTCCGCGGCCTGCGCAACACGGTCAACGCCCACCCCCGCCTCCGCGAACCCGCCGACCGCCTCCTCAAGACGGTCGGCGGCCTGCGTACCTCACGCCGGCCGCCGTCGGGAGGGGGAGCGGGCCGCACCCCCTGACGCAGGTCGGTACGGGCGGGCGTTCACGGGCCGGCCCGGCGGACGCGTCGGCGCAACGGTGGCTGCTCCGACGCGACATCGGCATGACCGGCAGGGACGGTGCTCCGGGCCTGCCCGCGCCTTCGCGGCGGCGCAGGAGCGGGTTCCGGACGGTGGTCGGCGCGGGTGGATGCCTGTCTCCGGGGTCGCCTGGCATTTGCCGAATCGGCAACAGGCTTCGCCTGTGTCGCGACGGGCGTCGGATGATCGGTCTCGAAGCCGTCGACCGCGGGGCCGCCCGGTCCACCGGACCCGACGGCGCCCGCGTCACCAGGGAGGACCCATGCCGCAGCCGACCCCCGCCGACCGCACGCACCGCCTGGTGCCCTCGCCCGCCGGTCGTATCCACCTTGTCGAACAGGGCGAGGGCCCGCTGGTCCTGCTTGTGCACGGGTTCCCGGAGTCCTGGTACTCCTGGCGTCACCAACTGCCCGCGCTGGCCGCGGCCGGCTATCGCGCCGTGGCCCTCGACGTCCGTGGCTACGGCCGTTCCTCCAAGCCCGTCGCCGAGTCCGCGTACCGGATGCTCGATCTCGTCGAGGACAACGTCGCCGTTGTGGAGGAACTCGGGGAGACCTCCGCCGTGATCGTCGGACACGACTGGGGCGCGACCATCGCCGCCACCTCCGCGCTCGTACACCCCGACGTCTTCCGTGCGGTCGGCCTGCTGAGCGTCCCCTACACCCCGCCCGGCGGCCCCAAGCCCAGCGAGATCTTCGCGGGGATGGGCGGTGAGGACGAGTTCTACGTCTCCTACTTCCAGGAGCCGGGCCGCGCCGAGGCGGAGATCGAGCCCGACGTACGCGGCTGGCTCGCCGGCTTCTACGCGGCCATGTCCGCCGACACCATGCCCCGACCCGGCGCCCCCGACCCGCACTTCGTCACCCGCGGCGGCACGCTCCGCGACCGTTTCCCACGAGGCCGGCGGCCGAATTGGCTCGGTGAGGACGAACTCGACGTCTACGCCGGGGAGTTCGAGCGCAGCGGGCTCACCGGCGCGCTGAACCGCTACCGCAACATGGACCGCGACTGGGCGGACCTGGCCGGTCACCAGGGCGCCCCCATCCGCCAACCCGCCCTGTTCCTGGGCGGTTCGCTCGACGCTTCCACCACCTGGCTGGCCGACGCGATCGAGTCGTACCCCACAACGCTCCCCGGCCTGACCGCCTCCCACATCCTCGACGGCTGCGGCCACTGGATCCAGCAGGAGCGGCCCGAGGAGACCAACCGGATCCTGGTGGAGTGGCTGGCCGGGCTCGACGCCTGACGTGCACGGGTGTGCGGAGGCGCGGAGTCACCAGGTCGGGATGAGGCCGCCGTCGATCCTGATGTCGGCGCCCAGGACGTTCCCGGACCGGGGACCCGCCAGGTACAGCACCGCTTCCGCGACCTCGGCGGGCTGGGTGAACCGGCCGCTCACCATCGACCGCGCCGCCCCCTCCGCGACCGAGGCCCGGTCGGCGCCGGTCGCCCGCCCGACCGTGGCCGCCACCCCGCTGTCCGACAGCCACAGATCGGTGGCGACCGGTCCGGGACTCACCGTGTTGACCCGGACGCCCTGCCCGCCCACCTCCTTCGACAGCCCCTTGGAGAAGGCGGCGACGGCGGCTTTCGAGACGCTGTAGTCGAGGACCAGGGGATCGGGCAGGGAGGAGTTGACCGAGGCGATGGTCACGATGCTGCCCTCGCCCCGCGCGAGCATGGCGGGAAGCACGGCACGGGTCGTCCGTACCGTCGTCAGCAGGTTGAGCGTGAAGGTGGAGAGCCAGTCCTCGTCGGTGATGGACAGGAACCCGTCGGGGCGGACCGGGGCCGCGCCGACATTGTTGACCAGGATGTCGATACGCTCGCCGGCCCGCTCGACCAGCCGAGCGGGCCCGGCCTCCGTCGCGAGGTCGACCTCGACCACCTCGACCGCACCCGACTTCGCCAGTTCCGCCAGTTCGTCGGAGGTGTGCCGGGCACCCGCGACCACCCGTGCGCCCTCGGCGGCCAGCGCCCGGACGACGGCGAGGCCGATGCCCCGGCTGGCTCCGGTGACGACAGCGGTGCGACCGTCCAGTTCGTGGACCATGAAGTGCTCCTAGGTGTCAGGGGTGAACTGCTCCCAGGAGTCAGCGTGGCCCACGAACCACCGTGGCGCAGGGCGAACGCCATGGGCGGGGGAAGAACGACGGACGTCCGGGCGGGAGAAGAAGGACAGACGTCAGGGTCCACGGACCCGAGAGCAGCCCTCAGATCCGCCCCGCCCGCCGCTGCCGCCTCAGCAGGAACCCCAGATACAACCCGCCGACCACCGCCGTCACCACGCCCACCGGCAACTGGGCGCTCTCGTGGATGCGTTGGGAGACGAAGTCGGCGGTGACCACGAGGAAGGCGCCGGCGCAGGTGGCGCCCAGGAGGTTCGGTCCGGGCGCGTGGGTGAGGCGCCGGGCCAGTTGGGGCGCGATGAGCGCGACGAAGGGGACCGGTCCCGCGGCGGCCGTCGCCACCGCGCAGGCGGCGGTGGCCAGGACCAGCACCACCAGTCGGGTGCGCTGGACGGGCACGCCGAGACCGCCGGCCACGTCGTCGCCCATCTCCAGGATCCGCAGTCTGCTCGCCGTCAGGGCGACCAGCGGCAGCAGTACGACGAGCCCGACGGCGGCCGGACGGACATCCTGCCAACCCCGGCCGTTCAGGCTGCCGTTGAGCCACACCATCGCCTGCGCGGCCTGGGTGAAGCGGGCCTTGGCGAGCAGATAGGCGTTGACGCCCTGCAGCAGCGCGCTGACCCCGATGCCGACCAGCACCAGCCGATAACCGTGGATGCCGTGCCGCCAGGCGAGGAGGTACACCAGCAACGCGGTCGCCAGACCACCGCCCACCGCCCCGAACGCGACCTGCCCGCCGGTACCGCCGACGACCAGCACGACCAACAGCCCCCCGGTTGCGGAGCCGTAGGTGAAACCGACGATGTCGGGGCTGCCCAGCGGATTGCGGGTCAGGCTCTGGAACAGCGCCCCGCTCAGCCCGAGCGCCGCCCCGACGAGGACGCCGGTCAGCAGGCGGGGCAGGCGGAGTTCGTTGACCACGAAGTTCGTCTGACGGCTGCCGTTGCCGAGCAGCGTGCGGATCACGTCGGCCGGGGAGATGGCGAACTCCCCGGTGCCCAGGGCGAGTACACCCACGGCGAAGGTGGCGGCCAGCACCAGCAGGCACACCGTGACCGTGCGGACGTCCACGCGCAGCGACAGCCCGCGTGAGCGGCTGCGGACGACGTGGGTGCGGCGGGGGAGAGTCGAGGTCGTCCCGGGCGGAGCTGTCGTCACGACGGCACCACCTTGCCGCGGCAGAGGGCCCGGGTCACGACGACACCACCCGGCGATGCCGGACCAGCGCGATGAACACCGGTGCGCCGACCACGGCGGTCACCACCCCCGCGTCGAGTTCGTCGGGCCGTACGACGACCCGGCCCAGGACGTCCGCGTAGAGCAGGAGCGCCGGTGCCAGCAGCATGGACAGCGGCAGCGTCCAGCGCTGGTCGGTGCCGGCGATCATGCGGGCCATGTGCGGGACGGCGAGGCCGACGAAGACCAGGGGACCGACGGCCGAGGTGGCCGCGCCGCACAACAGGGTGACCGCCAACAGGCCCAGGAACCGCGTGCGGTTGAGGTGGGCGCCGAGAGCGCGGGCCGCGTCGTCGCCGAGGGCGAGCGCGTTGAGCGGGCGGACCAGGGAGAGGGCGAGGATCAGGCCGACGGCGACAAACGGCGTGATGGTCGTCAACGTCTCGTTGTCGGCGCGGGCGAGCGAACCCACGCTCCAGAACCGGAGTTGGTCCAGGGCCTGGGCGTCGAGCAGCATCACGGTCTGGCTCAGTCCTGTGAACACCGCCGCGATCACCGCGCCGCCCAGCGCGAGGCGTTCCGGTGTGGCGCCACCGCGTCCGCCGGAGGCCAGCGAGTACGCCAGCAGCCCGGCGATCACCGCCCCCGCCAGGCCGAACCACACCGAGGCCCACAGGCTGCTCAGCCCCAACACGGTGATGGAGAAGACGACTCCGGTGGCCGCGCCCGCGTTGATGCCGAGCAGTCCGGGGTCGGCCAGCGGGTTGCGGGTCAGCGCCTGGATGAGCGCGCCGGCGACGCCCAGCGCGGCTCCGGCCGCGATCCCGGCGACGGTGCGGGGCACTCGAACGTCCCAGATGACGGAACTCGCGATCGACCCGTCGTCGTGCAGCAGGGCGTGGAGGACGGTGGCCGGCGCGAGCGAGCGCGAGCCGATCGCCAGGCTGAGCACGATCGCCACGAACAGCAGCACCAACGCGCCGACGACAGCGAGCAGTCGGGTCCGGGCGCGTCGCCGAGGGGGTGGGTCCGCCTGCTCAAGTGCGGGCGTGGCGACCTTAGTTGACACCGCCACCCTCCGCGCTCAGCCGTTCGGCGATCCGGCGACCGAGCGCCTTCTTGTCGATCTTACCGACCGAGGTACGGGGGAAGACGTCGACCACCTCCACCCGGTCGGGCAGCTTGTACGCGGCCACTCCGCGGTCGGCGAGGAAGGCGGCGAGTTCGCGCTGGGTCGGGGTGCTGGCCTCGCCGCGCGGGACCAGGTAGGCGCAGGTGCGTTCGCCCATCGTCGCGTCGGGCATGCCGACCACGGCCGCGTCGTGCACCGCGGGGTGGGCCAGGATGTGGTTCTCCAGCTCCTCGGCGGAGATCTTGTCGCCGCCCCGGTTGATCTGGTCCTTGGCTCGTCCTTCGACGACCAGGTGTCCGCTGGGCAGCACCCGGACCAGGTCGCCGGTGCGGTAGAAGCCGTCGTCGGTGAAGGTGCGGGCGTTGTGCTCGGGAGCCCGGTAGTAGCCGCGCAGGGTGTAGGGGCCGCGGGTGAGCAACTCGCCGGTCTCGCCCGGGAGTACGTCGTGTCCGTCCTCGTCGACGACCCTGATCTCGTCGTCGGGGGAGAGCGGGCGGCCCTGGGTGCCGATGACGAGGTCCGAAGGGTCGTCCAGGCGTGTGTAGTTGAGCAACCCCTCGGCCATGCCGAAGACTTGCTGAAGCGCGCAGCCCAGGGTGGGTTCGACGCGGGCGGCGGGCTCGGCGCCCAGCTTGGAGCCGCCGACCTGGAGCAGGCTCAATGAGGACAGGTCGGCCTCCTCCCACTCCACCGCGTCCAGCCACAGCAGGGCGATCGGCGGTACCACGGCCGTCGCGGTCACCTTCTCCCGCTCGATCAGTACGAACGCGTCGTCCGGGCTGGGCGTGGGGGAGAGGACCACCGTGCCGCCGACCATCAGGGTGCCGAGGATGCCAGGGCAGGCCAGCGCGAAGTTGTGCGCGGTCGGCAGGACGACCAGGTAGACGGTCGACTCGTCGAAACCGCAGACCTCCGCGCTCGCCCGGACGTTGTACGCGTAGTCGTCGTGGGTGCGCGGGATGAGCTTCGGCTTGCCGGTCGTGCCGCCGGACAGCAGCAGCACGGCCACGTCCCCGGGGTCGGACACGGGCAGCGGCACCGGGTCGGCGTCCAGGTCGTCGAACGCGGTGAACTCCGCGCAATCGCCCGCCACTATGACATGCTCGACCGACGGCACCGCTTTGCGTACGGCACGGGCCAGCGCGCGGTGGTCGAAGCCGTCGAGCAGGTCGGGGATCGCGTACGCCGTGGCGCGGGCCGTCTCGGCGACGTGCACGATCTCGCTCTCCCGGTGCGCGGGCAGCGTCAGCACCGGCACCGCGCCGGCCCGCAGCAGCGCGAAGAACAGCACCACGAAGGCGTCGGTGTTGGGGAGTTGGACGACCACCCGGTCGCCCGGGCCGATGCCGAGCCGCCGCAGTCCCGCGGCCGTGCGGTCGGCGCGCCGGTCGAGGTCGGCGTACGACCACCGCTGGCCGTCGGCGTCGACGAGCGCGATCCGCCCGGGGGCGCGCTCGGCCCGGTCCCGCAGGAGCCGGTCCAGCGGCCGGCCCTGCCAGTGACCGGCGTCCCGGTACCTCCGCGCGAACGGTTCCGGCCAGGTCACCCACCCGTCGAGCATGCTCAACTCCCGCCCCCTGCCGAGGTGCCACTGTTTAGGAAAGGCTTGCCTAATAAGCGATCACGGTCAAGCCTGAGGCACCTCTGGACGGACGATCGATCCGGGAGCTAGGGTCTTGGCGTAATTAGGTTAGGTTAACCTAAGTCCAGGGAGGTAGCTCGTTGCTGCGTTATCGGAGCGCGGAGACGGAACTGCCGGGTGACCCCCTCCTGTTGACCGCGGCACTGGCGGAGTCGGGCTTGTTCGACCAGTACGTGGTCTACGAACGGGAGGGTGACTTCTGCTTCGCCGGCGGTGTGCTCGGTGAGGTCGTGGTCGCTCGCTCCGGAATCCGCCGCAGATGGCTCGACGATGAGAGCAGGGCCCCACTAGGACCGCACCCCCTCCGCCAAGTCAGCGAGAAACTGGCGGAGATGGACATCCAGGACTGGAACGCCTACGGCTGGATGGCCTTCGAGTTCTCCCACCTGCACACCGACCGCCCCGAGCGGGCCGGTGACGACGACCTGCTCCAACTTGTCGTGCCGCACAGCGAGGTGAGGTTCCGTCAGGGCGGCGCCCAGGTGCGCAGCGCGGACCAGGAGACCCTGGACGCCCTGCTGCCCCTGCTCGCCGAACCCGTCGACCGGCCCGCCGTCGAGGCCCGCCCGATCGACGTCGCGGACAGCGCGGGCGGCTACCCGCAGATCGTGGCCCGGGCCATCGAGGAGATCCGGACATCGAGGGACCTGCAGAAGGTCATCCTCTCCCGCTCGGTCCCCGTGCCCTTCCCGGTCGACTTCGTCGCCACCTACGTACACGGCCGCTCGCACAACACCCCGGCCCGTTCCTTCCTGGTGAACCTGGGCGGCCGACGGGTCGCCGGCTTCAGCCCCGAGACCGTCGCCGAGGTGAGCGCGGACGGCGAGGTCGTCACGCAGCCCCTGGCCGGCACCCGCGCCCGGGGCCTGGGCGGCGCCGAGGACGAGCGGCTGCGCGCCGAACTCCTCGCCGACCCCAAGGAGATCTCCGAGCACGTCCTGTCCGTGAAACTCGCGGAGGAGGAGATGGCCACCGTCTGCCGTCCGGGCACCGTCTCGGTGCGGGACCTGCTCAGCGTGCGCCAGCGCGGCAGCGTCCAGCACCTGGGCTCCAGCGTGCACGGACTGCTCGCCGACGACGCCACCGCCTGGGACGTCCTGCGCGCCGTCTTCCCGGCCGTCACCGCCTCCGGAATCCCCAAACTCCCGGCCTACGACTGCATCAGCCGACTGGAGAGCGGGCCCCGCGGCATCTACAGCGGGGCGATCCTGGCGGCGAGCAGCGACGGCGCGCTGGACGCGGCCCTGGTGCTGCGCAGCCTCTTCGAGGAGGACGGCCGCACCTGGCTGCGGGCCGGCGCCGGCATCCTCTCCGGGTCCACGCCGGACCGGGAGCTGGAGGAGACCTGCGAGAAACTGCGCAGCGTCGCCCCGTACGTCGTCCCCGCCCAGCCGGCGCCGCTCGCCGTTCCGTCCCTCCAGGGCTAGGGGCTCGCGTGCGTCTTGGAGAAATGGTCGTCGATGTCGCCCCGCTGCGCTCCAGCAGGGACTTCCGGCTGGTGTTCGCCACCCAGGCGATCTCCATGGTGGGCACCCAGCTCACCTCGGTGGCGGCGAGCCTCCAGATCTACGAACTGACCGGATCCACCGTCCAGGTCGGCCTGATGAGTCTGGTGCTGGGCATGTTCCTGCTGGTCGGCCTGCTCGCGGGCGGTCTGCTCGCCGACCGGGCCGACCGGCGCCGAATCGTGCTCGTCACCCGGTCCGTGACCGCCGTCGTGGTCACCGGACTCGCGGTGAACGCGGCCCTGCCCGACCCGCACGTGTGGTTCGTCTTCGTGGCGGCGGTCCTGGCCGGCGGCAGCGCCGGCCTCGGCGGCCCCGCGATGATGGCCGCCACACCGAACCTGGTGCCCAGGAGTCAGCTCGCCGCAGCGGGTGCGCTCACCACCCTCACCGCCCAACTGGGCGGCATGGCGGGCCCGTCGCTCGCCGGCGTGATCGCGGCGGGACCCGGCCTGGCCTGGTGCTTCGGAATCGACGCCGCCGTCTACGTCGTAGGACTCGCCCTGCTCGCCCCGCTCCCGGCGATGCCGCCAGAGGGCTCGGGCCAGGCCCAGCACCCGCTGAAGGCAATGGCGGAGGGCCTGCACTTCCTGCGCGGCAACCAGGTCGTCGCCGGACTGCTGCTCATCGACGTCTGCGCCATGGTCTTCGCGATGCCGTACGCGCTCTTCCCCGAACTCGGCACCGAACACTTCGGCGGCGGCCCGTCCACCGTCGGACTGCTCTACACCGCCCCCGCCGTCGGCTCGTTCTGCGGCGCGCTGGCCAGCGGCTGGACCGGCCGGATCCATCACACCGGGAGGGCACTGATCGGCGCTGTCGCGGTGTGGGGCGTGGCGATCATCTGCTTCGGCCTCAGCCCCGACCTGTGGCTCGCGCTGGCCTTCCTGGCCCTGGCGGGCCTCGGTGACACCGCCTCGGAGATCCTGCGCCGGGCCCTGCTCCAGCACTACACGCCGGACCGGCTCCAGGGCAGGGTGGGCAGCCTGTGGCTCGCCCAGGCCACCGCCGGACCCTCCGTGGGCAACCTCGAAGCCGGCCTGGTCGCCCGGGCGTTGGGCTCCTCGGCCGGCGCCGCGGTGGTCGGGGGAGTGGTCTGTCTGGCCGGCGTGGCGACGGTCGCGCTGGCCGTGCCGGGCCTGCGCAGAGCCAGTCTGCAGGGACCGGCCGCCACCGAACCCGCGCCGTCCCCCGAGGTCTCCCCGGCGACCGACTGACTCAGGAGGGACCCGTGCCGAGCGCGCAGGTCAACGGAATCCGACTCCACTACGACGACGAAGGCCACGGCGAGCCCGTGGTGCTGGTGATGGGCCAGGGCGCCCGCGGCCGGTCCTGGCACCTCCACCAGGTGCCCGACCTGGTCGCGGCGGGACACCGGGTCGTCACCTTCGACAACCGGGGCATCCCGCCGACCGACGAGTGCCCGGAGGGCTTCACGATCGATGACCTGGTGGCTGACACCGCCGGGCTCGTCGAGCACCTCGGCCTAGGCCCGTGCCGGTTCGTCGGCGTCTCCCTTGGGGCGTACGTCGTTCAGGAGTTGCTGCTCGCCCGGCCCGAACTGGCCGTCCAAGGCGTCCTGATGGCCACCCGCGGCCGCACCGACGTCCTGCGCACCGCCATGCGGGAGGCCGAACGCGCCCTGTACGACGGCGAGTCGGAACTGCCGCCCGTCTACGCGGCCTGGGTGCGAGCCCTGCAGAACCTGTCCCCGGCGACCCTGGACGACGAACAGCGGATCCAGGACTGGCTGGAGCTCTTCGAGTTCTCGCCGCCCGCCTCCGGACCCGGCGCCCGGGCCCAACTCGACCTGACCGTCCCGCCCGGACGCCTCGACGCCTACCGGGCGATCACCACACCCTGCCTGGTCATCGGTTTCGCCGACGACCTCGTCCTGCCCCCGCACCTCGCCCGCGAAGTGGCCGACGCCATCCCGTCCGCCACTTACCAGGAGATCAAGGACTGCGGCCACTACGGCTACCTGGAGCGCCCGGACGAAGTGAACCGGCTGCTTCTGGAGTTCTTCCGCAGTCGTCCTTCCCCGTCCGGCGATCTTAAATTAGGTTAGCCTCACCTAAGTATCTACTCCAGGGAGCACCGGTGCAGCGCACCCTTCTCAATGGAAAGATCCATCGAGCCACCGTGACGCAGGCCGATCTCCACTACGTGGGGTCCCTGACGATCGACCAGGACCTCATGGAAGCCGCCGACATCGTCGAGGGCGAAGTGGTCCAGGTGGTCGACATCGACAACGGCGCACGGCTCACCACGTACGCCATCACCGGGGAACGCGGCAGCGGCGTCATCGGCATCAACGGGGCCGCCGCCCATCTGGTCCACCCCGGTCACCTCGTGATCATCATGACCTTCGCCGTGCTCGACGAGCTCGAACGGGCCACCCACGAACCGCGGGTGGTCCACGTGGACAAGGCCAACCGCATCGTCAAGCTCGGCGCCGACCCGGCCGAACCGGTGCCCGGCGCGCCGGACCAGTTCTCCGGCGCCTTTCCCGCCCCCGCCCCAGCCCCCGCCCCGCACCAGGAGAGGAACTGAGCCATGGCCAACCCGTTCGACGACGAGAACGGCGTCTTCCACGTGCTGGTCAACGACGAGGGCCAGTACTCCCTCTGGCCGGACTTCGTGCCCGTCCCGGCCGGCTGGACCGGCGTCCACGGCCCCGACACCAGGGCCGCCTGCCTGGACCACATCGAACAGCACTGGACGGACATGCGCCCGCGCAGCCTGGCCGAGGCCATGAGCCGGACCGAGGCCTGATGGCGGCCCGCCCGGGCGTGGAGGACGTACTCCCCCTGTCGCCGATGCAGGAGGGGATGGTCTTCCACGCGCTCTACGACGATCACGCCCAGGACGTCTACACCGGGCAGCTCACCATCCGCCTCGAAGGCCCGCTGGACCCCGACCGGATGCGCACCGCCGCCGAGGCGCTGGTCGCCCGGCACGCCAACCTGCGCGCCGCGTTCCGCACCCAGCGCTCCGGCCGCCCGGTCCAGGTGATCCGCAGCGAGGTCCGCGTCCCCTGGGCCGTGACGGACTTCTCGGCCCTGCCGGGGCCGGAGCGCGACACGGCCTTCGACCGGTTCCTGGCAGCGGGCCTCGACCAGCGCTTCGACCTGGCCCGCCCACCCCTGCTGCGGTTCCGGCTGGTCGTGTTCGGCGATGGGGACCACCGACTGGTCGTCTCCTCGCACCACTTGCTCTGGGACGGCTGGTCGGCGCCCGTCCTGGTACGGGAGCTGTTCCAGCTCTACACCTCGGCAGGTGACCCCGCCGCGCTGCCCCGCGTCCGGCCCTACCGCGACTACCTCGCCTGGCTCGCCCGCCAGGACCACGAGGCCGCCCGCACGGCATGGATCGCTTCGCTGAGAGGACTTGACGAGCCGTCACTCGTCGCGCCCGAGGCCCAGGGCAAGCCCGCCGGGCAGCCCGAGAGGTACGTCCTGGAACTCGCCGAGCGGGACACCACGGCACTGAACACCGCCGCCCGCGCCCACGGGCTCACCGTCAGCAGCGTGCTCCAAGGACTGTGGGCCGTCCTGCTCGCCCGGCTGACCGGCCGCACCGACGTGGTCCTGGGCGCCACCGTCTCCGGCCGCGACGCCGACGTGCCCGGCATCGAATCGATGGTCGGCCTGTTCATCAACACCCTGCCCGTACGCGTCCGGTTGCGCCCCGCGGAACCGCTCGCGGACCTGCTCCGGCGGGTCCAGACCGAGCAGTCCGCACTGCTGGACCACCGGCACCTCGGCCTCGCCGACATCCAGCGCGCCGCCGGACACACCGTGCTCTTCGACACCCTGCTGGTCTTCGAGAGCTATCCGATCGACGACGACGGCATCGCCCGCGCCCTCGACGGACCGCGCATGACGGACGTCTCCGTGCGCGACGCCACCCACTACCCGCTCGCTCTCACCGCGCTGCCGGGACCGGGCCTCACCCTCACGTTCAGCCATCAGCCGAACGCCCTGGACCACGAAGCGATCGTGCGCGTCGCCGAGCAACTCCTCCAACTGCTCGACGACTTCACCCACCACCCCGAACGGCCCGTCGCCGAACTCTCCCTGCCGGACCAGGACGAGCAGCCCGCCGCGGACACCGTCCGCCCCCTGACGCACCCCGCGGTCCGCGCCCTGTTCGAGGAACAGGCCCTCCGCACCCCTGGCGCACCGGCCGTACTGCACGGCGACACGACTGTCACCTACGCCGAACTCAACGCCCGCGCCGACCGGTTGGCGGCAGCCGTGAACGCCCGCGGCGCGGGACCCGAGTCCGTGGTCGCCGTCGCGCTGCGCCGCGGCCCCGACCTGGTCACCGCACTCCTCGCGGTCCTCAAGGCGGGCGCCGCCTGTATGCCGGTGGACCCGGCCTACCCGGCGGACCGCATCGCCCTGATGCTCGGCGACGCAAGGCCGCGGCTGGTGATCTGCGAGCCGGACACGGCCCAACAACTCGGCATCGCCCCGGACGTGGTGTGCACCCCGGACGCGTCGACCGATCTGCGAGGACCGCGCCCGCCGCTGTCACCCGAGAACCCCGCGTACGTCATCTTCACCTCCGGCTCCACCGGCCGCCCCAAGGGCGTGCTCGGGACCCAGCGCGCGCTCGCCAACCGGCTCGCCTGGGGGAGGGAGTTGCGGAAGGGCGGCACTCCAGGGGTACGCCTCGCCAAGAGCCCGATCAGCTTCATCGACGGACTGACCGAGCTGCTGGGCGCCTTGGTCATCGGCGACGCCGTGGCGCTCGTCGACGACGACGCGACCGGCGATCCGGCCGCCCTCGCGACCGTCACGGACCGGCACCGGGCCACCGCGCTCACCGCCGTCCCCAGCCTCTACTCCACCCTGGTCGAATCCGCCCCGCCGGACAGCTTCGCCTCCGTCCGCACCTGGATCGCCAGCGGCGAACCGCTCCCCGCCGAACTCGCGCAGTCCATCGCGCGACGCTGGCCGACAGCCCGGCTCGTCAACCTGTACGGCTGCTCCGAAGCGGCCGGCGACAGCCTGATGCACGTGTACGAGGGCGGCGACGGACCCGTCCCGCTGGGGCAGCCCATCGCGAACACCCGCGCCCACGTCCTCGACCCGTTCCTGCGACCGGTCCCGATCGGTGGCACCGGCGAGCTGTACCTCGCCGGTGACGGACTGGCCCGCGGCTACCTGGACCAACCCGGCGGCACCGCCGAGCGCTTCGTCGCCGACCCCTTCGGCCCACCCGGCGGCCGCCTCTACCGCACCGGCGACCTGGCCCGCCAACGCGCCGACGGCACCGTCGAGTTCCTGGGCCGCGCCGACGATCAGGTCAAGATCCGAGGCTTCCGAGTGGAGCTCGGCGAGATCGAGGCGGCGGTCCGCGCGCTGCCGGGCGTGGCCCGGGCGGCGGTCGTGGCGAGGGAGGACGGGCCGGGCGCGCGGCGACTGGTGGCGTACGTCGTACCGACGGCGTCCGACGCGGCTTCCGTTCCCCATGTCGACGCGGCATCCGTTCGCGCCGCCGATGCCGCTCCCGTCACAGCTCCCGCCCTCGACGCCCTGGCCCTGCGCCGGGCGCTGGCCGAGCGACTGCCCGCCCACCTCGTACCGTCGGCCGTCGTCATTCTCGACGCCCTGCCCCTCACCCCCAGCGGCAAGGTGGACCGCCGCGCCCTGCCCGCCCCGGACTTCACGGAAGCCAGCACCTTCGAACCGCCGCGCACCGAACCGGAGAAGGTCCTGTGCGGGCTCTTCGCCGAGGTGCTCGGGCTGGAACGGGTGGGCGTGCACGACGACTTCTTCGAGCTCGGCGGCGACAGCATCGTCTCGGTGCGGCTGGCCGACCGGGCCCGCCGGGCCGGACTCGGACTCTCGCCCCGGGACGTGTTCACCCGGCGCACCCCGGCCGGTCTCGCCGAGGCCGCCCGAGACGAATCCGGGCCGCCGCAGGAGGAGTTCACCGCGACCGCCGCACCGCTGGTGTCGCTCAGCGCGACCCAGCTCGACAACGTCAAGGCCAGGTGGAGGAGTCGATGAGCAAGGAGCCCGGGGACGACGGTTCCCTCGTCGAGGACGTCCTGCCGCTGTCCCCGCTGCAGCAGGGACTGCTGTTCCACGCCCTGTTCGACGAGGGCGCCCAGGACGTCTACACCATGCAGACCCTGGTGGAGATCGAGGGACCGCTCCGCCCCGAACTGCTGCGCACGGCCGCCGAGGAGCTCTACGCCCGGCACGCCAACCTGCGCAGCGCCTTCCTCCACGAGGATCTCGACGAACCGGTCCAGGTCGTCCTCAAACAGGTCGCCGTCGACTGGAAGGAGGCCGCCACCAGCGCGGCGGCGGGCGCATGCGGAGAGACGGCCGGTGCGAGCGGCGAGGAGGCCGAGGTCACCCTCCTGGCCACCGCAGACGCCACCGCCCGCTTCGACCTCACGGATCCACCCCTCCTCCGCCTCACCCTGGTCGACCGCGGCGCCGACCGCTGGCTGCTGATCCTCACCAACCACCACCTCCTGCTGGACGGTTGGTCGATCCCGCTGCTGGTGCGCGAACTCCTCCAGCTCTACGCGGCCCAGCTCGCCCCCGGCCGCACCGCACCCCTGCCCGCCGTACGCCCGTACCGCGACTTCCTCGCCTGGCTCGCCTCGCGGGATCGCGACGCGTCCACGCGCGCCTGGCGGAAGGCCCTCGCCGGGTCCGCACCGACGCTGCTCTCACCCGCCACCGCAGGCCTGGTACCGGTCACCCCCGAGCTGCACACCCTGCGGCTCTCCGAAGAACTCACCGGGCAGGTCGAGGAGTTGGCGCGGCGGCGAGGCGTCACCGTCAACACCGTCGTACAAGGACTGTGGGCACTCCTGCTGGCCCGCCTCACCGGCCGGGAGGACGTGGTGTTCGGTGCGACCGTGGCAGGGCGGCCCGCCGAGCTCGCGGGCGCCGAATCCATGATCGGTCTCTTCATCAACACCGTGCCGGTCCGGGTCGCCGTGCCGCCGGGTGAGACGGCGGGCGCGTTCCTGCGCCGACTCCAGGACGAGCAGGCCCGGTTGATGGACCATCAGCACCTGGGCCTCACTGAGATCCAGCGCCTGGCCGGCGCGGGCGACCTCTTCGACACACTGCTCGTCTTCGAGAACTACCCCATCGACCAGCAGGCGGTCGCCGAGGCCGAGGCACAGTCCGGCCTGCGGATCGTCGACGTCAAGGGCGCCGGCGCCACGCACTACCCGCTGACCCTGGCTGTGCTCGCCGAGCGCCAGCTCGGTGTCGTCTTCGAGTTCCGGCCCGACTGCTACGGACGCCCGGCGGTCGAGGAACTGGCCGCCCGCTTCGAGTGGATCCTCCGTACAACCGTCTCGGCGCCCGACACCCCGCTGGCCGCACTGGACATCCTCGCGCCCCAGGAGCGGGCCGAGTTGCTGGCGGCGGGCGTCGGAGAGCGGCTGCCCGTGCCGTACGCCACCATGCCGGCGACGTGGGAGGCGCAGGCGGCCCGTACGCCCGACGCCGTCGCGGTGGTCGGAGCGGGGGAGCGGCTGACCTTCGCCGAGTTGAACTGCCGCGCCAATCAACTCGCCCGGCTCCTGGTCGAGTCGGGTGCGGGACCGGAACGGTTCGTCGCGTTGGCGCTGCCACCGACCCCGGACACCCTCACGGCGCTGCTCGCGGTGCAGAAGACCGGTGCGGCCTATCTGCCGCTGGACCCGGCCTGGCCGGGCGAGCGGATCGCCGGGATGCTCGCGGACTCCCGCCCGGTCGCGCTGTTGGCCACCGAGGACACCGTGCCCGACGCGGACGCCCTCGTCGGTGTGCCGCTGCTCCTGCTCGACGACCTCGGCGTCCGGCAACGCCTCCACGCAGCGGACGACACCGACCTCACAGACGCCGAACGGCCGGCACCGGTGCACCCGGAGCACCCCGCCTACGTCATCTACACCTCCGGCTCCACCGGGCGCCCCAAGGCCGTCGTGATCCCGCAGCGAGCCATCGCCAACCTCTTCGCCGCCCACAACGCGGCCCTGCACAACCCGGCCCGCGCGGCGGTCGGCGGCCGGCCGCTCCGGATCGGACACGCCTGGCCGACCGCCTTCGACGCGTCCTGGCAGCCCATGCTGTGGATGTTCGCCGGACACGAACTGCACCTCGTACCCGAGGACGTCCGCCGCGACCCCGACGCGCTGCGCGCCTTCCTCGCCGAGCACGCCATCGAGTTCATCGAGCTGTCGCCGTCCCTGCTCGCCGAGGTGGTCGCCCAAGACAGTGACTGGCAGGCCGAGTTGAAGGTGCTCGGCGTCGGCGGCGAGGCCGTACCGCCCGACCTGTGGCGCACCCTGCGGGCCACCGAGGGACTGGCCGCCCACAATCTCTACGGCCCCACCGAATGCACCGTCGACTCGGCCGATTGCGACCTCGCCCTCAGCGACCGTCCCGCGATCGGCCGCCCGGTGGCCGGCGGCACCCTGTACGTCCTCGACGGACACCTCAACCCCGTCCCCACCGGAGTCGACGGCGAGCTCTACATCGCCGGCGAGGGACTGGCCCGCGGCTACCTCGGCCGCCCCGGCGCCACCGCGAGCCGCTTCGTCGCCGATCCGTTCACCGACCGGCCCGGCGCCCGTATGTACCGCACCGGCGACATCGCCCGGTGGACCGAGGACGGCCTGGTGGAGTGCCTGGGCCGGATCGACGACCAGGTGAAGATCAGGGGCTACCGGATCGAGCCCGGCGAGATCGAGGCGGTGCTGCTGGACCACGAGTCGGTGGAGCGGGCCGCGGTGGTCGTCCGCGAGGACACGCCCGGGGTGCGGCGGCTGGTCGCGTATGTCGTGCCGGCGGGCACGGGTACGGGTGCGTCGGGTACTGGCACGTCGGGTGGTGCCGGACCTGCGGCCGCGCCCGACGGCTCGGACATCGCCGTTGCCGCGGCTCCCCAAGACACGGCCGAACGGCTGCGCCGGGACGTGGCCGCCGTACTCCCCGACTACATGGTCCCGTCGGCCTTCGTCACGGTCGACGGCTTCCCGCTCACCCTGAACGGCAAGCTGGACACCGCCGCGCTTCCCGTCCCGGCCCGGTCCGCCGGACCCGCGACGCAGCCGCCGCGCACCCCGGTCGAGGAACGGCTCGCCGCGCTCTTCGCCGACGTGCTCGGCCTTGACACGGTCGGCGTGCACGACAGTTTCTTCGTCCTCGGCGGCGACAGCATCGTGTCCATGCGGCTGGTCTCCCAGGCCCGCGCCGCCGGACTGGGCATCTCGCCGAGAGACGTCTTCGAGCACCCCACGGTCGCGGGACTGGCCGAGCGCGCGGGGAGCAACGGCACCCGGAAGCGGACCGCCGACCCCGATGCCGGAACCGGCGAGATCCCGCTCACCCCGATGCTGACGTGGCTCACCGAACAGGGCAGCTCGTTCCGCGCGCTCAGTCAGGCCCGGTTCCTGCGGACGCCTGCCGGCATGGACCTCGGCGGGCTGCACCGCACCGTCCAGACCGTCCTGGACCGGCACGACCTCCTGCGCGCGACCTTCGCCCCGGCGGACGACGGGACGTGGAACTTCCGCGCGGCGCCCGTCGGTTCGGCCCGAGCGGCAGACTGTGTACGACGGATCGACGCGGAGCGCCTCGACCACACCGCCGTCGGGACGCTGGTCCCCGAGGCGTTCGACGAACTGGTCGCCGAACTCGACCCGGCGACCGGGGCGGTGGCCCGCTTCCTGTGGTTCGACCCCGGAGAGAGCCGCGAGGGACGGCTGCTGGTCGTGCTGCACCACCTGGTCACCGATGCCGCCTCGTGGGGCGTTCTGGTGGCCGAGCTCGCCGCGGCCTGGGACGGATCTCCGCTCGCACCACCCGGTACGTCCTTCAAGGAATGGGCAAAGGCCCTGCGGACCGAGGCGCGGTCGCCCCGCCGTACAGCCGAACTCCCGCTGTGGCAAAACATCTTGAACCGGCCCGAGCCGCCCCTCGGACCCTCCCCACTGGACCCCGCCCTCGACACCAGGGCGACGATCCAGCGGCTGTGGACCACCCTCGGCCCCGACCTCACCGCCCCGCTCACCGCCACCCCCGCCCAGGAAGCGCTGCTGACCGCACTGGCGCTCGCCGTCCCGGACTGGCGGCGCGCCCTCGGCCGCCCGGCACCGGACGGGGACACCTCCCTCCTGATCGCCCTGGAGGGCCACGGCCGCGAGGAACAACTCCTCGCCGACGCCGACCTGTCCGGCACCCTCGGCTGGTTCACCAGTGTCTTTCCCGTCCGACTGGACCCGGGAGAGGGGTCCGGGGCGGACCAGGTCCGGCGCATCGGCGACCAGATCACCGCGCTCCCCGACAAGGGGATCGGGTACGGGCTGCTGCACTACCTCAACCCGGACACCGCCGCCACTCTGGCCGAACTCCCGCAGCCCCAGATCGAGTTCAACTACCTGGGCCGGATGACCATGGGCGAGCGGCGGGACAGCGACGCGTTCACCAGCGCTCCCGAGACCGGCGCCATGGGCAGTGGAGCCGACCCGGGCATGCCGGCCCCCTACCCGCTGGTCGTCGACGCGGTGATCACCGGTGAGGAACTGAGCGTCTGCTGGCAGTGGCCGGACCGGCTCTTCGCCGAGCCGGAGATCCAACGGCTGGCCGACGCCTGGGCGACCGCACTCGAACTGCTCCTGAAAGGCGGAGAGCTGTGACGGAGACACCCACGGCCACCCCCGGCGACCTCGCGGCCCGCAAGCGTGAACTGCTGCGCCGCAGGCTGGAGGGCGCCGGTCTGGCCGACGCCCCGGCGCGCTCCGAGCGGATTCCGCGGCGACCCGCCGACGCCGGACGCCTTCCGTTGTCGTACGCCCAGTCCCGGATGTGGCTGCTCCAGCAGCTCGACCCGACCAGCCCCGCCTACAACGTCTGCCTGGCCATCCGACTGCGCGGCGCCCTCGACGCGACCGCCCTGCGGACCGCCCTGCAGGGGTTGGTCGACCGGCACGAGGTGCTGCGCACCCGCTACCCGGTGTCGGCCGACGGCACGCCGGAGCAGGTGGTCGACGCGGTGGCCGAGGTGGCGTTCGAGACCGCCGACCTGGGCGAACTGTCCGAGGAGGAGCAGGACCGCAGGGCCGAGGTGCTCGCGCGGACCGCTTCGGCGACCTCGTTCGACCTCGCCGCCGACCACCCCGTGCGTACGCTCCTCGTCCGCCGCGGTGCGCAGGACCACACGCTCGTCCTGACGGTTCATCACATCGCTTGGGACGGCGGTACGTTCAACGCGCTCTCTCGTGATCTGAGCGCGCTGTACCAAGCGGCGGCGAGGGGCGCGGCCGCCGGCCTCGAACCCCTGCCCGTCCAGTACGCCGACTTCGCGCACTGGCAGCGCGACACCTGGACCGACGAGCGACTGGCCGACCACCTCGACCACTGGCGCACGGCGCTCGTCCCGCCGCCCGCCCCGCTGGCCCTGCCCACCGACGCCGCCCGCACCGCGCAGCCCAGCGCACAGGGCGACCGGCGCTTCCACACCTTCGCGCCCGATGTGACCGACCGGCTCACCGTCTTCGCCCGCAATGCCGGCGCGACCCCGTTCATGGTCCTCCTCGCCGGACTCACCGCCCTGCTGCACCGGACCACCGGCGCCACCGACATCCCGGTCGGCTCGGCCGTGATGAGCCGCGACCTTCCCGGCCTGGAAAAGCTGATCGGCAACTTCGGCAACACCCTGGCCCTGCGCGCAGACCTCGACGGCGACCCGGGATTCGCCGAACTCGTCGAGCGGGTACGCCAGTTGTGCACCGACGGCTACGCCCACCAGGGCATGCCGTTCGATCTCCTGGTGGAGCGCCTGCGCCCGGAACGCCATCCGGGCCGCGCCGTGTACTTCGACGTCATGCTGCTCTTCCTGACCCAGGGACTCGAAGGGCCGCGGCTGCCCGGAGTGACGGCCGAGTGGGAGACCGTCCACAACGACACCACCCAGTTCGACCTCTCCCTGGAGGCGTTCCACACCGCGGGGCGCCTGCGCGTCGAGGCCACCTACCGCAGCTCCCTCTTCACCCCGGAGTCCGTCGACCGCCTGCTGCGGCAGCTGGAGACGCTGCTGGGCGCGGCGCTGGCGGAGCCCGAACTCGCCCTCTCCCGCCTGCCCTTGATGACCGAGGCCGAGGAAGCGAGGGTACTGGCGGACTGGAACGCGACCGCGCATCCCGTCCCCGCCACCACTCTTGCCGCCCTCCTCGACGGGCGGGGGAACGTCGCCCCGGACGCCCTGGCTCTCGTCTCGGAGGCCACCGAACTCGACCACGCCGAGCTGCACGCCCGTGCCAACCGCCTCGCCCGCCTCCTGATCACCCAAGGCGTGGGCCCCGAGCGGCTGGTCGGCGTCGCCCTGGACCGTGGCCCGGACCTGGTGATCGCGCTCCTCGCCGTGCTGAAGGCGGGCGGCGCCTACGTCCCCCTGGACACCGGCTATCCCGCTGAGCGACTGGCGTTCATGATCCAGGACGCCATGCCCGCACTCATGATCACCTCCGGTGACGCCCTGCCCCCGCACGCGGCACCGACCCTGCGACTCGACGACCCCCAAACGCAGGCCCGGCTCACCGCCCTGGACCCCGCCCCACTCACCGACGGGGAACGGCTGGAGCCCCTCCGCCCCGCACACCCGGCCTACGTCATCTACACCTCCGGCTCCACCGGCCGCCCCAAGGGCGCGGTCGTCTCGCACGCCGCGATCGTCAACCGGCTGCTGTGGATGCAGGACACGTACGGACTGCGCCCCGAGGACCGGGTGCTGCAGAAGACCCCGGCCGGCTTCGACGTGTCCGTCTGGGAGTTCTTCTGGCCGCTGATCACCGGCGCGGCCCTGGTGCTCGCCCGCCCTGGCGGCCACCGCGACCCGGCGTACCTGGCCGAGCTGATCCGCGAACAGCAGGTCACCACAGCCCACTTCGTCCCCTCCATGCTGCGCGTCTTCCTCGACGACCCGGCGGCGCAGCGCACCCGGGGCATCCTGCGCCGAGTGGTCTGCAGCGGCGAGGCCCTTCCGTCGGAACTCGCCGACCGCTTCGCCCAACTCCTCGACGGCACCGAACTGCACAACCTCTACGGCCCGACCGAGGCCGCCGTGGACGTCACCGCGTGGCCCTGCGCCGAGGGCACGGGATCTGCCGCCGGCTCGGTGCCGATCGGCCGGCCGGTGTGGAACACCCGCACCCTGGTCCTGGACCCCACCCTGCGCCCGGTCCCGCCCGGCATCCCCGGCGAGCTGTATCTCGGCGGCACCCAACTGGCCCGCGGCTACCTCGATCGTCCCAGCCTGACCGCCACCCGTTTCGTCGCCGACCCCTACGGCCCGCCGGGCGCCCTCCTGTACCGCACCGGCGACCTGGTGCGCTGGACCGCGCAGGGGGCGTTGGAGTTCCTCGGTCGGGACGACGACCAGGTCAAGATCCGGGGCTTCCGGGTCGAGCCCGGCGAGACGGAGGCCGCCGCGGCCGCACTGCCCGGAGTGTCCCAGGCAGCGGTGACGGTACGTCAGGACGTGCCGGGCGAGCCGCGCTTGGTGGCGTACGTCGTCCCGCGCCCCGGCACCCGGCTGGACCCCCTCCAGGTCAGGCAGGACCTCAAGGCGACCCTGCCGGACCAGTCGCTGCCCGGCGCGGTCGTGGTCCTGGACGAACTGCCGCTGACCCCCAACGGGAAGCTCGACCGAACAGCCCTTCCCGCCCCCGACCTCGCGGCGCTCACCACGGCGACCGCGCCCCGCACCGAGGCGGAGGAGCAACTGTCCGCCCTCGTCGCCGAGTTGCTCGGACTGCCGACGGTCGGTGTGCAGGACGACTTCTTCGCCCTCGGCGGTCACTCCGTCCTGGCCACCCGCCTGATCGCCCGGATCCGGTCCGACCTCGGCGCGGACGTCCCGCTGCGCGCCGTCTTCGACACCCCGACGGTCGCCGAACTCGCCACGCTCCTCACGCCCGTCCTCGCCACCTCGGCCGAGCGCCGCCCCGCACTGCGCCCGACCCGGCGTCCCGACCTGGTGCCGCTGTCCTCCGCCCAGGCCAGGCTCTGGTTCCTGTCCCGGCTTGAGGGCCCGAGCCCGACGTACAACATCCACACCGCCATCCAGCTGTCCGGCTCGCTGGACCACACCGCGCTCCAGGCCGCGCTGAACGACGTCGTGGCCCGCCACGAGTCCCTGCGCACGGTCTTCCCCGACGACGACGGCACTCCCCGACAGGTCGTGCTGCCGGCCCGGGACGCGAAGGTGCCCTTCACCGTGCAGCCCGCCGGTGAGGCGGATCTTGACGCACTCCTGCGCGAGGAGGCCGCCCACGCCTTCGCGCTGGACGCCGAAATCCCCGTCCGCGCCACGCTGTTCGCCCTCGCTCCCGACGAGCACGTCCTGCTGCTGCTCGTCCACCACATCGCCACCGACGGCTGGTCGGCGGACCCGTTGCTACGGGATCTGGAGACCGCCTACGCGACGCGACGGGCCGACGCCGGCACCGCCCCGGACTGGCCGCCGCTCGCGGTGCAGTACGCCGACTACACGCTCTGGCAGCGATCGCTGGGCGGACAGGACGCGCAACTGGACTACTGGCGGCAGGCGTTGGAGGGGCTCCCGGAGGAACTCCAGCTGCCCGTCGACCGGCCGCGTCCCGCCGTACCCGGGTACCGGGCAGGCGCCGTCGACTTCACCCTCGACGCCGATGTGCACACCGCGCTGCGCGAGCTGGCTGCGGACACCGGCGGTACGGTCTTCATGGTCCTCCAGTCCGCCCTCGCCGTCCTGCTCGGTCGGCTCGGCGCGGGCGAGGACATCCCGCTCGGCACGCCGGTCGCCGGACGCGGTGACGCCGCTCTTGACGACCTTGTGGGCCTCTTCGTCAACACGCTGGTGCTGCGCACCGACCTCTCCGGCGACCCGACGTTCCGTGCGCTCGTCGCCCGGGTGCGTGAGGCCGACGTGGACGCGTACGACCATCAGGATCTGCCGTTCGAGCAGTTGGTGGACGCGCTCGCCCCGACCCGTTCGATGGGCCGCCACCCGCTCTTCCAGGTGATGCTCGCCCATCAGCAAGCCACCGACGAGACAAGGGACTTCGCCGGTCTCACCCTGCGCGAGCGACGGGTCGACTTCCACACCGCCAAGACCGACCTGGCCTTTCACCTGTTCGAGCGTGCGGAGGCCGGCGGGATCAGCGGGGCGCTGGTCTTCAGCC
This sequence comes from Streptomyces sp. NPDC092369, assembly GCF_044755245.1. Taxonomy (NCBI): domain Bacteria; kingdom Bacillati; phylum Actinomycetota; class Actinomycetes; order Kitasatosporales; family Streptomycetaceae; genus Streptomyces; species Streptomyces sp. NPDC092369. The sequence continues at coordinate 110,859 of NZ_JBIVQP010000004.1, forward strand.
GCGACCTTTACGATCCCGACTCGGCGCGGGACCTGGTGGAGCGGTTCGTGCGGCTGGTCGGCCGGCTGGCCCGGCGACCCGACCGCCCGGTGGGCGAGGCCGACGTACTGACCCCGCACGAGCGGTCGTTGCTGCTGGGGGAGTGGAACGACACCGCGCACCCCATGCCCGCCACCACGCTGACCGCACTGTTCGAGGAGCAGGCGGCGGCGACGCCCGACCTCGTGGCCGTGGAGTACGGCACCGAGGACGGGCCGTCGCTCACCTACGCAGACCTCAGCGCCCGGGCCAACGCCCTTGCCGCGAAGCTCATTTCCCTGGGCGTCGGTCCCGAGCACCGGGTCGGCGTTCATCTCGAACGCTCGGTGGAGATGGTGGTCGCCCTGGTCGCCGTCCTCAAGGCGGGTGGTGCCTTCGTGCCGCTGGAGCCGTCCTGGCCGGCCCGCCGGATCGAGGAGGTGTCCCGCAACGCGGGGCTGACGGTGGTACTGGGGCGCGTCGGCGACACGGCGACGTCCGGTGGTCCGCCTCTGGTCGAGGTCGACCTGAGCGGGCCGGTGCCGGACGCGGCGGCCCCCGAGGTCGTCGTCGACCCCGAGGGACTCGCCTACGTCATCTACACCTCGGGCTCCACGGGGGTTCCGAAGGGGGCGATGATCCGTCACCGGGCCATCGCGCACCGGCTGTTGTGGCAGCGCGTGCTGCTCGGCTTCGGCACGGAGGACGCCGCGCTCTTCAAGGCGCCGCTCGGCTTCGACATCTCCATCAACGAGATCTTCCTGCCGCTGGTGCACGGCGGACGCGTGGTGATCGCCGAACCCGGCGGCGAACGGGACGTCGACTATCTGCTGGAGACCGTCGAACGACACCGGGTGACCTTCACCTACCTGGTCTCCTCGATGCTCGATCTCCTCCTGGAACAGGACGGGTTCGCCCGGCGGGCCGCGTCCCTGAAGCATGTGTGGTGCGGCGGCGAGGTGCTCACGCCCGAACTCTTCGCCCGCTTCCGGGCCGCGAGCCCGGCGATCATGTACCACGGGTACGGACCGGCCGAGGCCACCATCGGCGTCAGCCATGTCGTCTACCGCACGGGTGCGATGCGCAGCGCCGTCTCCATCGGCCGGCCCAACGGGAACACCCGGCTGTACGTGCTCGACGACCGGCTCCGGCCCACCCCCGTCGGTGTCCCCGGCGAGCTGTATGCTGGCGGCGTCTACCTCGGCCGCGGCTACGTGAACGACCCGCGCCGTACCGCCGACCACTGGGTGGCCGACCCCTTCGGCCCGCCCGGTGAACGGCTCTACCGCACCGGTGACCTGGTGCGCTGGCAGCGCGACGGGACTCTGGAGTTCCTCGGTCGTGCCGACAACCAGGTCAAGATCCGTGGCATGCGGGTGGAGTTGGAGGAGATCGAGGCCGTCCTGGAGCAGCACCCGGCCGTGCGGCGCGCGGTCGTGGTGATCCGGGAGGACGCGCCGGGGGTCAAGCAACTCGCCGGATACTGCCTGGCAGTTGGCGATGTGGGCGGCGAGGTCCGCACCTGGCTGCTGGAGCGGCTGCCGGAGCACATGGTCCCGCGCACGCTCACCGTCCTCGACGCCTTCCCGCTGCTGCCCTCCGGCAAGGTCGACCGCACCGGCCTGCCCGCCCCCGAGACCACGGCGGCCACCGCGACCCGGGCACCCGCGAACGAGCGCGAGGAACAGCTCACCGAGCTGTTCGCGAGCGTCCTCGGACTGGCGAGCGTCGACGTGGACGACAACTTCTTCGAGCTGGGCGGCGACAGCATCGTCTCCATCCGGCTGGTCACCCTCGCCCGCAAGGCGGGCCTCGACCTCAGCCCCCGGCAGGTCTTCCAGTCGCCCACCCCCGCGGGTCTGGCAGCGGCGGCCGGAAACGCAGCCCTTCCCGGGTCCGGCCCCGCCGATGAACCGGTGGGCGAGCTGGACCTCACCCCGGTCATGCACTGGACGGCAGGCCCCGACGGCTCCTACGGCGGCCTCGCTCAGGCTGTCCTGCTGACCACCCCGCCCGACCTCACCGACGAGACCCTCATCGCCGTACTCCAGGTTCTCCTGGACTGCCACGACATGCTTCGGGCGCAACTGACGGACGCCCGGCGGTTGGTGGTGCCGCCCGAGGGGACGGTACGGGCCGAGGACCTGCTGACCCGCGCGACCGGTGACGACCTCGACGCGCGGCTCGCCGAGGCAGCCGCCCGTCTCGACCCGCGCGCCGGCCGCATGCTGCAAGCCGTCCGCATCGAGGCGGCGGACGGTTTTCCCGGCCGACTGCTCCTGGTAGCCCACCACTTGGTCGTGGACGGCGTGTCCTGGCGGATCATCGGCACCGAACTGGCCGAGGCATGGGAGGCGGTCCGTGCCGGGACGGTCCCGCGACCCCGGCGCTCCGGCACCTCCTTCCGCACCTGGAGCGCCCTGCTCGCAGAGGAGGCCCGCAAGCCCGCGCGGCTGCGTGAACTGCCCTGGTGGACCGAAGCGTTGGACGGCGCGCGCCCCCTGTCGGAGCGCACGCTGGACCCGGACCGCGACACCGCGCGGACGGTACGGGAGCGGACCCTCGTCCTCCCTGAGGACATCACCGCGTCCCTCCTGACATCCGTCCCCGCCGCCTACCACGCGGCCGTCCCCGACGTACTGCTCACCGCCCTCGCCCTGGCCACCGCGGCCTGGCGGGAGGAGCGCGGCGACCTGACAGGCCGGTCGCTGCTCGTCGGTGTGGAGGGGCACGGGCGCGAGGAGGACATCGCCGACGGTGTGGATCTGTCGACCACGGTGGGCTGGTTCACCACCTTCCACCCGGTCGGCATCGACCCGGGTCCGCTCGACCTCGACGACGCGCTCGCAGGCGGCCCCGCCGTGGGTACGGCCCTCAAGCGCGTCAAGGAGCAGCTGCGGACGGTGCCCGAACGGGGCCTCGGCTACGGGCTGTTGCGCCACCTCAACCCCGATACGGCACCCGAGCTGGAGAAGTTGCCGCAGCCGCAGCTCGTCTTCAACTACCTGGGCCGGTTCGGCGCGGCCAACTCCGCCGAGGCGGCATGGGAGTTGGCGCCGGAGGCTCCGATGCTGCGCGTCCCGCCGGACGCCGACCGGCCCGTGGCCTTCGGTCTGGAACTGAACGCCGTCGCCGTCGAGGAGGCGGGCGGTACCCGGCTGCACGTCTCGGCCGCCTGGCCGGAGGCCTTCCTGACGGCAGAGGAGTCGGACCAGCTGCTCGCCCTCTGGGAACGCGCCCTGCGCGGTCTCGCCCGGCACGCCGACGGCTCGCCCGCCGGCGGGCTCACCCCGTCCGACCTCCCCCTGGTCGAACTGACCCAGGAAGACATCGACGACTTCGAGAACGACGACTTCGAGAGCGATTTCCGGAACGACTTCGAGAACGACTTTGAAAACGACGAGTTCTGAGGGACTCCGAGATGACACCCCAGACGTCCGTACAGTCCCCGCAGCGGAGGAACCGGTGACCCAGCAGCCCCCGACCCCCGACGAGTTGCTCCGCTCGGTCACCGACGCACTGAGCTCGCAGGAGCCGCCGCCCGGTGAGGACGACAGCCTCATCGGCTTCGGCCTGGACTCGATCACCCTGATGAGGATCGCCGGCGGCTGGCGCAGGCAGGGCGTCCGGATCGGCTTCTCCGACCTGGCCAAGGAGCCGACCCTGCGCGCCTGGCGGTCCCTGCTGGCGGCCGCCGTACCGGAGCCGGCCGCGCCGCCGACCCCACCGCCCCCGGTCGTGGCGGCCGTCCCCGGCGAGCCGTTCCCGCTCGCGGTCATGCAGCACGCCTACTGGATCGGCCGCGGCGACGACACCAACCTCGGCTCCGTCGCCGCGCATCTGTACGTCGAGTTCGACGGCGCGGACGTGGACCCGGAACGGCTCGACACCGCCGTACGAGCCCTCGTGGCGCGGCACGCGATGCTGCGGGCACGCTTCACCGACGACGGTCGGCAGGAGATCCTCCCCCAAGTCACCCGTCCGGTGACGGTCGTCGACGACCTGCGGGGCCTGGACGCGGAAGCCGCGGCCGCAGCGCTGGAGGAGACCCGGCACTCCTCCTCGCACGCCCGGCTGGATGTCGCCGCCGGTGAGGTGTTCCTCGTCCGCCTCTCTCTGCTGCCCGGCGGTCGGACCCGGCTGCACGTGGACGTCGACATGCTCGCCGCGGACGCGCTGAGCTACCGCGTCCTGCTCTCCGACCTGGCCGCGCTGTACGCGGAGCCCGACGCGCCACTGCCTCCGATCCGCACCAGCTATCCGGAGTACCTCGCCGAGCGGACAGAGGTGCGGCGGCTGAGCCGTGAGCAGTCGCAGGAGTGGTGGCTGCGGCGAGTGCCCGAACTGCCCAGCGCCCCCGAACTCCCGCTGGTGCCAGAGGCGGAGCGCACCAACCCCACCCGGGTGACCCGCCGTCACCACTGGCTGCCGCCCGAGGAGAAGCAGCGCCTGACCACGCGGGCCCACCGCCACGGGCTGACCCCCGCCATGACCGTGGCCACCGCTTTCGCCGAGGTACTGGCCGCCTGGAGCGGACAGCCTCGCTTCCTGCTGAACGTGCCGATGTTCGACCGGCGCGGCTCCCATCCCGATGTCGACCTGCTGGTCGGCGACTTCACCAGTTCCGTGCTGCTGGACGTCGACGTCACCGAGCCCACGTCGTTCACCGACCACGCCCGGCGCCTCCAGGACCGTATGCACACCGATGCCGCACACGCCGACTACTCCGGCGTCGAGGTGCTGCGGGACCTGACCCGGCACAACGGTGAACAGGTTCTGGCGCCGGTCGTGTTCACCAGCGCGCTGAACCTCGGGGAGCTGTTCGACTCCGGTGTCACGCACTCCTTCGGGAAGCCGGTCTGGATCATCTCCCAGGGGCCGCAGGTCCTGTTGGACGCCCAGGTGACCGAGGTCGACGGCGGTCTGCTCGTCAACTGGGACATCCGGGAGGACGCCTTCCCGGCCGGACTGATCGACGCGATGTTCGCCGCCTTCCACGGGCTCGTCACCCGGCTCGGCACCGACGACACGCTGTGGGAGCGGCCGGTCCCGGCCCTCCTGCCCGCTGGGCAGTCCGCGGTGCGTGCCGTCGCGAACGCGACCGACGGACCACGCAGCCATCGCCTCCTGCACCAGGGGTTCTTCGAGCGCGCGGCCGAGCGCCCGGATGCGCCCGCCCTGCTGTGGGACAGCGAAAGCTCTCTGTCCTACGGTGAGTTGGCGGACCGGGTGCTTCGTACCGCCGCCGCCCTGGTCCAGCGCGGGACCGGCCCCGGGGACACGGTCGCCGTCAGTCTGCCCAAGGGACCCGAGCAGATCGTCGCCGCCCTGGGCGTGCTGGCGGCCGGCGCCGCCTACGTGCCGATCGGGATCGAGCAGCCCGCCGCCCGCCGCGACCGCATCCGTGCGACGGCCGGCTTCCGGCTCGCCCTGACCGACGGGCGCCCGCTGGAGGGACTCGACACCCTCGCGGTCGCCGACGCCCTGGCGGCCGAGCCGCTGTCCGCGCCGGTGCCGGTGGACGAGGAGCAGGCGGCCTACGTCCTGTTCACCTCGGGCTCCACCGGCGAACCCAAGGGCGTCGACGTGCCGCACCGGGCGGCCATGAACACCATCGACGACCTCAACGACCGCTTCTCCGTGGGCCCTTCGGACCGCTGCCTGGCGGTCTCCGCCTTTGACTTCGACCTCTCCGTCTACGACCTGTTCGGGCTGCTGAGCGCCGGTGGGGCCGTGGTCCTGGTCGACGAGGCCGACCGGCTCGAAGCGCGGCAGTGGGCGGAACTCGTCCGCGCCCACCGGGTCACGCTCCTCAACTGCGCGCCCCCGCTGCTGGACATGCTCCTGCTGGCCACCGGACCAGGTGAACTCGCCGGACTGCGCACGGTGTTGCTCGGCGGCGACTGGGTCGGCACCGATCTGGCCGGCCGGCTCGCCGAACGGGCGCCGGGCTGCCGGTTCGTCGGTCTGGGCGGGACCACCGAGACCGCGATCCACTCCACGGTCTGCGAGGTGACGGATGCTCAGGTCCCCGTGCACTGGCGGGCGGTGCCCTACGGGACCCCGTTGCGCAATGTGCGCTGCCGGGTGGTCGACGCGCAGGGCCGGGACTGCCCGGACTGGGTGCCGGGGGAGCTGTGGATCGGCGGGGACGGGGTGGCGCTCGGCTACCGGCGCGATCCGGAGCGCACCGCCGAGAAGTTCCCCGAGTGCGACGGCATCCGCTGGTACCGGACCGGTGACCTCGCCCGCTACTGGCCCGACGGCACCCTGGAGTTCCTGGGCCGCCGCGACCACCAGGTGAAGGTGCGCGGCTTCCGGATCGAGCTGGGCGAGGTGGAGGCGGCCCTCGCCGGACATCCGGCGGTACGGCGTGCGGTGGCCGGGGTGACCCGGGCGCAGGGCGCCCAGCTCGCCGCCACGGTGGCCGCCGAGGACGTGACCGAGGACGAGCTGCGGGAGTGGGCGCGGACGGTGCTGCCGCCGCATATGGTCCCGGCCCGCATCGTCGTCGTACGAGAGCTGCCCCTCACCTCGAACGGGAAGCTGGACCGGCGGACGGTGGCGCAACTCTGGGAGTCCGCGGAGGAGTTGGAGCATCGGGCGCCGGGCACCGCACTGGAGAGCGTCGTGGCGCAGATCTGGGGAGACGTCCTCGGCACCGGGCGCGTCGGTCTCGACGACGGGTTCTTCGCGCTCGGCGGTGATTCGGTGCTCGCCACCGTGATCGTCAGCCGCTTGCGGGAGGCGCTGGACACCTCCGAGGTGTCCGTCCGTGCCCTGTTCGCGACTCTCACGGCCGGTGGGATGGCCAAGCGGCTGTCCGCCGAGGAGGAGACGCCCGGCCGGCTCGAACAGGTCGCCGCCATCCACCTGGAGATCGAGGGGATGTCGGCGGAGGAGATCGACTCGGCGCTGCGGGACGCGTGAGACGGTGAAGCGGCGGGGCGCCTGGGGCACCCCGCCGCTTCACCGTATGTGCCGGGCCCAAGTAGCCGCTCGGCGTACCTACTTGTCGAGCTTGGCGAAGCCCGCGTCCAGGTTGTTCAGCGCCCACGGGATGCCCAGCGCCGAGGGGCTGCGCAGCTGGCTGATGGTCTCGACGTCGGTGACGAAGTAGTTGCCCTTCTTCACCGCCGACATGTTCTTCACCAGCGTGCTGGACTCGAACGCCTTCTGCAGGTCCTTCGTCGTGAACGCGATGACCACGAGGTCGGCGTCCAGCTTGTCGAGCTGCTCGAAGGACAGCTCGCCCGTGGGGCTGCCGCTGACCGTCTTGATGTTCTTGATCGACGGGGTCAGCCCCAGCCCGAGTTCGCTCATCAGCTTGGCGGCGAAGTCCGTCTCGGAGGCGATGGTGTAGATCTTCGCCGGGGTGTTGCCGATGGACAGGCTGTAGGTCTTGCCGGCCAGGCCGGGGTGGGCCGCCTTCACCTTGGCGACGGCCGCCTCGGTGTCCTTGACGACCTGCTCGGCCTGCGCCTCCTTGCCCACGGCCTTGCCGACCACCTCGACGTGCTGCTGCCAGGTCTGCTGGCCCCACGCGCTCTCGTAGCCGATGGTCGGGGCCACCGCGGACAGCTTCTTGTAGTCCTTGTCCAGGGTGAAGTCGGAGGTGGCGAGAATCAGATCGGGCCGGAGGGCCGCGACCGCCTCGAAGTCGACGCCGTTGACGGTGTCGAGGAGCTTGGTCTTCTTGGTGTCGAGCTTGCCCTTCAGCCACGGGTAGACGCCGTCGGAGGCGAAGGTGTCCTTGGACACCGCGATCGGGGTGACGCCCAGGGCGTAGAGCGCGTCGATGTCGTCGGTGCCGCCGTTGCCGATCACCACGACCCGCTTGGGCGCCGAGGGAATCTTCGTGTCCCCGAACTTGTGCTTGATGGTCACCGGGAAGGCGGCGGAGGAGGCTTCCGCCTTCGCCGCGTCCGTCGAGGAGTTGCTGTCGTCGTCCTCGACCGAGCCGCAGGCTGCCAGACCGGCGATCAGGGTGACGCTGAGCAGGGTGGTCCGGAGCGATCTAGACATGGCGGTGCTTCCCTTTTCGCCGGGCGTGGGCAGAGTCATAAGGCCGCCAGTAAAGCAAGGTTAGGCTTGCCTTAGCAATGGATTCAGGCCGTTCGAGTCATCTGACCTGGTGTCATATACCTTTGGACATAAGGTTGTTGGGCACGCCAGAGGGGGCGTCGTCGTACGACGACGCCCCGGCTCGCGGGAGTCGGTCAGGGGCGTGCCGTGAGGTACCCGCCCATCGTGCGGAAGTAGTCGGCGGCGGCCAGTTCGGTGCCGTCCTCGGTGCGTACGCGCCGGACGAGCAGGCCGCGGCACCGGCCGTTGTGCGCGTCCGCGCCCGCCACGACGACCACGCCGTCGCCCTCACGGATGAAGATCCGCCCGGGCGTGCCGCCGTAGAACGCCTCGGACACGCCCGCCGACACGATCCTGAGGCGCTGACCGCGGTGGAAGGTGTAGGCGTTCGGGTACGGGTCCGACTGGGCGCGTACGAGGCGCTCCAGGCGTTCCGCCGGCCAACTCCAGTCGATCCGGCTGTCCTCGGCCGACCGCTTGTGGAAGAAGCTCGCCCGGCCGCGGTCCTGCGGCTGCCACTGGCCCGCGTCCTGGCCGGACGCGATCAGGTCGAGCGACTCGCGCACGATGGGGCTGATCAGGTCGACGGTGCGGTGGAACAGGTCGGTCGCGGTGTCGGTGGGGCCGACCGCGACCGGGCGCTGCACCAGGATGTCCCCGGCGTCGAGTTCGCCGTTCATGCGGTGTGCGGTGACGCCGACCCTGGGCTCGTTGTTGATGAGCGCCCAGATGATCGGCGAGAAGCCGGCGTACGACGGCAGCAGCGAGTCGTGGATGTTGAGCGTGCCGTGCGGCGGCAGGTCGAACAGCTCCGGCGGCAGCCAGGTGCGCCAGTTGTTGGCCACGATGATGTCCGGCGCCGCCTCGCGCAGCGCGGCGAGGAGTTCGGGGTCGTCCGGGCGGTTGCGCAGCAGGACGGGGACGTCGTTCTTCTCGGCGAGTTCGGCGACGCTGTCGTCCCAGATCTTCTCGTAGGCGTGGTCGCTCTTGGGGTGGGTGACCACGAGAACGACCTCGTGATCGGAGTCCAGCAAGGCCTGGAGGGTGCGGTGGCCCCAGGTCTGGTAGCCGAACATGGCGACGCGCATGCGGTTCTCCCGTCCAACGGCTCCATTGCAAGGTTAGGCTAACCTTATCTAACATGTGGCTGCCTGAGGGAGGCGATGCCACGGTGAAGTCACCGCTCAAGGGATCTGACACCAGCTACGACGTCCTCGGAATCGGTTTTGGGCCGTCAAATCTCGCTCTCGCCATAGCGATCGAGGAACACAACGCGGGACTACCACCGGAGGAACGACTCAACGCCCTGTTCCTGGAACGCCAGCCGGGCTTCGGCTGGCACCGGGGCATGCTGATCGACGACGCGACCATGCAGGTGTCGTTCCTCAAGGACCTTGTGACACTGCGCAATCCGACCAGCGACTTCAGCTTCCTGTGCTTCCTGCGGGAGCGCGGCCGGCTGGTCGACTTCCTGAACCAGAAAACCCTGTTCCCGCTGCGGGTCGAGTTCCACGAGTACTTCACGTGGGCCGCGGAGCGGGTACGGCACCTGGTGGCGTACGAGCATGTCGTCACCGCCGTCGACCCGGTGCGCGACGAGTCGGGCACCGTGACCCACTTCGACGTGGTGTGCCGGGATCCCGAGCGCCCCGGCAAGACGGTGACCTACCGGGCCCGGGACATCAGCGTGGCGGTCGGCCTGGAACCCCATGTGCCGCCCGGCATCGAGCTGTCCGAACGGATCTGGCACAACAGCCAGTTGCTGCCCCGGGTCACCGAACTCGCCGCCGAGGGCACGCCGGTCAACCGCGCCGTCGTGCTGGGCGCCGGGCAGAGCGCGGCCGAGACCGTCGACTATCTGCACCGCTCCTTCCCGGACGCCGAGGTCTGCGCCGTCTTCGCCAAATACGGCTACACCCTGGCCGACGACAGCCCGTTCGCCAATCGCATATTCGACCCCGAGGCCGTCGACGTGTACTTCGGCGCGCCCTCTGAGGTGAAGCAGTCCCTCTTCGACTACCACCGCTCCACCAACTACTCGGTGGTCGACATGGAGTTGATCGAGGCCCTGTACGCGACCGCCTACCAGGAGAAGGTGAGCGGGCGGGAGCGGCTGCGGTTCCTCAACGTCTCGCGCATCCGTGACGTGGTGACCCGGGACGACGGATCGCTCGACATCGCCGTCGAGTTCCTGCCCACCGGCGAACAACAGGTGCTGTCGGCCGACGTGTTGGTGCACGCCACCGGCTATCGCCCACGTGACCTCACATCCCTGCTGGGCCAGGCCGCCAAGGTCTGTCTGCGCGACGACGAGGACGCGCTGCGGGTGAGCCGGGACCACCGGGTGGAGACGGCGCAGGGCGTCACCGCGGGGATCTATCTGCAGGGCGGCACCGAGCACACGCACGGCCTGACCTCGACGCTGCTGTCGACGACCGCGATCCGGGCGGGGGAGATCCACCGCTCGCTGGTGGCCAGGCGCGTGGCGCCCGTCTGAGCCGGCCGGATGAGCCCGGGGGAAAGCGGCCCGGGCGGCGCGTGGAGCGGAGGCGGTCGGTCAGACCGCCTCCGCCTCCGTCACCGGGTGCTCGGTGCCGAACGCGGCCACCACCCGGTCCGTCGCCGTCACCGCCCCGCACGTGTCCGCCACCCACTCCAGCGCGAACTCGTGGCTCCCAGGCGTCAGGTCGGCGACCGCGTCGGCCACGACGAACGCCTCCAGATCCTGCGTCCAGGCGTCACCGGCGGTCATCAGCACACCGGCCCGGGCGTACAGTCCGAGGATCACCACCTGGTCGCGCTCCAACTCCCGCAACCGGCCGTCCAGTCGGGTCCGGGCGAACGCGCTGTACTTCCGGGCGGTCAGCACGGTGTCGCCGGCCAGCGGCTCGACCTGCGGGACGAACTCCTCGGCCGCCGCGCCCGCCGACAGGCCGGCGAGCTTCGCGTAGGGGACGGGACCCCGGCCCGAGGCGCGCCGGTCGCCGGCCGGCACCGAGTGGATCACGGGCACTCCGGCGGCCCGGGCGCCGTCGACCAACTGACGCGCGTTGGCGAGGAGTTCGGTCGCAGGGGCGGCCTCTCGCTCCAACGCGCGTACGAACCGGTTCTGGAGATTGAGGACGAGGAGCGCGGCCCTGGCCGGGTCGAGGGTCCAGCCCGTCTGGTCGGCGGGCAGCATCGCGGGGGTCGGCATGACGTAGGGGAACATCGGAGGAGTCATCTCGGTGTGCCCTTCGGAAGTGTGCGGACGGGGCCGTCGGCCGCGCGCCGCCGGGACCGGGCGGGCGGTGCGCCCGGCCGCGACCGGACCACCGGCGGGCAGCTCCGGCCCCCGCTCGACGACCAGGTGATCCGTGTCGGTCACCCGCGCGATCGCCCCGGTGCGGTGGAAGCCGTCGGCGGTGAGGAATCCGGCGTCGTGCTCGGGCGAGCGCCAGTAGCCGCGGATCGTGGACGGGCCGCGGCTGAGCAGATGACCGCTCGTGCCGTCGAGGACCTCGCGGCCCGAGTCGTCGACGATCCGCACCTCGTCCGCGGTCGACACCGGACGCCCCCGGCCGGTCAGGCACGCCTCCGGGCCGTCCTGGGGCCGGGTCCAGGAGATCAGGCCCTGCGCCGTCCCGAAGACCTGCCGCAGCGAGCAGCCGAGCGCCGGCCGCACCCGCCGGGCCAGCCGCTCGTCCAGGGCGGCGCCACTGACCACCAGGGTCTGCAGACCGCCTAGATCGTACGCGGTGACCGCGGCGGCCAGCGTCCACGACGCGACGAGGTGCGCGGGAAGCGCGGTGTGGGTCACCCCCGCGCTCGCGACCACCGGGAACGCGGTGTCCGGATCGGCGGCCCCGGGTCCCAGGACCACCCGGCCGCCCGCCCACAGTACCGCCAGCCAGTCCGCCAACCCCGGTACGCCGACGGTCAGTTCGGGCAGCGCGGCGAGGTGGACCGTGTCCTCGCCGACGCCCAGCACGGTCGCCCTGTCCTCCACCGCGCGCACCAACTCCCGGTCGCTGAGCGGCACGAGGCGTGGGACGCCCACTCCGTCACCGGCGAGCTGGAGGAGGGCGAGATCGTCGGACCCGGGCGCCTCGGCGGCCGACGTGAACCGGCTCACGGCCCGCGTCACCGACTCGCGCACACCGGGCGGCACGACGACGGGCACGGCCCCGATCCGCCGCAGTGCGAAGAACTCCTCGAACAGGTGCAGGGAGCCGGGGAGTTGGACGACCACCCGGTCTCCTGGCCGGATCCGGCGGGCCGTCAGCTCGGCGGCTCGTCGGCGTACCTGCTCGTCCAGTCGGCGATAGGTCCAGGCCCGTCCGCCGTCCGTGACCTCGACGAGCGCCACCCGCTCGGGATGCAGCTCCGCGCGCCCGAGGAGCACATCGTGGAGCGTGGTGGGCAGGGATGCGTCGCTGCTCACAGATCGTTTCCCCTCGCGGTCACGGGCCCGGGGCGCACGGGGGCCGTCGGCGCGGGGGTGGCGAGTGGCACGACTCGTCCACGGCACGGCCTCCCGGTCGGGCTTGGGAGATTAGGTTAGCCTCACCTAAGCTCCTCTGTCGCCTTCATTGGCGCCGAACGCCGGCCCGGTGCCGGGGAGTGCCGAGGGGCGGGACGCGAGGGGTGATCCGAGGGGCCGGGATGCGAGGGGTGGTCCGAGGAGTCGGATGCGAGGGATGATCCGCGCCGTCACCGGCGGCGGGCGGGAGGTCAGAGAGGACCGTGCGTCCAGCGCCCGCCGAGCATCGTCGCGTGCACCGGCATGTCGCGCAGCGTGTCCGCGTCCGCCTTCAGCGGGTCCACGTCGACGGCCACCAGATCGGCCGCGTCACCGACCCGGATCAGCGACCGGCCGAGGGCCGACGCGGCCAGCGCCGCACGCACCGGGACGCGCTGCTCCGGATGCCAGGCGGGCCGCTCGTCGCTCGTCCGGCTGACGGCCGAGGCGATGCCCAGCCACGGGTCGAGCGGCGAGACGGGCGCGTCCGAACCGAACTCCAGCCGTGCACCCGACGCCAGCAGGTCGGCATAGGCGAACGCCCGTCCGGTGCGCCCCGCCCAGTACACGTCCGCCACGTCACGGTCGTCGGGGGCGTGCGCGGGCTGCACGCTCGCCGTCACGCCCAACTCCGCGAACCGGGGCACATCGGCGGCCGACAGCAACTGGGCGTGCTCGATGCGCCCACGGCAGCGGACCGCCTCGAACGCGTCCAGGGCAAGGGTGTTGGCCCGGTCGCCGATCGCGTGGACGGCCGGCTCTATCCCGTGTGCGGAGGCGCGCCGCATCAGCCGGACCAGCTCCTCGTACGGCGTCTCCTCGATGCCGTACGCCTCCTCGGTGTTCTCCATGCCGGGGTACGGGTCGCAGCACAGCGCGGTACGGGTGTTGAGAGAGCCGTCGGTGAAGAGCTTCAGGGGGCCGACCTGGACCAGGCCGCCGGTGCCGGGCAGCACGTCACCGGTTCGCAGGCCGCGGGCGATCGCCGCTTCCAGGTGCGCGGGGTAGACGGCCGCCCGCACCCGCACAGGGAGCGGTGAACTCGCGGCGCGGCGGCTCCAGTCGACGAGGTTGTCGGAGAAGTGGAAGTCGATGAACCCCGTCACCCCGCGCGCGGCCGCGTCCCGGCAGGCCTCCGCGACCCAGCGGTCGAGGACGTCCTGGGGCACCTCGGGCAGCGCGGCGATCGCCTCGAAGCACTCGTGCTCCCGCAGGACGCCCGTGGGATGGTCACCGCGTCCGACCAGCGCCAGACAGGGCGAGTTGAGCCACGCCGCATGCAGATCGGCGCTGATCAGCGCGACCGGCCGGTCCGGGCACACCGCGTCCAGCAGCGACTTGTGCGGCAGGTCGGGCCACAGTCCGTCCCGGAACCCCTGCCCCAACAGGACGTCCCCGCCGGGCAGTTCCGCCGCGGCAGTCCGTACGGCAGCCGCCACCGCCCGTGCGGACCCACGACCGGACAGGTCCACCCGGTGCCGGTTGCCGGCCCACTGGGCGGCATGCACATGGGCGTCCCACAGACCCGGCAGCACGGTACGCCCGTCCAGATCGACCACCGGACCGTCCCCGAGATCGCCCTGCGTGGCACCCTCGGTGATCACGACGATCCGTCCGCCCTCGATCCGCAGGCTGCGCAGCGGCCCGCCCGCCCCCAATCGCACCCGCGTGAGCGTCAGCGCGGTTGGCGGGGTGTCGAGAGCGTCCGCCAGGGGGCCGGAGATGCCGTCGAGGCTCGTCATGAGGGCTCCAGTGGTGTGATCACGTGCGGTGGGGCGGGACCGGGACGTCCGACCGGCGTCCCGTCCTGAGCGTCGAACCAACCGGGTCCTCAGCCGAGGGCCCGGTCCAGGTTGAACGCTGCACTGATCAGCGCGAGATGCGTGAACGCCTGCGGGAAATTGCCCTGTTGCTCACCGGTCTGGCTGATCTCCTCGGCGTACAGACCCAGATGGTTGGCGTACGTCAGCATCTTCTCGAAGGCGAGGCGCGCCTCGTCGATCCGGCCGGCGTGGACCATGGCCTCGACGTACCAGAACGAGCAGATGGAGAAGGTGCCTTCGTCGCCCCGCAGCCCGTCGGGGCTGGCCAACGGGTCGTAACGGTAGACCAGCGAGTCCGAGACCAGGTCGTGGGTGAGGGCGTCCAGGGTGGACAGCCACTTGGGGTCGGTGGGCGCGATGAACTTCGTCAGCGGCATCATCAGGACGGACGCGTCCAGCACCTCGCTGCCCTCGAACTGCGTGAAGGCCTGACGGGACTCGGACCAGCCCTTGCTCATGATCCGCCGGTAGATCGTGTCCCGGCAGTCGCGCCAGCGCAGCAGGTCGGCCGGCAGACCGCGGCGGTTGGCCATCCGGATGGCCCGCTCGATGGCCACCCAGCACATCAGCCGCGAATAGAGGAAGGTCTTGCGGCCGCCGCGCGTCTCCCAGATGCCCTCGTCGGGCTGGTCCCAGTTGTCGCACACCCAGTCCACCAGCGCGCACACGTCGTCCCACTGGGCGCTGGAGACGGGCTTGGCCCACTTGTCGTAGAGGTAGATCGAGTCGATCAGCGCGCCGTAGATGTCGAGTTGGAGCTGCTCGGCGGCGGCGTTGCCGACCCGCACCGGCGCGGAGCCCTGATGCCCTTCCAGGTGGTCGAGTTCGAGCTCGGGGAGGTCGGTGCGGCCGTCGATGCCGTACATGATCTGCAGGGGGCCCGAGGGTTTGCCGTCGCCCGGGGAGATGTGCCGGGTCACGAACTTCATGAACGCCTCGGCCTCGCCGGTGAATCCGAGCCGCAGCAGGGCGTAGACACAGAAGGCCGCGTCGCGCACCCACACGTAGCGGTAGTCCCAGTTGCGCTCGCCGCCGAGCTGCTCGGGCAGGCTCGTCGTCGGGGCGGCGACGATCGCGCCGGTGGGCGCGTACGTGAGGAGCTTCAGGGTGAGGGCGGAGCGGTGCACCATCTCCCGCCAGCGGCCCCGGTACTTGGAGGCGGACAGCCAGTGCCGCCAGTAGTCCACCGTCGTGGCGAACTGCGCCTCGGCCTCCTCCTTCGCGCACCGGTGCGGCTCGACGCCGCGGCCGACCTGGTCGAGGGCGAAGACGGCCTGCTCGCCCTCGGCGAGCTTGAAGTCGGCCCGGACGTCCGCTCCGTCGGCCTCCAGCGGCACGGTCGAGGTCAGCGCGAGCGACAGTTCGCCGGTGTCGAAGACGGCGGCCTCGCCGATCATGCGCACGGTGTGCGGGAGGGAACCGTAGTCGAAGCGCGGGGCGACCCGGGCGCGGAACGGGATGGAGCCGCGTACGCACACGACCCGGCGGATCAGCCGATGCCGCTCGGCGTCACCGTCCTCGCCGTCGATCGGCATGAAGTCCTGTACCTCACCGACGCCCTCTTCGGTGAAGAACCGGGTGATCAGGACGTTGGTGTCCGGGAAGTAGAACTGCTTCGTCTTCGCCGGCACGGCCGCCGCGAGCTCGAAGGAGCCGCCGCGCTCCGCGTCCAGGATCGCCGCGAAGACGCTCGGCGCGTCGAAGGCCGGGCAGCAGTACCAGTCGATGGTGCCGTCGGTCCCGACCAGGGCCACGCTGCGCAGATCGCCGATCAGTCCGTGCTCGGCGATCGGCAGATAGCGGCGATCGCCCCCGGGGGTGTCCTGGTCGTTCTCCGTCGCGCCCATCGCCGCCTCCCGATCCCCGACCCACAGTGCGCTCTCAGCCTAGGTGGAAACGGTCTTGCGGGCGCGAGGATCGAGGTGGCCGGAAGGGACTGTGGCCAGTCACACGGTGAAGGCACCACGGCCGGTCACACGACGAGGACGTCGATGCCCGCCTCCTCGAAGCGCCGTACCGTGTCCGGGCCCGCCGCCGTGTCCGTCACGAGCGTGTCCACCGTCTCGGCCGCGCAGATCCGGGCGAACGCGCGCCGGCCCAGCTTGCTGGAGTCGGCGGCGACGACCACGCGCTCGGCACGCTCGCACAGCGTCCGGTTGATCGCGGCCTCCGCCTCGTCGTGCGCGGCGGCCCCGTGCGCGACGTCGAAGGCGACGACACCGAGCACCGCCACGTCGAGGGTGATCTGCCCGAGCACCCCGTCGGCGAGCGGCCCGATCAGCTCGTACGACTGCGGCCGGGCGACCCCGCCGGTCACCACGATCTTGAACTGGGGGCGCACGGCCAGCTCGTTGGCGATGTTGAGCGCGTTGGTGACGACGGTGAGCGCGGGGGAGCCGGTGCCGAGATCGCCGCGCACCGCGAGGGAGCGCGCGACCTCGGTGGTCGTCGTCCCGCCGGTCAAGCCGACGGCCTCGCCGGGTGCGACGAGATCGGCGACCGCCTTCGCGATGCGCTGCTTCTCGGAGGCGTGCCGGGCGGTCTTGTAGCGCAGCGGCAGCTCGTAGGACACCCCGTGCACGACCGCGCCCCCACGCGTGCGGACCAGCATCTGCTGCTCGGCGAGCTGGTCGAAGTCGCGCCGGATCGTCGCGGCCGAGACCGCCAGCTCGACGGCCACCTCCTCGACGTCCAGCCGGCCCCGCTCCACGAGCAGTTCCAGCAGCGTCTGCCAGCGGGCGTCGCGCGACATCCGGTCCCTCCGTTCCCTGGCCCGTTCCCGGCCCGTTCCCCGGCCGGTGGCCGATCTTCCGGCGACCCTAGCGCACCTGGAGTGCGCTCGAATGCTTGATTGTGCTCGAAAACTCGCTATATCTTGCAAGAACAATCATATCCGGGAGGGGTAAGCATGACCCACGTCGAGGACGAGCTGACCAGCCAGCCCGAGTGCTGGACCCGGGCGGCAGCGGAGGCGCCCGGGTACCGCGGGGTGCTGCCGGCGCCGGGGGAGCGGGTCGCGATCGTCGGCTGCGGCACCTCGTACTTCATGGCGCAGGCCGCCGCGGCCCTGCGCGAGGGCGCGGGCCAGGGCGAGACGGACGCCTTCGCCGCATCCGAGTACCCGCGCGGGCGCACCTACGACCGTGTCGTCGCCCTCACGCGGTCCGGCACGACCACCGAAGTGCTGGAGCTGCTCGGTGAGTTGACGGGCCGCATCCGCACCACCGCGATCACCGCCGACCCGGACACCCCGGTCATGACGGCCGCCGACGACGTCGTCGTCCTCGACTACGCGGACGAACGCTCCGTCGTGCAGACCCGGTTCGCGACCACCGCGCTGACCCTGCTCCGCGCCCACCTGGGCCTGCACACCGACTCCGCGGTCGCCGACGCCCGCACCGCGCTGGCGACACCGCTGCCCGAAGGCCTTGTCGCCTGCACGCAGTTCACCTTCCTGGGCCGTGGCTGGACGGTGGGCCTCGCCAACGAGGCCGGACTCAAGATGCGCGAGGCCTCCCTCGCCTGGACCGAGGCCTACCCCGCGATGGAGTACCGGCACGGCCCCATCAGCATCACCACCGAGGGCACCGCGACCTGGATGCTCGGCGAGGCGCCCGAAGGGCTCGCCGAACAGGTCCGCGCCACCGGCGGGTTGTGGGTGGCCGGGGTCCTGGACCCGCTCGCCGAACTGGTCCGCGCCCAGCGCCTCGCGGTCGCCGTCGCGGCGGCCAGGGGCCTCGATCCGGACGCCCCGCGCCACCTCACCCGCTCGGTGATCCTCGCCCCCTGAGCCGATCCCTCGAAGGACCGACCGGACAGGACCTGACAGCACCGAGCAGGATCGGAGAAGAGAAGCCGTGCCCCTCGTCACCACCGCAGAACTGGTCACCCGCGCCGCCGCCGCGCATTCCGCCGTCCCCTCCTTCAACGTCATCACGTTGGAACACGTCGAGGCCGTCATCGCCGGAGCCGAGGCCGCGCAGGCGCCCGTCGTCCTCCAAGTCAGTGAGAACGCCGTCAAGTTCCGTTATGGGCGCCTCCTCCCGCTCGCCCGCGCGGCCGTCGCCGCCGCCGAACGTGCCTCCGTGCCCGTCGCGTTGCACCTCGACCACGTCCAGAGCGACGACCTGCTGCGGCAGGCCGCGACCGCCGGCTTCAGCTCGGTGATGTACGACGCGGCCCGGTTGCCCTACCTCGACAACCTCGCCGCGACCCGGGCCGCCGCCGACTGGGCGCACTCCCAAGGCCTGTGGATCGAAGCCGAGTTGGGCCAGGTCGGCGGGAAGACCGGCGAGCCCCGCCTTGACGCCCACGCGCCCGGTGCCCGCACCGACCCCGTGGAGGCGGGGGCCTTCGTCGCCGACTCCGGGGTGGACGCCCTCGCCGTCGCCGTGGGCAGCACGCACGCGATGACCACTCGCACCGCGACCCTCGACCACGCCCTGATCAAACGCCTCTCCGCCGCCGTGAGCGTCCCCCTCGTCCTGCACGGCTCCTCCGGAGTGCCGGACGGCGAACTCACCGCCGCGGTCGCGGGCGGCATCGCCAAGGTCAACGTCGGCACCGCCCTCAACCTCGCCATGACCGGCGCCATCCGTGACTTCCTCGCCGCCCACCCCGAGGCGGTCGACTCGCGCAAGTACCTGAGCGTGGGCCGGGAGGCGATGGCGGAGACGGCCCGACGGATCATCCAGGTGCTGAACGGGCTCTGCTGACTTGTTGTCAAATAGCGTCGCCGGAAGGGAATTTGGTAATCGCGTTGCGGAAGTGAAAGGACACACACAGTCTCTTCACGGGGTGTAGCTTCTACCCGTCAGTAGAGGCTTGAGCGAGGGTGGTTGTGTGGTTGCCTCTCCGCATACCGAAAAGTTCGCGGCCCACCTCCGGATGCTGAAGGACCGCAGCCGTCGCGGCTACGACCGTCTCGGCAAGGAGGCGGGCGTCAGCGGTTCCAGTCTGCATCGGTACTGCTCCGGGCTCAGCGTCCCCGCGGACTATCGGGTGGTGCACGCCTTCGCCAAGGTGTGCGGCGCCAGCGCGGAGGAACTGCGCGAACTCCATCGGCTGTGGGCACTGGCGGACACCGATCGGGACGCACCGGTCGTGCCGGTCAAGGACGCACCGGCCGTGCCGGTCAAGGACGCATCGGCCGTGCCGGACAAGGACGACCCCGCACCGGTACCGGAATCCGACGGCTCGGCCGTGCCGGTGCAGACGAGCCCTGAGCCCGACGAGCCCGCTGCCGTGCCTGCGCCGCTGTCCCCTGCCGTGTCCGCCCAGGCGGGCCCCGGACCGGACGACATCACCCCGTCGGAGCTCACCCCCGGCGAGAGCGAGAAGCCGCGATGGTCCGGGGTGCCGGAGAAGTGGTCCTCCCGTTGGGCGGTACTGGCGGCCGTGGTCGCGGTGGTGCTGGTGGCGGGCTTCGTGTGGATGCCCGACAGCGACACCGGCGGAGGCTCGTCCGCGGCCGGCAAGAGGCTCCTGTACTCCAAGGCGTGCAAGTCGGTCAGCATGGGGCAGCACGACGAGTGCGTACGCGAGTTGCAGACCCTGTTGCTGCGGGCGAAGGGCAAGCTCGCCGTCGACGGGGACTTCGGGCCGGAGACCCTGCGCAGACTGACCGCGTTCCAGGTGCTGGCGGGTCTGCCGGCCACCAACGTGGTCGATGAAGCCACCAAGAAGGCGCTCTACGCGCACAAGGTGAGCATGACGACCTGGTCGCAGGCAAAGGTGGCGAAGCGGGTCCGAGAGGTGTTCGTCGAGGATCCCGACACCGCCGTGGCCGTCGCCCGCTGTGCGTCCTTCCTCGACCCGCTCTACGTACTGCCCAACACCAACGGCAGCCGGAACTGGGGCGTTTTCCAGATCTCCGACCGCCGCCTGCCGGAGCTCGGCGGCACTCCGCTGCGGGCGTTCGACCCGGACTGGAACATCAAGGCGGCCCACCGCCTGTGGAGCGCCGAGCACGACTTCCACGACTGGCCCTCCTGCGAAGCGGCGTTGAAGGACAAGCCGAAGAGCTGACGCCGGCCGGGGCTCCGGGTACCGACACGGCGGTACCCGGAGCCCCGCTCCCCCGAAAGCGGCATCAGACCGTGCCGCTCTCCCACCACCAGTCGCGGCCGAGGTCGGCCCGGCTGTCGACATGCTGGTGGTCGACCGTGTACCGCTCCAGACCGGAGAACCCGCAGGTCTCCGCCTTCTGGTAGACCGTCTTGGTGGCCACACCGGGCACGTCCAGGTCGGCCGCGGTGCCGTACAGGTGCATGCTGTCGCTCGCCCCGCCGATGTCGGCGTTGTGCGCGATGCTGCGGAAGCCCGAGTTGACCGTGATCGGCTTGTCGCCCAGCTTCTTGCGCAGCGCCTCCAGCTTGTACATGCAGCGCCGGACGTTCTCCTTCACCTGCGCCGCGCTCACCTTGCCGCCGTTGAAGGCGCCGCCCGTCTGGTTCTCGAACTCGCTCCAGTTGAAGTGGAGCGTGGAACCGTCCGACTGCTCCAGCGAGTTGAGCTTCGCCTGGGTGTTGGGCCCGACACTGGCGTCGGCGGTGAGACCGTACGCCGTCTGGAACCGGCGTACCGCCGCGGCCGTACCGGGACCGAAGTCCCCGTCGATGCTCACCCGGCTGTGGCTCGCGCTGTCCGCCGCCCAGCCCGCGACCCGGATCTGCAGCTCGGTCACGTCGGCGCCGGTGGCGCCCTCGTTCAGGGTGCGCGACCACGAATAGGCCTGTGCGACGCCCGAGAACAGCAACTGACCGAACGCGACGCCGGCACCGGCGGCGAGCGTGCCACGCAGCATGGCGCGGCGGTTCATGGGACGGAAGGAGGAGGTCATCATCGTCCTTTCGGAGAACGGTGGTGGGGGAGACGAGGTCAGTAGGCGATCTGGAAGGACACGTTCTGCGCGTCGGTGTCATAGGCGTGCACGCGCAGGACGAAGTGGGTGCCGTCCTTGACGTCGGTGGCGACGGTCCCCCACTCGGTACCGTGCGTGGTGTACGCGTCGCCGTTGTTGCACTTGGTGGTGTGGTCGGTGAACACCACACAGGCGTCCAGGTACACCCCCGGCACGTCCGTGATGAGCCGCATGTTGATGTCGCTGCACCGCGAGGACGTGGTGTACGTGCCGTACTCCTTGGCGGCCGCCTGATAGTGGTACGTCAGGTTCTTCGCGCCGCCGTAGCAGCTGACCGCGGCGGCCGAGGACTGCGCGGTGGCGGGGACGGCGCCCGCTGCCAGCAGCGCGGCCGTGGTGAACAGAGCTGAGGCGAGCGCCTTGCTCCGGAGCATGGTGGTCTCCGTTCGGTGAGTGAGCGGGGTGGTCAGAAGGCGATCTGCGCGACCGCGTCGTCCCCCTCCAGGGGCACGCCGTTGGGCACCGTGAACTTGGTGCCGTCCAAGACGTCGGTGGCGATGGTCGTCCAGCTCCGGCCGACCTTGGTCCAGCGGTTGCAGGTGCCGGTCTTCGCGAACTTCACGCAGACGTTCAGGTAGTCGGCGGTTCCGCTGGTGACACGCATGTTGATGTCGACGCAGCGGCTGGTGGTCCAGTAGGGGCCGAAGTCGAGCACGTCCCCGTAGCGCACCGTGACCGCGCCGCCGTAGCAACTCGTGGCGGCAGCGACCGAGTCGGCGGCCAAGACGCCCCGCGCCGAAGCCGTGAGACCTGAGGTGCGGTTGGCCAGCCGGTCCAGATCCGCCTGGGTGCCGTTGAACACGTCACCGGTCGCCGGAGCGCGCAGGCCCGGGAAGAGCGCGGCGTCGGTGTACTGCCACATCGACCAGGTCGTCGAGCCGTTCGGCACCGGCGGCGAGGTGATCGACTGGCGGTAGTCCGCGAGTTGCAGCGGATAGCGGGCGAAGGCGGTGGTCGAACCCATGCAGTCGTCCAGGAAGGACTTCTGGGTGTAGATCATCGGGGTACGGCCGAAGGCCGCCTCCACCTTGTCGAGCCAGGCCTTGGCGTCGCTCACCGTGCCGTAGGTGGGACAGCGGCCGCTGCCGTCGTCCATGCGCTCCAGGTCGAAGATCGGCGGCAGATCGCCCGCCCGCTGCCCGGTGTATCCGGTCGCCCGCACCGCGGAGATGAACCGGTCGGCCTGCGCCGCACCCGTGTCGGCCGCCGTGCCCGTGTAGAAGTGGTACGGCGCCACGGCCAGCCCGGCGGCCCGGGCCGCGACGAGGTCGGTGGCGAGGTACTCGTCGGTGACGTTCAGGCCCCGGGTGGCCTTGACCGTCGCGAACTCGACGCCCGAGGCCTTCACGGCCCTCCAGTCGATCGCCGCGCCGCCCGGGTGCTGGTACTTGGCCGTGTCCAGCCCGTCGATCGGATAGCCGGCGGGGCGCGGTGGCGTGCAGTAGGTGTTACGGGCGGACCAATCCACCAGCTTCGCCCAGGTGTTGGGGCCCACGACGCCGTCGGCACTGAGGTTCGCGCAGTGCTGGAGCTCGATGACGCGGGACTTGGTCCCGCCTCCGAAGTCGCCGTCGATAGTCAGCGGCGCGTAGTGGAACGGCTCCATGGCCAGGTTCAGCCGGCACTGCAGCTCCTCGACCTCCGTGCCCTTCGCGCCCTGCTGCAGCGTCGGCCGCGTGTCGGTGTGGCCGCAGACGGCCGCCTGCGCCGTGCCCGACGTGCCCTGCGTCGCGCAGGTGTGCGGCTGCGCGGCCCAGGTGTTGAGCGCCGCCCAGGTTTGCGGGCCGACCACACCGTCCACGCCCAGTCCGGCACACCGCTGGAACTCCTTGACCCGCGCCGCCGACGCGGGACCGAAGGAGCCGTCCGCCGCGATCGGCGTGTACCTGCTCGGCTTCGTCGCCAGATTGAGCTGGCACTGCGCCTCGACGGCCGCGTCCCCCGTCGATCCCTGCTGCAGCGTGGGCTGCGCGCTCGTATGCCCGCAGACCGCGACCGCGGCGGTGGCTGCGGACTGCGCAGCCTGCACCACCGTGGGCCCGTACAGGGGCAGGAGCGCTGCCACGGCGAGGGTCAGACCCCGCAGAAGCGTCCTTTGTCCCATCTGGTGTTCCCCTCTGATGAGTTGCCGGAAGCCCCGGCGGACTCATGCTGGCCCGGACCTCCAGAAGCCCGGATCCTCCGGACCCCGATTGGGACGCCGGGACGATCACACGCCTGTGACCAGTGAGGATGGATCAGCGCTGGGACGAACGCGGGATACGGGGGATGGGCCTGCTCGGACGGTCGCCACCCGTTCGGCCGCCGAAGAGTGTCGGGGTACCCCCAAGCACCGGCAGCGTGGAAGGACATGCCCCTCCAAGTGACAGGAGTTCTTCATGAGCAAGCGTCTGACGGCAGCGGTCGGTCTGGCGGGTGCGGCGTTGATGCTGTGTGCCGGTACGGCGAGCGCGGACCCGGACCCCTCCGGCGTCGCCACCGACAGCCCGGGCGTGCTCTCCGGAAACGTCGTTCAGGTCCCCGTGGACCTGGACCTCAACCTCTGCGGCAACTCCGTCAACATCGTCGGTCTGCTCAACCCCGCCGTGGGCAACTCCTGCGAGGACGCGGACTGACGAGCCGTGCGGACTGACGAGCCGTAGGGACACCTCGGCCGGACGACTCTCCGCCTCTGCGTTCGAATTCATCCCTGCCGACCTCTGGCCTCCGGGACTTACCGACCGGTATACAAAGTCAGTTGAATGAGCGAGGACTTTGCGGGGCCCGTCCCGTTGTCTCGACTCGGATCAGGGGGATCTCCATGAGGCGTGAGCTGAATCCGGCCGCAACGGCACCCGGCCGCCGCAGGGTTGTGGCGGCCGCGGCGGCGGTCAGTGGCTGCGCGCTCGTCGTCGCCTCCGCGGCACCCGCGGCGGCGCACGGTTCGGGCCACGACCGCCGTACGCAGTACGTGGCGCTCGGCGATTCGTACACCGCGGGGCCGGCCATCCCGACCCAGGTGGACGCTAACTGCGCCCGCTCCGACCGCAATTATCCCTCGCTGGTGGCGGCGGACCGCCGGGGGACCGTGCTCAAGGACGTGAGCTGCAGCGGCGCGACCACCGAGGAGATGTGGAAGGCGCAGGGCACGAACCCTCCTCAACTCAACGCGGTCCAGCGCGACACCGATCTCGTGACGGTCCAGATCGGCGGCAACGACTTCGGGTTCGGAACCATCATCGGCACCTGCGCGAGGCTCAGTTCCACGGATCTGACGGGCAATCCGTGCCAGCGGTACTACACCTCGTCCGGGACCGACCAGTTGGTGCTGAACATCCTCAACACGGCACCCAAGGTCACTCGCGTGCTCCGGGCCATCCACGCGAAGGCGCCCCACGCGCGCGTGCTCGTCGTGGGCTATCCGGACCTCCTGCCCGACGACGGCAGCGGCTGCTACCCCTCCGTGCCCTTCGCCGCGAAGGACTTCCCCTACCTGCGGGACACCGGGAAGCGGCTCAACCTGATGCTCCGCCTGGTGGCCGCGCTGAACGGCGCGGAGTACGTCGACACGTACAAGCCGACCATCGGACACGACATGTGCAAGCCGCCCGCGGACCGCTGGATCGAGCCCCTGCAGCCGGCCTCCCCGGCCGCTCCCGCCCACCCCAACGCCAAGGGCGAGGCCGTCATGGCGACCGCCGTGCTGAAGCGCCTGGAGAGGCGGCACGGGCACTGACGTGTGCGCCGTCGCGAGGGCGGCCCGGGCCCCGAGCTAGTCCCTGACCGCCCTCAGCACCACGAACTTCGCGTCACCCGCGACGAGTTCACAGTTGCCGAACAGCCGTCGCAGCTTGGCGTGGTAGCCGAGGTGCCGGTTGCCGATCACCCACAGCTCGCCACCCGCACCGAGCACCCGCCGCGCCCCGGTGAACATCCGCCACGCCGTCGCGTCCGTCGTCGTCTGGTGCGAGTGGAACGGCGGGTTGGTGAGGACGAGATCCACGCTGCCGTCGGCCACTCCGGTCAGCCCGTCCCCGACCCGGAACTCGGCGTGCCCGGGCACCCCGTTCGCCTTGTACGTCGCTTCCGCGGAGGCGACGGCCTGGAACGACTCGTCGACGAACAGCACTTCGGCGTCCGGATCGGCGAGCGCCACCGCCGTACCCACGACACCGTTCCCGCAGCCCAGGTCCACCACGCGGCGGGCGCCGGTCCCGGTGGGCAGATGGCTCAGGAAGAAGCGTGTGCCGATGTCGAGCCGGTCGGCGCAGAAGACGCCCGCGTGATTGACGACGGTGTGCCCGGACACGGTGCCCACGCCGTCGGGCAGGGCGTAGCTGTAGGGCCAGGGGTTGGTCCCGCGGCGCAGCGAGGGGTCGGGCGTGCAGAAGATCAGGCGGGCCTTCTTGTCCGCGAGCGAGGTGCGGGTCGGGCCGAGGATCCGCTCGAACAGGCGCAGCGTCGAGGTGTGGATCTCCTTGACCATGCCGGTGCCGACGACCACCGTGCCCGCGTGCACCGCCGGCGCCAGCCGGTGCAGCTGGTCCTCCAGGAGCGCCAGGCTCTTCGGCACCCGCACCAGCAGTACGTCGACCCGGTCGGGCGGCGGATCCTGGGTGGTGAGCAGCTGCACGGCACCGATCCCGACGTCGGCCCGGCCGAGATTGGCCCGGGTCGCCTCGCGGGTGAGGAAGGAGTCCGTGATCTGCACCGGTTCGTACTCCGCCAGGGCCGTGACCAGGGCACCCCAGCGGTCGCCCACGACCACGACGGTGCCGGACAGGGGGATGCCCTCGTCCGCGAGATGCCTGAGCAGGTACTCGTCGGAAGCGTCCCAGGCACGGAGCCGGTCGCGCGGATCCTCGGGGAAACGGGCCAGCTCGCGCTCGCCCCATGGCGTCGTCATACGGTCGTTCATTGTGCTCAAGGCTAGCGGAGCCGCAGCTCAGACCCGTTCGGGCAGGATGGGAGCCATGGACGAGGCCGAACTCTTCCCCCGCGAACGCACCGAAATCGCGCCGGGCGCGGTCCATGTACCGGACTGGCTGGACCCCCGTCGACAGCGTGAACTCCTGGAGGAGTGCCGCACCTGGGCCCGCCCGCCGGCCGGTCTGCGCACCGTCCGCACCCCCGGCGGCGGCACGATGACCGCCCGCCAGGTCTGCCTCGGCCTGCACTGGTACCCGTACGCCTACGCCCCTACGGCCGTCGACGGGGACGGCGCCCCGGTGAAGCCCTTCCCGGCCTGGCTGGGCGAGCTGGGCCGCCGGGCCGTGACCGACGCGCTCGGGCCGCAGCCGACCCCGGCGGGCTACGACATCGCCCTGATCAACTTCTATGACGGCGACGCCCGCATGGGCATGCACCGCGACGCCGACGAGAAGTCGGACGCACCTGTCGTGTCCCTGAGCCTCGGCGACACCTGCGTCTTCCGCTTCGGCAACCCCGAGACCCGCACCAAGCCCTGGACAGATGTCGAACTGCGCAGCGGCGACCTGTTCGTCTTCGGCGGCCCGTCCCGTCTCGCGTACCACGGGGTGCCCCGAGTGCACCCGGGCACCGCACCACCGGAACTGGGACTGACAGGGCGTCTGAACATCACTCTCCGGGTCGGCGGTCTGTAGTCGTCCGGTGGTCGTCGTACCTGCGGATCATGGGAGACTCGCCTTCATGAGCGGCAAGGCTGACCCCCGGCCGGCGGGGGAAGGGACCACCTCGAGAGCGCGGTTGGACCGAGGGCGCGGTGCGCTCGGACCCGCGCTGGAGCTCGTACACACCGGGCGTGCGCCGACCAGGGCGGTGCTCACCGCCGAGCTCGGCGTGACGCGGGCGACGGCCGGCGCGGTCGCCGCGGAGCTGGAGGCGCTCGGGCTGATCCGGGTGGATGCCCGGCCCGGCGCGGCGGCCGGTTCGCAGGGCCGCCCCTCGCACCGGCTCTCGGTCGCGGACGACGGGCCCGTCGCCCTGGCCGCGCAGGTGCACGCCGACGGGTTCCGGGCCGCTCTGGTCGGTCTCGGCGGCCGGATCGTCGCCACCGCGCCGGGCTGCGAGACCGTCGACGCCGACCCGGCGAAGGTGCTCGGCTCGGTCGTGGAGGCGGGCGCCGAGCTGCTGCGCGAGACGGGCCTGCGGTGTGTCGGCGCCGGTCTCGCCGTACCGTCCGCGGTCGCCGAGCCCGAGGGCCTCGCCCTCAACCCGCTGCACCTGGCCTGGCCGGCGGGCGCACCCGTGCGCCGGATCTTCGCGGAGTGCGTGCACGCGGCCGGCATCACCGGACCGGCGTTCGCGGGCAACGACGTGAACCTGGCCGCCCTCGCCGAACACCGGCACGGCGCGGGTCGCGGCGCCCGGGACCTGCTCTGCGTGGCCACCGGACACCGGGGCGTGGGCGGGGCGCTGGTGCTGGACGGCCGTCTGCACACGGGCAGTTCGGGCCTGGCCCTGGAGGTCGGCCACCTCACCGTCAACCCCGAGGGCCGTCCCTGCCACTGCGGCAGCCGCGGCTGCCTCGACGTCGAGGCCGACCCGCTGGCCTTCCTCACCGCCGCGCATCGCGACCCCGGCCCCGAGGTGTCGCTCCTCCAGCAGGCCATGGACCTGATCCGCAACCACTACGACGACCCGTCGATCCGCACGGCCACCGAGACCCTCATCGACCGTCTCGGCCTCGGACTCGCGGGCCTGGTGAACATCCTCAACCCCGACCGCATCATCCTCGGCGGCCTGCACCGCACCCTCCTGGACGCCGACCCCGAGCGGCTGCGCGCGGTCGTCGCCGACCGCAGCCTGTGGGGGCAGAGCGGCGGGGTCCCCATCCTGCCCTGCACCCTCGACCACAACAGCCTTGTCGGAGCGGCCGAGTTGGCCTGGCAGCCGGTCCTGGACGACCCGCTGGGGGCGCTGGTGTAGGGCCCGTCGCGTAGGCTCGCGGGCATGCGGATCTCCGTCTCCTCGGACATGGACGAACCCGTGGCCCGCGCCCTTGTCGCGGAGCTGCGCAGGCGCGGGCACGAGGTGCTGCCCCATGGGGCGCTCAGCCCCGGCGACGACCCGCAATGGGCCGCGTGCTCGTCGGCCGCCGCCCAGGAGGTCGCCGCCGGGACCGCCGACCAGGCCGTCGTCTGCTGCTGGACCGGCACCGGCGCGTCCATCGCCGCGAACAAGATCCCGGGCGTACGGGCGGCCCTGTGCACGGACGCCTACACGGCGGACGGCGCCCGCCGCTGGAACGACGCCAACGTGCTCGCCCTCAGCCTCCGCCTGACCTCCGAACCACTGCTCGGGGAGATCCTCGACGCCTGGTTCGCCGGCGAGCCGAGCGAGGACCCCGAGGACCGGCAGAACGTGGAGCGCGTCGAGCGGCTCGACCTGGGCAGAGCCACGCCCTGAGTCACCGCCAGGGGGCATGGGGGTTACCTGCGCTACCTGCGCCGAGGCACCGGCAGTCAGCGGCGCAACGCCACCGGCCCCGGCATCCACAGCGCCGCCACCGACGGCCGCCGCAGATCCGCCCGCCGTACGCACAGCCCGATCGGGAACGGCTCCGGCGCCGGATCGGCGGGCAGCACCGTCAGCCGGTCCCGCACCGCACTGTGATCCAGTACGAGCCTGGGGACCACGCCCGTGCCGCAACCCAGGGCGACCAGCGTCAGCAGCCCCTCGTGACCGTCCGGCTCGCACGCCACCTCGGGCGTCCTGCCCCGGGCCCGCAACCACCGGTCGGCCGCGTCGCGCACCAGGCCGCGGTGGGGGAGCACGAAGGGCCCGTCGAGACCGGGGTCCGGCCGGTCCCGGGCCGTGACGAGGACCAGCTCGGTCACCGCCACCGTGCGGCTCACCAGCGACTCCGGCAGCCGCGCCGGGATCCCCGCGACGGCCGCGTCCACCTCGCCCTCGTCCAGCCGGGCCAGGGCGGCCGCCGCGTCACCGGTGCGCAGGTCGATCCTGACCTGGGGGTGGGCGGCCCGGAACGGCGCCAACAGGTCGGGCAGCAGCGCCTGGCAGGCGGTCACCGTGGCGAACACCGCCAGACGGCCGGTGAGTTCGGCCGGTGCGGGATGCTCCTCGCGGTAGGCGCGCCACAACTCCAGTGCCTGGACGGCGTATTCGCGATACCGGTGGCCCTCCGCGGTCAACGACACCCCGCGCGGTCCACGCTCGAACAGCCGATGCCCGAGGTCCGCCTCAAGCCGCTGCACCGTGCGCGTGAGCGTCGCCGGGCTGACATGGCAGTCGAGACTGGTCCGCCCGAAGTTCAGGGACTGCGCCAGATGCAGGAAGAGACGCAGCTCCCGATGATCGTCCCGCATCCGCTGACCTCGCCGTTTCACTTCACGCAACAGCGCGCTGCACAAGTTGTGCTTGCCGCAATGCCTGCCCGGAGCCTACAACTCGACCATGACCTCGACCACGTACACCTCCCACGTCTTCCCTCTCGAAACGATGGACGTGCCCGGCGGCACCGAGACCGTCCTGCGGGGCGGACGGCACCTCTTCCCGCTGCTCCCGCAGGCCTTCGCCGGGGTCCGCCGCGTCGGCGTCCTCGGCTGGGGCCCGCAGGGCCGTGCCCAGGCCCTCAACCTCAGGGACTCGCTGGCCGGTACGGACATCCAGGTCGCCGTCGGACTGCGCCCGGGGTCCGGCTCGGCCGCCGACGCGCGGGCCAACGGCTTCACCGAGGAGGACGGCAGCCTCGGCGACTGGCTGACCGTGGCCGCCGACAGCGACCTCGTCATTCTCCTGATCGCCGACGCGGCACTCGCCGCGCACCACGAGGAGATCTTCGCGGTCCTCAAGCCCGAGGCCGTCATCGGCCTCTCGCACGGCTTCCTGGTCGGCCATCTCCGGGAGACGGGCGGCGAGTTCCCGCCCGGACACGGCGTGATCGGCGTCTGCCCCAAGGGCATGGGCGACTCGGTGCGCAGGCTGTACCGGCAGGGCGAGGAGATCAACGGCGCCGGCATCAACAGCAGCTTCGCGGTCCACGCCGACCCCGACGGACGCGCCACGGACCTCGCGCTCGGCTGGTCGGTCGCGCTCGGCTCGCCGTACACCTTCCGCACCACCCTCGACAGCGAGTACCGCTCCGACATCGTCGGCGAACGCGCCATCCTGGCCGGCGCCGTCCACGGCATCGTCGAGAGCCTCTACACGCGCCGGCGCCTGGCCGGGGACGACCCGGTCACCGCGTACGAGCGCTCCTGCGAGAACATCACCGGGCCGATCGCGCGCACCATCTCGCGCGAGGGACTCCGAGCCGTCCGCGAGAACCTCGACCCGGCCGGCCGTGACGTCTTCGACCGCGCCTACACGGCGAGCTACGGTCCGGCCCGCGAGATCATCGCCGAGATCTACGACGAGGTCGCCGACGGCACCGAACTGCGCAGCGTCATCCTCGCCGAACGCCGGCTCGGCAGCCGTCCGATGAGTGTGATCGGCGGCTCCCCGATGTGGTTGGTGAGCGACGAGGTGCACGCCCGCCGCGCCGAACACGACGTGTCCGTAGACCCGTTCACCGCGGGCGTGTTCGTCGCCACCATGACGGCCCAGATCGACGAGTTCGCCGAACGCGGCCACCCCTGGTCGGAGATCGTCAACGAGTCCGTCATCGAGGCCGTCGACTCCCTGCTGCCCTACATGCACGCGCGGAACGTGGCCTACATGGTCGACAACTGCTCCCGCACGGCCCGCCTCGGCACCCGCCGCTGGAGCCCCCGCTTCCAGGCGGCCTTCGAGCAGATCGCGTACCCGGCGGCCGAACTCCCCGCCGACAAAGCCCTGTTGACGGCATTCGACACCCACCCGGCCCACGAGGCCCTGTCGGCGGCGGCGAAGCTGCGGCCGTCGGTGGACATCTCCGTGGCGTAGGCATCCGGTCCCGCACACCTCCCTGTCCACTGGTGTCCCGCAGAGGCACCGATGAGTTTCGCTGGCGCCCGCTGTCCTACACGTGAAGAGCGCGGACGGACGATCTGTGCGGTCGAGGAGAGGGAGGTGTGCGCGGTGACCGAACCGGCACGGCAGGAGGCGCTGGCACGGTTGGACGCCCTGGTCGGCGAGTGGGAGCTGCGGGCCGACTTCCCCGGCCGGACGGTGCCCCCTGGCCGCAGCGTGTTCGAGTGGACCCTGGACGGACGATTCCTCGTCCAGCGCACCGAGGTGCCGCTCGCGGAGGCCCCGGACACCATGTCCGTCATCGCGGTCGACCAGGAGACGGGCGGCTACACCCAGCACTACTTCGACAGCCGGGGTGTCGTCCGCCTGTACGCGATGACCTTCGTCGACGGACTGTGGCAACTGGTGCGGGAGACACCGGACTTCACACCCCTGTCGTTCCGGCAGCGGTTCACGGGGCGATTCAGCGCCGACGGCGACACCATCAGCGGCGCCTGGGAGATCGCGAAGGACGCCTCGGCCGACTACGAGCACGACTTCGCCCTCACGTACCACAGGAGCCGCTGACATGTCCGCCACCGCAACGCCCGCGGAGATCGCACGCGGCATCGTCGAAGCCAACCTGTACATGGTGCTCGCCTCGGCCGACCAGGACGGACGACCGTGGAGCACGCCCGTGTACTTCGCGCACGCGGACTGCCGGGAGTTCGTCTGGGTCTCCTCGCCGCAGGCCACGCACTCCCGCAACATCGCGTCACGCCCCGAGGTCGGCATCGTGGTGTTCGACTCCTCGGCCCCGATCGGCATCGGCCAGGGCGTCTACATGTCCGCCCTCGCCGCACGAGTGGACGAGTCGGAGATCGAGCGCACGATCGACGTCTTCTCGCGTCGCTCCGTCGGCCACGGGGGACTGGTCTGGACACCCGCCGACGTCAAGGACACCTCGGGCCTCGTTCTCTACCGCGCGGTCGCCGACGCGCACTGGATCCTGGCCAAGGACGGCTCCCCCGACCACCGCATCCCGGTCGACCTCACCTGAACCCGACCTCACCGCCACTCGACGGCGAAGGCACGGGCGGGGTTCTCGGTGAGGACGCGGTCCGTCAGCTCCTCACCGAGGTCCAGCGCGAGCCGCGGCCGTACCCGCCGCAGCAGATACGGCATCCCCGGCCCGCCGTCCACCGACCGCGCTCCCGCGACCACCGTGTCCCCGCCGAGCAGCAACCGGTGGCCGAACCCGGCCTCGGCGAGGGCCCGTACGGCGTCCGGCATGCGCCAGTCGGTGGCGTGGTTGACGCGGGACGGACCGTCGAAGGCCAACCAGCAGCCGGACTTGGCGGCCTGACGCTGGGCCACGAGGTCGGGGGAGCGGTTGAGATGACCGAGGATCACTCGGTGCGGCGGCACGCCCAACTCCCCGCAGAGCAGGTCGAGTACGTCGAGCGCGCCCGTGCCCAGCTCCAGGTGCACGGCGATGGGCGCGTCCGTCACGCGCTGTGCCTCCGCCGCGGCGGCCATGGTCCAACGCGCGTGCGCGTCCAGCGAGTGGAAGCCACCGGCCACCTTGATCAGCCCCGCCCGCACCCCCGACGTGCCGACACCGTCGGTGAGTTCGGAGACGAAGACGTCGGCCGGCTTCCGGCGCACCGCCTCCAGCACCTCCGGCGCGTAATGCGCGGCCTGGTGCAACCCCGTCGCGCAGACGATGTGCACCCCGGTGGCGCGGGACAGTTGAGGCAGATCGGCGACCCGCCGCCCCATCCCGTACGGCGTCCACTGCACGACGGCCGACCCGCCGACCGCGCGAAAGGCCTCCAACTCGGCCCGCGCGGCGGCGCCGTCGTTGAGCTCCTGACCCGGCAACTGCGGGCTGCTGAGGAACAGATGGTCGTGCGCGTCGCACACGCCGAGGTCGGCCGGGTCGACATCCCCCAGCACCGTACGGACGGTTGTCACCGCTGCCGTACGGACCGTGCTCACCACTGCCGCCCGCGCGGCAACCGCTCCCGACCCGGCGCCGACAGGTGCAGCACCTCGAACGCGTCCCCGTCGGCCTTGGGCGCGTCGTGCTCCCAGAGCGAGAAGTGCACCAGCTCCCAGCGGCCCGTGTCGACGGCCGCCGCCGCGAGCACCGCCCCGTCCGCCCCGGCCAGCCGCTCCGTCTCCCGCACCGCCTCCGCCATGACCTCCGCCAACTCCACGCCCTCGGGCACCGGTTGACGCAGTCGTACGGCGAACCGCGCGGGCGAGCCGACAGCGCCGCCCTCCTCGTATGCCACACCTGTCCACTGCCGGATCGACGGCCGCCCGAAGTCGTTGCTGAGCCCCTGGAAGGCGCCTCCCCAGAGGAAGGTGTTCATGCCCTCCATGGTGTTCCACAGGTAGAAGGGCGCGTACTGGTTGACCGGCGAGCCGTTCACCCCGCGCTCGCGCATCAGGTACGTCTTGACGCCGAGTCCGTCCCAGTCGTCGAGGAGATGGCCGACGCGGGCGACCCGGCGGCGGATGACCGCCATGTCGTAGTCGGCGGGCAGGGTCAACTCGTACTGCATGGCGTGCATTCGATGCCTTCCTATCGCGGTGCGAGAAGGGAGAGCAGGCCCCGGACGGCGGTGTCGAAGGCGGCGGGGTTCCCGGAGGCGCGGGCGAGGACATAGCCCCCCTGTACGGTCGCGAGGACGGTCGCGGCGATCTCCTCGCCGTCCAGCGAGGGTGCGAACTGTCCCTGCTCCTTGCCCTCTTCGACGATCCCGGCGAGCCGCTCCCGGATCCGGTCGAGCGTCTCGTCCACCGGGGCGCGCAGCTCGTCGCTGGCGACGACGTCCGGATCCATGGTGAGACGCCCGACCGGGCAACCGCGCAACACATCACGCTCGCGGAGCAGATACGCCTCGATCCGCTCGTACGGACTCCCCGGACCGTCGAGTACTCCCTCGGCGGTAGCCAGCAACTCATCGGCCGTCCGGCGGATCGCCGCCAGGGCGAGATCCGGCTTCCCCTTGAAATGGTGGTACATGCTGCCCTGTCCGGCGCCGGCGCGCTCCAGGATCGCCTTGGGACTGGTGCCCACGTAACCGCGTTCCCACAGCAACTCACGGGTGGACTCGATCAGGCGCTCCGGGGTGCTCATGCGGTGACTGTACATACTAGTAGTTACAGAAGTCGAGACCCTTTCCGTAGACCGCCACGGCCCGCCGGGAGCAGCCGCGATGCACCGGCGTACTCCCCGGGAGGTACGCCCACTGCCGCTGGCCGTACGACGACCCGGGCCCCTCCCCGCGGCCAGTCTCGATACATCACCGCAAGCCCCCTCCGGGGCGACGAACCTCTCTGAGGCTCTTGAAGGAGATGAATCGACATGCAGACTCTCGCGAACTGGAACGGCAACGGACCCGGCCCGTGGATCCTGTTCTTCCCGCTGATCTGGGCGGCCGTCGTGGTCGGCGCCGTCACGCTGCTGCGCCGCACCGTCTGGCGCGGCCGGCGGGGTGGACCGTGGCGCGC
Organism: Streptomyces sp. NPDC092369; assembly: GCF_044755245.1. NCBI lineage: Bacteria > Bacillati > Actinomycetota > Actinomycetes > Kitasatosporales > Streptomycetaceae > Streptomyces > Streptomyces sp. NPDC092369. The sequence goes on from NZ_JBIVQP010000004.1 coordinate 145,585, forward strand.
GTTCGAGGACCCGCGCCCCTCGGGCGACTCGCCCCTCGCCGTGCTCGGCCGGCGCTTCGCGGCCGGTGAGATCGACGAGGACGAGTACTGGCGCCGGCTGTCCGTCCTGGACGAGCAGTTCGGCCGCACGGCGGGCAAGGGCGGTGCCGCATGACCACCGCGACCGCCACGCGGACGGCCGCCCGGGTCGTCGAGGCCGTGAAGGTCTACGGCCGCGGCGACACCGAGGTGAGGGCCCTGGACGGGGTGAGCGTCGACTTCCCGGTCGGCCGCTTCACCGCGATCATGGGGCCCTCGGGCTCCGGCAAGTCCACGCTCATGCACTGCGCGGCCGGCCTCGACACGCTCACCTCCGGCGTCGCCTGGATCGGCGACACCGACCTGGGCACGCTGGACGACCGCCGCCTGACCCTCCTGCGCCGCGACCGCGTCGGCTTCGTGTTCCAGGCCTTCAATCTGGTGCCCACGCTCACCGTCGAGGAGAACATCAGGCTGCCGCTCGACCTGGCAGGCGCCGGCAAGGGCGACACGGAGTGGCTCGACGCGCTGATCGACGTCGTCGGTCTGCGTGACCGTCTCCACCACCGGCCCTCCGAACTCTCCGGCGGGCAGCAGCAACGCGTCGCCGTGGCACGGGCGTTCGCCGGACAGCCCGACGTCGTCTTCGCCGACGAGCCGACCGGAAACCTCGACTCCCGCGCGGGCGGTGAGGTTCTCGGCCTGCTCGGCCGCACCGCGCGCCAGACGTCCCGCGCCGTCGTCATGGTCACCCATGACCCGGTCGCCGCCGCCCACGCCGACGAGGTCGTCTTCCTCGCCGACGGGCGCCTGGTGGACCGGATGGAAGCCCCGACCGCCGACAGGGTCCTGGACCGTATGAAAGCCTTCGAGGTGCCGTCATGAACGCCTCCGTCCGCCTGAGCGTGTCCTCCCTGCGCGCCCACAAGCGGCGCTTCGCCGGCACCTTCCTCGCCGTGTTCCTCGGCGTCGCCTTCCTGGCCGGCACCCTCGTCATGGGCGACACCCTGCGCGCCGGCTTCGACACCATGTTCGGCAACGCGACCAGCGGCACGGACGCCGTGGTCCGCAGCGCGGACGCCATCACCACACCGGGTGAGAGGGAGGGCGTACGCCAGCCGGTCGCCACGGGCCTCGCCGACACCCTCGCGAAGGTGCCCGGTGTCGCCTCCGCCGAGCCCGAGATCCAGGGCGCGGGCCAGCTGGTCGGCAAGAACGGCAAGCCCATCGGCGGTCAGGGCCCGCCCACCCTCGCCGGCAACTGGATCGCCGACCCGAAGCTCAACCCGTACCAACTCGCCGAAGGCCGCGCCCCGTCGAAGTCCGGCGAGGTCGTGGTCAACCGAGGGGCCGCCGACAAGGGCGACCTGAAGATCGGTGACACGACCACCCTGCGCACCCCGGACCCGGTCCAGGTGAGGATCGTCGGCCTCGCGACCTTCGGCGGCGAGGACGGCATGGCCCAGGTGACGTTCACCGGCATGACCCGCGCCGACGCGGAGAAGTACCTCACGGCCAGGCCCGGCGAGGCGTCCAGCGTTAAGGTGCGGGCCGGCCCCGGAGTGAGCGAGAAGGAACTCGTCGACCGGCTGACTCCCGTACTGCCCAACGGGGTTGAGGCCATCACCGGTCAGGAGTCGGCGCAGGAGAACACCGACATGATCTCCAGCCAGTTCCTGACCATCTTCACCACCTTCCTGCTGGTCTTCTCCGGCATCGCCCTGCTCGTCGCGACCTTCTCCATCCACAACACCTTCGCGATCGTCGTCGCCCAACGCACGCGTGAGAACGCCCTGTTGCGCGCCCTCGGCGCCTCCCGTCGGCAGGTCACCGCCGCCACCCTGGTCGAGGCGACCGTCGTGGCCGTGACCGCCTCGCTCGCCGGTCTGGCGGGCGGCATCGGTATCGCGGCCGGGTTGCAGGCACTCTTCCCGGCGATCGGATTCCCGTTCCCCAAGAGCGACTTGGTGATCAGCGCGCTGTCCATGGCGCTGCCGCTCGTCGTGGGCATCGTGGTCTGCCTGGGCTCCGCGCTCCTGCCCGCCGCCCGCGCCGGACGCACCGCCCCGCTGGCGGCCCTGCGCGAGACCGCCGTCGACTCCTCCGGCGCCTCCCGCACGCGTGCGGTCACCGGAGCGGTCCTGGGCTCCCTCGCCGTCACCGCGACCCTCACCGGCGTGCTGGTCTCACCGTCCCTCTGGCTGGCGGGACTTGGCGCCGTCCTGGCCCTGGTCGCCTTCGTGGTCCTCGGCCCGGTCGCCTCCTCGACGGCCGTACGCGTCCTGGGTGGCCCCTTGGACAAGCTGCGCGGGGTCACCGGCGGACTCGCCCGGCGCAACGCGCTGCGCAGCCCCAAGCGGACGGCCGCGACCGCGAGCGCCCTCATGATCGGTGTGGCCGTCGTCGCCCTGTTCACCGTCTTCGGGGCCTCGCTCAAGGCCACCATGGACCAGACCGTGTCCCGTTCCTTCGCGGGCGACGTTGCCGTGAGCACACCGTCGTTCGGCGCCGGCGGCAGCGGACTCAGCCCCCGCCTCGCCGGAGCCGTCCAGGAGCTGCCCGAGGTCGACACGGCTGTGGGCCTGGGCCGCGGGGTCGCCGAAGTCGACGGCAAGGGAAGGGCGTTGACGGTCACCGACCCGTCGGCCCTGCAACGCACCTTCGACCTGGGCAAGGTCGACGGCTCGATGAGCGCGCTCGGCACCGACGGCATCGCCCTCACCAGGAGCGAGGCCGAGAAGCAGCACCTGGCCACCGGTGACGAGGCCCGACTCACCTTCACCGACGGCAAGAAGGAGACCTTCACGGTCCGCGCGGTCTACGGCCGGTCGGAGCTCGCGGGGGACTACGTCATCACCCGTGCCGCCTGGGCTCCGCACCGCACCCAGGACTCCGACACCCTGGTCGCGGTCTCCTTCAAGGACGGCGTGAGTACCGACGCGGGCAAGGCGGCCGTGCAGAAGGTCGCGGACGTCTACGGCAACCCGGAGGTGCAGACCCGCGACGAGTACGCGCAGTCCTCGGCCGGCGGCATCGACATGATGCTCACCCTGGTCTACGCGCTGCTGGCCCTCGCGGTCCTCATCGCGCTCCTGGGCATCGCCAACACACTGACCCTGGCGATCCACGAACGCACCCGCGAACTGGGCCTGTTGCGAGCCGTCGGGCAGACCCGGTCCCAACTGCGGGCCATGGTCCGCTGGGAGTCGGTCCTCGTGGCGGCCTTCGGCACGGTCGGCGGCCTCGCCCTGGGCGCCTTCCTCGGCTGGGTCCTGGTCAAGGCCTCCGACGGCGCGAGCGACAGCGCCTTCGCCTTCGCGATCCCGCCCCGGCAGCTGCTGATCGTGGCCCTGGTGGGACTCGCGGCCGGCGCCTTGGCAGGCTGGCGCCCGGCGCGGCGGGCGGCCCGCCTGGACGTACTGCGGGCGATCGCCACGGAGTGAGTGAGCGGGGGAGCCAGGGAGGGTTGCCGGGTGCGCGGGACAGCCCGGGAGGACCTGCCGGGTGAGGGGGAGAGCCCGGGAGCGCCTGCCGAGGGGGCGGGCGAGCCCGAGCGTGCCCACAGGACGAGCGGAGGAGCGACCGGCTCCTCCGCTCACCCCGCGACGGCGGACCGAGCGGCGGCATGCGCCGCCCGACGGACATCGACCCCGTGTTCGACATCCGCGAAGCGCTGGGCCGGCTTCTCGGTCACCCGTCGCGGCATACGCGCAGGGGTGGCGGCCGGCGGCTGCGCGGCGGGCAGGGTGAACCAGACGACCTTGCCCGACTCGCCGTTCGCCCGTACCCCCCAGCTCTCGCTCACCGCGGCCACCATGGCGAGCCCGCGCCCGCTGGTGGAGGAGGGGTCCACGTCCCGTACCTCGGGCAGCCGGGGATCGTGGTCGTGCACGGAGACCGTCAGCCGGTCGAGCAGCAGCTCGATCTCCACCGTGCACAGCTTGTCGGGCTGCGCGTGCCGGTGGACGTTGGTCAACAGCTCCGTCACGCCGAGCGCGGCGTGGTCTATCAAGGGATCCAGATGCCAGTAGCGCAACTGCGCCGATACGATTCTGCGGACCTGGCCGATCCGCGACGGCAGGGCATGGAGCTCCACCGTGCAGTGCCTGCTTGGGTGACTGATCACGGCTGCGACTCCCCGACTGAGATGGTCCGGAAGAACACGGAGTTCGGATCCAGCAGGGGCCCCGGCAAAAACGGCCGTCTGCTGTCGTGTCCGGCGGGCTGGTTCGCAGCGTTATCGCCGGTAAACCCAGAGTGACGTGGTAACAGCGTGACGCAGGGGGTGAGGTACCGCAACTCGCGATGGGCCACCCGTCCGGGCCGAGGTCGGCCGGCTGTCCGTCGAAGCGGTCAGCCGCCGCGCCGCGCGGCCTTGCGCACGGCCTCGATGAACCGGCGGGCCGCGGGCGGTCCCGGTTCGCCGGGGGCGGGATCGTGGTCACCGAGGGTCAGCAGGTACCGCTTGCCGTTCAGGTCCGCGAGCGCCCGGCCGTCGGGCGCGAACCAGGGCCTGGAGGCGCGTACCGCCTGCACCGGCGCGCTGTCGATCTCGCTGCCGTAGCTGGTGAGCAACTCCAGTCGGCCGTCGCTGATCCGGACCTGTCCGGCCCGGGTGAGCGAACGCAGCCGCTTCCCTATCCCCACGCCCTTGGCCGTGAACTCGGGCTCCGCCATGCCGCTCCGCCCCCTCGTGTGCGTCCGGTGCGCCGGACCGTGACCCCGCACGGGTCTTGATCCGGCCGGTTCGGTGATCCAGCTCGTCTCGTGATCCAGTGTGCGTCCCCTTCGGCGAAGTCTGCCCGCCCCCGGCGTCGAGCACCAGTGCGCCTGGACACCGTGAGCCCGGCACCCGGAGCACTCGCGCGAATGCGCCCCATGCCGCGTACCACCGTGCCCCAGGGCGGCCTTTGGGCTGCCCAAAGAAGCGTTTATGCAGGTGAGAAGCGTGCGGAAGGTGCATATGATCGGTGTGTCGGCCGCGCGAGGCGCCGTCGGCGCGAAGCAGAAGGAGCCCCGCCGTGACCACCCCACAGCAGACCCGGACCGGCGTGACCCTCGACGTCGACCACAGCGACGCCGACTACCGCGCCTGGCTGAAAGAGGCCGTCCGCAAGGTCCAGGCGGATGCCAACCGTTCGGCCGACACGCACCTGCTCAGGTTCCCGCTGCCCGAGGAGTGGGGCATCGACCTGTACCTCAAGGACGAGTCGACCCACATCACCGGCAGCCTCAAGCACCGCCTGGCGCGTTCCCTCTTTCTCTACGGGCTGTGCAACGGCTGGATCCGGCCGGGGCGCCCGGTGATCGAGGCGTCCAGCGGTTCGACGGCCGTCTCCGAGGCCTACTTCGCGGGGCTGATCGGCGTCCCCTTCATCGCCGTCATGCCCCGCACGACCAGCGCCGAGAAGTGCCGTCTCATCGAATTCCACGGCGGGCAGTGCCACTTCGTGGACGACTCACGCAAAATGTACGAGGAATCCGCCCGCCTCGCGGCCGAGACCGGCGGCCACTACATGGACCAGTTCACCTACGCGGAACGGGCCACGGACTGGCGCGGCAACAACAACATCGCCGAATCCATGTTCCGCCAGCTGGAATTGGAGCGGTTCCCGGAACCCGCGTGGATCGTGGCCACGGCCGGCACGGGCGGCACCTCGGCGACCATCGCGCGCTACGTCCACTACACCCAGCGCGATACGCGCATCTGCGTGGCCGACCCGGAGAACTCCTGTTTCTTCGAGGGCTGGACCACCGGCGACCCGGACGTCACATGCGACTGCGGCTCCCGCATCGAGGGCATCGGCCGCCCCCGTATGGAACCGAGCTTCGTGCCGGGCGCGGTCGACCGGATGATGAAGGTCCCGGACGCGGCCAGCGTCGCCGCGGTGCGCACCCTGGAGCGGGCCATCGGCCGCAAGGCGGGCGGCTCCACCGGGACCGGCCTGTGGAGCGCCCTGAAGATCGTCGCCGAGATGGTGGCCGAGGGCCGCCGGGGGAGCGTGGTGACACTGCTGTGCGACCCGGGCGACCGCTATCTGGACAAGTACTACTCGGACGCGTGGCTGGCCGAGCAGGGCATGGACATCGAGCCGTACACGACGGCGATCGACTCGCTCCTGAAGACGGGCGTCTGGGCTGCCGAGGGCCTAAGAGGCGAGCCGACGGTCCAGTGACGTGACCGCGCCCCGGAAAGCGCGCCCCAGAGCCGACCGGGACCCCTTCAGGACCAGCCGGAGCGGAGCCGAACCGTCCGCCGCGAAGGTCCACTGCACGCGCGTACCGGTACCGGACGGCAGCAATCGCCACTCCTCCACCAGGGCCCGCACCCCCGGAGCATTGCTCGAGTCGACGCGGTAGGCGTACAGCTCAGGCTCCTTCGCCGCGAGGACCGTCTCCTCGAAGTGCCCGCCACCCGTGAGCCACACCTCGCGCCGGGTGCCGTCGCCGAGCGGCCGGGCCCGTTTCACGCCCGGGAACCACTCCGCCCACCCCGGCACGTCCTCGGCGAGGGCGCGGTGCACCGCCTCGGGGGCGGCGGAGATCTCCCGGGCGAACACGAGACGTACGGGTGCGGTCTCGACGAAGTCGAGCCCCTCTGGGCGCAGTTGGCGAGCCATGGACGAGAACCCCCTTGGCGGCGGAGGGTGGTTGACCGGGCAGCGTCACGATAGCTGGCGGCTCGTCAGATGTCTGCACTGCCTGAGATCCGCCCGACGTGCGGGATCAGTCCTCCGGCTCGCCCGCCACCATCAGTCGCCGCAGATGCTCGGAGATCTCCGCGCGCGCGGAGCCCGGCAGCCCGGCGTCCGTCACCAGCGTGTCGACCTGCTCCAGCGCGGCGAAGGAACTCAGGCCCACGACACCCCACTTGGTGTGGTCGGCGACCACCACGACCCGCCGTGCCGACTGCACCAGCCGCCGGTTGGTCTCCGCCTCCGCGAGGTTCGGCGTCGACAGGCCGGCCTCGACCGATATCCCGTGCACACCGAGGAACAGCACGTCGAAGTGGAGCGCCGCGATGGCCTGGTCGGCCACCGGACCCACCAACGAGTCGGAGGGCGTGCGCACTCCGCCGGTCAGCACCACCGTGGCCGCGCCCTGACGGGGGCCCGAGGTGCGCTGCGCCGCGTGGAAGACATCGGCGACCCGCACCGAGTTGGTGACCACGGTGAGGTCCGGCACGTCCAGCAGTTGATGCGCCAGCGCGTACGTCGTCGTACCGCCCGACAGCGCTATCGCCGTACCCGGTGCCACCAGCTGGGCCGCCGAGCGCGCGATGTCCTCCTTGGCCGACAGCTCCAGGCCGGACTTGGCCTCGAAACCGGGCTCGTGCGTACTCGCCTCCACGACGGGCACCGCGCCGCCGTGCACCTTCTCCAGCACACCCTGGCGGGCGAGCGCGTCCAGATCGCGGCGGACCGTCATGTCCGACACGCCGAGCTTCCGCGTCAGCTCGTTGACCCGAACCCCGCCCCGGCGCCGAACCTCGTCCAGGATCAGGGCGCGCCGCTGCTCCGCGAGGAGGTTCTGATTCTCACTCACGTACGCTCCGGTCCTTTCGCCTCATGCCGTCCGACACGCCCCGCGCACCCGCTCCGACCACGACGTTCTCCCCGGCCCCGGTGCGTGGGCGTCCCATCCTCGCACGGGTCGCGGTCACCGGCGCCACCGGTCGCCCGCCGCGCACATGTCACTTGCGGCGCACGCGTTCCTCGCTTGTCACACGGATCGGGGAGATTCGGTGACAGCAGGTGTGGGCGGGGTCGAAAACGGCCATCCTTACTGCCCGCACTACAACAGCGGATGGCGCGTCACGGGGGAAGTGCGAACAGTGCAGCGTGCAAAGGAACGGGTGGAGGAACGTCCCGCGACCGGTGGGCCCGAGCGCCCCGGCGCACAACCGGAGGAAGCCGGAACGGCTCTGGAACTCCTGGTCCACGGCGTGGGCGGCACCACGCCCGAGAAGATGCTCGACGATCCGCGCACGGTGCGGATCAGCGGCGACGGCACGGCGGCCGTATTCCGGCGCGCCGAGGACGTCGACGCGGAGAACCGACCCGACGACCAGCGCGGCCAACCGGTGCCCGAGGCGTACGTCTGGTGCAACCTCACCTCCGGCAACAGCGCCCGCGCCCTGTGGCTCCTGCTGCTGCCGTTCATGGTGGTCAACCTCGCGCACTGGATGCGCCCCGGCGCACAGGGCCACCGGAAGGTGGTGCGGCTGTACGGGCTGCTGGTGCGGCTGATCGGACTGACCCTGACGGTCCTGCTGGTCGCCGCGGCCTGTGAGGTCGCCCTCGACCTCGCCGCCTGGCAGTGCGCGGGCACGCACGCGTGCGCCGAGCAGCACTCCTGGCTCGGCTTCCTGTCGCCCGACACCTCGCACCACGGCTGGTGGAGCGACCCCGGCCGCCGGCTCGCCCTCGCGGCCGTCGTACCCGCCGCGCTCACCTGCCTGCTCTGGTACCTCTCCCGGCGCACCTGGAGCGCCTACGAGTCCCAGCAGCCGATCTCCCGCAAGGCCGAGCCCGAGGAGGACACCGACGGCACGGCCCTGGGCCGGCCCGGCTTCTGGTACGGCCGCCGACTGGTGGCCCGGCTCCGCGCCGCGCACACCGCGGCCGGGCTGCTGACGGTCGCCGCCGCGCTCGCCACGACCGCGGCCCGCTTCGACCGGGAGCCCGGCGGCTCCACCCTCCTCGACACGCTGGGCCGCTTCCTCGTCGCGGCGATCCTGGCTACCGCCTTCGGAGTGGTGTGGGTGGTCTGCCGCCGCGGCCGCAGCGAGCACTTCATCGACCGCCACCTCGACAAACACCTGGTACGGCGCCTGCCGCTCGGCGCGCTCGCCCTGCTCGTGCTCTCCGCGGTCTACGCCGGCTGGGAGCGCCCGGGATGGGTCTCCGCAGGCCGTCTGCCCGGCGACACCACCTTCGGCGCCATCACCCTGGTCCAGGGCGGCCTGGTGATCGCGCTGGCCGTCGTCGCGCGCGTGCTGCACCGCACGCGCCCCGACCCGCGCGCCGCCATGCGCGGCCTGGGCGGACCCGCCGTCGCGATGCTCGCCTGCGCCCTCGGCGGGGTCATGTCCGGTGGAGTCTCCCAGCGGGTCTCCGACTGGCTCGACGGCACCGGCACCTCCATCGCGGGGCCGCCGGTCCTTCTGACCTGGCAGGCATCGATGATCCCCGTGCTGATCCTCGTCCTGCTCGTGCTGTGCGGCGGACTGGGATGGCGGGCCTGGCTGCTGCGCCGCGCGGCGATGGGCACCATCGAACTCGACTACGCGGGGGAGCCCAAGGACACCGCGCGCACCCGCAAGATCGCCACCACGCGCGCGATGGCCACGCTCACCGACCGCGGCCCCCTCGTCGTCGCCGTCGTCTCCACCACGACCCTCGTCCTCGGCGCGGGCTCCCTGATCGGGGCGTTCACCACCGACAAGGCACCGGCCCAGGCCGCGGAGCCCGCGTACGCCTTCGTGCACGGCGCCGCCCAGACCGCCCAGGCGCTCGGCTCCTGGCTGATCGGACTCGGCTTCATACTCTTCGTCACCTGGGGCCGACGCGCCTACAAGGACGCCTCCGCGCGGCGCACCATCGGCATCCTGTGGGACGTCGGCACCTTCTGGCCGCGCGCCGCCCACCCCTTCGCGCCGCCCTGCTACGCCGAGCGCGCGGTGCCCGACCTGACCTGGCGCATGGCGACCTGGACCCGCGCCACCGGCGGCCGGCTCGTCCTGTCCGGGCACTCGCAGGGCAGCGTGCTCGCCGCCGCCGCGGCCTGGCAGCTCAAACCCGCTGTCCGCAAACGGGTAGCCCTGCTGACCTACGGCTCACCGCTGGAGCGCCTCTACGGCCGCTGGTTCCCGGCCCACTTCGGACCGGCCGCGCTCAGCTCCCTGCACCAGGACGTCGACTGCTGGCGCAACCTCTACCGGCTCACCGATCCCATCGGCGGCCCGGTCGGCCTGCCCGGTGACTGCGGCCCCGAAGTCGACCGCGGCCCGCTGAAGGACCCGCTCGCCTACGGCCGCACCGCGCTGCACCCGCTGCCCGCACCCGTCCTGGGCCACTCCGACTACCAGGCGGACCCGGCGTTCGCCGAGGAGCGGGAGCGGCTGCTGGCCCGGCTCATGCCCGACCTGCCGGCCCCGCGCCCCGAGGCCGGGGCGCCGGCTCAGGCCGACTCGGGCAGGTCCTCGGCGTAGAGGAGGGTCAGGTCGTCCGTGCTCGGCTCGGCGAGCTGGGCGACCCGGCTCGCGTGCCGCTCGACCATGCCCTCGAAGGTCTGGCGGGCGGTACGGCCGTTGCCGAACGCCGGGCCCTTCGGGATCGCCGTGAAGTACTTCAGCAGTGCCTCCGACGCGCCCGGCGCCAGCCGGTACTCATGCTCCTCGGTCTGCTGCTCCACGATCCGCAGCAGCTCCTCGGGGCCGTAGTCGCCGAAGGTGATGGTCCGCGAGAACCGCGACGCCACACCGGGGTTGACCGACAGGAACCGCTCCATCTCCGCCGTGTAGCCCGCGCAGATCACCACGACGGCGTCCCGGTGGTCCTCCATCAGCTTCACCAGCGTGTCGATGGCCTCCCGGCCGAAGTCCCGGCCTGAGTCCTCCGGGGACAGCGCGTAGGCCTCGTCGATGAACAGCACGCCGCCGCGCGCCCGGTCGAAGGCCTCCTGGGTGCGGATCGCCGTCGAGCCGATGTGCTCGCCGACCAGGTCGACGCGGGACACCTCGACCAGATGCCCCTTCTCCAGCACACCGAGAGAGGCCAGGATCTCGCCGTAGAGCCGGGCGACCGTCGTCTTGCCGGTGCCGGGCGAGCCGGTGAAGACCAGGTGGCGCTTGACGGAGGCCGCCTTGAGGCCCGCCTGCTGGCGGCGTCGGCCGACCTCGATCATGTCGGTGAGCGCCCGCACCTCGCGCTTGACGCTCTCCAGGCCCACCAGTGCGTCGAGTTCACCCATCACGGACTGCGAGGTCCGCACGGGCTGCTCCGGCTCCGCGGCGGCGGGGGCCAGGGGTTCCTGCTCGCCCGCGCGCTGCCCGGGGATCGCGCCCAGCAGACCCGCGGACTGGCCCGCGCCCTCGACTGCCGTCTCCCGCAGGCTCGCGCTCTCGTCGCTGGTGCAGTCCTCCACGACGGGACCCGTGCCGGCGCCGGCGTCCGGGCCGGCGTCCGCGAACTCGTACCCACCGCGCGCGCAGCGCTCCGTGCGGCACTTGCGCAGTGTCGCGCGGCAGCCGTCTATCACGTGGAAACCGTAGCCGCCGCTGCCCGTCACCCGGCAGTTGAGGAAGCTGCCCCGTCCGCCCGCCGACACGTAGAAGCCCGCCTCGGCCGGCGAGTCCACCGTGCAGCGTTCGATGGTGGGGTCGGCGCCCTTGGTGACGATCACGCCGGTCTGGGTGCCGTCCACGGTGCAGTTGTTGAGCGTGCCGCCGCTGCCGTGGTCGCGGAACCAGGCACCCGTCGCCGCGTCCCGGATCCGGCAGTCGTCGAGCTGCGCGGTGGCGCCGTCGCTCACCGACACGGCCGTGTTGCGCACCTGCGAGATGTCGCTGTCGACGACGTCCGCCCGCGAGCCGCGGTCCAGGACGAACAGCGCGTCCGGCACGTCGTGCACGCGGCAGGAGTCCAGTACGGCGGTGGCGCCGTCGCTGACCCAGACGGCCGGGTAATCGCCGGTGCTGTCGAAGATCTCGCACTGGTTGGCGTCCACGCGCGTGCCCGGATCCCACACCGACAGGCCGTTGCGCCCGAACTGACGCACCGTCGTGCGGGTCAGCGTGAGCACCGAGCGGGAGCGCAGGTCGACCGCGTTCTCCGGGATGTCGTGGATGCGGCAGTCGGCCAGGGTCAGCACCGCGTCCGTGTCGAGCGTGACGCCGTCCCCGGTGGTGCGGTGCACATCGCAGTCCGTGAGGTGCGCGGTGGCGCGGCCGGTGACCTGGACGCCGCTGCCCCGGACCTCGTAGATCTCACAACCCACCGCTTCCAGCGCGGAGTTCTCCCCGGTCGCCGTCAGGCCCGAGCCCGAGGCGTGGTGGATCCGGCAGCGCTCCAGGCGCGGGTGCCCGCCGCCGCGGACCGAGACGCCCGCCTGGCCGGCGGAGACGATCTCGCACTCCTCGAACACCCCGCCCCCGCCGTCGAGTACGGCGATGCCGACGCCGGCCGGGTTGTCGACCGTGCAGCGCCGCACGGTTGGCCGGGCGCCGCCGCGCACCTCGATGCCGGCGGCGGAACGCGTGACGATCCGGACGTCCGTCAGCTCGGGGGTGCCCTCCTCGACGAGCAGGGCGGGGGAGGCCGCGTCCTGGCCCTCCACGTGCAGGTCCTGCACCACGGCCGAGGCGCGCACGGTCAGCGGCACCCCGTCCAGGGGCGCGATCCGCACCGAGCCGGGGGAGCCCTCGGGGCCGCGCAGGGTCACCGCCCGCTGCACGACGAGGTTCTCCCGGTAGGTGCCGGGGGCGACGGTGAGCACGTCCCCGTCGGCCGCGGCCTCCAGGGCGGCGGCGAGCGACGCGTACTCACCTGTGCGGCGCCGCCACCTCGATGTACCGGTGTGCGTCACCTGGACCGTGCCCTGTGCCATGGCGTTGCTGTGCCCCCACCTCGTGGTACGCGGGTTGATGCCGACAACGTTCGGCCGGTCCACCGTAGCGTGCGTGCGGCCGGTGGGTTGACCAGTGCCGGAATGCCGTCAACTGCCGGTGCCGGTGCGGCCCCAGTCCGGACCCGCCCGGTCCCAGGCCTGGTCCCAACGCGCGTACCGGCGACGGACCATGCGCCACACGACCACTCGCCGCGCGGCCTCGACCAGACCCGCGGTGAACATGGCGGCGCCGAACCCGGCCAGGACCGCGTGCGTCGTCGCCGTCGCGGAGTCCAGCGGGCGGACCGTCGGCCGGCCGTGCGCGTCGGTCCATATCCCGAAGTGGTCGCCGCGGTGGGGGACCTTGAGGTTCGCCAGGGCCTGGCCGTGCTGGGCGGTGCCGTCCGGGCCGGTCCAGTCGGCGATGACGCGGCTGCGCACCATGCGGGACGAGGAGGTCTCGGGGTCGGCGTCCATCGGTGAGTCGTCCAGCTTGCGGACCACGGTGGCCGTGACCAGATGCCGGGCCTTGCGTTGGTCCCGCACGGCCTGCTGCAGGGCGTCCTGGGCGACACCGCCGGCGAGGGCGCCGACCACGGGCGCGACGAAAAGGATCAGCAGCAGGGCCACCAGAGCCAGCCAGGCCTCGACCAGATCGGTCGTGCGGCGCAGCGGATTGCGCCGCCAGCGCCAGAGCCCACCGAGTGTCCGCACCGTCCGCACCCCCTCCCTCTCCGTGATAACTCCGCCGACCGCCGTTCACGCGCGGACCCGGTCAAAGAGAGAGCGAAATCACCTGCGGCCGGGACCTCTCATGAACTTCTTACGCAACCTCAACGCGCCGGGCCCCGGCCCCGGTTCCCGCACTCCGGGCCTTGTCCGGATCTTTCCGCCGACGGCGCCGAAGGGCGGCTATCCGACGATCGTCACCGGGTCGCCGACGCGGATCGTGCCGCGGGCGAGGGGCACGAGATTCTGGCCGAAGACCAGCTTGCCGCCGATGCGGCGGTGCCGGCCCAGCGTGTGCAGCGGCTCGCGGCCCCGGTCGGCGGTGCGCTGGTCGGTGGTGGTCACGACACAGCGCCCGCACGTCTTCGCGACGCGGAAGGGGACCTCGCCGATGTCGATGCGGGTCCAGTCGTCCTCGGCCCAGGCGGCGGTCCCGGACAGGACCACGTTCGGCCGGAAGCGGTTCATCGGCAAGGGGCCCTCGGCGGAGTGATCACCTTGCGCCACAAGGGAGTTGAGGGCGTCGAGAGAGGCGATGGTGGTGGCCAGCAACGGGTATCCGTCGGCGAAGGACACGGTCTCGCCCGGGCGGGCGTACTCCGGATCGACGGGTCGGCGGACGGCCGGGTCGTCCATGTGCACGAGGCGCACGTCGACGTCGAGGTAGGCGCTGCACCAGGCGTGCGCCGCCTTGTCCTCGGCGAGGACGCCTTCGACCTTGTCGCGGAAGATCTCCACCGGCACCGTGCCGACGGGCCGCGGCACGGACACGGTCAGCGGCTCCATGCCGGGTGCGGACATACGAACGCCGCCGCCGGGCACGAGCTCGGCGGCGGCCAGGGCGAGACGCGGTTGCTGACGCTGTGTGACGACCTTTCCCCCTGCGTCGATCAGCACCCAGCGCCGGTCCCCGGCCAGACCCCAGGGCTCCACGTCGGCCTGCCGGGGCGCGAGGCCCCGGAACGCCTTGACCGGATGGATGTGGATCGACTGCAGTCGTGCGCTCCCCATGACGCCATCGTGCCAGGGCGGACGGCGATCGGGGAGGACGCTCTAGTAGCCGCCGCCGCGGTACTGCTGCTGCTGGTTGTTGTACGGGTCCTGGTACTGGGCGGGGCGGGGCGCCGCGGGGCGCATCGCCTCGTAGCCCGTACCCGGTGCCATCGGGCGCTGTTGCTGCGGCTGCTGGGGACCGGGGTAACCGCGCGGGGCGGTCGACTGCGGCGGGATGTACGCCGCGGGAGCCTGCTGGAGCGGAGACGGCTGGGCCGCCTGCGGATAGCCGTACTGGGAGGGACCCGCCGGGAGGGCGGGGAGTGCCGACGGCAACGCGGGCAGGTGACTGCCTGGTGCGTCGTAGGCGGCGGGAACCCGGATCGGGGCGATCTGCGGGGTGCCCCGCTCGGCGACGAGCCTGTCGTAGATCGGAGTGTCCGGGAAGGCGGAGTAGTAACCGCCGCCATAAGTGGAGCGGGGGGAGGTCATGGCACATAAGTTAAGCCCACGATGTGCTGGTTGGGGAGACCGATAAGAGGGTTGTTTTCCGTGTCGGCAGTGACGCGGGACCCCCAATGCGAGCGAACTCGGCAAAATAGGGCGCAGACCTGCGTACGGATCCTGTAAAGGTCGAGTTCCGAGCCGGTTACCAGGGGTTGACCACCAGTGATCCTGTGCCCCTCATGGGAGTTCGCTGTCCCGGGGAATAGGTTGGTCGGGTAGAGAAGCCGAACAGGGCTGCCGGGACATGGACCTGGCGCGATGACACGTGATGGGGGCGGTCATGTCAATGCCGAAGGGATCGAATGTGCCGGTGCCGACGACGGCCCTGCGCGTCGAATTGGGCTGGCGTTCCGGACCGGGTGTACCGGACGCCGACGCCTCGGCCCTCCTCCTGGTGGGCGGCAAGGTCAGGTCGGACGGCGACTTCGTCTTCTACAACCAGCCCGCGCACGCGTCGGGCGCCGTCCGGCACGAGGGCAAGCGGGACGCCGGTGGCAGCATCACCGACACGCTCGTCGTCGACCTCGCGCGCGTGGAGCCCGCGATCGAGACCGTCGTCCTTGTCGCGTCCGCCGACGGCGGCACGTTCGGGCAGGTCCCGGGCCTGTACATCGAGGTGCGCGACGCCGCACAGAACACGGTGGCCGCCCGCTTCGACAGCACCGGCGCGAGCGTCGAAACCGCTTTCGTGCTCGGCGAGTTCTACCGCCGCCAGGGCGCCTGGAAGTTCCGTGCCGTCGGCCAGGGCTACAGCAGCGGACTCGAGGGGCTCGCCAGGGACTTCGGCATCACGGTCGACGAGCCGCAGCAGGCCGCGCCGACGCCCGCACCGCAGCCCGTCGCGCCTCCGCCGCCAGCGCCCGTCGCCCCGCCGGTGACCGCGTACCCGCCCGTTGCTCCGCCCGTGACGATGCCGCCGCCGCCCGCACCCCCGGCGGCACCGCCCGCCGCTCCCGTGCGCCTCACCAAGGTGACGCTCACCAAGTCCGCCCCCTCGGTCTCGCTGACCAAGCAGGGCGGCACGTCGGGCGCCATGCGGGTCAACCTCAACTGGCAGACGCGCAAGCAGTTCTCGGGCTGGGGCAGCAAGCGGGGCCGGGCCGTCGCCCACCACTCGGACCTCGACCTCGACCTGTGCGCCCTGTACGAACTCACCGACGGCAGCAAGGGCGTCGTACAGGCTCTCGGTAACGCCTTCGGGTCGCTGCACCGTCCTCCGTACCTGCACCTCGACGGGGACGACCGCAGCGGAGCCGTCGAGAGCGGCGAGAACCTCACCATCAACCTCGACCACAAGCAGGACTTCCGGCGCATCCTCGTCTTCGTGACGATCTACGAGGGCGCGCGGTCCTTCGCCGACCTGCACGCCACGGTCACCCTGCAACCCCAGTACGGCGCCCCGATCGACTTCTCGCTCGACGAGTGCACCGTCCCCTCCACCGTGTGCGCGCTCGCCCTGATCACCAACACCGGCAACGACCTCGTCGTCCAGCGCGAGGCCCGCTACCTGGTGCCCGAGCGCGGGGTCAGCCCGCAGCGGACCATCGACTACGCCTACGGGTGGGGCATGAACTGGACTCCCGGCCGGAAGTGACGTTCCCCCGGGTTCGTCACAGGGCGTGCTCGTCGGGGACGGCGTCCGGACGCGCGTACGTGCGGCCCTTCCAGGCCGCACCGCGCCCCCGGTAGTGCTGCACCGCGGAATCGACCGTCATGAGGAGGTAGAGGAACGCGGTGAACGGCAGCAGGGGAGCGAGCCGGAGCGGCTGGCGGTAGTAGCGGAGCATCGGGACGTACGTGCCCGTCATCACCAGCCAGGCCAGACCGCCGGCGAGAGCGGCGATGGTGTCCCCGCCGGCCGCGCCCGCGATCAGCGTCACCGGCGGCGCCAGATAGACCAGCGCCAGGCCCAGGACCGTACCGAGCAGCAGCAGCGGGTTGTGCCGCAACTGCGCGTACGCGCTGCGCGAGACCATCCGCCACAGGTCGTGCAGGCGCGGGTACGGCCGCACGCTGTCGACCCGCTCGGCAAGGCCGAGCCAGATCCGGCCGCCCCCGCCCTTGACCGCCCGCGCGAGCGCGACGTCGTCGATGACCGCGTGCCGGATGGCGTCGGGGATCCGCGCCCGCTCGGCGGTCTCGGCGCGCAGCAGCACACAGCCGCCCGCCGCGGCCGCCGTACGCGTGCGTGCGCCGCCGATGCGGCGGAACGGATACAGCTGCGCGAAGAAGTAGACGAAGGCCGGCACCACCAGCCGCTCCCACACGCTCTCCACCCGCAGCCGCGCCATCTGCGAGACGACGTCGAAGCCGCCGGTGCGGGCGGCGGCGACCAACTCCCGCAGGCTGTCGGGCGCGTGCGCGATGTCCGCGTCCGTCAGCAACAGGTACTCGGGTCCACGCGCGCGTGCCAGACCGATGCCATGGCGCACCGCCCACAACTTGCCCGTCCAGCCCGCCGGGGGTTCGCCGGGGGAGTCCACGGTCAGTGGCAGCCCGCCGTGCGTGCGGGCGAGTTCGCGAGCCAGGTCGCCCGTGCCGTCCGAGCTGCCGTCGTCGACGAGGAAGATCTCCGCCCGCCCGGGATAGTCCTGCGCGAGCAGCCACGGCAGGCTCGCGGGCAGGACGGCCGCCTCGTCGCGCGCGGGGACGACCACGCAGACCGACGGCCACACGTCCGGGTCCTCGCGGCGCGGCAGCCTGATGTCCGTGCGCCAGAAGAAGCCCTGACAGAGCAGCAACCAGAGCCAGGCGGCGAGTGATACGACGGCAATCCACGCGATGGCGCTCACCCGCGCAGTCTGCCCCACCCCACCGGCCCGAAGAGGCCCATCGTCTATCGTGGCCGGGTGAAGATCGCGCTGATGGACTCAGGAATCGGTCTGCTGGCGGCCACCGCCGCGGTACGGCAGCTGCGACCCGACGCCGATCTCGTGCTCTCCCTGGACCCCGACGGCATGCCCTGGGGACCCAGGACCCCCGAGGACCTCACCGAGCGCGCCCTGGCCGTCGCCGAGGCCGCCGCCGCGCACCGGCCCGCCGCCCTGATCGTCGGCTGCAACACCGCGACCGTGCACGCCCTGCCCGCGCTTCGCGCCCGCCTCGAACCCGGGATCCCGGTGATCGGCACGGTCCCGGCGATCAAGCCGGCCGCGGCCGGCGGCGGACCCTTCGCGATCTGGGCCACCCCCGCCACTACCGGCAGCCCCTATCAGCGCAATCTCATCGCGGACTTCGCCGACGGCGTGCCGGTCACCGAGGTGCCCTGCCACGGGCTCGCCGAGGCCGTGGAGCACGCGGACGAGGAGGCGATCGACGCCGCCGTCGCCGCGGCCGCCGCGCTCACCCCGCCCGAGGTAACGACCGTCGTCCTGGGCTGCACCCATTACGAACTCGTCGGCGAGCGCATCCGCGCCGCCGTCCAGCGCCCCGACCGCCCGCGGCTCGTCCTGCACGGCTCCGCGGGCGCCGTGGCGGCCCAGGCGCTGCGCCGGATCGGCGAGCAGGCCGCCCCCGAGGCCCCGGCCACCGGCACATTGACGGTGTTGTTGAGCGGACGGGAAGGCGCGCTGCCCGCGCCCGCCCTCGCCTACGCGGAAGGCCGGCTGCTCCGGACGGTCAGCCCGGCGCGGTGACCGACAGGCACGAAACGGACGGCTTCGGTCCATCTGCCGCCCGGTCGGCGGAGTAACTCTCCGCGACCCGGTACCCGTGCACCGAAACCTGAGTAATCTCGTAGGCATGAGGGACCACCCCCACCCCGAGAAGACCCAGCACCCCGACCTGTGGACCGGACGCGCCACCAACCGGGTCCAGTGGCTGCTGGCACTCGGCGGTGCGGCCTGTCTGGCGCTCGGCATCGAGCTCGCCGTCGACTCCGCCTGGAAGTCCGGCGTCGCGCCGCTCGCCATGGCCGTCGTCGGCTGCATCGCGGCCGGACTGCTGGTGATCTTCGGCACCCTCGCCTTCGTGCACGTCGACCTGAAGCTCGACAAGGAGTCCCTCGAAGTGCGCTGCGGCCACATCGGTGTGCCGCGCCGCCGTATCCCGCTCTCGCACGTGGCGGGCGCGGAGTTCGACGCGCACGTCACCCCGCGTCAGTGGGGCGGCTGGGGCTACCGCTGGCGGCCCGAGAAGGGCACCGCCGTCGTCGTACGCCGCGGTGAGGGCGTCGTCCTGAGCCTGTGGGACGGTCATACGTTCACGATCACCGTGGACAACGCGGAGGCGGCCGTACGGGCCATCAAGGACAGTCTGCGGCCCGGCTCGACGCGCTGAGCGCGAACGGCCGAACTCCAAGGTCAGTCGGGCGTCAGCCGGTCACGGTGTCCGCGTACCTGCGTCTCCCGGTGCGGTGAGTCGTCGGCGAGGGGTCTCGCGGTGGCCAGGCCTGCGAGCAGGCCCGCGCCGACCGACACCGCGGTGAAGCTCAGGGCGTTGCCGATGGAGGCGATGGCCGCGAGGCCGGTCAGGGCCGCGCCCGCCGTGAGCACGACCGGCGTGGGGCGCGGCGAGCGCCACAGCGCGTACAGCACCCAGCAGAAGGCCGCCGCCAGCAGGGCGACGCCCACCACGCCCTCCTCCGCCGCCTGTTGCAGGGGCGCCGAGTGCGGCTTGCCGTCCGAGAGCAGCGTGCGGGTCGCCGTCGTGCTCAACTCGCCGAAACGGCCCGGGCCGACGCCCAGGCCCGCGTTGTGGCGGGCCAGTTCCAACGCGTCGTGCCACAGCTCGATGCGGTGCCCGGTCAACTGGGCCGCCAGCGAGTCGTCCAGGCCCTCGGGCACCGCGTTGCCGGCGAGCGCCCAGACCAGACCGGTCACCAACGCCGCGGCCAGGGCCAGTCCCACGATGCCCAGACCCCGGCCGCGCATCCGGCCGGCGGCCAGTGAGCAGAGCAGGACGCCGGTGCAGGTGATGAATCCGGTGGTCGAGCCGACGACGGCCGCGGTCACCGTGATCCCCGCGCCCAGCGTGCCCAGGGCGAACCGTACGCCCGGCGCCTGCGCCGCCCAGGCCGCACAGCACGCGGCACCGGTGCACAGCGTCAGCAGGGCGGCGGTGGCACCGGCGTGCCCGAGCGGGGCGTCGATCTGCGGGCCCGGTGCGAGATGGGGCACGGCCACCAGGAGCACCACCCCGGCCAGCGCTCCCGCGCACGGCGCGGCGACCGGCACCAGCGCCCCGCAGATCCGCCCCACGGCATAGCCGGCGGCCACGGCCAGGATCGCCAGCAGCACGCCCTCGGGGCGGCCGTCATGAGCGCCGGCCGTGATCAGGGACCAGGTGGCACAGGCCCCCAGTACCACCACGCCCGCCGCGTCCGAAACGTTTCGTCTCTCGCCGTCCTCCCCAGGACCGGCCACAGACGTCATCCCAGTGGAACCCACCCAGCCCCCACCCGGTCAGCGCCCCCGGACCTCGCTCGGCCCGTCATCCGGCGGTTGACGGAGGCTCCGGCACACCGTAACGGTTGATGGACGTTTTGTGGATGAGTTGGGCAGAGATGTGCACGAACGATTCGGGGGTCGCGCCTGGTGACGCCCGGTGCCGCCATCCGGACCGCGCTGTCGGCGCCAAGGTCACCCGCCGTACACTCCCCGAGTGACCGCCACCGCAACCTCCGTGGACGAGTCGGACACGTCGCAGCCCGAGACCACGCGCGCGTCAGGCGTGGCACGGCTCGTACGCCTCGTCCCGGCCCTCGTCGCCGCGCTCTCCGGAGTGCTGCTCTACGTCAGCTTCCCGCCACGCACCCTGTGGTGGCTGGCCCTGCCGGCCTTCGCGGGATTCGGCTGGGTGCTGCGCGGCCGGGGCTGGAAGGCCGCGTTCGGTCTCGGCTACCTCTTCGGTCTGGGCTTCCTGCTGCCGCTGCTGGTGTGGACGGGCGTGGAGGTCGGCCCCGGACCGTGGCTCGCGCTGGTCGCGGCCGAGGCGGTCTTCGTCGCGCTGGTCGGCATGGGAGTCGCCGCCGTGTCGAAGCTGCCTGGTTGGCCCCTGTGGGCGGCCGCCCTGTGGATCGCGGGCGAGGCGGCACGCGCGCGTGTGCCCTTCCACGGCTTCCCCTGGGGCAAGATCGCGTTCGGCCAGGCCGACGGCATCTTCCTGCCGCTCGCCGCGGTGGGCGGCACCCCGGTGCTCAGCTTCGCCGTCGTCCTGTGCGGCTTCGGCCTCTACGAGGCGGTACGGCTCGGCATCGACGGCCGGCGCACCCGGACCGTACGGCGGTCCGCAGCGGCCGTGGCCCTGCTGAGTGTGGCCGTGCCGGTGGTCGGCGCGCTGGCGGCGCGCACGCTGGTCAGCGACAAGGCCGAGGACGGCTACGCGACCGTCGCGGTCATCCAGGGCAATGTGCCGCGCGCCGGACTGGAGTTCAACGCCCAGCGGCGGGCCGTGCTCGACTACCACGCGCGTGAGACGGAACGCCTGGCCGCCGAGGTCAGGGCCGGCAAGATCGCCAAGCCGGACTTCGTGCTGTGGCCGGAGAACTCCTCCGACGTCGACCCGTTCGCCAACGCCGACGCGCGCGCCGTCATCGACAAGGCGGCGAAGGCGATCGGCGTCCCCATCTCGGTCGGCGGCGTCGTCGAGCGCGACGGCAAGCTCTGGAACGAGCAGATCCTGTGGGACCCGGTGCAGGGCCCCACCGACACCTACGACAAGCGGCAGATCCAGCCCTTCGGCGAGTACCTGCCGCTGCGCTCCCTGATCGGCGCGATCAACAGCGACTGGACCTCGATGGTCCGCCAGGACTTCAGCCGGGGCACCAAGCCGGGCGTGTTCGACATGGCAGGCACCAAGGTCGGGCTGGTCACCTGCTACGAGGCCGCCTTCGACTGGGCCGTGCGCTCCGAGGTCACCGACGGCGCCCAGATCATCTCCGTACCCAGCAACAACGCCACCTTCGACCGCAGCGAGATGACCTACCAGCAGCTCGCGATGTCCCGGGTGCGGGCGGTCGAGCACAGCCGGACCGTCACCGTGCCCGTCACCAGCGGCGTCAGCGCGATCATCATGCCGGACGGGAAGATCACCCAGAAGACCGGCATGTTCGTCGCCGACCACCTCGTGCAGAAGGTTCCGCTGCGCTCGTCGCAGACGCCGGCCACCCGGCTCGGCATCCTGCCCGAGATCGCGCTGGTGCTGATCGCCGCGGGCGGACTGGGCTGGGCGATCGCCTCCGGTGTGCGCGGGCGACGCGCCGGTGACGCGTAGCCGTACGCCGGGCACATGCTCCCCGCTCGGCGCGGGAGGGGCATCAACTCCCGGTTAGGGTCGGGGACATGGCTACTCCTGACTTCATCCGTGAGATCCGTGCCTCGGCCGGTCACCAGTTGCTGTGGCTGCCCGGCGTCAGCGCCGTCGTCTTCGACGACGAGGGCAGGGTCCTGCTCGGGCAGCGCGCCGACAATCACCGATGGGCGCTGATCTCCGGCATCCCCGATCCCGGTGAGCAGCCCGCGGTCGCCATCGCGCGGGAGGTGGAGGAGGAGACGGGCGTCCGGGTCGCCGTCGAGCGGCTGGTCGCGGTGCGGTCCGGGCGGCAGGTCACCTACCCCACCGGTGACGTCTGCCAGTTCATGGACCTCTCCTTCCTCTGCCGCTCACTCGGCGGCGAGGCCCGGGTGAACGACGACGAGTCCCTGGCGGTCGGCTGGTTCGCGCTGGACGACCTGCCCGAGCTGACCGACTACCACCACTTCCGGATCAAGCAGGCGCTGTCCGACGAACCCACCTGGTTCGAGCCCGCGAGTTCGGAGTGACGTGAGGGCGGTGCCGCCCTTAACAGCTGCCCTCTGACGGCCTTCTGGCGGCCCTATGACGGCTGCGGGTGTGTGGTGGCGAAGCGCCTGCGGTACTCGGTAGGGGTGGTGCCCAGGTGGCGGGCGAAGGCGCGGCGGAGGGTCTCGTCGCTGCCGAGCCCGCTGCGCTGCGCGGCCGAGGTCACGCTGTGTCCGTCGAGGAGGAGTTGGCGCGCGCGGTCGAGGCGGACGCGCTCGACCCAGCGGGCGGGGGTGGTGTCCAGTTCGGTCTGGAACAGCCGGGTCAGGTGCCGGGTGCTGACGGCGGCGGACGCGGCCATGGCGGGCAGGCTGTGGTTGGCGCCGGGGTCGGCCAGCACCGCCGTGGTCAGGGTGCGCAGCAGGTCGCTGCGGGCCGGCGGGGTCATCAGCGCCGTGGAGAACTGCGACTGCCCGCCCGGGCGTTGCATGAAGACGACCAGTTCGCGGGCCGCCTCCCGGGCCGCGTCCGCCCCATGGTCGTCCTCGACCAGGGCGAGGGCCAGATCGATGCCCGCGCTGATACCCGCGGAGGTGAGGTAGTGGCCGTCCCGGACATGGAGGGCGTCCGGTTCGACCCGCACCCGGGGGTGGCGCCGGGCCAGCGCCTCGGCCTGCCGCCAGTGGGTGGTCGCCCTGCGTCCGTCCAGCAGACCCAGCTCGGCGAGGACGAAGGCGCCGGTGCACACCGAGGCGACCCGCGACGCGCGCTCGGCGAGGACCGCTGCCGCGGCCAGCAGCTCCTCCTCGACGGGTGGCACGGCGAGCCGGTCGGCCCCGGCGACCACGAGCGTGTCCACCGGTCCCGCGTCCGCGGCCGTCAGCGTCCGCGCCAGCACCACGCCGGAGGCCGTCGTGACATCACCCCCGCGCGGGGAGACCAGGACGGGCTCGTAGCGGGGATCAGGCCGTCCGGCCTTGATCAGCACCTCCAGCGGACCGCTGACGTCCAGCAGCGTCACACCGTCGAACACGAGGAAGGCGACCCGATGCGTCATGTCTGAATCTGTGGGTTGTACGGCTGTGAGGACACGGCGCCAGGATAGGTCACCGCGCGACTCTGAAGGAGGTCACCGACCGACGGAGTGAGAAAGGCAGCATCATGAGCGAAACGATCGCGGACGTACGGATCCCGGACAGCGCACTGGCACGGGAGGCGACCGAACTGGTGCGGGACGTCGCCTCACCCCTGCTGTTCGACCACTCCCGGCGGGTGTTCCTGTTCGGATCGCTGCGCGGCCGGGAACAGGGGCTGTCCTTCGACCCCGAACTGCTCTACGTGGGCGCGATGTTCCACGATCTGGGGCTGACCGAGCGGTTCCGCCGTACCGACCAGCGGTTCGAGATCGACGGCGCCGACGAGGCCCGCCGCTTCCTGCGCGCGCACGGCGTCGACGGCGAGCCGGCCGACCGGGTCTGGACGGCGATCGCCCTGCACACCACCCCGGAGATCCCGCTGCACATGGCGCCCGAGGTGGCCCTGGTCACCCGCGGTGTGGAACTGGACGTCCTGGGGATCGGCTACCACGCCGTCTCCGACGAGCAGCGCGCGGCCGTCGTCGCGGCCCACCCCCGCCCCGACTTCAAGAACCGCATCCTCGCCGCCTTCACCGAGGGCATCGAGGACCGCCCCGACACGACCTTCGGCAACGTCAAGGCGGACGTGCTGGCCCACTTCTCGCCCGGCTTCGTGCGCGGGGACTTCGTCGAGGTCATCAAGGGCTCGGACTGGCCCGAGTAACCGGGGGAGTCGCCCAGGTCGACCCGGCCGCCGACCCGACCCGGCCGGGTCACCGCCGCGTGATGTGGCGCAGGAGTGCGGCCACGGCGGGCGGCAGGTCCCCGCGCGGGTGGACCACGCGTACCGACCACGAGGGTGCCTGTCCGGTGAAGGGGCGCACCCGGAGGTCGGGGAACCGGGACGCCAGGGACGGCGGCATGATGCACACCCCGAGGCCGTGCCGGACCAGGTCGGTGGCCGCCAGCAGGTCGTTCACCTCGAAGGTGACCGTGTGCTCCAGGGACAGCGCGCGGAAGGCCCTGTCGACCGCGTGCCGGACCGCCCAGCCGGGCGAGAAGTCCACCAGCGGGAGCCGAGCCGCCTCCGTGAGCGTCACCGGGCCCTCGGGCGGCAGGTCGTCCGCCGCCGGGGCGGTCACCAGGACCATCTCCTCCCGTGAGAGCAGCCGTGTTGTCAGACCGCGCTGCAGCGGCGCGTCCAACGCGGCCACGGCCAGGTCGACGGTGCCGTCGCGCAGGGCCTGCGGGATGTCCTCGGCCGGGGCCTGGCGCAGCCGTACCACCACGCCCGGGTGTTCCCGGTGGAAGCCGGCCAGCGCCTCGGCACCGCCGTACAGGCCCTGCATGACCCCGATCGTCAGCTCACCGCGCAGTTCTCCCTGGGCGAGGTCGACCGCGGTCCTGGCCTCCTCGGCGGCGCGCAGGGTGGCGCGGGCGGCCGGCAGGAAGGCGTGCCCCGCGGGGGTCAGCGACACCCGGTGGGTGGTGCGCTGGAACAGCGGCGCGCCCAGTTCGCGCTCCAGCGCCCGGACCGTGCTGGAGACCGCGGACTGCACCACATGCAGCCGCCGGGTCGCCGCGCTGAACCCGCCCTCCTCGGCCACCGCGACGACGACCTCCATCTGACGCAGGTCCATGGCGTCCTCCTCGGCTGTCCCGTCCCGGCCATCTCGTACGCAGATGACCACCAGCTTGAACCATCTGCACCGGAAGCGAACCCGCCACGCCCACCGCTGTGTGCGTGCAACGCCAGGGTCCGCGTGGCACAGTCCTGACCGTTGTCCGGCGCGACACTTAACTTGCACGATTCGTTTTCTTGAATCATTAGTGTTTGTGCCGGTAGGTTGGCGTCATGACCGCATCCCAGCCTCCGACCACCGCAGACGAGCTGCGCGGTGCCGGCCTGCGGGTGACGGCCGCTCGCGTCGCGCTGCTCGAGACCGTCCGGGGCGGTGATCACCTCGGGGTCGAGGCGATCGCGTCCGGGGTGCGCGAGCGCGTGGGCCACATTTCCGTACAAGCCGTGTACGACGCACTTCACGCGCTCACCTCGGCGGGACTCATACGCCGTATCGAACCCGCCGGCAGCCCGGCCCGGTTCGAGGGGCGCGTGGGAGACAACCACCACCACCTTCTGTGCCGGTCGTGCGGCGCCGTCGCCGATGTCGACTGTGCCGTCGGCGACGCCCCCTGCCTGACCGCGTCCGACGACCACGGCTTCTCGATCGACGAGGCCGAGGTCATCTACTGGGGTCTGTGCCCCGCCTGTATCAACGCCCCCAGCTCCTGAGCAACGCGATTCACCCAGTTCGGAAGGATTCCCATGTCTGAGAACCACGACGCAATCGTCACGGACGCGAAGTCGGAGGACGCCGGGGGCTGCCCCGTCGCGCACGGGCGCGCCCCGCACCCGACCCAGGGCGGCGGTAACCGTCAGTGGTGGCCGGAGCGCCTCAACCTGAAGATCCTCGCCAAGGACCCGGTGGTCGCCAACCCGCTCGGTGCGGACTTCGACTACGCCGAGGCGTTCGCCGGCCTCGACCTCGCGGCCGTCAAACAGGACATCGCCGAGGTGCTGACCACCTCGCAGGACTGGTGGCCGGCGGACTTCGGCAACTACGGCCCGCTGATGATCCGGATGGCCTGGCACAGCGCCGGCACCTACCGCATCAGCGACGGCCGCGGCGGTGGCGGCCGCGGCCAGCAGCGCTTCGCGCCGCTGAACAGCTGGCCGGACAACGGCAACCTCGACAAGGCCCGCCGTCTGCTGTGGCCGGTCAAGAAGAAGTACGGCCAGTCCATCTCCTGGGCCGACCTGCTGATCCTCACGGGCAACGTGGCGCTGGAGACGATGGGCTTCGAGACCTTCGGCTTCGGCGGCGGCCGCGCCGACGTCTGGGAGGCCGACGAGGACGTGTACTGGGGTCCCGAGACCACCTGGCTCGACGACCAGCGCTACACCGGCGACCGCGAGCTGGAGAACCCGCTCGGCGCCGTCCAGATGGGCCTCATCTACGTCAACCCCGAGGGCCCCAACGGCAACCCGGACCCGCTGGCCGCGGCCCGCGACATCCGTGAGACCTTCCGCCGCATGGCGATGAACGACGAGGAGACCGTCGCCCTCATCGCCGGTGGCCACACCTTCGGCAAGACCCACGGCGCCGGTCCGGCCGACGCGGTCGGCGACGACCCCGAGGCCGCGTCCATCGAGCAGCAGGGCCTGGGCTGGAAGTCCTCCTACGGCACCGGCAAGGGCGGCGACGCGATCACCTCCGGCCTCGAGGTCACCTGGACCACCAAGCCCACCCAGTGGAGCAACGACTTCTTCGACATCCTCTTCGGCTACGAGTGGGAGCTGACCCAGAGCCCCGCCGGCGCCAACCAGTGGGTGGCCAAGGACGCGCAGCCGATCATCCCGGACGCCCACAGCGACGCCAAGAAGCTGCCCACGATGCTCACCACCGACCTCGCGCTGCGTTTCGACCCGATCTACGGTGAGATCTCGAAGCGTTTCCACGAGAACCCGGCCGAGTTCGCGGACGCCTTCGCCCGCGCCTGGTACAAGCTGACCCACCGTGACCTGGGCCCGAAGTCCCTGTACCTCGGCCCGGAGGTCCCCGCCGAGACCATGCTGTGGCAGGACCCGCTGCCGCAGGCCGAGGGTGAGGCGATCGACGCCGCCGACGTCACGGCCCTGAAGGCGAAGATCCTCGCCTCCGGCCTGACCGTCCCGCAGCTCGTGTCCGTCGCCTGGGCGTCCGCCTCGACCTTCCGCGGCAGCGACAAGCGTGGCGGCGCCAACGGTGCCCGCATCCGTCTGGAGCCGCAGCGCGGCTGGGAGGCCAACGACCCCGACCAGCTCGCTCAGGTGCTGCGGGTCCTCGAAGGCATCCAGCAGGAGTTCAACTCCGGTGCCAAGAAGGTCTCCCTGGCCGACCTGATCGTCCTCGGCGGTGCCGCCGCGGTCGAGAAGGCCGCCAAGGACGGCGGCGTCGACGTGGAGGTCCCCTTCACGCCGGGCCGTGTCGACGCGACCGAGGAGCACACGGACGTCGAGTCGTTCGCCGCGCTGGAGCCCACCTCCGACGGCTTCCGCAACTACCTCGGCAAGGGCAACCGCCTCCCCGCCGAGTACCTGCTGCTGGACCGGGCGAACCTGCTCACGCTGACCGCCCCGGAGCTGACCGTCCTTGTCGGCGGCCTGCGCGTCCTGGGCGCCAACCAGGGTCAGTCCACGCACGGTGTCCTCACCGACAGGGTCGGCACGCTGACGAACGACTTCTTCGTCAACCTGCTCGACCTGGGCACCACGTGGTCGTCGACCTCCTCGGACCAGCAGACCTTCGAGGGCCGCGACGCCTCCGGTGCCGTCAAGTGGACCGGCACCCGTGCCGACCTGGTCTTCGGCTCGAACTCCGAGCTGCGCGCGCTCGCCGAGGTCTACGCGAGCGACGACGCGAAGGAGAAGTTCGTGAAGGACTTCGTCGCCGCCTGGACCAAGGTCTCCGACCTGGACCGGTTCGACCTCGTCTGAGACCCCGTCCGACCGCTGCGGCGGTCATGACAGCCTGATGTCCGGGCCGGCCCACGGGGGCCGGCCCGGACGTTCGCGTTGCGGCGGTTGCGAGGGGGGTGCGGGGGGCCTACGGAGAGATTCCTGCGCCGTCAGCGGTCCAGGACCGACTTCAGTGCCCGCGTCAACTCCGCGCCCGCGTCGGCCGCGTCCGCCGGCGGGGACGTACGCCGCCACGCGATGTACCCGTCAGGGCGCACCAGCAGAGCGCCGTCCTCCTCCATCTCGCTGAGCCGGTACCAGTCGCCGTACGCGTCCCTGGCGCCCTCGGCGCCGATGCGGACCAGGCGCAGGGGCACGCCCAGTTCGGCCACGGCCTTTCGTACGGCGTCCGCCCAGATTCCGCCGGACACTCCGGTGACAAGAGAGAAGGCGCCCTTGCCGATGAGGTCGAGGGTGGAGACGCGGTGGCCGGAGGAGTCGATCAGCCAGCTGTGCGGGATCTTCGCCCCGGGGCGGGTGGTGGGCCGGTGGTACAACTCCCGGTCGTCCGGCCAGACTTCGTCCGGTCCCCCGTCGTCCAGGACGGCGGAGGAGGAGTAGCGCTGATTGAGCTCGACGCCGTGCGCGTTGAACTCGTAGTTCTTGAGCTCCACCGCCCGCTCCAGTTCGCGCCGGCGTTTGGCGCCCGCCGCGTCCTGGGTGCGGCAGGCCTCCAGCGCGCGCTCGATGCCGTCGGCGTCGCTGCCGCCGCCGATGCCCAGCGCCTCGAAGATCGGCCCGAACTGGTCGCGGCTGAGGTTGGCGCGGTCCACGATCTGCTTGCCGATCGGGGCCCGTTCCGCGCTGTAGGTGGCCAGCAGGCCGGGTCCTGCCTCGCCGCGGATCACCATGGCGAGCTTCCAGGCCAGGTTGAAGGAGTCCTGGATCGAGGTGTTGGAGCCGAGGCCGTTGGACGGCGGGTGGCGGTGCACGGCGTCGCCCGCGCAGAAGACGCGGCCGGCCGAATAGGCGGTGGCGTAGCTGTGGTTGACCGTCCACAGGGAGGTCGAGGTGATCTCCACGTCCAGTGCGGGGTCGCCCACGAGGTCGCGCACGATCCGGCGGGCCTCGGCCTCGTCGACCTCCGGCGGCGGCCGTTCGATGTCGTACCCCCACACCAGCAGCCACTCGTCCCAGGGGCGGACCATGCGCACCAGGCCCATGCCGATGCCGCCGGTCTCGGCGCCGGGCTGCATCACCCAGTACAGGACGCTGGGGCGGTGTGCCACATGGGCGGACAGATCGGCCCGGAACACGATGTTCATGCTGCCGGCCTTGCCCTCCTGACCGGCGATCGGCAGCCCGATCTGCTCGGCGACCAGGCTGCGGCCGCCGTCCGCGCCGATCAGATAGCGGGCCCGCAGGGTGAACTCGTCGCCGCGCACCCGGTCGCGCAGATACGCGGTGACGCCGTCCTCGTCCTGCTCCAGGCGCAGGAACTCGGTGTCGAAGCGGGCCTTGGCGCCGCGCGCCGCCGCGTTCGAGACCAGGAGCGGCTCCATGTAGGTCTGGGGCAGGTCGATCATGGGGGACGGGCTGGCGGCCGTGTACTCGCTGAGCCGGTCGTCGCCGGTGCCCCAGGTACGGATCCGGGCGATCTCCTCGCCCGCGATCGACGTGCAGAAGACCGTGTCGCCCATGAGGTGCTGAGGAGTTCCGGCGGCGAGCGCCTCCTCCTCGACGCCCAGGTCGCGCAGGACTTCCAGGGTGCGCTGGTTGGTGATGTGGGCGCGGGGGGTGTTGGCCACCCACCCGTACTTGTTGATCATCGTGACCCGTATGCCGTAACTGGCGAGCAGCAGCGCGGCCGTCCCGCCGGCCGGGCCGCTGCCGACGACCAGGACGTCGGTGTCGTAGGTGGTTGCGCGGCTCATGGTGTCTGTCGTCTCCTGCGAGGTCGAGTCCTGCGGGGTCGATACGGAGGCTTACGCGCCCGGGGCCAGGCGGAAGGTGTAGGTGAGGCGGTGCCAGGGGCCGTCGACGGCACGGCCGTCGGGGGTCGGGCCCTTCTGCTCGGGGTAGTCCACGACGAGCGCGTCCTTCACGCCGAAGACCGTGTCGTCGTCGATGTACTGACCGCCCGCGACGAAGAGTTGGGTGATCAGGGTCTTGCGGCCGGGTGCGCCGATCATGAAGTGGACGTGCGGTGCGCGGAAGGGGTGCCGGGCGGTGGCGTCCAGGAGCCGACCCACCGGACCGTCGGCCGGGATGGGGTACGGAACCGGTACGAGCGACCAGAAGACGAGCCCGCCGTCGGCGTCGGTGTGGAACCGCGCGCGCAGCACCGGCCCGTCCTGGTCCGGGAGTTGGACGTCGTAGAAGCCGTCGGCGTTGGCCTGCCAGACGTCCACCACCGCGTCGGCGATCGGCGCGCCCTCGATGTCCGTGACCCGCACGTCCACGTACAGCGGCGCTCCGTCGAGGCCGGCGGCGATGTCGTCCCCGTGCGCCCGCGGTGGCGGGCCCTCGACGTAGAAGGGGCCGAGCACGGCGGACGGAGTGGCTTCGGCGGTACGGGAGTTGGTGAGCACGTCCACCGCGCTGGACACGCCGAGGGTGTCGGAGAGGAGGATGAACTCCTGCCGGGTGGGGCCGCTCAAGTGGCCGGTGCGGGTGAGGAATTCGATCGCCAGGTTCCACTCGGCCTGGGTCAGGTCGTTGTCGGCGGCGAAGCCGTGCAGATGGCGGACCAGGTCGGTGAGCAGCTGCCGGGTGCGCGGGTCGGGCGCGCGGTCGAAGCTGGACGTGACCTCGCCGAGCAGGGTGTGCAGTTGGGCGGCGAGGGGGTCGCCGGGCGGCGGCCGGTGACCGGACCAGGCGTCCTGGAGCAGGGCGGCGATCCCGTCCGCCGTCACCGGGCGTGGGTTGGGGTACGGGGTGGCGGTGGCGAGTTCGACCGCGCGGGGGAGGTCCTCGGCCGTCATGCCGAGGTCGCGCAGGGAGCGGGGGCCGTCCAGCGCGGTGATCAGGTCGTACACGGCGGTGGGCGCGTCCGGGGCGGGTCCTGAGCCCGGCCCGGACAGTGCGCGGGCGATCCTGCGCATCGCGTCCTCGGCGGCGGGCGCGTTGTAGGCCATCGCGTGCGGCAGCACCACGGTGTGCGTGTCGGCGTGCGGCAGGCCGAAGGAGCCGCCGAGGGTGTGGCACAGCTTGTGGTGTAGGCCCATGCCGACGGTGCCCAGGCAGGTGCCGGCCAGCCAGGCCGCCTCCAGCGCGTCGGCGCGCGCCTCGCCGTCGCCGGGATCGGCGGCGATTCGGGGCAGCGCCGAGGCGAGCAGCCGGATCGCGCGCAGCGCCAGCTCGTCCGTGATCGGGTCCGGCTGCGGGGCGTACAGCGCCTCCACGGCGTGCGCCATGGCGTTGACGCCGCTGGTGACCGAGGTGCGGACGGGCAGATTGAGGGTGAGGGAGACGTCGTAGAGGATCGTTCGGGGGCGGATCTCGGGGGCGGAGCGGGTGGTCTTCACGCCGTCGCGTGTCTCGCCGAGGACGGGAGTGGCCTCCGAGCCCGCGTACGTGGTCGGTACGACCACCTGGGGGAGTCCCGTGCGCACGGCGAGGGCCTTGGAGAGGCCGACGGCCGAGCCGCCGCCGAGGGCGACCAGGCAGTCGGCGCCCGTCTCCCGTACGGCCTCAAGGGCGCGCTCGGTGACGTCCACCGGCGTGTGCATCCTGGCCCCGGTGAACTCTCCGGCGGTCAGCGCTCCGAGGGCTTCCCTCGCCTGCTCGACCAGGGCCGTCCGTGTCGGTGTGGTCAGGATCAAGGCGCGGGTGCGGCCCAGGGCCTCGGCCTCCTCGCGCAGACGTCCCAGGGTCCCCGTCCCGAAGACGGTCCTCACCAAATGACCGGAGTGGACGAACTCCCGCATGCGGCTCTCCGATGTGCGTGACTCCGGGGTACGGCGCTGCACCCCTGTCGAGGAGTATCGCCACCCTCGGCCGGGCGCGCCTGCACGAAACGTGCCGGGCGCTGCACGAAAGACGCGCCGGACGGGCAGTCGTCGCGGCGCGGGGTCGGCCGGTCAGCCTTCCCGGCGCAGGGCCGCCGGAGTCGTGCCCAGCTGTGCGCGCAGCACCCGGGTGAGGTGCTCCTGGTGGGAGAAGCCGCAGACGGCCGCGATCTCGGCGATGGGCTGGGTCCCGGTGCGCAGCAGCCGGGCGGCCCGCTCGACGCGCAGCCGCATCAGATAGCGGTGCGGCGGGCGTCCCGCCCGGTCCTTGAAGGCACGCGCGAACCGGCTGACGCCGAGACCCGCCGCCGCGGCGAGCTCCGTGAGCGGCAGCGGCTCCGCGAGCCGCGCCTCCATCAGGTCGCGTACAGCCATGAACTGACGATCCGTCAATCCAGTTGCCCTCGGCCGCTGTTCGCCGTTGACACGGCCTACGTTGCTGTGCCGCCACGCCAGTTGACCGGCGAGTGTGAGCACCAGTTGGTCCGCGTACGTGCGGCCGGCCGGGGCGCCCTCGCGGACCACGCCGTCCAGGGCCAGGACCAGTTGCTCCAACAGCGGGTCGGTGACGCCGAGTTCCTCGTTGAGGCGCACCGGCCCGTGGTCCTCGCCGACCGCCGCGCGCAGGATGTCGTCGGCGACGTACACGTGCACGGTCTTGAGCGGGCCGCCGAGTTCGACGTCCAGAGTCGTCTCGGCGGGGTGGAGGAACAGGCCGCCCGGTGGGACGCGGCTGACCTCGGTGAGGCCGCGGCGCCCGCGGCGGACTGTGACGGGGCCGTCCAGGTGCAGGATCAGCAGATGGCTGGGCGCCCCGTCGAAGGCCTTGCGGTACGGGAGCTCGTCCTGGGTGGAGAGATACAGCCCCTGCCAGCCGAGCCCCGCGCTGGTCCGCCGCGGACGCACCCACGGCAGTCCGAGGATGCCCAGGGTGTCGTCCACGCCCAGTTCGCGCATCGGCATCGAGCCCGCTCCCACCTGCCCCTCGGATCCGCCGCCTGGAGCGGACCGGTACGTCAATGGTCGCGCAGGTGGGCGGCCGGAGAAAGCGCGAGGAGGGAGGCGATCACTTCAGGCCGACGAGGACGGCCGTTGTGTGGGCGTCGTACCGCTGCGGCACCCGCAGGGACCCCGTGCGGCCGCCGCAGGGGAGGGGACGGTCCCGGCGCTGTAGCCGTCAGGGCTCGCGGTGTTCGTGCGCGGACCGCTCCAGTTCCGCGGCCTCCGCCTCGGCCAGCCGGGTCTCGGCGTCCACGTCGATCGACCGGGTCAGGAACCAGTAGAGGATCGCGGAGACGGGCAGTCCGACGAACAGGGAGATGTCGGCGCCGTCGAGCGCGTCGGCGATCGGCCCGGTGTAGAGCGTGCCCACGGAGAAGAACGGGATCATGACCACGAAGCCCACCAGGTACGAGATGATCCCGTGCCAGCCCCAACGCCCGTAGATTCCATGGGGGTTGAAGATCTCGGCGATGGCGTAGTGGCCGCGGCGCACGATGTAGTAGTCCATGAGGTTCACCGCGGTCCAGGGGATGAAGAGGTAGAGGACCAGCAGCAGGAAGTTGTTGAAGTTCGTGAGGAAGTCGGAGGTCGCGGCCATCGCGCCGGCCAGCGAGAGGGCCGCGGTGAGGCCGATGGTGAGCAGGCGGACGCCGACCGTCGGGCGCACCTTCTTGAAGGAGTCGATGGCGCTGATCAGGGTCAGCGAACCGCCGTACATGTTGAGGGCGGTGACGGAGATCAGGCCGAGCGCCGCGAACAGCAGCACGATCGCGCCGAAGCCGCTGAACACCTTGTCGCCGGCCGCGTTGATCGAGGCGACCGTGTCGAAGTCCTTGCCCGCCCAGGCCGCGAGCAGCGTGCCCAGGACCATCAGCCAGATGCCGCCGAGGGCCGAGCCGAAGTAGGTCCAGTAGAAGGTCTTGCGGACCGTCACGCCCGGCGGGAGGTAGCGCGAGTAGTCGGAGACGTAGATCGCCCAGCTGATCTGGTAGCCGGCGACCACACCGAACTGGGCCAGGAACGGCGTCCACTTGAAGGCGCCGAGGTCGAAGGAGCCCGCCGGGTAGTGCAGGGTGACCAGGACGCCGACGGTGAAGATGCCGAAGACGACCAGGAAGGTGTATGTCAGGAACTGCTCGGCCTTGTGGATGACGTCGTAGCCGACCAGCGCGATGACGAGGGCGACCACGGTCACCGCGGCCACCCACGGCTTCACGCCGCCGTGCACCGTGGTGTGCAGGGCCTCGCCCGCCAGGATGGTGTTGAAGACGTTGAAGCCCGCGTACTGGACGTACGCGAAGAGCCACACCAGCAGGGCGCCGACATAGCCGAACTGGGGTCGCGACTGGATCATCTGCGGCAGGCCCAGCTGGGGGCCCTGGGCCGAGTGGAAGGCCATGAAGAAGGTGCCGATGACGGTGCCCGCGACGATCGCGATGAGCGACCAGATGAGGTTGCCGCCCTCGGTGATGCTGATCAGGCCGACGGCGAGGGTGGCGATCTGCGCGTTCGACATGAACCACAGGGGGCCCAGGTGCCACAGCTTGCCGTGGCGTTCGTCGAGCGGGACGTAGTCGATGGAGCGGGTCTCAAGACCCGACACCCTGGGCTCTGCTGATGTGGTCATGACGCCTCCAGAGTGTGGATCCGCCTCTGAGGCCACATTCATGCCCCGCGCATGTCCGGTCAAGCGGTCATTACCGACCCTTGACCGGACGGGTGCGAGGTCAGACGCCGAGGTCAGACCGCCGGGCTCGGGAACGTCGGGTACTCGACGCCGGAGACGTGCTGGACCACCCGGACGACCTGGCAGGAGTAACCGAACTCGTTGTCGTACCAGAGGTAGAGGATCGCGTTGTCGCCCTCGACCTTGGTGGCGCCCGCGTCGACGATCGAGGCGTGGCGCGAGCCGATGAAGTCGCTGGAGACCGCGTCGGGGGCCGTGGTGAAGTCGATCTGGCGCTTGAGCGGGCTGGTCAGCGAGACCTCGCGGAGGTGGTCGAGGACCTCCTCGCGGGACGTCTCGCGGGAGAGCTGAAGGTTGAGGATCGCGATCGAGACGTCCGGCACCGGGACCCGGATCGAGCTGCCCGTGATCCGCGCCTTGAGGTCGGGCAGCGCCTTGCTGACGGCGGAGGCGGCGCCGGTCTCGGTGATGACCATGTTGAGCGGCGCGGAGCGGCCCCGGCGGTCGGCCTTGTGGTAGTTGTCCAGCAGGTTCTGGTCGTTGGTGAAGGAGTGCACGGTCTCCACATGGCCGCGCTCCACCCCGAACTCCTCGTCCATCGCCTTCAGCGGCGGCACGATCGCGTTGGTGGTGCAGGACGCGCAGGACAGGATCCGCTCGTCCGGCTTGACGGTGTCGTGGTTGACGCCGTGCACGACGTTCGGGACGTCGCCCTTGCCCGGCGCGGTCAGCACGACCTTGTCGATGCCGGGGCGCAGATGCTGCGCAAGGCCTTCGCGGTCACGCCACTTGCCGGTGTTGTCGATGAGGATGGCGTCCTTGATGCCGTACGCCGTGTAGTCGACCTCGGACGGGTCGTCGGCGTGGATCACCTTGATCGCGTTGCCGTTGGCGAAGATCGTGCCGCTCGCCTCGTCGACCGTGATCGTGCCCTGGAACTGGCCGTGGATCGAGTCCCGGCGCAGCAGCGAGGCCCGCTTGACGAGATCCTCGGAGGCGCGTCCGCCACTGCCGCGCACCACGATGGCGCGCAGCCGCAGACCGTTGCCCGAGCCGGCCTTCTCGATCAGCAGCCGGGCGACCAGGCGCCCGATGCGGCCGAAGCCGTAGAGGACGACGTCACGCCCCTCGCCGCGCTCGATCTTGTTGGCGCCCGTGGCACCCGCGACGGCCTCGGCGGTGAACTCCTCGACGGTCAGGCCGCGTTCGTCACCGCGGTAGGTCGCGGCGAGCATGCCGATGTCGATCTGCGAGGGACCGAGGTCGAGCGTGGTCAGGGCGCGCAGGAAGGGCAGCGTCTCGGTGACCGAGAGTTCCGCGCCGGCGATCTGCCGGGCGAAGCGGTGGGTCTTGAGGATGCTCACCACCGACTTGTTCACCAGGGAACGGCTGTGCAGCAGCACGGTGACGTCCCGCTCGCGGTGCAGCTTCCCGATGATCGGGATCATCGACTCCGCGGTCTCCTCGCGGGTCTTCCAGTTGGTGAACGAGTCGTCGTTGACAGTCACAGGATTCTCTTTCGAGCTAGGTGGCGCTCATATGCTAAACCCCTGCTCGTCCGGTCCTTCAGGCGGGGGTTCCGGTCGGAATCGAGACGATCCGGCCGCCGCTGCGTACCTGCGGGGGACGGGGCCCCCGCCCCGAGACCGTCACCGGACCGATCCAAGGGACAGAGCATGAACGCAAGCGCAGCCATCGGCGTGACCGGCCTCGGTGTGATGGGCCGCAATCTGGCCCGGAACTTCGCCCGCAACGGCTACACCGTCGCCGTCCACAACCGCTCCGCGGGCCGCACGCACGCGCTCATGGAGGAGTTCGGTCACGAGGGCGCGTTCGTCCCCGCCGAGACGGCCGCGGAGTTCGTGGCCGCGCTGGAGCGCCCCCGGCGGCTGATGGTCATGGTGCAGGCGGGATCCGCGACCGACGCGGTCATCGACGAGTTCGCCCCGCTGCTGGAGTCCGGCGACATGATCATCGACGCCGGCAACGCCCACTACGCCGACACCCGCCGCCGCGAGGCCGCCCTGCGCGACCGGGGCCTGCACTTCGTCGGCACCGGCGTCTCCGGCGGCGAGGAGGGCGCGCTGCACGGACCGTCGATCATGGTCGGCGGCTCGGCGGAGTCGTACGCCGTCCTCGGGCCGATGTTCGAGAAGATCAGCGCGTACGTCGACGGCGAGCCGTGTGCCGCCTACATCGGCAGCGATGGCGCCGGGCACTTCGTGAAGATGGTCCACAACGGCATCGAGTACGCCGACATGCAGCTCATCGCCGAGGCCTACGATCTACTGCGCCAGGTCGCCGGGTACGCCCCGGCCGAGATCGCGGACATCTTCCGGCGCTGGAACGAGGGCCGGCTCGGCTCGTACCTGGTCGAGATCACCGCCGAAGTGCTCGCGCACGTGGACGCGGAGACCGGCGCCCCCTTCGTCGACGTGGTCGCCGACGCCGCCGGGCAGAAGGGCACCGGCCGCTGGACCGTGCAGACCGCCCTCGACCTGGCCTCACCGGTCACCGCCATCGCCCAGGCCACCTTCGCGCGCGCCGCCTCCGGGCAGAGCGAACTGCGCGCCGCCTACGCGGGCCTGCCGGGCGGCACCCGGCCCAAGCTCAGCCGCACCGAGGCCGAGCGCTTCGCCTCCCAGGTCGAGCACGCCCTGTACGCGTCGAAGGTCATCGCCTACGACCAGGGCTGGAAGATGATCCAGGACGCCGCCGCCGAGTACGGCTGGAAGATCGATCTCGGCACGGTCGCCCGGATCTGGCGCGGCGGCTGCATCATCCGCGCCTCCTTCCTCGACCGCATCCGCGCCGCCTACGCGGCCGACCGGGACCTGGTCAGCCTGCTCGGCGAGATGGAGTTCGCGATGGAGATCACCGACGCGCAGGTGCCCTGGCGGGAGACCGTCGCCTCGGCCGCCCGGCGCGGCGTCCCGGTCCCGGCCTTCTCCGCCGCGCTCGCCCACTACGACACCCTGCGCGCCGACCGCCTGCCCGCCGCCCTGCTTCAGGGCCAGCGCGACTACTTCGGGGCCCACACGTACGGCCGTACCGACCGTCCCGGCGCCTTCCACACCCAGTGGGCCGTGCCGGGCCGCCCCGAGACCACGGCCTGAGCGACCGGACCCGACCGATCCGACCTGACTCCATCTGATCCGACCTGCCCGTCGTCCCGGTTCCGGGCGTGACCATCGCCCGGAACCGGTCGTTCTCGCTTGCATGATCCACTTCAAGCGCGGACTCGTCACCGCCGCCCTCGCGCTCGCCGGCCTCGCGGTCCTGACCGCCCCCGCCGCCCACGCCACCGACAACGTCCCCTGTCACAGCCCCACCAAGCGCAACCTCACCGACCCCGGTACCGGCCGCAGTTGGCCGAACACCGAGGTCCGCTACTGCAACCTCACCCGGGGCCACGTGCCCGTCTACGCGACGCGCTCGCCGGGCGCACCCGTCGTCGGCTACCTCGAACAGGGCGGCGCGGCCAACTGGTTCGTCACCGAGATGAAGGGCCAGACCTTCCGGGACGGGTCCGCCGAGAACTACTGGTGGGGCAGCACCATGGCGGACAACGGCCGTTGGGGCTGGGTCCCCGAGGTCTACTTCGCGGGCGGCGACAACAACGAGGACGACGCCGGGCTGCTCATGCCCGGCTCCTACACCTGCGCCAACGTGTGCCCGCCGCTGCCCTTCTGGGCGCGCTGAGGTCCTGCGGCGACCGTTCCTGTCTTGACGCCCCCATCCGCCCGACCTAGCCTCGACTCAACACGTCTAGACAGGTAGGTCGACGATGGCCGATTCGCTGGACTCCACCGACAACAGATCCTCCGGCCGACAGCTCCAGGTGGAAACCCACGGGCTCGACGTGATCGGGGACGACGAGCGCAAAGGCACCCCGAAGACGCTGTTCTGGCCCTGGTTCGGTGCCAACGTCTCCATTCTGGGCCTGAGTTACGGCGCCTTCGCGCTCGGCTTCGGGATCTCCTTCTGGCAGGCGCTGATCGCCGGCGTCATCGGCATCGTCTTCTCCTTCCTGCTCTGCGGATTCATCGCCGTCGCGGGCAAGCGCGGCTCGGCGCCGACCATGGTGCTCAGCCGCGCCGCCTACGGCGTGCGGGGCAACCGGCTGCCGTCGGCGCTCTCCTGGGTGCTCACCGTCGGCTGGGAGACCGTCCTGTGCTCGCTGGCCACCATGGCCACCGCCACCGTCTTCGGACGGCTCGGCTGGGGCGGCGGCACCGAGACCAAGGTCGTCGCCCTGATCGTGGTCGGCGCGCTCACCGTCATCGGCGGTGTGATGGGCTTCGACCTCATCATGCGGCTGCAGACCGTGATCACCGTCGTCACGGGGGTGCTCACCGTCGTCTACATCGCGCTGGTCGCCGACCACATCCACTGGCACACCGTGAGCGCCCTCCCGGCGGGCTCCGCCCAGGAGTTCATCGGCGCGCTCGTCTTCATGATGACCGGCTTCGGGCTCGGCTGGGTCAACGCCGCCGCCGACTACTCCCGCTATCTGCCGAGGAGTTCGTCGAGCCGGGGCGTCATCGGCTGGACCACCTTCGGCGCCTCGGTGGCCCCCCTGTTCCTGCTGGTCTTCGGCCTGCTGCTGGCCGGCTCCTCGACCAAGCTCAACGCGGCCGTCGCCGCCGACCCGATCGGCGCCCTCACCACCATCCTGCCCACCTGGTTCCTGGTCCCCTTCGCCGTGGTCGCCGTGCTGGGCCTGGTCGGCGGCGCCGTCCTCGACATCTACTCCTCCGGTCTCGCCCTGCTCTCCGCGGGCCTGCGCATTCCCCGCTACCTGGCCGCGCTGGTCGACGGCGTCCTGATGATCGCGGGCTCGATCTACATCGTCTTCGTCGCCGACGACTTCCTCGGCCAGTTCATGGGCTTCCTGACCACGCTGGGCGTCCCCATCGCCGCCTGGTGCGGCATCATGCTCGCCGACCTGCTCCTGCGCCGCCGGGACTACGACGAGGGCGACCTCTACCGCCCGGCCGGCCGCTACGGCGACGTGTCCCTCACCCCGCTGCTCCTCACCCTGGTCGCCACGGCGCTGGGCTGGGGCCTGGTCACCAACGCCGCCGCGAGCTGGCTGGACTGGCAGGGCTACCTGCTCGACCCGTTCGGCCTCGGCGGCAAGTCCGGCGCCTGGGCGTACGCCAACCTCGGCGTCCTCGTCGCCCTCGCCGTCGGCTTCCTCGGCACCCTGGCCCTGGGCCGCGCCCGCGTCCACGCACAGGAGGCGCTGGCACCGAGCCCGGCGGCCGGGGAGGGGGTGCCGATCGCATGACCGATCGCCCTGTCGGCCGAGTTGCCGCGGACACCGGCCTGCTCACCGTCATCGACATGCAGCGCGTCTTCGGCGAACCCGACAGCCCGTGGGCGACCCCGCGGTACGCCGAGGCCGCGGCGGGCGTACGACGTCTGCTGCCGGCGTTCGGCGACCGGGTGGCCTTCACCCGCTTCGTCGCCCCCACGAAACCCGAGGGCGCCTGGCGCGCGTACTACGAGCAGTGGCCCTTCGCGCTCCGACCGCCGGACGATCCCCTGTGGGATCTGACCGACGACTTCGCCGGTCACCCGG
This sequence comes from Streptomyces sp. NPDC092369, assembly GCF_044755245.1. Taxonomy (NCBI): domain Bacteria; kingdom Bacillati; phylum Actinomycetota; class Actinomycetes; order Kitasatosporales; family Streptomycetaceae; genus Streptomyces; species Streptomyces sp. NPDC092369. The sequence goes on from NZ_JBIVQP010000004.1 coordinate 186,020, forward strand.
GCCACGTCGTCACCGCCACGACCTTCGGCAAGTGGGGCCCCGAACTCGCCCGGCACGCACAACGGGACGGCCGGCTGGTCCTGGCCGGCGTCAGCACCGACTGCTGCGTCCTGTCCACGGCCCTCGCCGCCGCCGACGCCGGCATCGAGGTACTGGTCGCCGCCGACGCCTGCGCGGGTGTGGACGACGACTCGCACGCCAAGGCCCTGCACGTGATGGACCTCTACCGCCCCCTGATCCGGGTGACGACCGTCGCCGAACTGCTTGAGGCGGCGGCCCGATGAGCGAAGTCCGCCTCAAGCACCAGCGGATCACCGAGGTCCTGGCCAAGGAGATCCGCAGCGGTCGCCGCCCGCCGGGAGAACAACTTCCCGGCGAACACGCCCTGGCCCAGCGGTTCGGAGTCAGTCGTACGACGGTCCGCGCGGCCCTCGCCGAACTCAGCGAGGCCGGACTGATCGCCACCCGTACCGGCAAGGGCTCCTACGTCCTCTTCGACGGCCGCCCGCTGGACGACCGACTCGGTTGGGCGCGCGCCCTCGCCACCCAGGGCATCGACACGCGGGTGCGCACGGTGGCGGTGCGGGGCGTGCGCGAGGAGCCGCTCGCCGCCGAACTCGGCCTGCCCGAGCCGGAGTTCGTGTGCGTGGAACGGACCCGTGAGCTGGTCGCCGACGACGTGGTGGTGTCGTACGAACGCAGCTTTCTGCCGCCCGTGCCGGGGATCAGGGAGTTGCCGGAGCGCGGTCTGGAGGCGGATTCGCTCACCGACGTGATGGGGAGGGCCGGGCTGCGTCCCGACCACGGCGAACAGCGGCTGGGCGGGCGGCGGATAGACGCGCGCGAGGCTGAGCTGCTGCGGCGGTCGCCGGGGGACTGGTTCCTCGACGCGCGCCGCACCAGCCGGGCGGCGGACGACTCCTTCGTGGAACATGTGGTCAGCCTGCTGGATCCCGAACACTTCAGGCTGACCGTCGAGTTCGGCTGAGCACCGCACGGTGGTGCCCGGCATCTCTTCCGCTCAGGAGGCGCTTCCGTGGCGACCGTTGTCCCGCACCGCATCGCCCTGCTCGGCGGGGGCTTCACGCTCGACGAGGACGGACTGCTGGACGACTGGCTGCTCGGGCATGCCCGCGCTCCGCACCCCAAAGTGTGCTTCCTGCCCACCGCGAGCGGAGACTCCCCCGGCTACTCGGAGCGCTTCCTCCACGTCTTCCGGACCCGCCACGACTGCGAACCGTCGGTACTGCCTTTGTTCGCGAGGAAGTTGGACGACGAGGCGCTGCGCACCTTCGTGCTCTCCCAGGACGTCGTGTACGTGGGCGGTGGCAACACGGCGAACATGCTCGCGGTGTGGCGTGTGCACGGCGTGGACCGGCTGCTGCGCGAGGCCTACGACCGAGGCACCCTGCTGTGCGGAATGAGTGCCGGTGCCAACTGCTGGGCCGAGGCCTCCCACACCGACTCCTTCGGTCCCCTCGCCCCGCTGACGGACGGGCTCGGCCTGCTCCAGGGCTCGCTCTGCCCCCACTACGACAGCGAACCGGGCCGTCGCCCCTCGTACCGAGCGGCCGTCGCCGACCAGGTGCTGCCCGCCGGGTGGGCCCTCGATGACGGGACGGGCGCCCTGTTCACGGACGGTCGTCCCACGGAGACGGTGACCCGGGTGGGAAGCGCGCGTCTGTATCGGGTGGAGCCGGACGGGCGGGGAGGCGTGCGGGAGGGCGCGTTGGAGTGTCGTCCGCTCGACCGAGGGGCCTGGGGGGATTGAGCCGGTTGCGGTCGGGTACGCGTCCAGGACCGTGCCCCGGGCGATCTTGTCCCGGGCAGGCCGTTCGAACGCCCGCTATCAGGGGATCTGCCATGGAGACACCCGCACACGACCACGCCGAGACACCCGCCCGCAGGGCGCTGGACGCGCTGTCCGTCAACACCGAGGACACGGCGGCGCTGGCCGCGCTCGCGAGCAGTGAGGTGCTCGTGCCGGTGCCCGACGACGCGCAGCAGGAGGAGGCCGCCGATCCGGCGGCCGTGGCGCTGCCCGTGCTGGAGCAGCCCGACGGAGCTCCGGTGGTGCCGGTGTTCACCTCGGAAGGGGAGCTGGCCGAGCTGCTGCCGTTCGTCTCGCGCTACCGACTGGTACCGCTGGCCGCACTCGCCTCGCAGTGGCCCGCCGAGGAACTCGCGCTCAGCATCGACGCCGGCTCCGCGCACCCGCTGACGCTCACCTCCGAGGGCGTACGGACCCTGCTGGCCCGGCCCTAGGGACTGCCGTTCGGGCCCGGCCACCGATTCGGAGGGGGAGCGGCCGGGCCCTTGGGACGGACGCGGGCAGTCTCCCGCCCCCGCGCCCCGGCTCTCGCGCACAGCGGGGATGAACCGCGCCGACACCGTTCATCCAGCCTCCGCCACGGTCGCCGTACGGACAATATGCGGCCGCTGCGGCGCGGTCGCTCCGGAAAACGCGGGGCTTGTCCGTCCTGCGCGGGTTTCGTGTCCTCGTACGCGCAGGACAGCCTCAGACGGTCCACGGCGGGCGCGGGGCGGCCGCCCTCACATGGTCCGCAGGGTCTGCGACGGCGGTTCCCCGAAGCGGCGCCGGTAGCGCTGGGCGAAGCGGCCCAGGTGGGTGAACCCCCACCGATAGGCGACCTCCGCGACGGTGGCCGTACCCGGCGCGGAGACCCGTAACTGGTCGTGCACGCGCTGCAGGCGCACCTCCGTGACGTAGGCCATGGGGGACATGCCCACGTGTTTGCGGAAGGCGTCCTGGAGGGTCCGCAGGCCGACCTGGGCGATCGCCGCGAGCCCGGCCGCGTCGTAGGGCTCGGCGGGCAGTTCCTGTACGACGTCCATCACCCGTCTGACCGACGCGGGCCGCATCGGCGGCGGGTACGCGAGGTGATCGCGGTGGTCGTGGTCCGCGGCCAGCAACAGGCCTTCCAGCAGCGTCTGTTCGAAGCGGCCCCGGATCAGCGGGTTGGACAACAGGCCCTGGGCGACGTCCGCTTCGAGCAGGGTCCATCGGGCTAGCGCTGCCCAACTGCGGGCGGGCCCCCGCGTGACGTCGAGGGCGGGCGCGAACTTCGGCGGGCGCCGCAGCGAAGTGCCCAGCAGGGTCTCCAGAGTGCTGTGCAGGGCGAGTTTGTCGACCTTCACGGTGAGCGCGTCGCAGTCGTTCGACCAGGTGTCCATCCGTATGTGGTGCTCCGGGTCGAAGAAGAGGGCGCGTCGGGATGTGGCGTACCCGAAGTCCTCGCTGCCCTGCCGCACGCTGCACACGCCTTCCAGCGGCACGATCACGTGGTAGCAGCCCGGTTCGCCGAAGCCGAACCGCATCTCCGTGCCGAAGGTGATCCGGCCTACGGTGAGCGCGCCGAGGTCGGCCACCTCGAAGCGGTTGGAGAAATCGGCGCGTTCGCCCATCACCACGAGCCGCGCGTCGTAGTAGTGGGTCGCGATGGAGTCGTGCGTCTCCTCCACGGAGCGCGTCTCGTACCTGCTGAACTCCGCCGCCCGGTGCGCTGTCTCGGTCAACCTGCACTCTCCCCGGTGCCCTCCGACACGTCTCCGATGAGCATGGCACCAAGGGCGGCCGGATATGCCTCACAGGCTCTTGCCGGGGTTGAGGATCCCGCGCGGATCGAACACCTCCTTCAGCCGTCGCTGCAACGCGTGGGCGGCGGGCCCGAGTTCGTCGGCGACCCACTGCCGCTTCAGTACGCCCACCCCGTGCTCGCCGGTGAGCGTGCCGCCGAGTCGCAGGGCCAGCGCGAAGATCTCGCCCGCCGCCTCCCAGGCGGCGTCGGGCAGCCGGTCGAGAGACGGGTCGACCACGATGATCGGGTGCAGGTTGCCGTCCGCCGCGTGCGCGATGGTGAAGACGGGCACGCCGTGCCGGGCGGAGATGTCCCGGATCTCCCGGGCCGCCTCGGCGAGCCGGGACCGTGGCACCGCGATGTCCTCGATCAGCGGCCGGCCCAGCCGCTCAAGCGCGGGCAGCGCGAGCCGCCGGGCGGCCAGCAGCCGCTCGGCCTCGACCGGATCCTCCGTCGCCTCGACCGTCGAGGCCAGCGGTGCCAGGACCCGCTCGACGACCGCCGCCTCGATGGCTGCCCCGGCCCCGTCGCACTGCACCAGCAGAAGTGCCGCGCCCCGCGCCCGCAACGCCGGGTCGATCGCCTCCAGGACCGGCCCGTCGACCAGTTCGGCCAGCGCGGGCACCACCCCGGCCCGCGCGATCGCGTACGAGGCCTCGGCCGCCGCCTCGAAGGAGTCGAACCAGGCGGCGAGCGTCGCCGTCGCCACCGGCACCGGACGCAGCCGCAGGGTCGCCGAGGTGATCACGGCGAGGGTGCCCTCCGAGCCGGTGAGCAGCGCGGTGAGGTCGTAGCCGGTGACGCCCTTGACCGTACGGCGGCCGGTCGTGATCACCGTGCCGTCGGCGAGGACCGCCTCCAGACCCAGCACGCTGTCCCGGGTCACCCCGTACTTCGCGCAGCGCAGCCCGCCCGCGTTGGTGGCGATGTTCCCGCCGATCGTGGAGATCGCCGCGCTCGCCGGGTCCGGCGCGTACCGCAGCCCGTGCGTGCCCGCCGCCCGGTCCAACTCGGCCGTGATCACGCCCGGTTCGACGACGGCGAGCTGGTCGTCGGCCGACAGCTCGCGGATCCGGTTCATCCGGGACAGGTCCAGGACGAGCGCGCCCTCGCCGGCCGTCGCGCCGCCCGACAGCCCTGTACCCGCGCCGCGCGGCACCACCGGAACGCCGAGCGCGTGCGCGTGCCGCAGGGTGACGGTGACGTCCTCGGTCCGCTCCGCGTGCACCACGGCGAGCGGTTCGCCGTGCGGCCGGGTGCCGGAGCGGTCGGTGGCGTGCGCGGCCAGCACGACCGGGTCGGTGGTCAGCCGGTCGGGCGGCAGATCGCGGGCGAGCAGGCCCAGGAACTGCGCGGACACGGTCGTTTCCGGTGCTGCTGTCACGGGTTGAGTGCCTTCGTTCCGATCGCGAGCAGGGAGATGTCCTCCTGGGGCGCGTGCACGGGCGCGCACTGGATGTCACGGAAGTGCCGCTCCAGGGGGTTGCCGCGGGCAAGGCCCGGATTGCCGAGCAGCCGCACGGCCAGTTCCACGGCCCGCACTCCGTGCCGGTCGGCCAACACGCGTGCGCCGAGTGCCTGTTCAGGGGTGTACGAGGTGTCCTCGGCGTCGAGCCTCGCGGCCCCGCCGAACACCAACTGCTCGGCGCCGGCCAGCAGCACCTCGATCTCACCGGCGGTCCGGCGGAAGCGTTCCGTACGGGCCACCGGATGACCGAGGTTGGCGGGCACGCGCTCGTGGGCGAAGGTGTGGAAGAACGCCTGCGCGGCCCGGGCGACGCCCAAGTAGAGCGCCGCGAGCGGGAGATGGAGAGCCGCGCCCGCGCGGTTGTCCTGCTCGGCGGCCGGTCCGTGCGGGCCGATCCCGATCACGTGCTCGTAGGGGACCCGCACCTCCCGGAACGTCACGTCATGGCTGCCGCTGGCCCGCAACCCCAACTGGTCCCAGCGGCCGGTGACCTCGATGCCGGGAGAGCCGCCGGGCACCAGGAAGGTGCCCACGCGCGGCTCCGACTCGTCGGTGGTCGCCCACACCAGGAACCAGTCCAGACCCTCGGCGCCGGTCACGAAGCGTTTCGTCCCGCTCAGCGACCAGCCGTCGGGGGTGCGCCGAGCAAGGGTCGCGGGGAGTCCGCCGCGCGCGGGGGAGCCCAACTCGGGCTCCACGCGTGCGTGATTGATGAGGACGGGCCGCTCGAAGGACTCCTTGACCAGGCGCGCGTACACCTCGTCCGGCCAGTGCGGCTGCACGGCCTGCCGGGCATGCGTGTTGAGGGTCATCGCCGCGATCAGGGCGACGGACGGGTCGCCCCGGCCGAGCGTGTGCAGGATGCGCGCGCTCTCCTCGACCCGGGCGCCCTTCCCGCCGTACCGCTCCCCTATGGTCGCGGTCAGCAGCCCCGCCTCGTGGGCGATCCGGAGCGACTGGGCGGGGAACGCGCCCGACCGGTCGTGTCCGGCGGCCAGTTCGGCGATGCGGTCGATCGTGGTCCGGTCGCTCACAGGGCCTTCTTCAGGTCGGTGTTGAGCTGCGTGGTCCAGAACGACTTCACGTCCAGGTGCTCCTTGAGCGCGCCGAGTTCGGTGAAGGCGTCGGCCACCTTCTGCTGGGAGGCGATCGTGTCGTCGCCGACCGTCCGGGCCTGGGTCGGACGCTGCCTCTGCGCGGCGAGCAGATCCGACTTGGCCTGGGTCAGGGGCTGGTGGGTGGCCTCGGCGGTGACCTTCGCGAAGCCGTCCTCGTGGCCGTCGCGGACGTAGGCGTACGCCTTGGTGACCCGGGCGATGAGATCGGCCGCGGCGGCCCGCTGTGCCGGGCTCTTCAGGACGTTGTCGCGGGCCGACCAGAGGAAGTTGCCGGACAGGATGTCCGCGCCGGAACCGATCGTGCGGGCGCCCTGCTGGTGGGCCGTGATGATCGACGTGCCGTACGAGGCGAAGGCGTCGATGCTGCCGCCGTTCAGGGCCGCGAGGCCGTCGTTGGGGAGCAGCGGCTTGGCGTCGATGTCGGACCACTTCAGGCCGGCCTGCTTGAGCAGCTCGTACAGGAAGTAGTGGGCGGTGGTGTTCTGGACGTAGCCGACCTTCTTGCCCTTCAGGCCGGCGATGTCGGTCACCTTCGAGCCCTTGGGGACGACGACCTCCTGGTTGAGGGTGGCACCGCGCTGGACGGCGACGACCTTGAAGTTGGGCCTGCCGTCGGCGGCCGAGAAGATCGGCGGGATCTCGCTGGAGGAGGCGAGGTCCAGGGCTCCGGCGCGCATCGCCTGGAGCTGCTGGTCGCCGCCCTGGAACAGGCTCCACTTGACCTTGTACGGGGTGTCGTCGAGATGGGCGTACTTGAGGATCGCCTCGTCGACCTTCCAGCCGGTGTCGCCGACCTTGAGGGTGACGGAGGAGATGTCGGACGAGGACTTGGCCTCGGCGGCGCCGCCGCAGGCGGCCGCGAAGGGCACCAGCAGGGCGAGCGCGGCGGCGGACGTGCGCAGGGAACGGCGGAACAACACGGAGTCTCCATGAGGGTGTCCTGGAACGGGAGTTGGGGTGGGTGGTTCAGGCGGCCCGGGACGCGGCGGCGCGGTGGGCGAGCTCCTGCCGGACCAGCGGCAGGACGTGCCGGCCGTAGTCGATCGCGTCGTTGAGCGGGTCGTAGCCGCGGATCGACAGCAGGTCGCAGCCGATGTCGACGTAGTCGAGCAGCGCCTGGGCGACGGTCTCGGGGGTGCCGACCAGCGCGGTCGAGGCGCCGGCGGCGTTGGTGGCGACCGCCGGGGCGGTCCACAGGCAGCGGTCGTGCACTTCGCCGCGCTCGGCGATGTCGAGCAGCCGCTGGGAGCCGACGTTGGCCGGGCGGCCGGTCGTGCGGTAGTGACGCAGCAACTCGGTGTTCCTCGCCTGGTCCTTGAGCACACCGAGCGTGCGGTGCGCCTTCTCCCAGGCCAGTTCCTCGGTGGGCGCGATGATCGGCCGGAACGACACCCAGATGCGGGGGTGCGGGCGCCCGGCGGCCTCCGCGACCGCGTTGACGGAGGCGATCTGCTCCGCCGTCTCCTTGAGCGGCTCGCCCCACAGCCCGAAGATGTCGCCCTGCTGACCGCCCACCCGGTAGGCGTCCTGGGAGGAGCCGCCGACCGAGATCGGGACCAGCCCGTTCACCGGCTTCACGTCCGAGTAGTAGCCCTCGAACTTGAAGTACCTGCCCTCGTGCGAGACGGGTCCCTCGGCCTGCCACACCTTCCGCAGGATCTGGATGTACTCGTCCGAACGCTCGTACCGCTCCGCCTTGTTGAGATAGTCGCCCTCCCGGTGCTGCTCCTCGTCGCTGCCGCCGGAGATGATGTGCAGCGTCAGCCGGCCGTCGCTGATCTGGTCCAGCGTGGCCAAAGCGCGGGCCGCGTGCGTCGGGAAGATCACGCCGGGGCGGTGGGCGAGAATCGGGCGGACGCGCTCGGTGTGAGTGGCGACGTACTGGGCGACCTGGAAGGCGTCCGGCGAGGCCGAGTGGTAGGCGACAAGAGTGTGGTCGAAGCCGCCGTCGTCCAGGGCGCGGGCGTACTTGCGCAGGTGGTCGCGGTCGAAGCCGGTCCGGCTGGAGGCCGCCGGGCCCGAGGCTCCGGAGTCGGTGTGGACGGCGCTGATGAACTCGACAGGCATGAACGAACTCCTAACGCGTGAAGGTCACTTGAGCAGGGAGGTGTCGGCCGACTTCGCCACGTCGACGTTCGGGTCCAGGACGCCGATGCCGTTCATGAGGTCGGCCACGCCCTGCACGGTCGTGTCGATGTCCGGGGTGATCGGCAGGACCTGGCTGTACGCGGCCGAGGCGAGGGTCTTCGCCACGGAGGCGTCGGCGCCGTTGCGTTCCTCGATGGCCTTGGCGTAGGCGTCCTGGTGGGTGCTGGTCCACTTCAGGGCCGTGCCGAGCCGCCCCAGGAAGTCGCCGAGTGCGGCCTTCTTCTTCGCGTCGCCGAGGGCCTTCTCGGAGGCGTTGATGAAGCCGATGCCGCTGACCCTGCCGTCCGCGCCGTCGATGAGCAGCTTGCCGCCCTGCTCCAGACCGACGGCCTGGTAGACGCCGAAGGTCGCCCAGATCTTGACCTTCCCGGAGGCGAACGCGGCCTGCGCGTCGGTCGGCAGCAGGTACTGCACCTTGACGTCCTTGTAGCTCAGGCCGTTCTGCTTGAGCACGTTGGCCAGCAGATACTCGGAGATGCTGCCCTTGGCCGAGGACACCACGACCTTCTGGCCCTTGAGGTCCTTGACGCTGTCGATGCCGGAGTCCTTGCGGACGACGATGCCGACGTGCGTGCCGTCGTTCTTGAGGGCGGCGACGTTCTTGACCTTCACCCCGCCGCTCAGCGCCTGGAGCGCCGGCAGGTCCGCGGAGTACCCGGTGTCGGCGGCGCCCGCCTGCACGGCCTGGTAGAGCGGGGCCGCGCCCTCGAACTCGGCCCACTTCACCTTGTATCCGGCGCCCTTGAGGGCGTCCGAGGCGGCGACGATCGTCTGCAGGGTCTTGGCCTGGTCGCCGATGGTCAGGGTGACCTGCTTGGAGGAGGCGTCCGCCGAGGAGTCCGCGCCGCAGGCGGTCAGCGCCAGCAGGGCGGTGAAGCTCGTCGCGGCGATGGCGAGTCTGCGTGTCACGAGGGGGTTCCTTCCAGGGTGTGGGTCACGCCGAGCCAGTTCAGGAGGCGGGCGCGCAGGGTCACGAACTCGGGGGCGGTCAGATCGCGCGGGCGGGGCAGATCGACGGTCACCTCGTGGGCGATCCGGCCCTCGTCCATCACCAGCACGCGGTCGGCGAGCAGCAGCGCCTCCTCCACGTCATGGGTGACCAGGAGGATCGCGCAGCCGTGCAACCGCCACAGCTCGGCGACCAGTTGCTGCACCTTGCCGCGCGTCAGGGCGTCCAGGGCACCGAACGGCTCGTCCAGGAGCAGCAGTTCCGGCTCGCGCACCAAGGCCCGGGCGAGCGAGACTCGCTGCGCCTGACCGCCGGAGAGGGTCTTGGGCCACACGGTGGCGCGCTCCGCGATGCCGACCTCGTCGAGGGCCTTGAGCGCGAGGTCCCGGTCGGGCCGCCCCGGCAGCCCGAGGACGACGTTGCGCCACACCTTCAACCAGGGCAGCAGGCGCGGCGACTGGAAGGCGGCGCTGCGGCGGGCCGGCACGGTCACCTCGCCGCCGATCTCGTCGTCGAGCCCGGCGAGGATCCGCAGCAGCGTCGACTTGCCGCAGCCGCTGTGCCCGAGCAGGGCCACGAACTCGCCCTCACGGATGTCCAGATCGAGCTCGTGCAGGACGGTGTTGCCGTCGAAGGCTCGCGAAAGCCCACGTATTTCGACGGAGTTGGCCATGTCTACGCCTCACCCTCGAAGTTGGCCCGCCAGGTCAGCAGACGCCGCGACAGGATCCGGACGGCGAAGTCGCACGCGAGGCCGAGCAGCGCGTACACGACCAGGCACAGCACGATGACGTCCGTGCGGAAGTACTGCTGGGCGTTGCTCATCAGATAGCCGAGTCCCGCGTCCGCGTTGATCTGCTCGGCGAAGACCAGCGCCAGCCAGGCGGTGGACAGGGCGTACCGCAGGCCCACCAGGGCACCGGGCAGCGCGCTCGGCAGGATGACGTACTTGATCAGTCCGAGCCGGCCCAGGCCCATCATCCGTGCCGCCTCGACGAGTTGGGAGTCGGTGGAGCGGATGCCGCCGTAGATGTTGAAGTACAGCGGGTACGTCACACCGAGGGCGACCAGCGCGATCTTCGGCGTCTCCTCGATGCCGAACCAGACGATGAACAGCGGGATCAGACCCACCCAGGGGATCGCCCGGAACATGCCCATCGATGAGTCGATGACGTCCTCGCCGAGCCGGAACAGCCCGGCCAGCAGGGACAGGCCGAGCGCCACGGTCGCGCCGATCAGGAAGCCGATGGCGGCCCGGCGGCCCGACGCGGCGATGGCGCTGGGCAGTTCGCCGTTCTTCGTCAGCTCGACGGCCTGGCGTACGACGTCGACGGGTGAGGCCAGGACGGACTCGGGGAGCACTCCGGTGGCCGAGGTCAGGAACCACAGGAGGATCAGGCCCACGGGTCCCGCGGCCCGGCGCACCGAGCGGGGAACGCTGAAGCGGCGGCTGGTCTTGGTGGTGCCTCGGATGGTGACGCGGGTGGCGGGCGAGGGGGCTTCCGGGCGGTCCTGGTCGGGCAGGACTCCCACGTCCAGCGGTTTCGTCGTCATGGCGGGGTTTCTCCTCAGTCCGGCAGCGGGCCGGTGGCGGCCGGGCGGGCGGGATCGGTGGACCAGGCTGACCAGGAGCCGGGGAAGAGGACCGCCTCGAAGCCGGCGATCTCCAGTGCGGCGATCTGATGGGCGGCGGTCACGCCGGAGCCGCAGTAGACGCCGATCCGGTCGGCCGTCCCGGCACCCCGCTTCTCGAACCGCTCGCGCAGTGCCTCGGCCGGCAGGAAGGTCCCGTCGGCCGCCAGGTTCTCGCCCGTGGGAGCCGAGACGGCGCCCGGGATGTGGCCCGCGCGCGGATCCACCGGCTCCACCTCGCCGCGGTACCGCTCGGCGGCCCGCGCGTCCAACAGCAGCCCGGTCGCGGCGAGTTCGGCGGCACCGTCGGCGTCGGTGGTCGGCAGGCCGCCCGCCCGCAGGACGACGTTCCCGGGTGCCGGATCGGTGGGGATCCCCGACTCCAGCGGCAGCCCGGCAGAGCGCCAGGCGCCCAATGCCCCGTCAAGAAGTGTGACGTCCCCGACGCCCGCGTACCGCAGCAGCCACCAGGCGCGCGCCGCGGCCGTGTTGCCCAGGTCGTCGTGCACGACGACGGATTGCCCCTGCCGCAGACCCCAACGCCGGGCCGCCGCCTGCAGCTCCGCGAGGTCCGGCAACGGATGCCGACCGCCCTCCGGGGTGGCAGGCGCGGCCAGTTCGCGGTCGAGGTCGACGTAGACCGCGCCCGGGATGTGGGCGTCGGCGTAGTGGTCGCGGCCGTGCGGATCGCCCAGCGCCCAGCGGACGTCGAGCACGACCGGCGGAGTGTCGGAGGCCAGCAGGTCGCGGAGTTCGGTGACGGTGGTCGTGACGCTCATGCCTGGTCCTCCGCGATCGCGGGCAGTTCGGGGGAGAGCCGCAGTCGCTCAAGGAAGAGCACGACGGTGGCGGCCGAGGTGCGGTGCAGGGCGTCGTTGAGGACGTCGTGCCGACCGTTGTTGAAGGTCACCGCGTGGATGCCGGGGTGACCCGCGTACGCGTTCAGCGCCTCCTCGACCGGGCTCACCTCGTCGTCCTTGCCGTGCAGGGCGAGGACCGGGACCCGCACGAGGTCCAGCCGGAGCTCGGGCAGGTCCGGGGTCACGGCCAGGGCTCCGCGCCGGAAGTCCGGGTCGTTGGTGAGTCGGCCCTGATGCGTGGGGCAGGCGGTCCGGGCGGCCACCTCCTCCTCCCAACTCCCCTTATTCCAGGGCGTGGTGGGCAGGCCGACCAGGATCAGCGCGTCCAGGCCCGGGACGCGCTCGGCGGCGAGGTGGGCCGCGTGGCGGGCGCCGGTGTCCGAACCGACGAGCACCTTGGGGCCCGGCAGCGACTCGTCGGCCAGCAGCTTCGCGGCCTCGTCGAGCACGGACGGATCGTCGGTCGGGTCGCCGAGGGCGCGTACCCGGTAGGCGTCGAAGGCGAGCCGACGCCCGAACCGCTCGCACACACCGCCGTGTTCACCCCGACCCGCGAGCACGATCAACGTGCCGCGCGCGGCGAGGCCTTCGGGTTCGTCCCAGGAGAAGGATGCGGACATGAGGGGGCAACTCCCGTTGCATTCGGGGGCAGAGGGGCGTGGGCGGAGCAGCGGGCCGGCGGACAGGGAGTGAAGAGGGCACGCGGAAGCGGCTGTCACGTGTCAGCGAGGGCGGACGCCCGTGTACGCGGAAGTGATCAGCTCGAACGGTGGCGGGCCACCGAAGGGAAGGTCAGCGACAGAGCGCGCTGCACGCCACGCCGAAGTCAATGACTCGGCGCTGCGTCAGAAGGGCAGCGGAAGCGGTCGCGGTCAACATGTGCTCATCATGACCGGACATGACCGATCGCGTCCAACGATGATTCCGCATCGAAACCGATCAGGAATCGCGATCGATCACCGAGAGCGGTTACTGTCGCGGCATGTCCCCACCTGTCCTCGACATCGTGGCCCTGCGCAGCCTGACCGCGATCGCCGACTGCGGCGGCTTCCACCGGGCCGCCCGGACGCTCGCCCTCAGCCAGTCCGCGGTCAGTCAGCACGTGCGCAGACTGGAGAAGGCGCTGGGCAGCCCGGTCGTCGAGCGCGACGGCCGCGGCACCCGGTTCACGCCCGAGGGGCGACGGCTGCTGGAACAGGCCCGGCGGATCCTCGCGGTGCACGACGAAGCCGTACGCACCCTGCTCGGTTCGGAGGGGGACACGGTCACCGTCGGAACCACCGAGCACGCGGCCGACCAGTTCCTGCCCCGGCTGACCGCCGCCGTCCAGGAGGTGCGGCCCGGCTGCCGGGTGCGGTTCCGCATCGACCGGTCCGCCCGGCTGGTGGAGGCCGTGGAGCGGGGGAGCGTGGATGTCGCGGTGTACGTCACCGAGGCCGCCGCGACCGAGGGCACCCGGGTCGGCGGGCTGCCGCTCGGCTGGCACGCCGTCCCCGGCTGGGCGCCGCCGCCGACGCCCGCGCCCGTGCCGCTGGTCGCCATCGAGGACCCGTGCGCGATCCGCCGCCGGGCCATCGCCACCCTCGCCGCACACGGTGTGCCCGCTACGGTCGTCGGCGACGCGGGATATCTCGCGGGCGTCCTCGACATCGCCCGCACTGGTGAGGGCGTGGCGCTGCTGGCCGCCGTGGGGCCCGCCCCCGACGGACTCACCCTGTACGAGGGCCTCCCGGCCGTCACACCCATTCCGATGAGCGCCCTGGCCCGCCCCGGTGCGGACCCGGCGACGACGGAGGCGGCCTTCGCGGCCGTACGGGATCTGCTGCGTCCGGAGTGACGTCCGCGGTGACCGGGATCTGCTGAACCGCCCGTTCACGGAGGAGGATCGTCCTCGGGACCCTGCACATCATGCGAAGGGGAGACCGATGACGGACCGTACGTATCTCAAGCCGCCCTGGATGCAGCGGCACGTGGGCAACCGGCTGGCGCCGCTGTTCGGGCGCTCGATGGTGTCCAAGCTGTCGGTGCGCGGGCGCAGGAGCGGGCGCCGGCTGACGGTGCCGGTCGCCGTGCTGGAGCACGAGGGGGAGCGCTACCTCGTGTCGTACCGGGGCCTCAGCGACTGGGCACTGAATCTGCGGGCCGCGCCCGAGTGCCGGGTGACCTCCCGGGGTCGTACCGAGGAGTTTGTCGCCGAGGAGGTGCCGGAGGCGGAGCGGCCGCCGCTGCTGGTGGCCTACCGGGAGACGTACGGCAGCATGCCGACCGTCTCCCAGGTCCTCACGGCGCTGCCCGACCCGGCGGACCATCCGGTGTTCCGGCTGCGGGCGCGGACCTGACCGCCGTCACGCGGTGGCGGCCGCGGCGGGCTGGGGGAACGTGACGCCGGTCAGTTCCTCGGAGGCCGTCCACAGGCGTCGGGCCGAGGCCGGGTCGCTGGCCGCGGAGGAGCGGCCGACCAGGGTCGGGGCGCCGCGCATCTCGGCGAGACCGTCGGGGCCCAGGTAGCTCGCGCCGGGCAGGTCCTGCGTGGCGGCGTACAGGGTCGGCAGCGCGCCGGCCTTGTTGTCCTGCGCCACGAAACGGTTTCCGAGCCGCATGAAGGCGCGGCGCAGGGCGCTGCCGTCATGGCTCTGCAGATTGGTGGCGGCCCAGCCGGGGTGCGCGGCCAGGGCGCGCACAGGTGAGCCCGACTCGCTGAGGCGGCGCTGGAGTTCGAGGGTGAACAGCAGGTTGGCCAGCTTGGACTGGCTGTATGCCGTCATCGGGGCGTACTCGCCGGTGAGGTCGAGGTTGTCGAAGTGGATGTACGGGCTGCCCGGCATCTTGTGCGCGCCGGACGCCACCGTCACCACACGGTCGGTGATGTGCGGCAGCAGCAGGTTTGTCAGAGCGAAGTGGCCCAGGTGATTGGTGCCGAACTGCGTCTCGAAGCCGTCCTTGGTGCGGGACTCCGGGATGTTCATGACGCCGGCGTTGTTGATGAGCAGGTCCAGGTCGCCCTGCCAGTCGGCGGCGAACTCGCGCACGGAGGAGAGGTCGGCCAGGTCCAGCCGGCGCACCTCCACGCTGCCGTGCACGCCCGCGGCGGCGGCCTCGCCGCGCTTCGGGTCCCGTACCGCGAGCACCACGTGGGCGCCCGCGGCGGCCAGCGCTGCGACGGTGGCGATGCCGAGACCGCTGTTGGCGCCGGTGACGACGGCCGTGCGGCCGGTCTGGTCGGGGATGTCGGTGGCGTTCCACTTGCTGGGGGAAGTAGTCATGTCAGCCAATGTAGGCGCCGACAACAATGCTGTCAACGACAACAATGGTGACGTCGCCAACAATGATGGCACCGGCAACAATGTAGGCAGTGCGTACGTGGTCGATACACTGGCGCGTATGCAGACCAGTCCTCGTCCTTACCATCACGGAGACCTGCGCGCCGCTTTGCTGGCGCGCGCCGAAGAGACCCTCCGGGAGAAGGGGGCCGCCGCGCTGTCGCTGCGCGAGCTGGCCCGGGATGTGGGTGTCAGCCATGCCGCGCCGAGCCGTCATTTCAAGGACAAGCAGGCGCTCCTGGACGCGCTCGCGCTGGTCGGCTTCGAGCGGATGACCTCGGCGATCGAGGAGTCACAGGCCGACGCCGGGGAGACCTTCCCGAAGCGGCTGGACGCGGTGGTCCGCACATACGTGGGCTTCTGCCTGGAGAACGCCGTGCTGCTGGACCTGATGTATTCGATCAAGCACGACCCGGCGGCGTCCGCCGCCCTGCGGGAGGCCACCCGGAAATGGTCCGAGATCATCGAGCGGCTGGTGGTCGACGGGCAGCGCGAGGGTGAGGTGCGGGAGGGTTCCGTCGAGCGCGTCGGCATCCCGATCTTCGCGACGCTGCACGGCTACGCCGACCTGGCGGCGAACGGCATGCTCGCCCCGGAGATCACGGAGCACGGGTTGGACGAGGTGATCGCGTTCATGCTGCGGGGCGGCGCACCGGACGGGCGCGCTTGAACGGACGTCGCCCGTGAGGGGATTCAGTCCCGCGCCGCGGATCACTCGTCCAACATGCGGGCCAGCGCGGCCCGTTGGATCGGCAGCACCTGTGCGTGCAGATCGCGGCCCTTGCCGGTCAGGGTGACGAACACCCCGCGCCGGTCCTCCGCGCAGACGGAACGCTCCAGCAGGCCGTCCTTCTCCAGCCGGCCGATGAGCCGTGACAACGCGCTCTGGCTGAGATGGACGCGGCCGACGAGGCTCTGCACCCGGCACTGGTCGCCCTCGCGGGGCGCCTGGGACGCGAGGACGTCGAGCACCTCGAAGTCGCTCGCGCCCAGGCCGTGCGGGTGCAGGACCCGGTCGATCTCGCACATCGTGCGGGCGTGCACGGACAGGATGTCCCGCCATCTCTCTTCGAGCCGGGCGTCGACGGTGTTCGCTGCCATACCCGCACGGTAACACCGAATCGGCCATTCGTTGAGTGTGCAACTAGTGCGGGTGCATGCAGTGCGGGCCCGGCCTCGGAGTTCAGGCGACCGGGTCCTGGAGCAGTCCGACGAGATTGCCGTCCGTGTCCTTGACGAAGGCGATCAGCCGGCCGTTGCCCACGTCCTGGGCGTCCTGCAGTACTTCCGCGCCCGCCTCCACGAGCGCCGCGAGCCGCCCCCGGATGTCGTCGACGTGCCAGTACGGCACCGGCCCGGTCATGCCCTTGGCGTGCCCGTTGGGGTCGAGCCCGATGTCCTGCCCCGCTGCCTTGAAGCCGACGTAGTAAGGCTCGTCGGCGTAGGGCTCCACTTCGAGCAGGGCGCTGAACAGGGCCTTCGCCCGGGCGATGTCCTTGACGGGGTAGATGATCGTCTGCACACCGGCAGTCATGGCGAACTCCTCCGCGTGGATGGTCCGACGGTTTTCGTCGGTGGTTTCACGCTAGGGCGGGGGAGGGGCCGCCGGCTTCTCGGAAACTGACCGGTTGCCGCGGGGCGCCGACGCGCTGCTGCCCGTATGACCACGTCCTGCACCCTGTACGACCACGTCCTGTCCCCCCGCAGGACCACGACCGCGGTGCGTCCGTCAGGTCGACTCGCGCCGGATCAGCTCCGTCGGCAGGATCACCGCCGCCGGGTCCTCGCCGCCGATCTGGGCGAGGAGCACCCGGACCATCTCGGCGCTGATGCGGTCCCAGGGCTGGCGGATGGTGGTGAGTTCGGGCCGGGCGGACACCGCGGCGGGGGAGTCGTCGAAGCCGCCGACCGCGACGTCCTGCGGGACCCGCCGCCCGGCGCGCTCCAGCGCCGTGAGGACACCCTGGGCCATGAGGTCCGAGGCGACGAAGACCGCGTCCAGGTCCGGCACTTGGGCGAGCAGCCGCTCGGCACCGGCCTCGCCGCTGGCGCGGCTGTAGTCACCGGACACGACGAGCCGTTCGTCGATCTCGATGCCCGCCTCGGCGAGCACCTCCTTGTAGCCGGCGAGGCGCTCCACACCGCCGGGTGTGTCGAGCGGACCGGTGACCACGCCCACCCGGCGCCGGCCCAGGGAGAGCAGGTGGCGGACCATGTCCCGCGCGCCGTCCCGGTCGTCGGCGGCCACGTAACTCACCTTCGAACCGCCCCCGATCGGCTTCCCGCAGGCGACCAGCGGCACGCCCGCCTCGCGCAGCTCCTCGGCGACCGGGTCCCCGAAGTGGCTGGAGACCAGCAGCACCCCGTCGACGTGGCCCGCCGTGATGTACCGCGTGATGCGCCGCCGCTCGTCCTCGGTGCCCGCGAGCATCAGCAGCAGCGGGATGTCGTGCGCGGCCAGCGCCTGGGTGCAGCCGCGCAGCAGGACGTTGAAGTTCGGGTCCTCGAAGAACCGCTCCTGAGGCTCCGTCAGCAGAAAGCCCACCGAGTCCGAACGGCCGGTGATCAGCGAACGCGCGTGCCGGTTCACGACGTACCCGGTCCTGCGGATCGCGGCGTTGACCGCCTCCTGGGCGGCCGGGCTGACGTAGTGCCCGCCGTTGAGCACCCGTGAAACGGTCCCGCGCGAGACTCCCGCCTCACGGGCCACGTCATGGATCGTCGGCGGTCTGCGTCGGCCCCCCGTGTTGCTCATGGTCATGACTTTACGGCCCCGGAGGGCGGATCGAGATGCCGGAACCGCTGGATCGGGTGAGGGTCTGTCCTGGGGCTGGGAACGTGCACAGTATGCAACGGATATGAACCCTTGTCAGTGGCCGAGGTGGTGCGGTTATTGTGTGGACGCACCGCTACCCCTCTGTGTGTACGTTCCCAAATTCTTGACCCATCGGGAGAGCCCCATGCCGGAGACCACCCCCAAGGGCCTCGCCAGATTGGCCTTCGGCGGGGACTACAACCCCGAGCAGTGGCCGGAGCGCCTCTGGCCCGAGGACGTCCGGCTGATGCGGGAGGCCGGCGTGACGATGGTGAGCGTCGGGATCTTCTCGTGGGCGCTCCTCGAACCCGCGCCGGGGGGGGGTACGACTTCGGCTGGCTGGACCGCCTGCTCGACCTGCTGCACGACAACGGCATACGCGTCGACCTCGGCACCCCGACCGTCGCCCCGCCCGCCTGGTTCTACCGCGTCCACCCCGAAGCGCTGCCGGTCACCCCCGAGGGCGTGCGCCTGGAGTTCGGCTCGCGCGGGGCCATCTGCCACAGCAACGCCGACTACCGCGCCGCCGCCGCGACCATCACCACCCGCCTCGCCGAGCGCTACGCCGCCCACCCGGCCCTCGCGCTGTGGCACGTCCACAACGAGTACGGCGTCCCTGTCTCGGCCTGCTACTGCGACTCCTGCGCGGCCCACTTCCGCCGCCGGCTGAGGACGACGTACGGAACCGTCGAGGCCCTCAACGAGGCCTGGGGCACGGCCTTCTGGGGCCAGTGCTACGCCGGCTTCGAGCAGATCAACCCGCCCCGCGCCACTCCGACCGTCGGCAACCCCGGCCAGGCCCTGGACTACAAGCGCTTCGCCGACGCCACCATGCGCGAGAACTTCGTCATGGAGCGGGACATCCTGCACCGCCTCGCGCCGGGCATCCCGGTGACGACCAACTTCATGGCCGCCCTCAGCCAGTGCGACTCCGTCGACTACTGGGCCTGGGGCCGCGAGGTCGACCTCGTCACCAACGACCACTACCTGATCACCGACGGCCGCCGCACCCACGTGAACCTCGCGATGGCGGCCGACCTCACCCGCTCGGTCGCCGGCGGCGCTCCCTGGCTCCTGCTGGAACACTCCACCTCGGGCGTGAACTGGCAGCCGCGCAACCCCGCCAAGGCCCCGGGTCAGATGGCCCGCAACTCCCTCGCCCACGTGGCCCGCGGCTCCGACGGCGCCATGTTCTTCCAGTGGCGCCAGTCCCGGCGCGGCGCCGAGAAGTTCCACTCGGCGATGCTCCCGCACGGCGGCACCGAGACCCGCGTCTGGCGCGAGGTCGTCGAACTCGGCGCCGCCATCGACTCGTTGACCCCGGTCCGCGGCACCCGCACCGAGGCGGACGTGGCCGTCCTGTGGGACTGGCACTCCTGGTGGGCGCAGAAACTCCAGTGGCGGCCGAGCGAGGACCACGACGCACGCGAGCGTGCCGACGCCTTCTACGCGGCCCTCTACGACCGGCACCTGACCGTCGACTTCGCCCACCCGGAAGCCGACTTGTCGAGGTATCCCCTTATCGTCGTGCCCGCGCTCTACCTGATGACGGAAGTGGCCGGGAACAACCTCAAGGAGTACGTCGAGAACGGCGGCACCCTGGTCGTCTCGTACTTCTCCGGCATCGTCGACGAGCACGACGCCGTCCACGAGGGCCCGGTCCCCGGCGCACTGAGGGACGTACTCGGCCTCACGGTCGAGGAGTTCGCGCCCCTGCTGGAGGGCGAGACGACGCGGATCACCGGCCCTGACGGCTCCGAACTCAGCGGTGACGTGTGGACCGAGTTCGTCGTCCCGGGCGGAGCCGAGACCGTGTGGACCTACGCCGACGGCCCGGCCGCGGACCACCCGGCCGTCACCCGCCACCGGCTCGGCGAGGGCGCCGCGTGGTACGTCTCCACCCGGCTCGGCGCCGAGGGTCTGGACGCGCTGCTCGGCTGGGCGAGCGAGGACGCGCGCCTCGCCCCGCGCGCCGACCTGCCCCCGGACGTCGAAGTGGTGCGCCGCACGGGCGAGTCGGGCCGCTTCCTGTTCGCGATCAACCACACCGCGTCGGACGTCAAGGTGCCGTTGGACGCGCCCGGCACCGAGTTGCTGACCGGTGAACGCGCCGCGGGTCGCCTCGCGGTCCCCGCGGGAGCCGTCCGGGTCCTGCGACTCGACGGCTGAGCCGACTCCCTCCGCCCGCGCGAGCCGAGTGCCGCGGGCGGAGGGGACCCCGTACACCGGCTCCTCCCCGAACCCGGGCCGGGCGTGCGGGCACCCCCATCCCCATGCATGTCGAAGGGACGACGGACGACGATGTTCCATCCCAGACGCACCCTCAGGGTCCTGCTGCTGCCGCTCGTGGCCGGGCTCGCCCTCACCGCCCTGCCCGCCCAGACCGCGACGGCGGCGAGCACTCTGACCAACGGCGGGTTCGAGTCCGACGGAGCGGCCACCGCCGTGCCAACCGGCTGGTCCGAGTACGGCGACACGGGCGCCTCCTACACCGAGTCCGGTGGCCACGGCGGGAGTTACCGCCTGTCCCAGTACTCGGCCGCTGCCTACAAGGTGGAGACCTACCAATACCTCTCGGGCCTGACCAACGGCACCTACACGCTCACCGCCTGGGTCCGCTCCGGCGGCGGGCAGAACTCCGCCTACATCGCCCTGAAGAACTGCGGGAGTTCGGACCAGCGCACCGATCTGCCGGTCTCCACCAGCAGTTGGGTCCGCATTGTCACGTCGATCAACGTGACCAACAACCAGTGCACCATCAGCGTCAACAGTGACGCGAACGCAGGCAACTGGATCAACATTGACGACCTGACCTTCACGTCCGGTTCGACCGGACTGTCGATCAAGGGTTCCGACATCTCCTCCCTCGCCAAGAGCGAGGCCAAGGGCGGTGTCTACAGGACCAGCTCCGGCACCACCGGCGACGCGGTCACCCTCCTCAAGAACGCCGGCATGAACTACGCGCGCCTCAAGGTGTGGGTGAACCCGGCCGACGGCTACAACGACAAGGCGCACGTGCTCGCCGTCGCCAAGCGCGTCAAGGCGGCCGGCATGAAACTGCTGGTCGACTTCCACTACTCGGACACCTGGGCCGACCCGGGCAAGCAGACCAAACCGGCCGCCTGGGCCACGCACTCGTACAGCCAGCTGAAGACGGACGTCTACAACCACACCTACGACGTGCTCAACGCCCTCAAGGCGCAGGGCACCACGGCCGACATGGCGCAGGTCGGCAACGAGATCAACGGCGGCATGCTGTGGTCCGACGGGTCCACCAGCAACTGGTCGCAGCTCGCCGGGCTGATCAACTCCGGTTACAGCGCGGTCAAGGCGGTCTCGTCGAGCACGCAGGTGGCACTGCATCTCGCCAACGCCGGCGACGACGCCACCGTGCGCTGGTGGTTCGACAACGCCAGGACGTACGGCATCACCTACGACGTGATCGGGCTGTCGTACTACGGGTACTGGCACGGCTCGCTCGCCGCCGCGCAGACCACCCTCGACGACGTGGCCGCCCGCTACGCCAAGCCCGTGTTCATCGCCGAGACGGCCTACCCCTTCCGGCTCGACAGCGAGGACTCCCTCGCCAACCAGATCGACACCACCGGCGAACTGGTCACCGGCTACCCGGCCACCACGGCAGGGCAGTTGGCGTGGATGAACGCGGTGGCCGACATCGTGGAGGCGGTCCCGAACGGCCGTGGCCTCGGCGTCTTCTACTGGGAGGCGACCTGGACCGCGGTCACCGGCAACGGCTGGGACCCGGCCGACTCCACCTCAGGCAACGGCTGGGAGAACCAGGCCCTGTTCGGCTACGACGACAGGGCGCTCCCGGCGATGGCGTGGTTCAGCCACCGCTGAACCACGAGGAGGGGGTCCGGTCGCAGGGGAGCGGCCGGGCCCCCGCCCGTATGTCCGGCACCGGGAGCCCCCGGCCGCGGGCGGTCCGGGCCGCCCGGTCCCGGACAAGGCTCGCCGAGTCCCGGACACGGCGGCCTCGACTGCGGGAGAGTGGGAAGACGCGCGATATGCGGCGGTCCGTCCGGGAGGAGGACGAGATGTTGAGGACTCCGGTCAGTGAGCTGCGTCTGGGCATCCTGGAGTGGCTGAAGGACCCGGTCGCGAACTTCCCGCCGCAACCGCACGGCGACCGCGCCGAGGACGGCGTCACCGCACAGGCCGTCGCGGCGAAACTCGGTGTGCCCCGCAAGGTCGCCGACACCCACCTCGGCCTGCTCGCGGCGCTCGGTCTGGTGCGCACCCGCAGGATCCGCCGGCGCACCTACTACCGGCGCGACGAGATGCGGATCGCCGAGGTCGCGCGCATGTTTGAGAAGGGCTGGTAGCGGCGGGTTGACGAAGGCCGTTGGCGAGCCCGCCGGTGAACTCTCCGAAGGGCAGGCGCACATGAACCGTCCCACGCCACTCGTCCCGCTCCGCTATCTCGACATCGGCGGCCGGGGCCCCGAGGACGTGGTCGCCGACTCCCGCGGCCGTGTCATCACGGGCGTCGAGGACGGCCGCATCCTGCGCGTCGACGGCCTGGCGGACTCCGCCGAGGCGCGCGTCGAGGTCCTCGCCGAGACCGGCGGCCGGCCGCTCGGCCTCGAACTCCTGCCGGACGGCGCGCTGTTGGTATGCGATGCCGAACTCGGCCTGCTGCGCGTCGACCTGACGGACGGGGTCGTGCGCATCCTCGCCGACTCGGTGCTGGGGGAGCCCCTGCGGTTCTGCAGCAACGTCGTCGCGCTGGCCGACGGGAGCGTCTGCTTCACCGTCTCCAGCCGCCGCTACGGCTTGGACCAGTGGATCGGCGATCTCGTCGAACACACCGGCACGGGCCGACTGTTGCGCCTCGCGCCGGGCACGGAGAGACCCGAAGTGCTGCTGGAGGGGCTGCAGTTCGCCAACGGCCTCGCACCGAGCGCCGACGAGTCCTTCCTGGTCGTCGCCGAGACCGGCGCCTGCCGCCTGACCCGCTACTGGCTCACCGGCGCGAAGGCGGGTCACGCCGAACCGTTCGCCGAGAACCTCCCGGGCATGCCCGACAACCTCTGGCGCGGCGGCCCTGACGACCCGATCTGGGTGTCCCTGGCCGGCCCCCGCATCCCGCCCCTCGACCTGCTGCACCGCGCGGCCCCCGCCGTCCGCGCCAGAGCCGCCCGCATCGCCGTCCGGGCCCCCTTCCGCCCCACCGGCACCATCGGCGCCCTCGCGATCGACGACTCCGGCACCACCGTCCATCACCTGGCCCGCCGCCACTCGGGGTTCCGCATGGTCACCAGCGTCTGCGAGGCCGCGGGACACCTGGTGCTGGGCAGCATCTGGGAGCGCGGCATCGCGGTGTGCGAGCCGCCGGTCCCGAAATGACCCCGGTCCCGAAATGACCCCGGTCCCGAAATGACCCCGGTCCCGCCCGGGCGCTAACCTGATGCCCGGTCGCGGGCACGTCCCGCGGCGCGGCGGTGGGGCCCGCCGTACCCGAACCGCGGCAGCGTTGCCGCCAACGGTCCCTACTTGCGAACGAGCGGTGCCCGTATGCCCGGGCCCAGGCGAGTAGGAGACGCACGACCATGACAGCCCCGGAAGCCGAGAGCCTCCGCACCCGCCCCGAGACCCGCCGCCGGGCCGACTGGCGGGGCCAGGCCCCGATCGTCGCGATGGTCGCCCTCGGCGGCGCGATCGGTGCCACGGGCCGCTACGCACTGGCCCTGTGGTGGCCCGCCCAGCCCGGCGGATTCCCCTGGGCGACCTTCTGGACGAACGTCGTCGGCTGCGCCGTCATAGGTGTCTTCATGGTGCTCGTCACCGAGGTGTGGACCACCCGGCGCCTGCTCCGCCCGTTCCTCGGGACCGGCGTGCTCGGCGGCTTCACCACCTTCTCGACCTACGCCGTCGACATCCAGAAACTCGTCGACGCCGGCCACCCCCGCACGGGTCTGGCCTACCTCGCCGCGACCCTGCTCGCGGCGCTCACGGCGGTGTGGCTGGCCGCGACGGTGGCCCGCCGCGCCCTGAAGTGGCGGCGCAAGCCCACCACATCGGACACGAAGGGTAAGAAGTCGTTGTGAACTGGCTGCTCGTCGTCCTGGGAGCCGTGGTCGGCGCGCCGCTGCGCTACCTCACCGACCGCGCGGTGCAGTCCCGGCACGACTCGCTCTTCCCCTGGGGCACCTTCGCGGTGAACGTGTGCGGCTGCCTGATCCTCGGCACGCTCACCGGCGCCGTGACCGCCGGGGCCGCGGGCTCTAATCTGCAACTGCTCCTGGGCACAGGCCTGTGCGGGGCCCTGACGACGTACTCGACCTTCTCGTACGAGACCCTGAGGCTCACCGAGACCGGCGCGGGGCTCTACGCTGCCGCCAACGTCGTAGGCAGTGTGATGGCAGGGCTCGGCGCGGCATTTGTCGGGGTTTCGGTCGCCCAGGCTCTCTGGGGTTAGGTCAGCGACCCCACTCGGGCGTAGTAAGACTGTCTACAGCACTGTCGACCAACTCCTCAGAACTGGATTCCATGAGCGTCATCAATGTCGGTCAGGCCGTCGTCCTCGGAGTGGTCGAGGGGGTGACCGAGTTCCTCCCCGTCTCCTCGACCGGGCATCTGAAGATCACCGAGGGGCTGATGAACATCCCCGTGGACGACGACGCCGTCGTCGGCTTCTCGGCCGTCATCCAGGTCGGCGCGATCGCCGCCGTGCTCGTGTACTTCTTCAAGGACATCGTGCGGATCATGTCCGCGTGGGGGCGTGGGCTGGTCAACAAGGAGGAGCGGTATCACCACGACTACAAGTTCGCGTGGTGGGTGATCGCCGCGACGATCCCGATCGTGATCGTGGGCCTCGCCGCGAAGCCGCTGATCGAGGGGCCGCTCGCCTCCCTGTGGGTGGTCGCGGGCTCGCTGATCGTCGGCAGTGGCGTGATGTGGGCGGCGGACCAGATGGGTCGGCACAAGCGCGGTGAGGACGACACCACGTTCAAGGACGCGATGCTGGTGGGCGGTTCGCAGATCCTCGCCCTGCTCTTCCCCGGCTTCTCCCGCTCCGGCGCCACCATGTCCACGGCCCTGATCCTCGACCTGGACCGCGTCGCCGCCACCCGGCTGTCCTTCTTCCTCGGCATCCCCGCCCTGACCGGCGCCGGCATCTACGAGCTCAAGGACGCCCTGGGCACGGGGGTGGGCGCCGCGCCGCTGATCGTCGGCACGGTCGTCTCCTTCGTCGTCGCCTACGGGTCCATCGCCTGGCTGCTGAAGTTCGTCGCCAAGCACTCCTTCAACGCCTTCGTGATCTACCGGATCATCGTCGGCGTACTGCTGCTGGGGCTGTTGAGCGCGGGCGCGATCAACAGTTGACCGCCACCGGGGCGTGGCGCCGTTCTCCGGCGTCGCGCCCCGCGCATGTCACCGCTCGCTTCCCTTGACAGCTCCCACCCGCCACCCGCAGGATCACTCCCGTGAACCTGTCAGACAGCCAGACAGCCAGTCAGGGCGGCCCCCGGCGCATCAGCGCCATGGAGGCGGTGCTCGGACACCTGCGTGCCGCCATCGAGCGCGGCGAGTACGGGGTGGGGGACAAGCTGCCCTCCGAGGCGGAGCTGTGCCGCACCCTGGAGGTCAGCCGGCCCGTGCTGCGCGAGGCCCTGCGGGCCCTGCAGACGATGGGCCTGACCGTCTCCAAGACGGGCAAGGGCACCTTCGTCGTCGCCACCACGGTCGAGGACCCCACCTTCGGCGACTACGCGGCCAGCGACCTGCTGGAGGTGCGCCGGCACGTCGAGATCCCGGTCGCGGGCTACGCGGCCAGGCGCCGCACCCACGAGGATCTCGACCATCTCACGCACCTGCTGGACCGGATGGAGCGGGAGACCGACACCACCTCGTGGGTCGCCCTCGACACGCTCTTCCACCTCGCCGTCGCCCAGGCCGCCCAGAACCCGGTCTTCCGCCGGGTGATCGAGGAGATCCGGGACGCTCTGGCCCGTCAGTCGGCCTTCCTGAACGAACTGGGCGGGCGCCGCGAGCAGTCCAACCGTGAGCACCGGGCCATCGTCGAGGCGCTGGTCGACGGTTCCGAACCCGACGCCGTGGAGGCCATGGCCCACCACCTCGACCGCGTCGAGACGACCCTCACCGACATCGTGCGCGCCACGCGCGCGGACACCCCCACGGAAGGCGGACCCGAGGCGTGAGCGAGCAGTCCTTGAGCGAGCAGTCCCTGTACGACGGCGTGCAGAAACGTTCCGGCCATGTCGACGCCGGAGACGAGGGCTACAGCAAGACCCTCAAGTCCCGGCACATCAACATGATCGCCATCGGCGGCGCGATCGGCACCGGCCTCTTCCTCGGCGCCGGCGGACGCCTCGCCGACGCGGGCCCCTCCCTGTTCGTCGCCTACGCGGTCTGCGGCCTCTTCGCCTTCCTGGTCGTACGCGCGCTGGGCGAACTCGTCCTGTACCGCCCCTCGTCCGGCGCCTTCGTGTCGTACGCCCGCGAGTTCCTCGGTGAGAAGGGCGCCTACGTCGCCGGCTGGATGTACTTCCTGAACTGGGCCACCACCGGCATCGCCGACATCACCGCGGTCGCCGTCTACACCCACTACTGGGGCATGTTCTCCGACATCCCGCAGTGGGTGATCGCCCTGATCGCGCTCGCCGTCGTCCTCACCGTGAACCTCGTCTCGGTGCGCATGTTCGGCGAGATGGAGTTCTGGTTCGCCATCGTCAAGGTGGGCGCGCTCGTGGCGTTCATGTTGATCGGCATCTTCCTGCTGGTCACCCAGCACCAGGTCGACGGCCACAACCCGGGCCCGGCGCTGATCGCCGACAACGGCGGTATCTTCCCGAGCGGCGTCCTGCCGATGCTCCTGGTCATCCAGGGCGTCGTCTTCGCCTACGCCTCCGTGGAACTGGTCGGCGTCGCCGCGGGCGAGACCGAGAACCCCGAGCAGATCATGCCGAAGGCGATCAACTCGATCATGTGGCGCGTAGGCCTCTTCTACGTCGGCTCGGTCGTCCTGCTCTCGATGCTGCTGCCCTGGAACAAGTACAGCGCCGGCCAGAGCCCCTTCGTGACCGTGCTGTCCAACATCGGCGTCCCCGCGGCCGGCGGTGTGATGAACCTCGTCGTCCTCACCGCGGCCATGTCCTCGCTCAACTCCGGCCTGTACTCCACGGGCCGCATCCTGCGCTCCATGGCGGTCAACGGCTCCGCGCCGAAGTTCACCGCCCGCATGAGCCGAACGCAGGTCCCGTACGGCGGGATTCTCCTGACCAGCGGTATGTGTGTCCTCGGCGTGGCCCTCAACTTCGTCGTCCCCGCTGACGCGTTCGAGATCGTGCTCAACTTCGCCGCGATCGGCATCCTCTCCACCTGGGGCATGATCATGCTCTGTCACCTGCTCTTCTGGCAGAAGACCCAGAAGGGCGAACTGTCCCGCCCCGACTACCGACTTCCGGGCTCCCCCTGGACCGAACTGGTGACGCTGGCCTTCCTCGCCTCCGTCCTGGTCCTCATGTACGCCGACGGAGGCGTGGGCCGCACCACCGTGCTGTGCCTGCCGTTGATCGTCGGAGCGCTGGTCGGCGGATGGTTCGGCATCCGCGGCCGGATCGCGGGCGCGGCCTCCACCGGGGCCGACGCGTGACCCTCGCCCCCCTTCCCTCAGACAAGCAGGCAGTGATGCACAGCAGTTCCGTCGCGGACCCACCCCTGATCCGCGAGCCCCTCCACGCCCCCGTCGCCCACCTCATACGTGGCGGGATCGTGGAGGGCATCCACTACGGTTCCGTCCTCGTCCTCGGCACCGACGGCAAGGTGCAGTTCCAACTCGGCGACATCGAGGCCGCGTTCTACCCCCGCTCGGCGCTCAAGCCCGTCCAGGCGGTCGCCCTGGTCCGGGTCGGGCTCCCCCTCGACGGCGATCTCCTCTCGCTCACCGCGGCGAGCCACTCGGGTGAGGAACGGCACCTCGACGGTGCCCGGCGGATCCTCGAACTCGCCGGGCTCACCGAGCACGATCTGCGCAACGTGCCCGACCTGCCCTACGACCCGGCGGTCCGGGACGAGTGGGTGCGCGCGGGGCGGCCGGCCTCCCGGCTCGCCCAGAACTGCTCCGGCAAGCACGCGGCCATGCTCTACGCCTGCCGGCTCAACGGCTGGTCCCTGGACGACTGTCTCGATCCCGGGCATCCGCTGCAGCAGGCGATCGCGGAGATCGTCGAGGATCTCAGCGGGCAGCGGATCGCTCGGGTGACGGTGGACGGGTGCGGGGCGCCGCTGTTCTCCGTCTCGCTGTACGGGCTTGCTCGCGCGGTGGCTCGTATCGCCACGGCGGTGCCGGGTACGCCCGAGGCGCGGGTCGCCGACGCGATGCGCCTGCATCCCGAGATGGTGTCCGGTGCGGGGCGGGACGTGGCGCGGTTGATGCGGGCCGTGCCGGGGCTTCTCGCCAAGGACGGGTTCGAGGGTGTTCAGGTCGCTGCCTTGCCTGATGGGCGGGCCGTTGCCGTGAAGATTGCCGATGGGGCGAATCGGGCGCGGGTTCCGGTTGCGGCGGCGGCGCTTGCCCGTGCCGGGGTTGATCCGGGGCTGCTCACGGAGTTTGCGGGGGAGGCGTTGCTCGGGGGCGGCGAACCGGTGGGTTGTGTGCGGGTCGCGCGTTCGTTGGACCCGGTGTCGCCGTTGTCCGCGTGTGCCTAGATCGGCTGGGGGGATCTGCGGGTCCGATGTGGCTGGTCGCGCGGTTCCCCGCGCCCCTGACGGGGCGCTGCACTTGACCCCCTTTGAAAGAGGACCAATACCCTCATGAACCTCGTCAGCCGTCGCGAACACGATCTGCTCGGAGACCGGGACGTTCCCGTCGATGCCTACTGGGGTGTTCACACCCTGCGGGCGACGGAGAACTTCCCCATCACCGGTACGCCGATCTCCGCCTACCCCCATCTGATCGACGCCCTCGCCGCCGTCAAGGAGGCCGCCGCTCTCGCCAATGAGGAGCTCGGGTTGCTGGCGCCCGAGAAGGCCGCCGCGATCGTCGCCGCCAGTCGGGAGATTCGGGACGGCGAGCTGCATGAGCAGTTCGTCGTGGATGTCGTGCAGGGCGGGGCGGGGACCTCGACCAACATGAACGCCAACGAGGTTGTCGCCAACCGGGCGCTGGAGTTTCTGGGGTACGCCAAGGGCGAGTATCAGCACCTGCACCCCAATGAGGACGTCAACCTCGGTCAGTCGACCAATGACGTGTATCCGACCGCGGTCAAGATAGCGACGGTCTTCGCTGTGCATGGACTGCTCGAGTCGATGTCCGTACTGCAGGACTCGTTCGCCCGGAAGGCCGTCGAGTTCCGTGATGTGCTCAAGATGGGCCGTACACAGTTGCAGGACGCGGTGCCCATGACGCTCGGTCAAGAGTTCTCGGCGTATGCCGTCATGATTGACGAGGATCGTCAACGTCTTGATGAGGCCGTCCAGTTGATCCATGAGATCAACCTGGGTGCCACGGCCATCGGGACAGGGCTCAACGCTCCCGCCGGATATGCCGAGGCCGCGCGTCGGCATCTGGCCGAGATCACCGGGCTGCCGCTCGTCACCGCGGCCAACCTGGTCGAGGCCACGCAGGACTGCGGTGCGTTCGTGCAGATGTCGGGTGTGCTCAAGCGGGTCGCCGTGAAGCTGTCCAAGAGCTGCAACGACCTGCGGCTGCTGTCGTCGGGGCCGCGCGCCGGGCTCGGGGAGATCAACCTGCCGCCTGTTCAGGCCGGTTCGAGCATCATGCCCGGCAAGGTCAATCCGGTGATCCCCGAGGTCGTCAACCAGGTCGCCTTCGAGGTGATCGGCAACGACGTCACCATCACCATGGCCGCCGAGGCCGGACAGCTTCAGCTCAACGCCTTCGAGCCGATCATCCTGCACTCCCTGTCGGAGAGCATCACGCATCTACGGGCCGCCTGTCTGACACTGGCCGAGCGGTGCGTGGACGGGATCACGGCGAACACCGAGGCGCTGCGGGCGAGTGTGGAGAACTCGATCGGGCTGGTGACCGCTCTCAACCCGTACATCGGGTACACGGCCGCCACCGACATCGCCAAGGAGGCCCTGGTCACCGGCCGGGGAGTCGCCGAACTGGTCCTGGAGAAGGGCCTGTTGCCCGCCCAGACCCTCGCCGACCTGCTGCGGCCCGAGGTCGTCGCGGGCAGCGGCAGCGGTTCCTCTCCTGCCTGACCTGCGGATGCGCGCCCCGACCGGCACGAAGGCACAATAGTGATCATGACGTCGTCGCTGACCTTCGCGCCGGTCCTGGAGCGCATCGCCGAGGAGATGGAGCGGACACCCGGCCGCGGCCGGCCCGCCGACTACATCCCGGCGCTCGCGGCCTGCGACCCGCGCCGCTTCGGCATGGCGGTCGCGGAGCTGGACGGCACGGTGTACGGCGTGGGGGACTGGCGCGAGCCGTTCTCCACGCAGTCCATCACCAAGGTTTTCACTCTCGCCCTCGACCTGGCCCGCGAGGGCGACGAACTCTGGGAGCACGTGGGCCGCGAGCCCTCCGGCAACCCCTTCAACTCCCTGGTCCAGCTGGAGTACGAGAACGGCATCCCGCGCAACCCGTTCATCAACGCGGGCGCGCTCGTCGTCACCGACCGCCTCCAGACCCGTACCGGAGACGCGTCGGGCGAACTGCTCACCTTTCTGCGCACCGAGAGCGGGAACCCGAACCTCGACTTCGACCTGGAAGTCGCCGCCTCCGAGTCGGCGAACGGGGACCGCAATGCCGCACTCGCCCACTTCATGGCCTCGTACGGCAACATCGACAACCCGGTGCCGGTCCTGCTGGAGGAGTACTTCCGGCAGTGCTCGGTGCGGGCCTCCTGCGCCGACCTCGCCCTCGCCGCCGGCTTCCTGGCCCGGCACGGCAGCCGCGCCGACGGCACCCGGCTGCTCACCCTCACGCAGGCCAAGCAGGTGAACGCGGTGATGCTGACCTGCGGGACGTACGACGCGGCGGGCGAGTTCGCCTACCGGGTCGGGCTGCCCGGCAAGAGCGGTGTCGGCGGCGGCATCATCGCGATCGTGCCCGGCCGGTGCACGTTGTGCGTGTGGAGCCCGGGGCTCGACGAACGCGGCAACTCCGTGGCGGGCGTGGCGGCCCTGGACCGCTTCACGACGTTGACCGGGGTCTCGGTGTTCTGACGGTTCGGGGCCGCCGCTGAGGGCCGCCTTCGTTCTACTCGGCGTCCGCGTCCAGGAACGCGCCCAGCATCGGCAGCAGCAGGGTCGCCTGGCGCATCAGGCTCATGTGCGTGGTGGCGGGGAGGACGGCCAGTTCCGCCCGCGGGATGAGCCGCTGCATCTCCGCCGCGTGCTCGACGCGCACGAAGTCGGTGTCGCCGATGACGAGCAGCGTCGGCGCGGCCACTGTGCGCAGATCGTCGGCGGTCCAGGGCAGCGGAGCGTGCGCCGCGGTCGAGGTCTTGGCGATGAAGTCCTGGAAGTGCTCGGGGTGCGGCGCGACAGCGGCGTACGCGTCGGCCATCTCCTGGAAGTCCGCCTCGCTGGGCAGCCGCGGTGAGCTGTAGTCGGGGATGCGGACGTCCTCGTAGTAGCCGTCCTGCGCGAAGTGGGTGGCGGCCAGGACGAGCCGTCCGACGCGCTCGGGGTGGTCGAGTGCGAGTTGCAGCGCGGTCAGGCCGCCGAGGCTGAAGCCCACGAAGTCCGCCTGCCCGATGCCGAGTTCGTCGAGAAGGGCCACGACGTCGGAGGCCAGGTTCGGCAGCGTGATCGGCCGGTCGGTGTCCGCCGTGTGGCCGTGTCCCTGGAGTTCGGGGGCCACGATCCGGCGCCCCTGAGCGAGTGTGGGCAGCAGCGCCCCGAAGGACAGGTCGACGGTGAGGACGCCGCCGTGCAGCAGCACCAGCGGGCGGCGCGTGCCGTCGTCCTCGCCGTGGGTCTCGTAGTACATCTCCAGGCCGTTGACCTTGGCGTAAGCGGAACTGCTGGGCATCGTCATCACGTCCGTTCTGCAGGTGTCGGATACAAGGAGGACCGGTCGGGTCCAGGAAAGTCATCGGTTCGACGGTGGCATCACACGCCGGTCACACACAGGCCCCCGCCAGGAGAGCGGCATGTCGCCTTCCGGCCATGCGGCGTTGACACGCTTTCCGAGTGTTGGCCATGGCTTTCCCCGTCGATCTCCGCCGCTGTCAGGTCCTCGGCCTGGCCGGGACCGCCTTCCTCGCGTTGGGAGGCGAGACGGCCGGTGCTCTGCCGGTCCAGGATCTGCTCACCCCCGCCAACGTCCGCGTCGCCGTGGGCCTGGTCGGCGTCTACTTCGGCGTCGTCCTGCTGATAGCCGCCTGGGTGCTGCTGGGGCGGCTGGTCCGCGGTACCGAACCGCCCTCCCCACGCGCCCTGTTGCTCGTCCTCGCGGTCTGGGCGGCCCCGCTGCTGCTCGCGCCGCCGCTGTTCAGCCGGGACGTGTACAGCTACCTCGCCCAGGGCGCCATGGTCGACGCCCACATGGACGTGTACGCGCACGGACCCGCCCAGCTCGGCGGTCCGCTCGCCGACGAGGTCGCCCCGCTGTGGCAGCAGACCGGTGCCCCCTACGGTCCGGTCTTCCTCGGCCTCGCCTCCGTGCTGTCCGGACTCACCCGCGGCGAGATACCCGCCGGCCTCTTCGGGATGCGGCTCGTGGCCCTGCTCGGCGTGGCCCTGATGGCCGCCGCGCTGCCCCGCCTCGCCCGGCACAGCGGCGCCGACCCGTCCGCCGCCCTCTGGCTCGGCTGCCTCAACCCGCTCGTGCTGCTGCACCTGATCGCGGGCGCCCACAACGACGCCATCATGCTCGGCCTCCTCGGCATCGGTCTGGTCGCCGCGCTCGGCCGCCGGCCGGTGCTGGGCGCCGTGTTCGTGACGCTCGCCGCGCTGGTGAAGGCGCCCGCCGCGCTCGGGCTCGCCGCGGTCGTCCTGCTCCAGATACGGGCCGGACACAGCCCCGCGAAAGCCACTCTGACGACGGTCCTGGCCGCCGGAGCCACCACTGTCGCCATGACGGCCGCGGCCGGCACCGGATACGGCTGGATAGGCGCCCTCGACACACCGGTCTCCTCGCACAACTGGGCCCTCACCAGCCTTCTGGGCCGCGCCACCCGCGTCCTCCTGGAACACGCCGGCAGCGACCTGGCGCCGCTCGCCGTGCCCGCCTGGCATCTGCTCGGCCTCGCGATCACCGGGGTCCTGATCGCGGCCATATGGTGGCGACTGCGCCCGCGCCCGGTGTACGCGCTCGGCCTCAGCCTCGCCACGGTCGCGGCCTTCGGCCCCGCGATACGCCCCTGGTATGCGCTCTGGGGCCTCTTCCTGATAGCCGCCGCCGCGCCCCCCACCTCCGTACGGCAGCGGGTGGCCGCCGGCACGGGCGTGCTCGCGCTCGCCACCCTGCCGAGTGGAAGCGCCGCCGACACCGGACAGCTGGTCCTCGCGGTCTCCGGCGGTGTGCTGGCCGTCGTCGTCCTGTGGCAGGCCCATCAGGCGGCACAGGCCCCGACCCTGGGACGTACGGCATGAGACAGCCGCGCACCGACCGCGGCAGGGTGCTGCTGGTCCTCGTCCTCGCCGCCGCCGTCGCGGTCTTCACCGCGACCGTCCCGCTGCTGCGCGACTGGTTCGACCTGCGCGTCTACTACGGCGCCGTCAACGGCTGGGTCCACCACGGCGGACGCATCTATGACTACCGCGTGCCCGGCACGGACTACGGCTTCACCTACCCGCCGTTCGCCGCCGTCGGCATGCTTCCCATGGCCCTCGTCGGCCTGCGCACCGCGATCGTGCTGTCGTTCCTGCTCAACCTGGCGGCCCTGGCACTGGTCGTGCACATCGTGACCGAGGGCGCGTGGCGACGCTACGGGTGGTACGGCTGTGCCCTGGGCGCCTGTCTGCTGGCGCTGTTCGAGCCGATCCGGGACACCTTCAGCTTCGGGCAGGTCAACCTGTTGCTCCTGGGGCTCGTCCTCTGGGACGCGTGGCTGCTGCGCACCGGGCGGGGCAACCGGGCCGGCGTCGGCATCGGCCTCGCCGCCGCGATCAAGCTGACGCCCGGGCTCTTCATCGGCCTGCTCCTGCTCGCCCGCCGCCGGCGCGCCGCCGCAATCGCCACGGCGGCCGCGGCCGCGGCCACCGCGCTCGCCGCCTGGGTGGATCCGGGCGCCTCCCGGTTCTACTGGACCGTGGCGCTGTGGGACACCAGCCGGGTGGGCCGCCTCGACTACGTCTCCAACCAGTCGCTGCAGGGCATCCTCGCCCGTCTCGGCATCGAGGGCCGTCCGGTCTGGGGGCTGGCGGTCCTGCTGGTCCTGGGCGTCTGGGCGGTGCGCACCCGGCGGGCGGTCGCCGCCGGCGACTGGACGGCCGCGTTCGCGCTGACCGGGCTGGCCGCGTGCCTGGTCAGCCCGATCACCTGGGTGCACCACCTGGTGTGGCTGCTGCCGGCCTTCGCCGTGCTCATCCGTACAGGGCACCCGCGGATCGCGGGTGCCCTGTACGCGGTGCTGTGCACGAGTGTGGTGTGGCTGTGGTTCCACGACGCGTCCGGCATCGACGGATTCCTCGGCAGCAACACCTACACCTGGATCACGCTCGGCCTGCTCCTGTGGCTGCCGGCCGGTCAGCTCCGCCCCGACCGGACGCCTTTGACGCGACCGCCCCTGAACTGGCCGCCCCTCGCGCGCAGCACCAGCGCCACACCGACCGCGCCCACGGCGGCGGCCCCGGCGACGGCCCAGGTCTCGGCCCAGCCAGGACCGTCGTCCGGCGCGACCGCGACCGCCACCGGCTGGACCTCGGGCCCCGGCCTCGGCCTGACGCGCAGCGCGTCCAGTGAACCCACCGGATCGACCCGCCCGGCCGCGGCGAACCCCCAGTCGAGCAGCTCGCGGGCCTCTTCGTAGACCGCGAATCCACCGCCCGACTGGGGGTTCATCACCGTGGCGACCAGCGTGCGCTCGCGGTGCCTGGCCGCCGCGACGAGCGTGTTGCCCGCGTTGCTGGTGTAGCCGTTCTTGACGCCGATCAGCCCGGGATACGCCTCCACTCCGTCCGCGCCGGTCAGCAGCCGGTTGGTGTTCTGGATCCCGTACGACCAGCCGCCCCCGCCAGGGAAGCGCGCCTCGGCCGTGCCGCAGTACCGCGCGAAGTCCGCGTTGCGCAGTCCTGCCCGCCCGAAGACGGCCAGGTCGTACGCCGACGACACCTGTCCGGGGGTGTCGTAGCCGTCGGGCGAGCGGACGTGGGTGTCGCGGGCGCCGAGAGCGCGGGCCTTGGCCTGCATGCGCACGGCCGTCGTACGCCAGCCGCCGTTGAGGGAGGCGAGGACGTGCACGGCGTCGTTGCCGGAGTTGAGGAAGACCCCGCGCCACAGGTCGGCGATCCGGTACGTGCGGCCCTCGGCGACGCCTACCAGACTGCTGCCCGCGCCGATGCCCGCCAGCTCCTCCTCCTTGACCTTGTGCCGGATGCCGCCGGGCAGGGCGGGCAGCACGGTGAGGGCGAAGAGGGTCTTGAGGGTGCTGGCGGGCGGCAGCCTGCGGTGCGCGTCGTGCGCGGCGAGCACCTCGCCGGTGCGGGCGTCGGCCACCAGCCAGGAGAGCGCGGAGAGGTCCGGGGGGCCGGGGGTTCCACGGTGGGGCCGGGCCTGGGTGCCGGAGCGGTAGAGCAGGGAGGGCTGTACGGCCGCTGCCCCGGGGCCGCCGGGTGGCGCGGGTTCCGCGGTGACGGCTGACGCGAGGGGCGCGAACGCCAGGACGCCCGCCACACAGAGCGCGCAGGTCGTGACCCCGGCCCGGGAAGAGAATCCGATAGTCATACCGGACACCGTAGGAACGCACCTTCTGTCCACCGTGGTGCCTCGGCCGATGGCCACCTGGGAGCAACCCGGATGCCGCATGTCATGGTTTGTGACGCCGAGCTGATCCGGTCGACAGCCGGGGTCAGCCGGTGGGCAGCGTCGGCTGGATGCGACGCAGGAAGGTCGCGTTGTCGGGCGTGTCCCGCATCCGCTCCAGCAGGGTCTCCAGGCCGCCCTGGCCGTCTCGTGTCTGCAGCGCGCGGCGCAGTCCGTGCATGGTGTTCAACTCGGCCGGGGACAGCAGGAGTTCCTCGCGGCGGGTGCCGGACGGGGTGATGTCGACGGCCGGGAAGACGCGCCGGGAGGCGAGCTCGCGGCTCAGCCGCAGCTCCATGTTGCCGGTGCTCTTGAGCTCCTCGAAGAAGTAGTCGTCGGCGCGGGAGCCGGTCTCCACCAGTGCGGTGGCGAGGATCGTGAGCGAACCGCCCTCCTCGGCGAGCCGGGCGGCACCGAAGAACCGCTTGGGGCCGAGCAGCGCGGTCGCGTCGACACCGCCGCTGAGGGTACGGCCACCGGAGGCGGCCGCGTTGTTGTGCGCCCGGCACAGCCGGGTCAGGGAGTCGAGCAGGATGACGACGTCCTCACCGGCCTCGACCAGGCGCTTGGCCCGCTCGATCACCAGCTCGGCGAGTGCGATGTGCTGCTTGGCGGGCCGGTCGAAGGTCGAGGCGTACACCTCGCCGCGCACCGAGCGGCGCATGTCGGTGACCTCCTCGGGACGCTCGTCGAGCAGCACCACCATCAGCCGGGCCTCGGGGTGGTTGCCGGCGACGGCGGCCGCGATCTGCTGGAGCAGCACGGTCTTGCCCGTCTTGGGCGGGGCCACGATCAGCCCGCGCTGGCCCTTGCCGACGGGGGCGATCAGATCGGCGACGCGGCCGGTGAGACCGGACGCGGGGTGTTCGAGCCGCAGCCGCTCCTGCGGGTGCAGCGGGGTGAGATCACGGAAGCTCCGGCGACCGCGCAGTTCGGTGGGTGTGTGCCCGTCGATCCGTACGACCTCGGTCAGGGCGCGTCGGTTGTCGCGCAGGCCTTCGACGAGGTCGCCCTTGCGCAGGCCGTGACGGCGGATCAGGGCGGGGGAGACCGTGGGGTCGGACGGGGAGGGCTGCAGGCTCTCGGCGCGCAGGTGCCCCTTCCCGTTCGTGTCGATGTCCAGGACGCCGAGGGCGACCTGGGTCGTGGGTTCTTGTTTGACCGGGGGGTGTTCGAGTGTGGTGGTCATGATGGTGTGTCCTTTCGAGGACGGCTGGCATGTGGCATGCGAAGGAAGGGGATGCCGCGAAAGGGAAGGCGGACGTGCGCCTTCGGCGGCGAGAGAAACAGCACCTCGGGTACGGCACAGAAATGCCGCTCACGAAGTGGTGCTGGAAAGCCGGTGCGCCGGCCTGGAAACGGCGGGCGGTTCGGCGAACTGAAGGGGAACTGGCACCGGCGCCCGGAAAGGGGCGTACACAAGTGCTAGGAGGACCGTAGCACACGGTCCTCGCGATGTGAGCTGTCAGCGGGTGGCAAGGAGGCCGTACAGGAGCGGAATCCTGGGCTCCGGCAGGCGCCACCAGCCGGAGGCGGTGCGGACCATGTGGGGCCAGCGCGGCCACGGCAGCTCGTCGCTCTCCGTAAGGCGCTGGATCTTCAGTCCTGCCCCCGTCAACGCGTTGATGACCTCGCTTATTCCGTGCATCCACTCATAGCTGTCGGTGGCCCCTTCGAGGGCCGGTCCGTCGGTGTACGTGTGCGTGCCGTCGCGGTGCACGGCGCCGGCGCCGCCGAGGTAGTCGTGGCGCAGCAGCAGCTCGGGGCCCTCGCCCGGGCCCGGCTTCGGGCCGAGCGAGTTGAGCAGCGGGTGGAACTCGCAGATGTACAACCGCCCGCCTGGGCGCAGGAGTTGAGCCATCACATCGGCCCAACGTGTCAGGTCGGGCAAGTAGCACAGCGCGCCCTTGCCGGTGTACACGACGTCGAACTGCCGCCCGTCCAGGGCCTCCACGGCGTCGTACACGTTCGCCCGCACGTATTCGACGTCCAGCCCGGCCTTCGCCGCGATGTCGCGGGCGGCGGCCACCGACGCGGCCGAGAAGTCGAGCCCGGTCGCGCGGGCGCCGCGCTGGGCGAAGGCGATCGTCTCCGTGCCGAGGTGGCACTGGAGATGGAGCACGTCCTGTCCGGCGAGCTCGCCGAGGTCCGCCCACTCGAAGTCGCCGAACCACCGGGCCGGGTCGAGGTCCTGGTCGAGGCCGTAGAAGCGGCTGGCGAGGTGGACGGGTGTACGGGCGTCCCAGTTCGCCTGGTTGGCCCGCATGAACCGGGCCTGCTCGTCGGTGGTCATGACGACCATCCAACCGCAGGTGTCCGGCGGCGCGCCGCATACCAGCCATACGGACCGTGCGATGCCTCTACGCCGCGGAGGGACCGGGGTATTCAACCCCGGCCCCTCCGCATGCCCTTCCGAGGCACGCCTGCCTCAGCTCACGGCTGCCTCACGCGTACGCGTCGAACGGGATCCCTGACGGCTTCGCGTAGTTGAGGTTGTACTGGAAGTCGCCGTCGTCGATCTTGAGCGTCGCAGAGCCGAAGTCGGCGCTCATGAGCTTGTCGCGGAACCCGGCCGGGTAGCCGTTCCAGCCGACCAGGCGCGGGTAGAACCAGTTGCCCGTGGCGTTCTCCGCCGGCTCGTCGTTGCTGTTCGCGAAGCGGAAGCAGTGCGTCGAGACGCCGTCCTTGTGGTACACGATCTTCGGGTGGGTCCCGTCGAACCGGATCGAGGAGGCGGCGGCCGTCGCGTAGCTGCTGTGCTGCGACGCCGACACGTACTTGACCTGGTTGTCGTTGATCCACACGATGACGTGTTCCCAGTCGTGCGTGTGCCCGATCGCGGCCGGACCGAGGGTGGCCTGGTCCTTCTCGAAGTAACTGGCGTACATGACCGCGCACCAGTCGTTGTTGCACTTCTCGCGCGAGTACGTGTTGGCGTTGGCCAGTTGGGCGTAGTCGTGGCAGTGCCCGTTGACGTCGCCGCCGAGCTTCAGGCCGGGGTTGAGCGTGCCGTCGGCGCCGATGGCCGCGGTGGCGTAGCAGCCGTCACCGTCGTAGTCGTAGGCAGGGGAGTAGGTCTGCTCCAGGCCGTCGGCGTTCTGGGGGAGCAGGGTCAGGACGCTTGCGTGGGCACTGGCCGGGATCGCCACGACGAGTGTCATGGCGCCGACCGTGCCGAGGAGGACCTTGGCGAGAGATCTCAACGTGTTCATCTTGCTTCCTTGTCGCGCGTGCGAACGTCAGCAGTAGAGGTTGCTGCCGGGGGTGACTCCGAGGATGGAGGTGATGCGGTTGTAGGCGTCGACGCGGCTTTGGACCTGGGCGGGGTTGCGGCCGTCGCATTCGAGGGAGCCGTTGATGGAGCGGATGGTCTGGCCGAAGCCGGCGCCGTTGATCATGGCGTTGTGGGGGGTCATGGTGCCGGGGCCGGTCTGGGTGTTCCAGTACCACAGGCCGGTCTTCCAGGCGACGGCGGAGTCGTTCTGGACCAGCCAGGGGTTGTTGAGGAGGTCGATGCCCAGGGCGTCGCCGGCGGCTTTGTAGTTGAAGTTCCAGGAGAGCTGGATGGGGCCGCGGCCGTAGTAGGCGGCTTGTCCGGCGGGGCAGCCGTAGGGCTGGCCGGCGTCGCAGTAGTGGGGGTAGTTGGCGGTGTTCTGCTCGACGACGTAGACGAGGCCGCCGGTTTCGTGGCTGACGTTGGCGAGGAAGGCGGCGGCTTCTTGCTTCTTGGTGGTGTCGGAGCCGGTGTTGGCGAAGCCGGGGTAGGCGGAGAGGGCGGCGGTGAGGCCGCTGTAGCTGTAGAAGGAGTTGCGGCTGGGGAAGATCTGGTTGAACTGTGCTTCGCTCACCACGAAGCCGGAGGGGTTGGTGCCGCCGCCTCCGCCGGCGGGGGCGGTCCATTTCTGGTTCGCGGCGCCGGTGCAGGTCCAGATCTGCAGGCGGGTGGTGTTGGCGCTGTTGTTGCCGGTGACGTCGAGGCACTTGTTGGCTTGGGGGTTGACGATGTCGTTGGCGGAGCTGATGGCCCATTGCTGGGCGGCGGTGCCGTTGCAGTCGTAGAGCTGGACGGTGGTGCCGTCCGCGGTGCCGGCGGCGGTGACGTCGAGGCATTTGCCGAGGGCGCGGAGGGTGCCGTCGCCGGGGTTGGACCAGGTTTGTGCGGTGGTGCCGTTGCAGTCGTAGAGCTGGATGGCGGTGCCGTTGGCGGTGTTGGCGCCGGCGACGTCGACGCACTTGCCGGCCAGGCCGGTGATCCGGCCGTCCGCGGCATGGGCCGGCGTGACGCTGAACAACGTTGTCATCGCGGCGACCAGCAGGGCGACGAGAGCGACGACGAGCGCGAGACGGTCGAGGGCGACACGTCTGAAGCGGAACAGGCCGAGGCCGGAGGTGGGCATCACGGATGTCGCTCCTTGGCGGTGAGGGGGGTGGGGGAGAGTCCAAAGGGCACCACTGATGCAACTGGTCCAGACCTTGGCAGGTCCATTCAAGTGCGTCAACACTTAAGGAAAGAAGTGAAGTTGACGAATGGATATCTTGACGGAATGCGTCGAACATCCTGGCGAGGAGGCCGACCGGCATGAAATGGACGGGCGCGCGCTACACCGACAAACCCACCGTCGAGGTGCGAACGTGGATCGACGCCCCGCCCGAACGGGTGTGGGCGCTGGTGTCGGACGTCGGGCTGATGCCGGACCTGAGCGACGAACTCCAGTCGGTGGAATGGCTCGACGGCGCCACCGGAGCGGTGCTCGGTGGGCGGTTCCTCGGCCGCAGCAGGCATGAGGCGCTCGGCGAATGGGCCACCACCTCGTACGTCATCGAGTACGAACCGGGCCGCGTCTTCGCCTGGGCGGTGGAGGATCCCGAGGACCCGTCCGCCGTCTGGCGCTTCCGCCTCCACGCGGGTGACGGCGGCACCGAGCTGTCGGAATGGGTGCAGATGGGTCCCGGCCGTTCCGGACTGTCCGTGGCCATCGCCCGGATGCCGGAGAAGGAGGAGAAGATCGTGTTCGTACGGCTGCGGGAATTCGAGCGGAACATGACGGCCACCCTGGAGCGGATCAAGCGGCTGGCGGAGGCCGGCTGATGCGCGCCGCGACCACCGTCGAGGCCTCCGGCGGCCATGACTGGTCCGAGCCGACCGACTTCGTCGTGGAGGCCGAGAAACTCGGACTCGACGTCTGCTGGGTGGCCGAGGCCTGGGGCTCCGACGCACCCTCCGCCCTCGGCTACTACGCGGCCCGCACCGACCGGATGCTGCTGGGCTCCGGCGTCATCCAGATCGGCACCCGTACCCCGGTGGCCGTCGCGCAGACCGCGATCACGCTGTCCAACCTGTCCGGCGGACGCTTCCTGTTGGGGCTCGGGGCCTCCGGCCCACAGGTCATCGAGGGACTGCACGGCGTCCCGTTCGCCCGGCCGCTGGCCCGGATGCGGGAGACCGTGGAGATCGTGCGTCGCGTCCTCGACGGCGGCAAACTCTCCTACGCCGGCACGGAGTTCCGTATCCCGCTGCCCGACGGCGACGCCGTCCCGATGCGCCTGTCGACACGGGCCGAGCACGCCGTCCCCGTCTACCTCGCGGCTCTGTCACCGGCCATGCTCCGGCTGACCGGTGAGGTCGCCGACGGCTGGCTCGGCACCAGCTTCGTGCCCGAGGGCGCCGCGGACGCCTACTTCGCCCCGCTCGACGAGGGGCTCGCCCGCGGCGGGCGCGAGCGGGCCGACCTGGACGTCTGCCAGGGCGCCGAGGTCGCCTTCGCCCCCGACGAGGACGCCCTCGGCGCGATGGTCACCGGCCGCAAGAAGGAACTCGCGTTCAGTCTCGGCGGTATGGGCTCGGCCTCCACCAACTTCTACAACCGGGCCTACAGCCGCCAGGGTTGGGCCGAGGTGGCCGCCGAGGTGCGCGAGCGCTGGCAGTCCGGCGACCGGGACGGCGCGGCGGCTCTCGTCACCGACGAGATGGTCCTGGGGACCACGCTGATCGGCACCGAGGCGATGGTGCGAGCTCGGCTGCGGGTGTGGCGGGACGCCGGGGTGGACACCGTTCGGTTGTATCCGGCCGGGGAGACCTTGGACGCACGGCTCGCCACGCTGGGGCGGGCGATCGAGTTGGTGCGGGAGGTCGGCGACGGGGCGTGATCCGGCCGGCGTGCCGACCGGAGTGTCCAGGGGGTCACTTCCCGATCGAGTCCGGCCTCCCCATCGCGCCGGGTTTCCCGATCACCTACCGATCGCGTCCAACTCCGCGATCGCGTCCGCCGGGAGCGTCAGTTCGGCCGCCGCAACGTTCTCGCGCAGGTGGGCGACCGAGGACGTACCCGGAATGAGGACGATGGTGGGCGAGTGCTGCAACAGCCAGGCCAGCGCGACCTGTTGGGGCGAGGCGTCGAGGCGGGCGGCGACCGTGGTGAGGGCGTCGTGTTGCAGCGGGGAGAAACCGCCGAGGGGGAAGAAGGGGGCGTAGGCGATGTTCTCGGCCGCGCAGCGGTCGACGAGATCGTCGTCCTTCCGGTTGGCCAGGTTGTAGAGGTTCTGCACGGTCACGACCGGGGCGATGGTCCGGGCCTCGGTGAGCTGGGCGGCGGAGACACCGCTCAGGCCCAAGTGCCGGATGAGCCCGTCCTGTTGGAGCTCCGCGAGAGCGCCGAACCTCTCGGCGATCGACTCGTCCCCGGAGCCTTCCACCGAGCCGAGCCGCAGATTGACGGCGTCGAGGGCGTCGACGCCCAGCCGCCGCAGGTTCTCGTGCACCTGCGCCTTGAGCTGGTGTGGTTCCTGGGCCGGCAGCCACGCGCCCGTGCCGTCGCGGCGCGCGCCCACCTTGGTGACGATCCGCAGGTCCGCCGGGTACGGGTGCAGCGCCTCCTTGATCAGCTCGTTGACGACGTAGGGGCCGTAGAAGTCGCTGGTGTCGATGTGCGTGATGCCCAGCTCGACCGCCTCCCGCAGCACCGCCAGCGCCTGGTCGCGGTCCTTGGGCGGACCGAACACACCCGGGCCCGCCAGCTGCATGGCTCCGTACCCCATACGGCTGAGGATGAGGTCCGGAGCGAGGGTGATCGTTCCGCCGGGAGCTGAGGTGGCCATGGTGGCGCCCTTCGTGTGGTCGTCCGATGCGATCACCACTCTTCTACTCTCGCGGCCGGGCAGGCAGTACCTCCCACTTCCTGGGACCGGCGGTACCAGGAAGCGGTGGCAGGAGGCGGTGGCAGGAACCGGCACCGGTACCGGGGACGCGGCCGCGGAAATTTCTTCAGGATTTTCTTCCGGCACGGTGTCGATTCGCGCCAGTGCCGTTCGTCGGCGGGGTGTAGGAAGCAAGAGATGACCGGGAGGACCCCATGAAGTACATGCTGCTCGTCTGTGGCGACGACACCGCCGACACCTCGGCAGTGGCGCCCGTCGAACCCTGGGTGGAGGAGCTCGGCGACAGCCGCGTACGGCTGCACGGCCACCGCCTCGCGAAGCCCTCCGAGGCCGTCACCGTGCGCGTCCGCGGTGGTGAAGTGCTGCGCACCGACGGGCCGTTCGCGGAGACCAAGGAGTACGTCGCCGGATTCGACGTGCTGGAGTGCGACAGCCTGGAGGAGGCGGTGCGGGCGGCCGCCCGGCACCCCGTGGCGAGCATCGGGGCGATGGAGGTACGTCCCTTCTGGCCGATGGAGGGCGAGGAGGACGGCGAGACGCAGATCCGTCGCCTCGACGCCGAGCTGACCGAGGCGGCCCGTGAACGGGACGTCGAGCGGATGCTGGCCTGCTACGCACCGGACGTCACCGCCTTCCACCTCGCCGACGGCCGGGAACTGCAGGGCCTGGACAGCTTCCGCAAGGTCGTGGAGGACTTCTTCGCGAGCGTGACCGGTCCGGTGACCCGCGA
The DNA here is from genome assembly GCF_044755245.1 of Streptomyces sp. NPDC092369. Classification (NCBI taxonomy): domain Bacteria; kingdom Bacillati; phylum Actinomycetota; class Actinomycetes; order Kitasatosporales; family Streptomycetaceae; genus Streptomyces; species Streptomyces sp. NPDC092369. The sequence goes on from NZ_JBIVQP010000004.1 coordinate 229,746, forward strand.
GGTGCTGGACCTGCGCGTCCACGGGGACGAGAGCGTCGCCTTCGCCCACTCCCTCGTACGGATCCGGGCCACGCGCACGGACGGCGAGCCCCAGGACGACGTCCTCCGCGTGACCACCGGCTACCGTGACACCGGCCTGCGCTGGCTGATCACGCACGAGCACGTGTCGCTCCAGGCCGGGTGACGACCGTGAAGTACGTCCTGTTCGTCTGCGCACCGGCGGACGACGAGGAGCCCGTCCGGACGCCGCTCACCGCCCTCCTGCGCCCGCCCTCCGACGCCACGACCGTGCGTGCCCGGGGTGACGAAGTCCTGCTGGACGACGGGCCGTTCGCCCGCACCGAGCAGTACGTCGCGGGTGTCGACCTGATCGAGGCGGCCGACCTCGACGAGGCGATCGCGCTCGCCGCGAAGCACTCCGCGGCCGGCGGGGGCGGGCCGGTCGAGGTGCGGCCGATGCGGGGGTGAGGGACGGTGTCCGACGAGGAGGTGCCTGAAGTGGGGGCGCCCGATGCGGGGGTGCCTGACGTGAAGGCGCCCGACACGCAGGCGACCGACATCGAGGAGGCCGTCGCCGTCGCCTTTCGCGCCGAGTGGGGCCAGGTCGTCGCCACCCTGATCCGGGTGACCGGCGACTGGGACCTCGCCGAGGAGTGCGCGCAGGACGCCTTCGCCCAGGCCCTCGACCGGTGGCGGCGCGACGGAGTGCCGCGCCGCCCCGGCGCCTGGCTGACCACGACCGCCCGCAACCGCGCTCTCGACGTACTGCGGCGGGAGGCGGTCGGGGCGACCAAACTGCGGGAGGTGGCGGTGCTGGCCGGCGACGAACCGTACGACGACAGAACCGGATCGCCGTACGAGGACGACGAGGTGAGCGGTGTCCAGGACGACCGGCTGCGGCTGATCTTCACCTGCTGTCACCCCGCGCTGCCCATCGAGGCGCGGGTCGCCCTGACCCTGCGCACCCTCGCGGGCCTGACCACCCACGAGATCGCCCGCGCCTTCCTCGTGCCGGAGGCGACCATGGCGCAGCGCCTGGTTCGGGCCAAACGCAAGATCCGCAACGCCGGCATCCCCTACCGTGTACCGCCCGCGCATCTGCTGCCCGAGCGCACGGCCGGCGTCCTCGGTGTGCTGTACCTCCTCTTCAACGAGGGCTACACGGCCTCGTCCGGCGCGGAGCTGGTCCGGCGGAACCTGTGCGCCGAGGCCATCCGGCTCGCCCGGGTCCTGGCCCGGCTCATGCCGGACGAGCCGGAGGTGCTCGGCCTGCTCGCGCTCCTGCTGCTGCACGATTCCCGTCGGCACGCGCGCGTGGACGGCGCGGGTGAGCTGATGACCCTGGAGGACCAGGACCGCGGTGCCTGGGACCGTGCCGAGATCGACGAGGGCGCCGCCTTGGTGGAGAGGGCACTGCGCCGGGGCAGTCCTGGGCCGTACCAGATCCAGGCCGCCATCGCCGCCTGCCACACCACCGCCGGTACGGCCGAGGAGACCGACTGGGCCGATATCGCCGCGCTCTACGGCGAGTTGGCCCGCTTCGTGCCCTCCGCCGTGGTCCGCCTCAACCGCGCGGTGGCCGTCGGCATGGCCGAGGGCCCGGAGGCGGGCCTCACCCTGGTCGCGGAACTTGAGCAGGAGGGCGAACTGGCCGACTACCACCTGCTCCCCGCCACCCGCGCCGATCTGCTGCGCCGCGACGGGCGTGTGAAGGAGGCGGCCGAGGCGTACCGGCAGGCGCTGGAGCTGGTGGAGAACGAGGCCGAGCGGCGGTTTCTGGAGAGGCGGCTCGTGGAGTGCGGGGCGTAGGAGGGGTTCGCGGCTCGTAAGGCCTGATCGGTCAGGAACCGTCGAGCGTGTGCGTGATCGGCTGCACCCTGCCGTCAGACGGACCGTGCCTCCGCCTCCTTGGCGATCTCCTCGAACTGGGCACCCATGGCGGCGGCGAGGGCCTGCGCGCCCGACAACGGCCGCACCATGACGGTGAGTTCGTCGATCAGGCCGTTCTCGTCGACGTGGATGAAGTCGCAGCCGGTCAGCTCCCGGTCGCCGACCCGGGCCGCGAAGACCAGGGCGTGGTCGCGGCCGTCGGCCCCGGCGAGCTCGCTCTCGTAGCGGAAGTCCTCGAAGACGCGGCTGACCGCGCGCAGGATCGCCGCGGTGATCGCCCTGCCCGGGTACGGCTTGAAGACGACCGGGCTGGTGAAGACGACGTCCTCGGCCAGCAGCGCCTCGACGGCGTCGAGGTCGCCCGCCTCGACTGCCTCGCGGAACGCGCGCATCGGATCACCCCATAGTCAATTTGTTGAGTAGATGTGGATGAGAGTAGTGAGCCGCCGTCGCGGTGTCCACCGGCACGGTGTGTTCACCTACGCTGATCGGCATGTTCAGCCCTGAGGGACCCAGCCTCCGCGAACTCGCCGTCCAGGCACTGTCCTCCGTCGAACGCGGATACGACCTGCTCGCCCCGAAGTTCGACCACACGCCGTTCCGGACGCCGGACTCCGTGCTGGACGCGGTGGCGGCGGCGCTGAAGCGGACCGGCCCCTACGACACCGGGCTCGATCTGTGTTGCGGCACGGGGGCGGGGATGGAGGTGCTGGCGTCGGTGTGCCGGCAGGGCATCACCGGGGTCGACTTCAGCGGCGGGATGCTGGACGTGGCGCGGCGGGACCTGCGCGGTATCGACGTCCCGGAGGTGAACTGGGTGCGCGCGGACGCCCGTGCGCTGCCCTTCCGGCCCGGCTCCTTCGGTGTGGTGGTGAGCTTCGGGGCGTTCGGGCACTTCCTGCCCTCGGAACTGCCGGGTCTGTTCGTGCAGGTCCACTCCGTGCTGCGGCCGGGCGGCTGCTTCGCGTTCCCGGTCCTGGCCCCGCCCCGGCCCACCTCCCCGGTGTTCTGGATGCTGCTCGGGTTCGACGGGGTGATGCGGGTGCGCAACGCCGTCTGGCGCCCGCCGTTCGTCATGTACTACCGCGCCTTCCGGCTCGGCGAGGTGCGGCGGGAGTTGGAGCACGCCGGATTCACCGTGGACCTGCACGCGCTCCCGGAGTTCGGCGAGCGGAGCGACGGCAGCCCGCGCGTACGGATGGTGGAGGCGCGGAAGCTGCCGTAGGGCGGTCAGCTCGCCGGAGTCCGGGCGGAGCGCAGGTCCGGGGCGCGGGGCTGCATAGGGTCTCGCTCGCCGGAGTCCAGGCGGAGCGCCGGTCGGAGGTCAGGTCCGAGGCTGGTCAGTGCCCCGATCCGTGACCGCTAGCGGATCTAGTTCGACCGGTACCCCGCCCAACGCCGGCGCGACCCTCGCCTCCGGCGTCAACTCCCCGCCCCGCCGCACCGCGGGCTCCGGTGGCGGTCCTACTTCCGCCACCGGAGCCCGGTCAGCCCGCTGCCGGAAGGGTGAACTCGTAGACCAGGGCGTCCTGTTGGGCGTCCACGAGCAGGTCGGTGATCTCCAGCGGCCGGGCGTACTGGTCGTGCACGCGCCGGGTGACGTGCACCGAGGGCGTGTCCGCGAGCCGGGTGATGCAGTCCCGGTGGTGCAGGGTCAGGCCCGCCTTGCGCATCCAGTCGTAGGTGCGCCGGAGTTGGGCCGCCGCGGTGCCGTCGGCGCGGTCGCGGTAGCGGCCCAGCTCCTCGACCTCCGAGAGCGCGACGGCGGAGAACGAGGTCACCGCCGTACGCCGGCCGCGACCGTCCGCGTCCGCGGACTCGTAGCGGTGCACCAGGGTGGGCCGGTGCGGGTCGAGCCCCAACGCCTCGGCGTGCGCGGGCGGGGGAGTCTCCCAGGTGACCGAGGTCCGGTCGGCGCCCGGCTCCGCGGCCCGGGCGCCCACCGGGAACGTCAGCGCGGCCGGCGTCTCCACCGGCAGCCCCGGCAGCGTGGTGTGGCTGCCGCGCCGGTCGGTGGCGACCAGCCCGTCCCTGCGCAGTACTTCGAGCGCCTGCCGCACGGTCTCTCTGCTGACGCCGAAGCGCTCGGCCAACCGCCGTTCGCTGGGCAGCCGCCCGCCGGGTGGTCCGTTGCGCAGCTCGTCGAGGAGTTCCGTCGCGACGCGCCAGTACAGCGGCTGTGTTTCGGAGACCGGGTGATCGGTGCGGGCCATGCCGCGCCTCCTGTTGGTGACGTTCCGTAGCCGTGCGGGCTCATTGCGCCACAAGGTCTAGCATTGGTCTAAACCAGCAGGGAAGGGCGGTCGGTCGGTTCGGCCGAAACAAGCCCGCGCCGATCACCGTTCAGAGGGCGCTGTACAGGGCGTCCACCAGTGCCGTCTTCCGCGGGTCATCGGCGATATGAGGCCCCATGCGGTTCATGACGTAGCCGAGGGACACCCCGGCGTCGGGGTCGGCAAGTCCGCAGGAGCCACCGAAGCCGTCGTGTCCGAAAGCGCGCGGGTTGGGTCCGTAGGAGCCGTTCGGGCCGCTCAGCCACAGCCCGAGCGCGACCTCCGTCTCGTGCTCGAACCCCGCGCCCAGCACGAGATCACGGCAACTGCCCTGCCCCTCCCGGACCCGCTCGGCCGCCTCGGCGGACAGCACCCGGTGGCCGCCGTACGACCCCCGGCCCGCGAAGATCCCGTAGAGCGCGGCGACGGCCCGGGCCGTGCCGTGTCCGTTGGCGGCCGGGATCTCGGCGGCCCGCCACTCGGCCGTGTTGGCCTCGGTCGCACCCGCCAGAGGGTTGGTCAGCGCCGCGATCGCCACGGGCGCCAACTGGCTGAAGATCGCGGCCTGTTCGCTCGCCGATGCGGCCGGCGGATGCACCAGCTCGGCGGCCCTCCCGGCCTCCTTCTCCGCCAGTCCGATCGTGAAGTCGACACCGAGCGGGCCGGTCACCTCCCGCTCCAGGAAGGCTCCCGGCAGCAGCCCGGAGACCCGGCGCACCACTTCACCGACCAGGAAGCCGTACGTCAGCGCGTGGTACCCGGACACCGTGCCCGGCTCCCACCAGGGCTCCGTCGCCGCGAGCCGCCGCGTGGTGAACTCCCAGTCGTAGAGCTGCTCCAGGGAGTGCGGCTCACGCAGCCCGGAAAGTCCGGCGCGGTGGGACAGCAGATGACGTACGAGCACGTTCTCCTTGTCCGCCGCGGCGAACTCGGGCCAGTACGCGGCCACCGGGGCGTCGAGGTCGAGCAGGCCCCGGTCGGCGAGGATGTGCGCGCACAGGGCGACCGGGCCCTTCGACGTCGACCACACGTTGACGAGGGTGTCCCGCTCCCAGGGCCGCGTGCGCGCCCCGTCGGCCCAGCCGCCCCACAGGTCCACCACGACCTCGCCGGCGACGGTGACCGTGACGGCGGCGCCGAGTTCGTCCCGGTCGCGGAAGTTCTCCTCGAAGGCCGTCCGCACCGCCGCGAACCGCTCCTCGCAGTCGCCGTGCACCGTGGGTTCGCGCTCCGCCATGAGGACCTCCGTCGTCCGCGCAGGCCCGGGCCGCGACGCTGCGACCCGGGCGAATCCGAACGTACCGACTGGTCGGACTGGACGGAAGAGCGGCGCGACGACAACCTCTCGGCGTGGAGAAGGCCGCCGCTCAGCCGAACGACCGCAGCCAGCGCAGCTTCGTCGCCTCCTGGTAGGGACCGCCGCCCTCGTGGTCGTTGAAGTCGTACACCTCGATCGCCTTGTCCTCGTGCGCCCAGGCGTTGAAGGCCGCGAACACGGTGGAGGGCGGGCAGGTCTGGTCCTCGAGGGCGGTCGAGAACAGGGCCGGCGCGCTGCCGCGGGTGGCGAAGTGGACTCCGTCGAAGTAGGCGAGCGTGCGCAGGGCTTCCTCGCCCCGGCCGCGGTGGGTCTTGAGGAACAGGCCGATCTCGCGGTAGGGGTGACGGTCCGTCAGCGTCGCGGCGCGCGGGTAGTCGCACAGGAACGGCACGTCCGGTGCGATCGCGACCAGGTCCGGGACGAGGCCGCCGATGGCGAGGGTGATCCCGCCGCCCTGGCTCGCGCCGAGGACCGTGGTGCGGGAGGCGTCGGTCAGCGGGTGCGAGCGGGCGGCCTCCACGGCACGCACGGCGTCGGTGAACACCCGGCGGTAATAGTAGTTCTCGGGCGCGTCGATGCCCCGGGTCATGAAGCCGGGGTACGCGGGCGCGCCGCCCACCGGGTCCGGGGTACCGCCCCCGCCGCCCCAGGAGCTGCCCTGGCCGCGGGTGTCCATCACGAAGTGCGCCCGGCCCGTCGACGCCCACAGCAGGTTCTCGTGCGGCAGCCCGCGCCCGCCTCCGTACCCGATGAACTCCACGATCAGCGGCAGCGGTTCGGTCGCCCCGGCGGGCAGTCGCAGCCAGCCCTTCACCGGGTGCCCGCCGAAGCCGGCGAACGTCACGTCGTACACCTGCACCGTGGACAGTCCGGTGTCGATCGGCTCGAACCGGGCATCCAGATCGTGCTCCCGGGCCTCCTGCAAGGTCGTGGACCAGAATGCGTCGAAGTCGTCGGGCTCGGTGGACGCGCTGCGGTACTCGCGGAGCTCGTCGAGGGGGAGGTCGAACAGGGCCATGTAGGAACGCCTTTGTGAAGGGGCAGCGTGGATGATCACACCGTACGTGTGACGTCGGAGGACTCGCCAGGCCCGCGCCGTACCCCCCATCTACGATGGCGCCATGACGTCAGCCGTGGAACTGCTGGTCAAGGACGCCGGACTGCTGGTCGTGGACGGGGAGCGGGAGATCCCCGGCGGCTGGGTCGCCGTCACGGGAGGTCGGGTCACCGCCGTGGGCGCCGCGGGCAGCGAACCCGAGGCGCGTACGACCGTCTCCGCCGCCGGCCGGTTGGTCACGCCGGGGCTGGTCAACACCCATCACCACATCTACCAGAACCTCACCCGCTCCTACGCCCCCGCCGTGAACGGCACCCTCTTCGACTGGCTGACCACCCTCTACCCCCTGTGGGCGGCCCTCGACGAGGAGGCCGCCTACGTGTCCGCGTACGTCGGCATGGCCGAACTGCTGATGGGCGGCTGCACCACGTCCTCCGACCACCTGTACGTGCATCCGCGCCCCCACCTCGTCGACGCCGAGATCCGCGCCGCCCGGGACATCGGCTTCCGCTTCCACGCCACGCGCGGTTCGATGACCCGCTCCGTCGAGGACGGGGGACTGCCGCCGAGGAGCGTCACGCAGACCACCGACGAGGTGCTCGCCGACAGCGAGCGGCTGATCAAGGCCCATCACGACCCGGAACCGGGTGCGTTGATCCGGGTCGCCCTCGCGCCCTGCTCGCCGTTCTCGGTGACCAAGGAGGTGATGACGGCGACCGCCGAACTCGCCGAGCGGTACGACGTACGCCTGCACACGCACCTCGCCGAGGACCGCGACGAGGACACCTACTGCCAGGAGACCTACGGCTGTCGTCCCGTCGAGTACTTCGAGGACACCGGCTGGATGAGCGACCGCACCTGGGTCGCGCACTGCATCTACCCGAACGACGACGAGCTGCGCCGGCTCGGCGCCGCGGGCGTCGGTGTGGCGCACTGCCCGAGCTCCAACATGCTGATCGGCGGCGGCACCGCGCGGGTGAAGGAGATGCGGGAACTCGGCCTGCCGGTCGGCATCGGCTGCGACGGCTCCGCCTCCACCGACCATGCCTCGCTCTGGATGGAGACCCGCAACGCCCTGCTCCTGGGCCGCTATCGGGGCGGTCCCGGCGCCATGGCCGCGCGGGACGCCCTCGACATCGCGACCCGCGGCTCGGCTCAATGCCTGGGCCGCGCGGACGAGTTGGGGCATCTGCGGCCGGGCGCCTGTGCCGACCTGGTCGTCTGGGACCTGCACGAGGTCGCCCTGGCAGGTGCGTTGAGCGATCCCGTCGAGGCCTGGCTGCGCTGCGGACCCGCACGCGCGTGGACGACGATGGTCGGCGGCCGGGTCCTCGTCGACCGGGGCGAACCGGTGCTGCCGGGGCTGGCGGACGCCCTGCGGGACCACGGGCGGATCGCGCGGCGGATGCAGGGAGTTGGACCGGCCCTCGGCTGACGGCGTGGCTCGGGCGCCAGGAGCGTCTACACCCCGCGCCGCGTCCACTCCGGCTCGGTGCGTGCCCACTCGCGTTCCCACTCCAGCAGGCGGTTGCGCTGGGCCGTATGGCGTACCAAGGTGCCGCCGAGCAGCGCCAGGGCCAGCGTGCCGCCCGCCGCGCAGATGCCGAGGCTCACGGTGTGCTGCCAGATCTCGCTCACGCCCGGCGGCGGGGCGACGGCCCGGCCCTCGGAGTCGAACCAGACATCGACCGTGTCCCCGTGCCGGGTACCCGACGGGACCCGGGCCGTGTCCGTGTGGACTCCGGTGAGCGGATCGCTCCAGCGCACCTCGACGCGGTACGGGTGCTCCCGACCGTTCTGTGCCGTGGGCAGTGTGGCCGGCGTCTTCCCCACGACCTCGGCCCGCACCTGTGTGCGCTCGGCGCGCTGCGCCGCCGCGACCGACCGTGCCTCGTCATGCGCCCACCAGCCCACGAGCGCTCCGGCGAGCGGGGCGCCCACGAACAGCAGGACCGCGACCGCCAGCGCCGTCCACGCCTCCACGACGTCCGACCGGCGGCGCAGCGAATTGCGCCGCCACCGCCAGCCGCGCACCCGGGTTCGCATGCCGACCTCCTCGACGTGACCAGAGCCGGAGGAGCCGTACCGTGTCCGGTCCGTATTGTCCCTCGGCAGCGCCTGTGCGTACGCGTGCGTACACGCATGCTGTTACCCCGAAGTCGGCACAAAGTTCAGTGCCGGACCGGCCGGAAATCGCCAAGTAGATGCTGGCTGAAGGGAAATCGGCCGAGAAGTGTCAGCCGAAGCGTTCGATACGGATCCGGTCCACCGGCTGCCCGGCCTCGACCAGCAGCCGCGAGGCATGCTCGGCGAACGCGTTCGAGCCGCACACGTAGGCCTCCCAGCCGCCAGGCGGCAACTCGGCCAGCAGCGGCGCCACATGGGCGGCGGACAGCCGTCCCACCGGCACACCGCGCGGCGCGCCCCGCGTGAACACGGGCGTCGTCTCGGCGCCGAACTCCCGCGCGTAGACGAGCTGTTCGGGATCGCGCGCCGACACCAGCAGTCGCAACGGTACCGACAGGTCCCGCGCCCGGTGGTGCCGGACCATCGACATCAGCGGTACGACCCCGGAGCCGGCGCCGATCAGCAGTGCGGGCCGGTCGCCGGGCCAGGCGAAGAAGCCGCTGACCGGGCCGCGCACCTCGACCCGGTCGCCCATCCTGGCCTCGGTGTGGAACCAGCCCGAGACCTCGCCGCCCTCGACGTGGTCCAGGGTCAGCTCGATGTGCCCGGAGTCGTCGGGAGCGGACGCGATCGAGTAGTGGCGCTGGGCCGTGTAACCGTCCTCGGCCGTCAGCCGCAGCATGAGGTGCTGGCCGGGCAGATGACCCGTCCAGCCGGGCACCGCGAACCGGAAAGTGGCGGCCCGCGGAGTCTCGCGGCGAATCGCGGTCAGCGTGGCGGTCCGCCAGTCGGCGGCGGCCTGCTCGCTCACCGCGATCCGGCCGGGTACGGCGAACCGCGTCGCGGGCGTGAAGGTCGTACGAAGCGTCGAAGGCGCGGAGGTCTCAGTCACCGGAGTACCGCTGCTCCGCCCAGGGGTTGCCGCGCGCGTGGTAGCCGTTCCGTTCCCAGAACCCCGGCTCGTCGTGGTCGAGGAGCCGGATGCCGGCGATCCACTTGGCGCTCTTCCAGAAGTACAGGTGCGGTACCAACAGCCGTGCAGGGCCGCCGTGTTCGGGGGCGAGCGGCTCACCCTCGTACGCGAAGGCGATCCAGGCCCGCCCGCCGGTCAGGTCCGCGAGCGGGAGGTTGGCGGTGTAGCCGGTGTGCGAGTAGGCGACGGCGTGGGTGGCGGAGGCGTGCGGGCGGACCGCGTCGAGGAAGGCGTCCAGGGACACGCCCCCGAACCGCACCCCGAACTTCGACCAGCTCGTCACGCAGTGGATGTCACCCGCGTACGCCGACGCGGGCAGCGCGTGCGCCTGCTCCCAGTCCCAGGTGTGCGGCCGCTCGACCAGACCGTCGACGCGGAACGTCCAGTCGGCGGGCGCCAGCTCGGGCGTGACCTCGGCGGACAGGACGGGCCAGTCGTCGCCCGCGTCGTACTGGCCCGGTGGCAGGCCCGGATTGTGGACGCGGGGGCGCCCGGTGAAGCCTCGGGTGACGTTCATGCGGATCCAGCGGTACGGGTGCGGAGTGCTTGCGTGTTCAACCGTACGTCCCTCTCAGGTGTGGCCCGAACCCGGGCGTCCCGCGATCATTAAGGCTGTGTGAAGTGTCCCGGCCTCCGGGAATAGCCGTCCGGCGATCTTCCTTGGACGAGACGTGCCGGTTCCGGTGGCCCGGACGACCGCCGGTCCGGCAACCGCGAAGGGAGAGTGGGAGCAATGCCCAAGGCGTACGTGTACACGCGCCACGGCGGCCCGGAGACCGAGGCGCTCGTCGACGTCGAGCGGCCCCGCCCGGCAGCCGGCCAGATCCTGGTGGCGGTGCGCGCCGCCGGAGTGAACCCCGTCGACTGGAAGCTGCGCGGGGGCTACCGCCGCCCCGGCGAGAGCGAGAAGACGGCCTTCCCCGTCGTGCTCGGCGGCGAGGTCTCCGGCGTCGTCGAGGAGACCGGTGAGGGCGTGACCGGCTTCGCCGTCGGCGACGAGGTCTTCGGCAACACCGTGGCCGGCGGATACGCCGAGTACGCCCTGTTGCCCGCCGCGGTCACCGCGCACAAGCCGGCCGACCTGACCTTCACCGACGCGGCCACGCTGCCGATCGCCGCGGCCACCGCGTACGACGGCGTCCGCCAGCTCGACCTGCCCGCGGGCGCGACCCTCCTGGTCACCGGCGCGGGCGGCGGCGTGGGTGCAGCCGCCCTGCAGATCGCCCGGGCCTTCGGCCTGCGCACCGTGGGGGTGGCGAGCGACGGCAAGAAGGACTTCGTCGAGTCGCTCGGCGCTGTTCATGTGCCCTCCGGTCCCGGCTTCGCCGAGCGGGTGCGCGCCGCCGCACCGGACGGCGTGGACGGCGTGTACGACCTCGTCGGCGACCCGGTGCTGACCGAGGCGGCCACCCTGCTCACCGACCGGTCCAAGCTGATCACCGCCGGCGCCCCACCCCAGACCGTGGCGGACCTGGGCGGCGCCCGCGTCGAACGCGCCCGCACCGCCGCCGTCCTGGACGACATCGCGCGGCTCGTCCTGGCCGGGGAGCTGGACCCGCACGTCACCCAGACCTTTCCGCTGGAGCGGGCCGGCGAGGCGCTGCGCACCGTCGAGGACGGCCACGCCCGGGGCAAGATCGTGATCGAGGTCGCCGGATGAGCGACGCGAACGGTGCGGACGTGAGCGGCCCGATCGGTCAGGCCCTCGGTGCCCCGAGGACCGCGGCAGACGCCTCCCTCGTCCTCGACAACCCCGCGCTCGGCGCCCTGACCGGCCCGCACGCGCACTTCGCCGAGCGGCAGGGGCGGGTGCTGCGCTACCCGGTCGACGTGTCGCCGTGGCTGGCGCTGCCCGACCGTCCCGACGCCGAGGACTGGGCGGACGTGGCGGCACTCGCGGGTCCCGGCACCGAGATCGCGCTGCCGGGCTTCGGGGGCGAGATCCCGGACGGCTGGGAGGTGACCTTCCGGATCGACGGTGTGCAGTTCGTCGACGACGGCCTGGCCGCGGCGCCGGAACCGGAGGCCGTCCTTCTCGGCCCCGCCGATGTGCCCGAGATGCTCGATCTGGTCGAACGGACCAGACCCGGCCCCTTCCTGCCCCGGACCGTGGAGATGGGCACCTACCTCGGCATCCGCCGTGACGGCGCGCTGATCGCCATGGCGGGGGAGCGGCTGCACCCGCCCGGCTGGACCGAGATCAGCGCCGTCTGCACCGACCCCGCCTTCCGCGGCGAGGGCCTGGCGACCCGGCTGATCCTGGCCGTCGCCCATGGCATCAGGGAGCGCGGCGAGACGCCCTTCCTGCACACCGGCGCACAGAACACCACCGCCATCCGGCTGTACGAGGCCCTCGGTTTCCGACTGCGCCGCAGGATCACCTTCCTCGGGGTCCGGGTGCCGCAGACGCTGGGTCAGTCCGCGGCGGTACCCGCGTTGTAGCGCTCCAGATAGGCGGCGAACCGCGTCAGGTCCTCCTCCGGCCAGCCCGCCAGCCGCTCCCGGAAGGCGGCCCGGCGGCTGCGGGTGACCTGGGCGAGGATCTCCCGACCCGCGTCGGTGAGGTGCAGCGTCTGGACCCGGTGGTCGTCCGGGTCCGGGTGCCGCCCGATCAGCCCGGCCCGCTCCAGCGCGGACACCTGGCGGCTGACCGTGGACTTGTCCAGCGCGTAGTGCGCGGCCAGGTCGGTGGCCCGGCAGCCGCCGCTCTCCTCCAGATGCCCGAGCAGCGTGTACGAGACGAGGGACAGCTCGGGGTGCATCCGGCCGGCGGAGGCCCGGGCCCGGCGGGCGAACGCCGTCATCTCGTGCTGGATGACCTCCACGGCCTCGGCAGCGTCCACGGGACCTCCCTCACTCAGCTGGTTGCACAGTACAACTCGGCGTGTGGCCGGCGCCTGTCGGGCGGCGGTGCCTGGGGTAGGGTGTGCGGGTCCGGCCGGGGTCCGTCCCAGCCGCCCGTTCCTTGGAGGTGAGACCCATTACCGCTGTTCAGGTCGGGTGCTCTCGCCTCGTAGCGACGACACGGATCACCGCTCGCCGGTGACCGCGGGAGCGCCCTTCGGCTCACCGAAAGGCTCTCGGCTTCCATGCCCCCTCACGCTTCTCCCGCTCTGCTGTCCACAGTCGTCACCGCCCTGCGCTCCGCCGGCTGTGTCTTCGCCGAGGACGAGGCGGAGCTGATACTCGCCGGCGCCCGCACCCCGGACGAGGTCACCGCCCTGACGGACCGCCGGGTCGCCGGGGAACCCCTCGAACAGGTCCTCGGCTGGGCCGGCTTCCACGGACTGCGCGTCACCGTCGAACCAGGCGTCTTCGTGCCCCGCCGCCGCACCGAGTTCCTCGTCGACCAGGCCCTGGCCCAGCACCCCCACGCCGCCGTGGTCGTCGACCTGTGCTGCGGTTCCGGCGCGGTCGGCGCCGCCCTGGCCGCCGCGCTCGGCGCCGTGGAACTGCACGCCGCCGACATCGACCCGGCGGCCGTGCGCTGCGCCCGCCGCAACATCGCCGCGTACGGCGGCCACGTGCACACCGGCGATCTCTACGAGGCCCTGCCCGCCGCCCTGCGCGGACGGGTCGACATCCTCGCCGCCAACGTGCCCTACGTACCCACCGCCGAGATCGCCCTGCTGCCCGCCGAGGCCCGCGACCACGAACCGCGCACCGCGCTGGACGGCGGCTGCGACGGACTCGACCTGCTGCGCCGGGTCGCCGCCGGGGCGTCCGAGTGGCTCGCCCCCGGCGGCTGCCTGCTGGTCGAGACCGGCGAGCACCAGGCCGACGCGGCACTCGCCGCCTTCGGCGAGGCGGGCCTGACCTCCCGCCTCGCCACGGACGACGAGCTGTACGCCAACGTCGTGGTCGGCGTCAGGGGCTGACGGGGCGGGTCACGTCGTAGCGCCGCTGTCGGACGGGGAAGGCGGCGCGGAGGGGGAGGGCGGCTGCCAGTTGTGGGGGCCGCCGCGGTCCGGGCCCCCGTGCCAGTCGCCGCCCGGACCCTTGCCTTCCCAGGTGCCCATGAGGGCGTTGGTCGCGGTCCTGGTGCCGTCGTCGGCGCGCGTGCCGGCCAGGAAGGCGGTCTCGCCCTTCTTGAGGTCGTCCGCGCCGGAGCCCTTGGTGCCGTCGTGGAAGACCGTGGCGTCCGAGGGCACCGTCCAGACCCACTCCGCGCCGTCGCCGCTCTTCACGGTGACCTGGTCGCCGTCGACCTTCTCGACCGTGCCGCGCTGCCAGACCCGTACGACCCACTTGCCGGTGTCCTGGTCCTTGACGGTCGCCTCGCCGTGCGCGCCCATGCCGCCGAGCCCGAACCACCGGCCGCCGCCGTGCCGTTCGCCGGGCCCGTCCGGCGACGGGGGCGCGGAAGCCGACGCCGCCGACGGCGAGGCGCTCTCGCCCGAGCCGCCGGACGTGGCCCCGAAGGCGACCGTGCCGCCGACGGCCAGGACCGCGACCGTCGTCGCCGCGATCACCGCCCGCGCCCGGCCGGACCGGTGCCGCCAGACCCGGTCCCAGGCGGGACCCGGTGAGCGCTCTCCGCCGCCCGGGCCCGTCATCACTTCCCAGTCGGATGTCTCACCGAAGGGCCGCTCGGGCGGCTCGCCCCCGGCGGTGGGCTGCTGGTCCGGTTCGTGCGTCACGGCAAGCTCCCATCGGCCCGGCACCCCTGTGCCAGGCCCAGCTGTGATTGTGGAATGCGCCCGATAAGGAGCAGGTAATCAATCGCTGTGAAAACGGCTCGTCCGTCACTCGCATCCGTCCTGTTTCTGCACGCGCGCGATGAGCAGTGCCACGTCGTCGGAGTTGTCGGGCTGGTGGAGCGTGCGCAGCAGGAGGTCGCAGACCTCCTCCAACGGGCGGTCGGGGCCCTCCAGCAGGGCAAGCAGCGCGTCCAGGCGCTCGTCGAGGGGATGTTGGCGGGTCTCCACGAGTCCGTCGGTGTAGAACACGAGCCGGTCGCCGGGTTCGAGGTCGATCTCGGTGGTGGAGAAGGCGACCCCGCCCACGCCGAGCGGCGCGCCGGTGGGCAGGTCGAGCAGTTCAGGCGGCCGTCCCTCGCGCAGCCGGACCGGTGGCAGATGCCCGGCGTTGGCGATCCGGCACTGCCTCAGCTCGGGGTCGTGGACGGCGTAGACGCAGGTCGCGATGGAGTGGTCCAGGTCCTGCGTGATGCGGTCGAGGTGCTCCAGGAGCCGGGCCGGATCCAGGTCGAGGGAGGCCAGCGTGGTCGTCGCGGTGCGCAGCCGGCCCATGGTCGCGGCGGCGTTGATGCCGCTGCCCATCACGTCGCCCACCACCAGCGCGGTCTTGCGGCCCTCCAGCGGGATCACGTCGAACCAGTCGCCGCCGACCTCGGTGGTGGCTCCCGCGGGCTGGTAGCGGGAGGCGACCTCCAGGCCGCCGATCACCGGCGGGTGGCTGGGCAGCAGGCTGCGCTGGAGCGTGAGGGCGGTGTCGCGGGCGTTCTGGTACCAGCGGGCGTTGTCGATCTGCACCGCCGCCCGCGCCGCCAGCTCCCGCGCGAGCAGCAGGTCGTCGTCGCTGAACGGCAGCGGATTGCGGGTGCGCTTGAGGTCGAGGGCGCCGAGCACCTCGCCCCGCGCGATCAGTGGCACGGCCAGATAGGAGTGCACGCCCGCCCGGGACAGCAGCTCGGCGGCCTCGGGCGAGCGGGCGATGCGCGGCAGGTCGTCCGCCCCGACCTGCGCCACCAGTACCGGGGCGCCGGTCCGTACGCACTCGGTGACCAGGCGGTCGGCGCCGTACCGGGCCACCTGCCCCGGCGGGTCGGCCGCCCGCAGCGCCTCGGGCGCGTCCTGCGCCCGCACGGCCAGCGCCCGGATCACCGCGGGCTCGGCGGGACCCAGGCTGCTGCGCCGGCCGTCGACCACGGCTTCCAGCAGGTCGACGGCCGCGATGTCGGCGAGTTCGGGCACGGCCACGTCGGCGAGTTCGCGGGCGGTGCGGTCCAGTTCGAGGGTGGTGCCGATGCGGGCGGAGGCGTCCGCGATGAGGGCCAGCCGGCGCCGGGCGGCCTCCGTCTCGACGCTCGCCCGGTGCTGCTCGGTGACGTCCACGACCGACCCGGCGACGCCGAGGACCGTGCCGACCGCGTCCTCCAGGCGGTAGAGCGAGATCGTCCATACGTGCTCGTCGTCCGGATCCGCCGGTGTACGGCCGACGGTCCGCTGGTCGACGAGCGGGCAGCCGGTCTCCAGCACCCGCCGGGCCGCCGACTCGATCGCCTCGACATCGAAATGCGGCAGGACCTCACGGAAGGTGCGTCCGATGTGCTCCGCGGCCGGAATGCCGTTGATCCGCTCAAGGGCGGGGTTGACCGAGACGTACCGCAGATCGGTGTCCAGGACGGCGAGCCCGACCGGCGACTGCGCGACCAGCCGGGTGGACAGTGCCACGTCCCGCTCCAGCCGCCGTACGGTCGACTGGTCGGCGCACAGGCCCAGCGCGTAGATGTCGCCCTGGTCGTCCAGGAGCCGCATGTTGCGGAACTCCACGAGCCTGGTGCTGCCGTCCTTGCGTCGGATGGGGAAGGCGCCGGCCCAGCTCTGCCCGGTGAGCATCACATCGGCGAACAGCTTGACGACCAGGTCGAGATGCTGCTCGTCGACCATGATCCGGGCCGCGTACCGCCCGAGCGCCTCCTCGGCGGAGTAGCCGAACAGCTCCTCCGCCTGGGGGCTCCACAGCACGATGTGGCCCTTGGTGTCCAGCACGACCGAGGCCACGCCCAGGACGTCGAGCAGCCCCGTCGGCCCGACCGACCCGTCACCCTTGGCCGGTGGAATCCCAGGTGCTCTCATTCCACGCACCGTCTCAGCCCCTTCGACGCGGCACGCCGTCCCCCGTGCCGACTCCCCTGTTCTACCGCGCTCAGCCGTCTCTGTGACGCTTTGCCCGCTCTCCTCCACCATCTCTCAACACGGCCACGGGCGTCCGGTGAAGCCGTGACGACAGTACCCGCGAGGGGTGGTCGCCGACTGGACGGCCTCCGTTCTCCTATTGGTCTGTACATGCCTACGTCGGCCCGACAGACTGTCCGGCGATCTATTCCACCCCCCCCACGGAGGAGCACTCCCTATGCCCCTGCGCGCCCGGAGACGTTGCCACGCGACGCTCACCGCTCTGCTCGCCCTGGCCACCGCGGCCGTCCTGTCGGCCGCGCCGCCCGCGTCGGCCGCCGACACCTGGACCGAGGTGGGCTCCGACCGGGCCGACCCGCTGACCGAGAGCCAGGGCCTGACCTCCGTGGAGGTCCCGGCGAACAGCGCCAACCGCTACACGGGCATCGGCACCATCCCGGTCGGCGTCAGCGTCCGCGGCTGGAACCACGTCGGCGACCCCGACGCCTCCTACAACGGCTACTACGTCGAGCCGTACCAGGCCGACTCGGGCACCGCGAAGATGTACCGCGTGCAGGCGCCTGGTGGCGCCTGGTCGGAGTACGTGCACACGCTCAGCCCGGGCGAGGCGCTGAACAACTCCTGGGTCGCGATCTCGCCCGACGGCCAGTGGATGCTGTCCGGCGAGTACGGCACCATGAGCCGCTTCCTGGTCTTCCCGACGCCCGGCGTCAACGCGAGCACCTCGCCCTCGGCGAACCTCCCGCAGGTCTCAGTCGTCAACCTCGACCACCCCGTGCGGGACGTGCAGGGCTGCGACTTCTCCGGCGCGACCACGCTCCTGTGCTCCTCCGACGACCCGGCGGGCACGCTGTTCGGCATCACCAAGCCGCTGCTCCAGGTCGACCTCTCCGCCCAGCCGGGCGGCAGCGGTGACGTCTTCGGCCACGTCACGGCCCTGCGCCAGCTCCCGCTGCGCAGCGGCTGCTCGGGCACCTTCGAGGCCGAGGGCATCGACTACGACCGCCGCACGGGCACCCTGCGTGTGATCGTCGTGTCGCCGGGCTTCTGCGTGCTGACGGACAGCAAGACGTACCGCTTCACCAGGAGCTGAGCGGCTGGCTCTCGACGAGAGCGAGCCGCTCGCTGGTCCGGTCCGGACGGGAGTGCTTGTCTTGTGGTGTGGCGCGGTTCGCTGGGAACCCGGCGGTACCGCGCCACATTCACGAGAGGAGCGATCACATGGACCGGGAGCGACAGCACGAGGAACCCGTCTCCCTCGAGATCAGCGGCTGCAGCAAGGAGGACGCCCGGATCGTGTTCGACACGCTCGCCACGTGCTTCGAGTCCGACCGTGGCGCCGACGAGGCCCCGCAGCAGCTCCACGAGACCCGGCCGATGGTGTGGCTCGGCACGTTCGAGGTCACCGACAAGCACACCTGCCCACCGCCCGCCCGGCTCTCGTCCTCCGTCGAGGCGGACGCCCAGGGCGGCTACTGGGCGATCGAACGCCTGCGCTCCACCCTCGACTCCCTCTTCACGGTCCGCGACCTCGCCTCGGCCTCCGGGGACCAGGAGCGCGAACTGCACGTACGGCTGGAGAGCCGCTGACCAGGCGGGGATCCGCTATCCCTTGAGCAGATCGAGCACTGCACGCCGGTAGACGGCATGCACGACGGGCAGGTCCGCGAGGCGGGCCCGCTCGTCGACGCCGTGCAGCCCCTCGTACCGCACCCCGAAACCGGCCGTCGCCGGGATGCCCTCGCTCGCCAGCAGATTGCCGATGTTCGAAGGCCCGGCCGTCCTGGCCCGGACCGCGAGCCCTTCCCGCGCCGCCGCGTCGAGCAGCGCGGCGGCGGGCTGCTCGTCCGCGCCCAGCCGGTACGAGGGCCAGGCGGCCACCGGCGTGATCGCGGTCGGCCGCGGCGCCGGCACCGACGCGTCCAACTCGGCCACCGCGCGCCGGACCAGCGCCTCGGCCGCGCCGGCGTCGAACCCCGGCGTGGTGCGCACGTCGACGCCCAGCTCGCACGAGCCCGGCACCACCGAGAAGCCCTCGCCCCCGTGGCAGAAGGTCACCGTCAGCTTCGGCGGAAGCGGGAACCCGCCCTCGGCGCCCGGCAGTTCGGCCTCCTCCAGCAGCCGCACCAACCGCGCCGCCCGGGAGACGGCACCCGGCGTCGTACGCCTCGACCCGGAGTGCCCGGTGTCCGCGTGCACCGCGATCGTGGCCCGCCACAGCCCCCGCCCGCCGACCACCACCTCCTCCGGTCCCGGATAGCCGATCAGCACCCCGGCCGGGCGCTGTGCCGCCGGATCCGCGAGGTAGGCGCGGGCGCCGCCGAAGCGGCCGGTGTGCTCGTCGGCGTCGAGCAGGACGGCGAGCCCGCCACGCAGGCCGTCGGCTCGTTCGCGTACTTCGGCGGCGATACGGCAGAACAAGGCGGCCGCGAGTTTGGAGTCCGCCGCGCCCCGGCCCCGTAGCCAGCCGTCCACCACGTCCCCGCGGTCCGGCGGGAAGGACCAGGCGCTCTCGTCGCCGTAGGGGGCGGTGTCCACGCAGGCGTCCAACGTCCACCAGGGCCCCGGTCGGCCGCCGGCGACCTCCACCAGCACGGCGACCGGCCGCCCGTCGTCGTGCAGTCGGCGGAACGGCAGGTCGTGGGCGCGGAGCCAGTCCTCCAGGACCCCGAGGACAGGGCCGTAGTCGTCGATGCCGCCCCGGCTCGGGCGGCGGATCAGCTCCTGGGCGAGGTCGACCACCTCGGCGTCCGCGGTCCTCATGAGGCCACTGTGCCCCCGGGTGTCCCGTGTCACCCGCCCTCGTTTATGCAACTAGTTGCAAAACAGGCGGCGGGCCTCTACAAAAGAAGGCACCACACCCCGCACGGAGGGCCCGACGATGAGCCGCTACCCGCACCTGCTGAGCCCGCTCGACCTGGGCTTCACCACGCTGCCCAACCGCGTCCTGATGGGCTCGATGCATGTCGGCCTGGAGGAGGCCGAGCGCGGCTTCGAGCGCATGGCGGAGTTCTACGCCGAGCGGGCGCGCGGGGGAGTCGGGCTCATCGTCACCGGCGGCATCGCGCCCAACGACGCGGGACGGCCCTACGAGGGCGGCGCGAAGCTCACCACCGACGCCGAGGCCGAGCAGCACATGGTGGTCACCGAGGCCGTGCACCGCGCGGGCGGCCGGATCGCGCTGCAGATCCTGCACTTCGGGCGGTACGCCTACCACCGGGACCTGGTCGCGCCGAGCCCGCTCCAGGCGCCCATCAGCCCTTTCCCGCCGCGTGAGTTGACCGACGCGGAGGTCGAGGAGACGATCGACGACTACGTCCGCACCGCCCGCCTCGCCCGCCGGGCCGGGTACGACGGCGTCGAGATCATGGGCTCCGAGGGCTACCTCATCAACGAGTTCATCGCGGCGCAGACCAACCACCGCACCGACCGCTGGGGCGGCTCCTACGAGAATCGCATGCGCTTCCCGGTCGAGATCGTGCGCCGGGTGCGTGAGGCCGTCGGCGACGACTTCATCCTCGTCTACCGCCTGTCCATGCTGGACCTGGTCCCCGGCGGCTCCACGCTCGACGAGGTGATCACCCTCGCCAAGGCCGTCGAGGCGGCCGGGGCGACGATCATCAACACCGGCATCGGCTGGCACGAGGCCCGCATCCCCACCATCGCCACCTCGGTCCCGCGCGGCGCCTACACCTGGGTCACCAAGCGGCTGATGGGCGAGGTGTCGGTCCCGCTCGTCACCACCAACCGCATCAACACCCCTGAACTGGCAGAGGAGTTGCTCGCCGACGGCTGCGCGGACATGGTCTCGATGGCCCGCCCGATGCTCGCCGATCCCGCCTTCGTCAACAAGGCGGCGGCGGGTACGCCCGAGGCGATCAACACCTGCATCGGCTGCAACCAGGCCTGCCTCGACCACACCTTCAGCGGGAAGATCACGTCCTGTCTGGTCAACCCGCGCGCCTGCCACGAGACCGAACTGGTCCTCGCCCCGACGCGGTTGCGCAAACGTGTCGCCGTCGTCGGCGCGGGTCCGGCCGGACTCGCGTGCGCGGTCAGCGCGGCCGAACGCGGCCACCAGGTCACATTGTTCGACGCGGCGAGCGAGATCGGCGGACAGCTCAACGTCGCCCGACAGGTCCCGGGCAAGCAGGAGTTCGACGAGACACTGCGCTACTTCCGCACCCGGCTCGCCGAGCACGACGTGGACGTACGCCTCGACACACCGGTCGAGGCGGGGGACTTGAACGACTTCGACGAGGTGGTCGTCGCCACCGGCGTCACCCCGCGCACCCCCGACATCCCCGGCGTCGACCACCCGAGCGTCGTCGGCTACCTCGACGTCCTGCGCGGCAAGGCCACCGTCGGCGACCGCGTCGCGATCCTCGGCGCCGGCGGCATCGGCTTCGACGTCGCCGAGTACCTCACCGACGGCGGCGACAAGGCGAGCGAGGACCCGGCGACGTACTTCCGGCAGTGGGGCGTGGACATGGACTACCGCGCGCCCGGCGGCCTGGCCGCCCCCGAGCGGACCGCCCCGCCCCGCACGGTCCACCTGCTCCAGCGCAAGACCACCAAGGTCGGCGCGGGCCTGGGCAAGACCACCGGCTGGATCCACCGCGCGGAACTCAAGCACCGGGGCGTCACCATGGTCCCGGGCGTCCGCTACGACCGCATCGACGACGCCGGACTGCACGTCACCGTCGGCGAGGAGAGCACGGTCCTGCCCGTCGACACGATCGTGCTGTGCACCGGGCAGGAACCGCGCCGGGGCCTGTACGAGGAACTGGTCGCCGCGGGCCGCGCCGCGCACCTGATCGGCGGCGCCGACGTGGCGGCCGAACTGGACGCCAAGCGGGCGATCAAACAGGGCACCGAGGTCGCGGCGGCGCTCTAGCCGCTGTGCTCCGGTGCCGTCCCTAGGATGACCGCATGTCACTCCCGCACGCGATCCTCACCGCCCTGCTGGAAAAGCCGTCCTCGGGGCTGGAGCTGACCCGCAGGTTCGACCGGTCGATCGGCTACTTCTGGTCGGCCACGCACCAGCAGATCTATCGCGAGCTGGGAAAACTGGAGGCCGAGGGGCAGATCAGGGAGCTGCCCGCCGAGCAGCCGGCCCGCGGTCAGAAGAAGAGCTACGAGGTGCTGCCCGCCGGCCGCGCCGAACTGGCCCGCTGGACGTCCGCCGCCCACGACCCCAAGCCGCTGCGGGACACGATGCTGCTGAGGCTGCGCGCTGCGGCCGTGGTCGGCACGGCGGGCGTGGAGGCCGATCTGCGGCGCCATCTTGACCTGCACCAGCGGCAGTTGGCGGAGTACGAGGAGATCGAGCGGCGCGACTTCCCGCCCGGCAAGGACGGTCCCCAGGACCGGCTGCGCCACCTCGTGCTGCGGGCGGGCATCGACCTGGAGACCTTCTGGACGCAGTGGCTCGCGCATGCCGTGGCGGAGTTCGCCGAGCTGCCCGAGGTCGAACCGGCCGGTGCACAACCGCCGTCGGTCGACGTACCGGGTGCCGGGCGGGCCTGAGCCCGCCCGGTCTCAGAGCCGGTAGGGCTTGGCGCGGCGGCGCAGCACCCAGGCCGTGGCGATGACACCCGCCCCCACCAGGGCGCTGCCCGCGGTCAGGGTGAGCGGCCCGTAGTCCTTGACCGCGCCGCCGATCCCGCCCATGACACCGCGCGAGGGCGAAGCGGAGGCCGTGGCGGAGATGGTGGGCGTGGAGGCGGCCGACACGATCACGGACTGGGTGCCCGCGGTGCTCCTGGCGCCGCTCGCGCAGATGACCACGACGGTGTACGTGCCGGGGTTCACGGTCTGCCAGGCGGCCGACTGGAGGCCGGTGGTCCCCGAGAGGGCCACCTGCCGGCCCTGGGCGAAGTTCGCCTGGCTGCTGTTGAGCAGCGAGGCCGTGCCCCAGCTGCCGCTGGCGTTGGTCCGTGAGCAGGTGGTGGTCGTCACCGACACCGTGGACCCGCTCGTGCTCACGGAGATCCCCGAGCCCGCGGCCGCGGCCGGAGTGGCGGCCAGGGCCAGGGGGAGCGCGACGGCGGCCGCCGCGGTGCGGAGGGGTGGACGAGTCATGCGCATGGGAGCCTCCGACGGCACGGTTGGCGGGACATCCCTAGCGCCGCCGAGGGTTGGGGAACGCCCGTGCTGCCTCAGGGGCAGCCAATGTGCTCCCGGCCCGTCCCGCATGCGGAGCGCCACCGGGCAGGTGACGGATTCCTTCGTCCGGCCCATGCGCGCTCTGCTGTCAGGGGGCCGTCGTGCAGGTGAGCTCCGGTGAGTAGCCGCCCCAGGTGCCGTCGGGCAGCTTGGCCCGGATCCGCACCCGATGACTGACGCCGGCGTCCCTGCCGACGTAGAAGGAGTAGCTCGCCTTGTCGCGCGGTGGGTTCCCGCCGTACACGAGCGAGGTGGCGGTCTGCCCGTCGAGCCGGATCTCGTATTCGGTGATCACGCCGTCCGTGCGGGGCGGGACCCAGGCGAGGTCGATGTAGTACGCCCCGTCCGCGCGGTGGGTGCTCGCGCGGAAGGCGGTGGGCGCGGTGTTCCTGCCGTCGTCGGAGCCCGGCGTGGTGAGGCGGACGGTGGCGCCGGGCGGAGAGAGGTTGTCGGCCGCGTCCCGGGCGCGGACGCTGAAGGCGTACCGTGTGCCCGGCCGCAGTCCCGTCACCACGGTCGCCGTCTGGTTGCCGCCGACGCTGTGGATCTTCGTGGCGCCCTGGTAGACGTCGTACGACAGCACCGCCCGGTCGTCCTTCGACGCGGACCAGGAGAGCTGGACGGCTCTGCTGCCGACCGTCCTGCCCTGGGTGGCGCCCGGGCGGGTGGGGGGCTTGGCGTCCGCCGCCACGGCCGCGGGGGTCGTGGCCCGCGCCTCCCTGCTGCGCGGGCCGAGCAGGTCCTCGCCGCTGCGGGCCCGTACGGAGAAGACGTACGCGGTGGCCGGCTCGAGCCGGATGACGTCCACCATGCGTTCGGACGCCGGTACCTCCTGGACCTTGGTGGTGCCCCGGTACACCTCGTAGGAGGTGACGGGCGGGTCCGCGGTGACCGCGTTCCACATCACGTGCACGCTGGTGGCGCTGCCCGCCGCCGCGGTGACGCCGACCGGCGCCCCCGGCAGCCGGCCGCCGTCCTCGGTGTCCGAGCCGCCCCAGGCGCAGGACGCGAGCACGGTCACGGCCGCGCAGGTCGTGACGGCGGTGCGCAGGAGCAGGACGACGCGACGCACGAATCTGCCTCCCCGGTCGGCGCGACGGCAATGGTCCGGACCAATATGACCCCGCTGACGTGGTCGCATCAAGAGGGCGTGCGGTGGGTGGACCGCGGGCGGGCGCTGCGCCGGCGCCGGGTGGACCTGTTGGTGAGCGCCCGCGAAGGTTACGTATGCTGAGGCCCTGACGGCCGAACCCCCTTTGAGAACTGGGGAGTTCGGGCCGGCGGCGCGGGCCGCTGTCGTCGCTGATCCCGCGCCTGGCGTGGGCGGCCGGGCGGCCGGAGCCGATACGGGCTCAGGCGCCCGGCCCCTGCCGGAAGTTCGGGGACGGGGGCCCGCCGACCGGGTCGTGCACCGTACGGCCCCCCAACGGTGGCCGCGTGATCACATCGGCACCAGGGTGGGCTGAGTGTCCGTCAGTGTCCCCCAGGAGAGGCTCCCTTATCGTGCGTGTCCAGTCGCTGACACTGGCCGCGGCAAGCGCCGCCCTGCTCACCCCCACGACCCTCCCCGCCGCCGCGCACCACATCGAGCAGGAGCCGGTGGTGTGGCGCGAGGGCGCCGTGACCGCCGCGGACCTGCTGGCCAGGGCGCGTGACTGCACCCAGGTCTCCCGCGGCCGCTACCGCAGTGACGACGGCAAACCGGCCGACATCCCGGTCTGCGGCACCCGGGACGCCGTCTTCTGGAAGGCCGACATGGACATCGACTGCGACGGGCGTCCCACCGCCCGCTGCAACCGCCGTACCGACCCGCTCTTCTCCGAGATGACCGCCTACCAGCAGGCCGACGGCCGCCACCTGAGCGCCGAGCAGCTGCCGTACATCGTGGTGCCCATGGCGAGCCGGATCTGGAACCACCGCGACCACGGGGTGCGCGGGGGTTCGGTCGCGGCCGTGGTCTACCGGGACCGCGTGCAGTACGCCGTGGTCGGGGACGTGGGCCCGCACGACATCATCGGCGAGGCGTCCTACGCCACCGCCCGCGGCCTCGGCATCGAGCCGGACCCGCGCGGCGGCGGGACGGCCTCCGGCGTCACCTACATCGTCTTCAAGGACTCCCAGGTCAAGCCGATCGAGGACCATGCGGCGGCGGTCGCCACGGGGGAGCGGCTGGCGAAGATGTTCGTGAAGGGCAAGTGAGCCGAGGCCTCTCGCGCTGAGATGGTGTGAGCCGAGGTCTTCCGAGCCGAGGTCCTTGCCGAGGGCGCCGGCGGCCTCCTCAGAGTCCGCCGGCGCCGCCCGTTCACGCCTTGCGGTAGGTGTACGCCTCCCCGGCCGCCGCCTCCACCGCGGCCAGGTCGGCGCCCGCCGACGCCGTGACGACCGCGGCCACCGCGCCCTCGACGAACGGGGCGTCCACCAGGTGGGTGTCGGGCGGGAGTTCGTCGCCCTCGGCGAGCAGGGCCTTCACCGTGAGGACCGCGCTGCCGAGGTCGGTGAGGATCGCGACCCCGGCCCCCCGGTCCACGGACGCGGCAGCGGCGGCGATCAGCTCCGAGCTGGTGCCGAGTCCGCCGCCCACGGTGCCTCCCGCCGCGGCGACCGGCACGTCGGTGCCACCGCCCGCCAGGCCCTTCGCCAGCTCGGCCACCGACGCGGCGACCTCCGCGCTGTGCGACACCAGCACGATCCCGACCAGCTTGCCGTCACTCACCGTCCGCCTCCACCAGGGCCGCGATCAGCAGGGACGCCGAGGTGGCGCCGGGATCCTGGTGACCGATGCTGCGCTCGCCGAGATAGCTCGCCCGGCCCTTGTGCGCCTGCAAGGGCGTGGTCGCCAGCGCGCCCTCCTCGGCGGCCGACCGGGCCGCGCCGAAACCGTCCGGGAGCGCGTCCACGGCCGGCACCAGGGCGTCGATCATCGTCTTGTCGCCCGGCGCGGCACCGCCCAGGGCGGCGACCGCGTCCACCCCGGCCCGCAGCGCCTGCGCGAAGTCCGCCTCGCTGACCTCGGTGGCGTCCCCGAGCGCCTTGCCCGTGCGGCGCAGCAGTGTCCCGTACAGGGGTCCCGAAGCGCCGCCGACCGTCGAGATCAGCGTCCGGCCGGCGAGGGTGAGGGCCGCCCCGGGCGTGTCAGGCGCCTCCTTCTCCAGCGTCGCGGCCACGGCCCGGAAACCGCGCTGCAGATTGCTGCCGTGGTCCGCGTCCCCGATGGGGGAGTCCAGGGCGGTGAGCCGTTCCGCCTCGCGGTCGACGGAAGCGGCGGTCGCCGTCATCCAACGGCGGAAGAAGTCGGCGTCGAGCACGGGATCTCCTTGCGTGGTAGGTGAGTTGCGGTCGCCGGTCCCCCTGTCACACGCCCCAGCGCAGCCCCGGCGTCTTCACCGGCGCGTCCCACAGCCGCAGCGTCTCCTCGTCGATCTGGCACAGGGTGACCGACGCGCCGGCCATGTCCAGCGAGGTGACGTAGTTGCCGACGAGTGTGCGGGCGACGGCGACACCACGGGCCGCGAGCACCCGCTGCACCTCGGCGTTGAAGCCGTACAGCTCAAGGAGCGGGGTCGCGCCCATGCCGTTGACCAGGACGAGGACCGGGTTGCGCGGGGGCAGGTCCTCCAGGATCGCGTTGACCGCGAAGTCGGCGATCTCCCCCGAGGTCATCATCGGCCGCCGCTCCCGGCCGGGCTCGCCGTGGATGCCGACCCCCAACTCCAGCTCGCCGGCGGGGAGATCGAAGGTGGGCGTGCCCTTGGCCGGTGTGGTGCCGGCGGTGAGCGCGACGCCGAAGCTGCGGGAGTTCTCGTTGACCTGCCGGGCGATGGACGCCACCCGCTCCAGCGGCTGCCCCTCGTCGGCGGCGGCGCCCGCGATCTTCTCCACGAACAGCGTCGCGCCGGTACCGCGCCGGCCGGCCGTGTACAGGCTGTCGGTCACGGCCACGTCGTCGTTGACCAGCACCTTGGCGACCTGGATGCCCTCGTCCTCGGCCAGCTCCGCCGCCATGTCGAAGTTGAGCACGTCACCCGTGTAGTTCTTCACGATGAACAGCACGCCGGCCCCACTGTCCACGGCCGCCGCGGCACGCACCATCTGGTCCGGCACCGGCGAGGTGAATACCTCGCCCGGACAGGCCGCCGAGAGCATGCCGGGACCCACGAATCCGCCGTGCAGCGGTTCGTGCCCCGAGCCGCCGCCGGATATCAGGGCGACCTTTCCGGCCACGGGGGCGTCCCGCCGTACGATCACGCGGTTCTCCACGTCGACGGTGAGCTCGGGGTGGGCTGCCGCCATGCCCCGCAACGCGTCCGCCACCACGGTTTCCGGGACGTTGATCAACATCTTCATCGGTACCTCCTGGTGTGCACGGCAGACGGGTGTCCGGCCTGTTCCTCACTGGTCAGAGTAGGCGAGATCGGGTGTCGGGCCAGGGGGCGGGCAGCGGTCGGAAGTAGGTCACCTGGCCGATGCACGATCATGCCCGGGCGGCAGAGGGTTGATCGGGCACCCGGGGGCGCCCCTGACCGTCGCGCGTCAACAGGTGAGCGGAGAGTCCTCACGATGATCAACCGTCGCAACGTTCTCACGTCGTCCGGCGCCCTGGCGGCCGGCGGCTTCGTGCCCGTGGCCGCGCGGGCCAAGCCCCGTCCGGGTGACGGATCCGGTCTCCGGCCAGGTGAGCGGTACGTCGAGGTCCCCGGCGGCCGGGTCTGGGTGAACGTCGTCGGCACTGGCCGGCGGCCGGCGTTGCTGGTGCTGCACGG
This sequence comes from Streptomyces sp. NPDC092369, assembly GCF_044755245.1. NCBI lineage: Bacteria > Bacillati > Actinomycetota > Actinomycetes > Kitasatosporales > Streptomycetaceae > Streptomyces > Streptomyces sp. NPDC092369. The sequence goes on from NZ_JBIVQP010000004.1 coordinate 257,193, forward strand.
CGGACCGGGCGCGGGCCACGACTACCTGGAGTCCCTCGGGGACCTCGCCGCGGACCGGCCGGTCGTCTTCTACGACCAGCTCGGCTGCGGTCGCTCCGACAAGCCCGACAACCCCGCGCTGTGGCGGATCGACCGGTTCGTCACCGAACTGGAGGCGGTCAGGCGCGCGTTGGGCCTGCGCCACTTCCACCTGTACGGGCACTCGTGGGGCGGCTGGCTCGCCATCGAGTACCTGCTCCGCCGGCCCCGGGAGGTGGGCGCCGTCGTCCTGGCCAGCACCTCCTCCAGCGCGCCCCAGTTCGTCGCGGGCACCCGCCGGCTGCGCACGCTCCTGCCCGCCGACGTGCGGAGGATCCTCGACGAATACGAGGCGAGGGGCGACTACACCGCGCCCGAATACCTCGACGCGGTCAACGTCTTCTACGCCCATTTCTTCTGCCGCCTCGACCCGTATCCCGAGGCCCTGCTGCGCAGCGCCGCGAATGTCGACGGCAATCAGGTGTACGCCACCATGAACGGCCCGAACGAGTTCGTGATGACCGGAAACCTCTCCTCCTGGGACCGCACCTCCCAGCTGCGCCGGATCAGATATCCCGTCCTGCTCACGCGGGGGCGCTACGACGAGTTCGCGGTGGACTCCACGGACACGCTGGAACAGCGTCTCCCCGCCACCGAGAGGGTCGAGTTCCCGAACAGCGCCCACATGGCGATGTGGGAGGACCGGGAGGCGTACATGCGCACGCTTTCGTCATTCCTGTCGACATGGGACCGGGTCCGCTGATCCGCTGATCCGCGTGAAGCCCTGAGTGCGGGGCACACGGAAGAAGCCGGTCATCGAGACCGCATTTTCCGGAGGAGTTGTTGTCACGTGAATGAAAATGTTTGGGATTACCAGTCGACCGCCGACCGTCTGGCGAGCGTCGACCTCACTGGTTACAAGGTGGAGGCCACGGACGGCAGTATTGGCAAGGTCGACAAGCATTCCGACGAGGTCGGCGCCGCCTACCTGGTGGTGGACACCGGTGTCTGGATCTTCGGCAAGGAGGTCCTGCTCCCGGCGAGCACCGTCATCAGGATCGACTCGGACGAGGAGAAGGTCTTCGTCGACCGGACCAAGCAACAGATCAAGGACGCCCCCGAGTTCGACCGCGAGAAGCACCTCGGAGACCCGGGCTACCACGATGAGCTGGGCGCCTACTACGGCACGAACACCCCGCGCGGCGGCCCCGACCTGGGCGCCCCGGGCAGGCCCATGGCCTGATCCGTCGCACAGCAGGCCCCGGGACTTCCGAGAAGTCCTGGGGCTTCCGTGTGCCCGCGGCCCCGTGCGGGCTCAGGCGCCGCTCGGGGGCAGCCGTACGACCTGGACGAAGAAGTCGTCGATCTGGCGGACGGCGGCGATGAACTGGTCCAGGTCGACGGGCTTGGTGACATAGGCGTTGGCGTGCAGCTTGTAGCTGCGCAGGATGTCCTCCTCGGCCGCCGAGGTGGTGAGGACGACCACGGGGATGTGGGCGAGGTCGGGGTCCGACTTGATCTTCTCCAGGACCTGCCGGCCGTCGTACTTGGGCAGGTTGAGGTCGAGCAGAATGAGGCCGGGGCGCGGCGCGGTCGTGTGATCGCCGCGCTGGTAGAGAAAGTCGAGGGCCTCCTCGCCGTCCCGTACCACGTGCAGCGTGTTGCCGATCTTGTTGTCCTCGAACGCCTCACGGGTCATCAACTCGTCGCCGGGGTCGTCCTCCACGAGGAGGACGTCGATGGTGCTGGGCGAAGTGGTCATGTCAGGGCCTTCTTCTCGGTGCGGGGGTCGGCGGCGGTCGCCTCGACGGCGGCGAACGGGAGGGTGAAGCAGAAACGGGTGCCCTCGGTGCGGCCGGAGTCGAGCCAGATCGTGCCGCCGTGATACTCCACGATCTTCTTGCACAGGGCCAGCCCGATGCCGGTGCCGCCGTAGGCGTCGCGGCTGTGCAGTCGTTGGAAGATGACGAAGACCTTGTCGGCGAACTCCGCGGGGATGCCGATGCCGTTGTCCGTGACGTACACGAGCCAGGTGTCCGGCCGGTCGGGGTCCACGGCACAGGTGATGGTCACGTGCGGTGGACGGTCCGGATGACGGAACTTCAGGGCGTTGCCGACCAGGTTCTGCCACAGCATGGTCAGCAGGGTGGGGTCCCCGACGATCTCGGGCAGGGCGTCGGGGCGGTCGACACGGGCGCCGGACTCCTCGACGGACACCGTCAGGTTCGACAGCGCCTTGTCGAGGGTCTGGCCGAGTTCGACGGGCACCTGGGTGTCGTTGACGCGGCCGACCCGGGAGAAGGTGAGCAGGTCGTTGATGAGGACCTGCATGCGCTTGGCGCCGTCGACCGCGAAGTCGATGTACTGCGTGCCCCGTTCGTCCAGTTGGTCGCCGTACCGCTTCTCCAGCAGCTGGCAGAAAGAGGCGACCTTGCGCAGCGGTTCCTGGAGGTCGTGCGAGGCGACGTAGGCGAACTGCTCCAACTCGGCGTTGGAGCGGCGCAGTTCGACGGCCTGGGCGTCCAGGTCGTCAGCCTGCCGGGTCAGGACGTCCCGTTGGCTGCGGGAGGCCGCCAGTTCGGCGACGATCTGTTGGCGCATGCCCTCGACATCCGTGGCCAGCGCGGCCAGGTCCGCCGGTCCGCCGCCTCTGATGACATGGTCGAAGTCCCCGTCGGCGACCTGCCGGGAGGCCTCGCGCAGCGCCTCCAGCGGGCGGGTGACGAGCAGCCGGACGAGGAACGCGAGCGTGAGCCCGGTCAGTACGAAGATGATCACCATGCCGATGAGGACGGCGTTGCGCACAGTGCGCTCGTGCGCGAGCTTCTGCCGGCCGTCGTGGACCGCCTGCGCCAGGTCCCGGTCCTGTTTCGTCCACAGGGCGCGCAGATCGTCGAACTTCTCCTTGCCGCGGTCGGCGGTGCGCTGGTCGATGGTCCGCGGCCGGCCCGGGGTGACGGTGGAGGCGAGCGGTTCGGCATAGGTGTCACGCCAGTCCGCGGCGCCCCGCTGGACCGCGTCGAGGTCGGCGAGGAGCCGGGGCCGGTCGGCGATCAGGGAGCGCAGCCGGGCGGCCACCCGGGCCTCGTCCCGCTTGCCCTGGGTGTAGGGCTCCAGGAACTGCCGGTCGGCCGCGATCGCGTACCCCCGGATGCCGGTCTCCTGGTTCACCAGGGTCGCCTGCAGCCGGTACGCCTCCGTCTGGGCCGGCTGGACCTGCTCCAGCAACTGGTCGGTCACCCGCGCCGTCCGGTCCAGCAGACTCGCGCCCACCGCGGTGCCGATCACGACCACCAGCATCATGAGCGCCAGAACCAGGTAGAACCAGCTCTGCACGGTGAGCCGGCGTCCGATCCAGGCCCTGCTCGCCCCGTCCGTCGTGCTTCGGTCCCTCACTGCTCGCCCCACTCGCTCAGTTCCAGCACAGGTGCACCAGGGCCACGTCGTCGGCCAGGCCGCCCTGTGACTCCGCCAGGCCGCCGACCCGCTCGATCAGCCGGTCGGCGAACGGCTCCGGCGCCAGCGCGGCCTCCTCTTGGGCGAGCGCCAGCAGTCCGGCCTCGCCCAGCCGCTCGGTGCCACGGCCGATGTGCCCCTCGAACAGGCCGTCGGTGAACAGCACGACCCCCGCGCCCGACGGCACCTCCACCTCCGTCATCGGCCACGACGCACCTCCGGGTACCACACCCAGCGCCGGACCGCCGGGTGGCTCCACCCACTCCACACCATGATCGGTGCGCAGCAACAATCCGTGGTGGCCGGCCCGTACCATCCGGGCCCGCCCCTGGCCCGGTACGGCGGAGAGGCTGACGAGCGTGGCGAAGACCTCCTCCCGGGCGCGCTCAGCGAGCAGGATCTCCTCCAGCCGACCGATCTGCTCGGGTCCGGTGACCCCGCACAGCACCAGGGTGCGCCAGGCGATCCGCAGGGCGACACCCAGCGCCGCCTCGTCCGGCCCGTGCCCGGAGACGTCTCCGACCACCGCGTGCACCGTGCCGTCGGCGGTCTGCACTATGTCGTAGAAGTCGCCGCCGAGGAGCGCCTGGGCCCGCCCGGGGAGGTAGCGGGCCACGACGTCGACGTCGTCGCGGTGCAGCAACGGGCGGGGCAGCAATCCCCGTTCGAGACGGGCGTTCTCCTGTGCCTGCATCCGACTGGCCTGCAGCGCCGCCGCGGACTGCTCGGCCTGCTTGCGCTGGATCGCGTAGCGCACCGCCCGCCCGAACAGCTCGGGTTCGACGCGTCCCTTGACCAGGTAGTCCTGTGCGCCGCCGGCGACCGCGGCGAGGCCGGTCAGTTCCTCGGCGAGCCCGGTGAGCACCACGATGGCGACCTGGTCGGCGTACGCCTTGACGCGGGAGACCGCCTCCAGGCCCTGGGCGTCGGGCAGATGCAGATCCAGCAGTACGCAGTCGGGCACCCCGGCGGCCAGGACATCGGCGGCCTCCGCCATCGACCGCACCCACTGCAGCCGCATCTTCAGCGCGCTGTCGGCGACGAGTTCCTCCACCAGCAGGGCGTCGCCGGGGTCGTCCTCGATCAGCAGGACGGACGGCTCCGGCCATTCCCACTCCGCGGTGCCGCCCTCCCGTGCACGCGAAGGTGGTTCGGCGTCCCCAGCGGACGTCGACATCATGGTTGTGACCTTCCTGCCCTCACACGTCGCACATCTGCGTGCCGTCGCCGGACGACGACAGCCGAGAGAATAACCGCACCGAGCGGCCGACCCTTCCGGTTCCTTCACCGGATGTACAACTTCACGCCGATCCAAACCTGACCGGGCACTTTCCGCGCGACCACTCAGCTGAACAGGGCCGCGATCAAGGCGATGTCGTCGTCCTTGTTGTGGCCGAAACGTGCCAGGAGGAGATCGCACAACTCCTCCAGATCGGGCGGCCCCTCGGCCACCGCCTCGCGGAACTCGGCGAGCGTGGTGTCGAGGTGGGCGGTGCGCACCTCCACGAGGCCGTCGGTCACCATGAGCAGGCGGGTGCCGGGCGGGGCGTCCACAACGGTGGGCGGCGGATGCGTGAGGCCCAGGCCGAGAAGGGGGCCGTGCGCGTGGTGGAACCGTGGTCCGTGCCGCGGGTCGATCACCAGCGGGGGGATGTGGCCGGCGTTGGCGATGTGCAGTCGGCGGTCCTCCGGGGTGACGAGGACCAGGCAGAGGGTGACCGTGACGCCGGGCTGGGACTGGCCCAGCAGGGTTTCCAGGCGTTGCAGTACGTGGTGGGGAGGATGGCCCTCGATGGCGTACGCGCGCAGTGCGTGGCGCACCTCGCCCATCACGGTCGCGGCGGTCACCGAGTGCCCGACGACGTCTCCGATGGCCAGCAGCAGCCCGTTGACCGTCCGTACCGCCTCGTAGAAGTCCCCGCCGATCTCGGCGTGTTCGGAGGCGGGCACGTAGCGGAAGGCGAGGTCGACGCCGGGGACCGTGGGCAGTTCCTTGGGCAGGAAGGAGCGCTGCAGGGCGAGACCCAGGGCGTGCTCCTCGTTGTAGGTCCGCAGTGCCTCCAGCGCCAGAGCGCTCGCGTTGGCGACCTGCTGGAAGAGCTGCTCGTCGTCGGCGCCGGCCAGGGCGCTCGCGGGGACGGCGAGGCAGACGGGCGGGCGGCCCCGCTTGGTGCGGGCGACCGCGAGAGCGATCTCTCCCGTAAGGTGGTCGGCCGGCAGCAGGCCCCGCCACTGGCCGTGCGGGACCCGGACGACCTTGACCCCGGTGCCCTGGTTCAGCCCGAGCCCCGCCAACCGGGCCAGCAGGCCCGGCTGGGCGGGCTGGATACGGACGGGGGTGAGCGGGTCGTCGATCATGCTGTGCACGGCCTGGGCCTGCGGCGAGAGGAACACCGCGCTGGCCGGACTGTCCAGGACACCGGCCGCGCCACCGGTGGCCGCCGACGCGAAGGAGTGGAAGCCGACGGCGCTGTAGACGTCCAGCGTCGCCGTGTTGAGCGCGAAGAGGCGCTGTGCCAGCTGCTCGGCGCGCTGGCGGGCCCGGGCGTAGCGCAGGGTGGCGGTGACGGTGGCGAGCAGCTCGCCGGGGTCGACGGGCTGGTCGAGGTAGGCGTCGGCGCCCCTGCGCAGCCCCTCCGCGTGATCGTCCGGACTGACGGCCGCGGCGGAGATCTGGATGACCGGGAGATGGGCTGTGCGCGGGTTGTCCTTGAGGCGTTCGCTGACCTCGAAGCCGCTCATGTCGGGCAGCAGGACGTCGATGATCGCGATGTCCACCGGCGCGTCCTGGGCGGAGTCGAGATGCGCGAGTCCCTGCTCGCCGGTGGCGGCGCCGATCACGGTGTGCCCCGCGCGCCGCAGCCAGCTGGTGAGGACGTAGCGGTTCGTCTCGTTGTCGTCGATGACCAGGACGGTGGCGGGCGAAGGATCCTGGACTCTATCGGTCATGACCCGACCCTTCGGTTTCCGGTTCTTCGGCGAGTACGTGGCCGAGGTCCGGCAGGCGCAGCCGCGCCCGGGTGCCGACACCCACGGTGCTGGTGAGAGTGAGGGAGCCGCCGAGAAGTCTGGTGAGGGTGCGGGCGTAGGACAGGCCGAGTCCCGTGCCGGGCCGCCCGCGCTGGTGCGGGCCGGGGACCTGGTAGAACACCTCGAAGACCCGGTCGAGTTCGGCGGCGGGGATACCGACGCCGGTGTCCGTGACGGTGAACAGGACGGCGCGCGGCTCGGGTTCGGGGTCGACGGCGACGTCCAGGCGCACCTCGCCGCGCTCGGTGAACTTCAGGGCGTTGGACAGGAGGTTGCGCAGAATCCGGACCAGCAGCGTCTCATCGGTCACCAGGGGCGGCTGCTCGTCCAGGCCGGGGGTGACCAGGGCGACCCGGTCCTGGTCGTGACCGCTGCGCAGGAGGCCGGCGAGGTGGGCCAGGAGCAGCCGCAGATCCACCGGCTGCGGATGGATGTCGAGGTGACCTGCCTCGGCCTTGGCGACGTCCAGCAGGTCGTTGACGAGCGCCAGCAGCGTGTGGCCGCTGTCGGCGATGAGGTCGACCTGTTCCCGCTGTTCGTCCGTGAGGGGCGGTGAACTGGGCGCCCGCAGGAGGGTGGAGAGCGCGACCACCGAGTTGACGGGGGTACGGAGTTCATGGCTGATGTTGGTCCAGAAGCGGGTCTTGGCCTCGCTCGCCTCCAGCAACTGCTGCCGTTTGTCCTCCAGTTCCGAGTGCAGGGCCAGCACACCGCTGTTGGTGGTCTCCAGTTCCTCGGTCAACTCCGAGTACAGGGCCAGCACTCCGCGGTTGGTCTCCTCCAACTCCTCGTTCATCCGCCGGAGTTCCTCGCCCTGGGCGCGGGTCTCCTCCAGCGTGGCGACCAGATCGCGGGTCTGGGCGCGCAGATCTTCCGCCTCGGTGGACCGCCCGCCGCCCGTGAGCACCTTCGCCAGGCGTGTGTGCACTTCAGCCGCCGAAGTCCAGTCCGCCGGCAGCGGCTGGGTGATGAGGACACGGCTGAGGGCCGGGCCGGGCCGGTGGGCGACGCGGACGAGTTTTGCCACCAGGTCGAGCGTGTCCCGCGTCGGCGGCGGCCCACCGCTCCAGACGAAGGTGATGACCAGGGCCATCGGCTGCGCCGTCGTGTCCAGGCCGAAGTCGACCTCGAGACCGCGGCAGCCGAGGCGGTCGCGGCCCAGTTCGCTCAGCGCGGTGGCCAGCCGTACCTGGTCCTGGCGCTCCAACGCCACGGCCGCCGCGGCCTGTTGAGCGCTGCGCCGGAGTCCGAACACGTCCTGGGGCGTGGACAGGCCGAAGGACGCCACCCGCTCGACCGGCGCCGACGCCGACGAGCGGTCGTGGCGAGGCGCGCCGGCGGACGGGGCCGGGTCAAACGCGTCGGTCGGCACGTCCATCCCTGTCCTTTCCCGTCCCGTTCATCGCGTCGCTCACCAAGCGCCGTTGATCACGACGACCGAGGCGTCGTCCCGTCGCCCGCCCGCCTCGCGCAGCAGCTGTCCGGCCGTGACGAGCGGCGAGTGACCCAGCAGACCCGGCAGCGCCGCCGGGTCCCAGCGTTCGGTCAGCCCGTCGGAGTGCATGACCAGGGCACCGTGCTCGGGGAGCGGTTCCTCGAACGTCCGCAACCGGCGCATGTGCATGCCGACGATGCCGGGGAGCGACAACAGAGCGCGGCGCGCGCCGTCGGCGACGAGGAAGCCGCTGACGTTGCCGACGCCGCAGTACAGCAGCCGTCCCGCGGCCGGCTCGATGCGGGCCACCGCCACGGCCCCGCCGCGCAACCCCCGCAACGCGAGGTGCACGGCGTCGAGGGCGCCCGCCGGACTGAGATCGTGGGCGCCGTGGAAGGCCTTGACCGCCGCCTGACTCGCGCGCGCCGCGAGCGGGCCGTGGCCCAGTCCGTCGCACAGCATGATCAGGAGAGGCGGCGGAGCGCCGTCGCCCTCACCCGGCACCCTGCGGACGGCCCACGCGTCCCCGCACACGCTCTCCCCGCTGATGGGCCTGGTCACCCCGTCGGCCGGTGACTCGCCCGGGGTGACGACAGCGCGGCCGTCGGCGGTACGCGGCCAGAACCGGGCCGTCATGACCGTGCCGCGGCCGGGCAGGGAGTGCAGGTCGAAGTGGTCCGCGAGGCGGGAGACCGCGCCCAGTCCGATGCCCAGCGTGCCCGCGGTGGACGCTCCGTCGGCGAGGGCGGCGGCGACGTCCGTCATCCCGGGCCCGGAGTCGACGGTGAGGAACTCCACCCCCGCCTCGTCCCCGGAGCGCACCGTGCGCAGCAGGAGGGCACCGTCCACGGCATGCCGATGGACATTCGTGGCGGCCTCGGTGACGGCGAGGGCGACCTCGGCGACCCGGTGGGCGCTGAACCCGACGCGCCGGGCCAGCGTGGCGGCCGCGCCCCGAGCGGTCACCGACAGGGACGGTCCGTCCCGGAACCACGCCAGGTCCTCGCGTTCGAGGAAGGCCGCGGTGTTCATCTCGCCCACTTGATGATGGTCACGGTCGTACCCTCGCCGGGCGCGGTGTGCAGGCGGAAGTCGTCGACGAGCCGTCGGGCGCCGCTCAGGCCGAGACCCAGCCCCCCGCCCGAGGTCCAGCCGTCCGTCATCGCCTGCTCGACATCGGCGATGCCCGGACCCGAGTCCTCGAAGACGGCGGCCACACCGCGTCTGCCCTCCGCGCTGACCAGGCCGGCGCTGACGGTGCCGCCACCGCCGTAGGTGAGCGTGTTGCGGGCGAGTTCACTGGCCGCGGTGATCATCTTCGTCTGGTCGACCAGGGACAGACCGCACCGCTGGGCCAGCGCCCGGACGGCCTGGCGGACGTGGACGAGATCACTGCTGCGTGCGACGGGATGGACCAGCGGCTCCTCGTCGCGGGTCCAGGGCGCGATCACTGCAAGTCCGAACTGGTGGACTTGCTCAGCTTCGCCAGCCCCTTCTCCAGGTCCAGGGCGGTGCTGACGCCGCCGAGCGAAAGACCCAGCTCCACCAGGGTGATCGCCACCGCGGGTCGCATGCCTACGACCACGGTCCTGGCGTCGAGCACGCGCGACACGGCGGCCACCGTCGCCAGCATGCGCCCCACGAAGGAGTCGACGATCTCCAGCGCGCTGATGTCGATGATGACGCCCCGGGCCGACTTGGCCACGATCTGCTCGGCCAGATCCTCCTGGAGGTACAGGACCGTCTGGTCCTCCAGATCGAACTGGATGGACACCAGCAGGGTGTCCCCGATCCGCAGGATCGGAATGCGCTCGCTCATCGCTGTGCGCCGGTGTGCGCCACCAGGTCCACGCCGGACCGGCGCAGGGCGAGCTTGAGGGCGTCCGCCAGGCTGGCCTTCGTCACGATGCCGTCGAACTCGATGCCCAGCGCGACGATGGTCTGGGCGATCTGCGGACTGATGCCGGACACGGTGCACTCGGCGCCCATCAGCTTGGCGGCGACGATGGTCTTCAGCAGATGCTGGGCGACCTGGGTGTCCACCGCGGGAACGCCCGTGATGTCGATGATCGCCTGCTCGGAACCGGTGTCCACCAGGGCCTGCAGCAGCTTCTCCATCACCACCTGGGTCCGCGCCGAGTCCAGCGTGCCCACCAGCGGCACGGCGATGACCCCGTCCCACAGCCGCACGACCGGCGTGGACAGCTCAAGGAGCTGCTCCGCCTGGGCGGTGATGAGCTCGTCCCGCGTCTGGGTGTACGTCTCGATCGTGAACAGCCCCAGACCGTCCAGAATCCTGCCCAGCCGCAGGTAGGCGCCGATCTCCTCGGCGGAGCCGTTGTCCAGCACCGGTTCGAGGACCCGCTTCAGTGCGAAGAGACTGACGGCCGTCTCACTCGGCGAGAATCCCTGCCGCGCCCGGTTCCTCGACAGCTCGGTCAGAAGGGCGCGCACTTCGGACATCTGCTCCGAATGGACATCCGCGGCGCCCTGTCGCAACGCCTCCACCAGGGCGTCGTAGAGCTCTCGCAGCTCGCGCGTGAGCTCCGCCGTGCTCACGCGACCGCCCAGCGACCCCGAGACCTCTGCGACCCATGAGGCAGCCAGGTCCTGTCCCTCGACCGACAGGAGCCCCACCAGATCCACAGCGCTGTCTCGCTTCACCATTCAGGCGCTCCCTCGATATTCGAATGTGTGTGTCAAAGGTGACGGGTGCAGACTACGGCACCCGAGCGGAGGTCAGTCCTCCAGTGCCTCACGCACCGTGGGGTGGCACGGAATGAGGGTGTCGATGCCGACGAGCTGCATCACGCGCAGCACGGGTGCCTGCGTACCGGCCACGCGCAGCCAGCCGTCAGCCTCCACGGCCGCACGGTGGGCGGCGATCAGCAGGTTGATTCCGCTGGAGTCCATGAAGGTCAGGCCGGAGAGATCGGCGACCGTCCGCGGCGACGCGTCGCCGCCCGGCGGTTTCAGCGCCTCTCCGACACAGTCGTGCGTGCCCTGGTCCAGTTCGCCGTGCAGGGCGACGACCCGGACTCCGTCGACGGTGGAGTGGACGACCGTCAAATGACCAGGATGGATGGGGTGTTCGTCTGTCACGATGTCCGTCTCACCAACAGGATGGGATGCATGGTTGGGCCTCCGGCCCGCCGAGTCCCCACAAGGAACCGAACTAGGCCTACTTGCTCCAGGTCCGTGTGTCACGCGGCGGGAGGTAGGGCTCCTTCCCCTTCGGCAGTCCGCCGGTGAACACCACGATCAGCGCGCTGATCGTGGTCAGCATTAGCAGCACCACCGTGATGCCCACCCGGATCGGCAGTTCGGCGGCCGATCCGGCGCGCGGTCCTGCACATCGTCGTCCGGTCCCGTTGTCCGTGGCGTAGCACTGGGGTGTCCCCGTCCGTCCCGGCCATGCGTCGACGGGACGGAGTGCGTGACCAGACTTCCCGCCCGCGCCCATCCGGTGAGACCGTTTATATGTATCCGTCCTCATTGCGCCCGTGAGGGGGTGAGACCGATGGGGAAGGCCGGACACGTCAAGGTCGTGGCCTGGCGCTGGCGGAGGAATCCGCTGCGCAGGCGCAGCGACGTGGTGGAGGCGTGGATCCTGCTCGCCGCGTGCGTGGTCGCGACGGTCGGCGCCGTGCTGGCGGGAGTCGTCGGGACGCAGTTCGCGGAGCGGGCACTGGCCCGGGACCGGGCGGGGCGCACACCCGTCGCCGCCGTGCTGGTCAAGATCGTCCCGGGCGGCACGCGGGATGTGGTCACCGGTATCCGGCACGACCGTGCGGTGGGCTCGGTGCGCTGGACCGACACCGGAGGGACGGTCCGTACGGGACTGACGGCGGTGCGGCCCGACACCGAGCCCGGCAGCCCGGTCCCGGCCTGGACCGACGGACGCGGCCGCCTGGTTTCCGCACCCGTGAACGCCGCCGAGGCCTCGGCCCGCGCGGCCCTGTCAGGAGCCTGCGCCGCACTGGTCACCGGGTCCGCCGTCCTCGTCGGCGGCCATCTGATCCGGCTGCGGGTGCAGCGGCGTGCCACCGAGCGGTGGGGCGTGGAGTGGGAGCGGGTCGGACGGCATTGGGGGCACACGACGGGCTGACGTGCGGCGGCGATGGGGGCACACGACGGGCTGACATGCGGCGGTGCCCCCGCTCGCCGCCCACCCCCGGACCGTCGGCGGGATCCTGACCGCCGCCGACGGTCCGTGCGTCGGCCTAACTCCAGCGTCGCCGCTTCTGCGCCGGGTCGGTCGGAGTGGAGGAACCGGTCATCTCGTGCGGGGTCCGCCGGCGTCCGTCCTGGGGCACCTCGTCGGACTCTCGGTGTTCCCGCTCCTCGCGGACCGGGCCGCCCTGCGGCACCTGCGGCTGCTCTTCGGGGCGCGGCGGGGGCGGCTGCCGGCGCCGGGCACGGGAACCCATCCAGAAGGCGCCGAGCAGCACGGCCACGATGACCACTCCGACCGCGACCAGACCGATGCCGAGGGCCTTGCCCGCGGCGATGTCCATCCATGCGTTGTCCATGGCACGCGAGTACCCGTGGCCCCCGTCATGAACCCGATCAGGGTTTGACACGCTCGGTACCGGCAACTCGCGCTGTGTGACTACGACGACATCCCAGAGGGAGCTCATCCGGTTCCTGGAGGACCGCTTCTCGTGCGCGCTGGCATGCACCGAGTGCGCCAGGGCGTGTGCCCTGCGCGCGAGCATGGTGGATCCGGACGGGACCGAGGAGCAGGAACTCGTCCGGCGTAAAGGCGTCATGTGCGCGGAGGTGTGCGACGCCACGTGCCGGGTGCTGTCCGAGCAGAACCGTCTCGACGAGGCCGGCATCCGCGTCCAGGTCGAGTGGTGCCGCAGCGTGTGCCTGGAGACCGCGAACGTCTTCGACCGGTACCCGGGCGCCCAGGACTCCGCGAAGATGTGCCGGGAGTGCGCGGACGCGTGCACGGACTTCATGGCGCTGCTGGACTGACCTGTCCTTTTCCACGCTCTTGCGCCGCGCCGCCGTTCTTCTTTTCGCGGCGCCGCCATTCCCAATTTCTGGAACACGTTCTACCGTGTGCGCCGTCAGGACCGGTACCGGGAGCCTGGAGGCGCCGTGCATCTCGACCAAACCCCCGAGCAGCTGCGGCTGCGCACCGAACTGCGCGCCTACTTCGCGGAGTTGGTGCCGGACAACGCCTACGCCCGGTACGGCGACCCGGCCACCCAGAAGCGCTTCTACCGCGAGACCATCCGACGGCTCGGCACGGACGGCTGGCTGGGCGTGGGCTGGCCCAAGGAGTACGGCGGGCGCGGGCTCACGGCGATGGAGCAGTTCATCTTCTTCGACGAGGCCGCCCAGGCCGGCGTACCGCTGCCGCTGATGGCGCTCAACACGGTCGGACCGACCATCATGCAGTTCGGCACCGAGGAGCAGAAGGCGTACTTCCTGCCCAAGGTCCTGGCCGGTGAGATCGACTTCGCCATCGGCTACAGCGAGCCCGACGCGGGCACCGACCTCGCGGCCCTGAAGACCCGGGCTGTGCGCGAGGGCGACGAGTACGTCGTCAACGGTCAGAAGATCTGGACCACCAACGGCGACACCGCCGACTGGGTGTGGCTGGCCACCCGCACCGATCCCGAGGCCCCGCCGCACAAGGGCATCACCATGCTCCTGGTGCCGACCACCGACCCCGGCTACTCCTGCACCCTCATCACCACCCTCGCCTCGCACGACACCACGGCCAGTTACTACGAGAACGTCCGCGTCCCCGTCTCCCGCCGCGTCGGCGCCGAGAACCAGGGCTGGCGGCTGATCACCAACCAGCTCAACCACGAGCGCGTCACCCTCGCCGCCCACGGCACCATGGCCATCCGCGCCCTGCACGACGTGCAGCGCTGGGCGACCGAGACCAAGCTCGCCGACGGCCGCCGCGTCGTCGACCTGCCCTGGGTGCGCCGCCTGCTCGCCCGTACGCACATCAGGCTCGACGCGATGAAACTCCTCAACTGGCAGATGGTGAGCGCCGTCCAGCACGGCACACTCACCCCGCAGGACGCCTCCGCGGTCAAGGTCTACGGCTCCGAGGCCCGCCGGGACGCGTACGCCTGGTTGATGGAAATCGTGGGCGCGGCGGGGGAGTTGAAGGAGGGGTCGGCGGGTGCCGTGCTCCACGGCGAGCTGGAACGCGGCTACCGCTCGGCCGTCATCTTCACCTTCGGCGGCGGCAACAACGAGATCCAGCGCGAGATCATCTCGTGGATCGGGCTGGGGATGCCGCGAGTTCGGCGCTGACCGTCGGCACCCCCACGTACGCGGAGTGCTAGGGCACCGGTGCCCACGCCGCGACGAGTTCCGGGACGTAGACCGTCGCCCGCACCTCCTGGCAGGCGCGCGCCATGCGCTCCCGGAGGGTGTCGATGTTCACCTCCTCGGCCGTGGCGATGCCACCGCGCTCCATCACGGGCAGCAGGCTGCGTGCCGACTCGGCGATCAGCGTCACCGCCGCCGAGTCGGGTCCGCCGGCGGGCGCGGCGGCCGCCACACTCGGATCGGGGAGCCCCGACAGCCGCAGTACTTCGGCCAGTTGCTCACCCATCTCGGGGTTGCGGCCCCCTTCTCGCAGCGCCGCGCTGATCCACTCCACGGTCTCCGTCACGAGCGGCACGGCCGGGACAGCCCGAGTCCTCGAAATGTTGAAGTCCTGGAACGTGACGACCCCGCCACGACGAACGAACCGGGTCAGGTCCTTCACCGTCGACACCGGATCGTCGAGGTGGATCAGGATGAGCCGTCCCACGAGGGCGTCGAAGGATCCGCCGACTTCGAGATCGGGAAGCACGCCCTGTTCGAAGGTGACATTCGTGAACGAACCCGCGGCGGCATTCGCGCGCGCCCGCCGCAGAACCCCCGGGTCCATGTCCACGCCGAGAACCCGCCCACTCGAACCGACCACGCGCGCGGCGGCGAGTGACACCTCACCCGTACCGCAGCCGACGTCGAGGACACGCATGCCCTCCCGCAGACCGGCCGCCCTCAGGAGATGTTCGGTGTGCCCGTCGTACAGCGAAGCCTGTACACCGAGCCGGTCCGACTCCTCGGGAGAACTTCCCATCACGTAGGACGTCGTGTCCGTGTCTGCCATTTCTGATCCTCCGCTGCGCGTCGTCAGTCACGGAGTGTAGGAACCGGCGGGGTCGGCGGTCTTCGGCACGAACATGGAGTACGAGGACGGATTCCTGTGCTTTCCACAGTCGCCGTCAACCGGTGATACCGACGACCGAGCGGACCAGGCCGGTGAAGGTGCGCGGGTCGCTTCCGGTGAGCCTGTGCCACTGGCCGAGCCGGTAGGCCACCGTGTTGGGATGGATCATGAGCGCCTCGGCGGCGTGTGACAGGGACAGCCCGGCGTCCGCGAAGGCGAGGACGGTCTGTGCCAACTGGGGCTGCTCGCCCGCCGTTCGGCGGACAGCGGCGAACAGCGGCTCCAGCCGGTCCCTGCTGTCGATCAGGCTGGCCCGCAGCCAGACGTCCTCGAACGAGGTGGCGTGGCCGCCGCGTTCGGAGACGACGAGGGCGCGTTCGGCGTCGGCGATGCTCATCTCCGCACCGGCCAGCCCGGTGCGGTCGAGGCCGACGCCCACCCGCGCCTCGTCACCGGCCAGTCCGATCACGCGGGTGACCAGGTCGCCCGGGTCTACCCCCTGGGTCACGGCGACCATCAACTGCCCGCTCAGACCGCAGGAGACCCGGCCGGCGAGCCGGCGCGCCGCACGTTGGAGCAGGACGAGGTGTCCCTCGGCGGCCCACGGAGCGGCCGGCGTGCACAGCGCCCGGAAGTCGCCGTCCGGGTCGAATCCCAGCTCACGGGCGATCTCGGCGGTGTGCTCGCGGGGCGCGCCGCCGGTTCGGAGCAGTTCGAGGAAGCGCTGCCGCAGACCGGCCTCGCGCCCGTAGCGCGTTCCGGCCTCGTCCGCGTAGGCGTCCGCGACGACACCGCTCGCCGACTGGACCCACAGCCACAGGGGCGCGACCAGCTCGATCGCGGTGTCCTCGGCCGCCGTTCCCCGTGCCGTGGCCCGCAGTTCGTCCCACAGGCGGCGGGCGCCGACGTGAAAGGTCGCGAGCGCGTCCTGGACGGGCAGACCGTAGTACGCCCTCCTGAGCGACTCGGCCCGGATCTCCAGGAGTTGCTCGGCCGTCGGTTCCACATCGAGGGCGAGACCCCGCAGCAGGGCCCGGAGCCGGCTGCGTACGGTATCGAGCTGCTCGGCCAGTGGCATCGCCGCGTACGACGGGATCTCGCGCCTGATGTCGTCGGTGACCGTGACGCTGAGCTCCTCGAGCCGCGACAGCAGGGATTCGCACAGCTCGCGAAGGGGATGTCCGGCGGATCGGGCCGCAGAGGTTGTCACGCCCGCCACTGTCGAATCGACAATGAGCGAGTGTCAAGCGCGCTCACCCGGAGTGACAGGGGCGGGCCGGTGCAGGTCGGCAGCGCAGTGCCCCCGCGATCCCGCGCGTGCCCGCCCGTCCCTCCCGACCGACAACAATCTCCGCGTTG
The DNA here is from genome assembly GCF_044755245.1 of Streptomyces sp. NPDC092369. Lineage (NCBI taxonomy): Bacteria > Bacillati > Actinomycetota > Actinomycetes > Kitasatosporales > Streptomycetaceae > Streptomyces > Streptomyces sp. NPDC092369. The sequence continues at coordinate 273,689 of NZ_JBIVQP010000004.1, forward strand.
TGTCACGGCTGCGCCCTCGCTCCCGCACGGCGCCGTACAAACTCGGACGACACCTCGCCATACTGGACGAGCCAGGGGAGGGCGGGGCGAACCAGTTACGGGGGCGATCGCGGGAGATGGGGGACAGCAGGCTGATCCAGGGCCGGTACCGGCTGCTCGATCTGATCGGGCGCGGCGGCATGGGAGAGGTGTGGCGTGCCCGGGACGAGTCGCTGGGGCGGCAGGTCGCCGTGAAGTGCCTCAAGCCGCTCGGCCCGCACCACGACCAGGCGTTCACCAGGGTTCTGCGCGAGCGCTTCCGGCGTGAGGCCCGGGTGGCCGCGGCCCTGCAGCACCGCGGAGTGACCGTCGTGCACGACTTCGGCGAATCCGACGGCGTCCTGTATCTGGTCATGGAGCTGCTGGACGGCCGCAACCTCAGTCAGCTCCTGGAGGACAACAAGAACCATCCCCTGGCGGTCGGTGACGTCGTGGAGATCGCCGACCAGCTCTCCGCCGCCCTCGCGTACACCCACCAACAGGGCATCGTGCACCGCGACTTGAAGCCTGCGAACATCATGCGGCTGACCGACGGCACGGTGAAGATCTGCGACTTCGGCATCGCCCGCCTGGGTCACGACATCGGCTTCACCTCCCGGCTGACCGGCACCGGCATCGCGATGGGCACCCCGCACTACATGTCACCGGAGCAGATCAGCGGCTCCGAGGTCGACCAGCGCAGCGACCTGTACTCCCTGGGGTGCGTGCTGTACGAGATCACCACCGGGGCACCGCCGTTCGACCTGGACGACGCCTGGGCGATCCTCATCGGTCACCGCGACACCGCCCCCCAACCACCGCGCGGCCGGCGGGCCGAGCTGCCCGAGTACTTCGAGAAGATCATCCTGGACCTGCTGGCCAAGCGGCCCGAGCAACGCCCGCACGACGCGAGGGAGTTGGTCCGCAGGATCAGCGCGGGCCGGACCACACCGACGTACGTGCCGACCGTGGTGACCCCCCAACCGGTGTTCCCGTCGCCCGAGCAGGCCGGGTCCGGCGCGGTCCGCCTGGCGGAACCCTCCCGCGAGGCGCGGCTGCCGGAGGCGTCCCGCGAGGCGCGGCTGCCGTCCTGGACCCGGGGCATGACCACCGGGCACAAAGCGACCGGCGCCGGACTGCGGGCCACCCCGCCGGACGCCGGTGCGGGCCTGACCGGCGAGTGGATCCCGCGTCCGGCGGGCGGCCGGCCCGAGGAGCCCGTGCCGGACCGGCCGCGGGCCCCGTCCCAGGAGGCGATCACCGCGCTGGCCGGCAGGCACAACGCCGGGCTCAGCCTGGGCCGGCTCGGGCGCTGGACGGAGGCGGGCGAGGTGCACCGCGCGGTCGCCGCCGAGCGCGCGCACCTCCTGGGTCCCGAGCACCCCGACACCCTCGCCAGCCGCTACGAGGTCGCCTTCACCCTCAGCCGTACCGGCCGGGCCGCCGACGCGTTGCAGGAGTACAAGACCGTGACCGCCGCACGGACGCGGGCACTGGGTCCCGACCACCCCGACACGCTCGCGGCGCGGCAGGAAATGGCGTACGTGCTGGGCCAGTTGGGCCGTCACTTCGACGCGCACCAGGTGTACACGTCGGTACTCGCGGCCCGGGAGCGCGCGATGGGTCCCGACCACCCCGACACCCTGCGCTGTCGCCACAACCTCGCCTTCAACCTCAGCAGGCTGGGCCGTCTGGAGGACTCGTACCGGATGGCGGTCGAGGTGGCGGCGGCCCGGGCCCGTGTGCTGGGGCCGGACCATCCTGACACCCTCGTCACCCGCTACGAAGTCGCCTACGCGCTCGGGCAGTTGGGTCGCTGGCCGGAGGCCCTGCAGACCTACCACGAGGTCGCCGAGGCCCGCGCCCAGGCCCTTGGCCCGGATCACCCCGACACCCTCGCCGCCCGCTACGAGGTCGGCATCAGCCTGGGCCGGCTCGGCCGCAGCGCGGACGCCCTCACGCTCTACCGCGACCTGATCGACGACCGCACCCGCGTCCAGGGCCCCACCCACCCCGAGACCCTGCGCGCCCGCCACGGCCTCGGCGTCAACCTCGGGCGCCTGGGCCGCTGGGAGGAGGCCCTCGCCGAGTCGCGCGACGTCTGCGCGATCCGCGACCGCGTCCTGGGCCCCGAGCACCCCGACACCCTGGTCAGCCGCCGCGAAGTCGCCGTCAGCCTCGGCTGGTTGGGCCGCTGGACGGACGCGCTCACCGAATACCGCCGAGTCGCCACCGCCCGCGAACGCGTCCTGGGCCCCGACCACCCCGACACCCTCGCCAGCCGCAATGACGAGGCCCACTGCCTCGAACAACTCGGCCGGGGCGCGGAGGCGGTGGAGCTGTACCGAAGAGTGGCGGTGTTGCGGCAGCAGCGGGCGACGGGTGGACGCCGGCGGTAACTCGGCGGGCGGCTGCTGAGGGCGCCCTCAGCGGGCCGGCGGCCGGTCTGCCTCGTGCCGGCGGTCTGCTTCCGCCGGTCGGTCCTCGGACGGTCCGTCTTCGGCGGGTGGCGCATGGGGCGGTTGGCTTGTGACGGTGGCTCGTCGGCGATCCGCCTGAAGCGGCCGGTCGGAGGCTGTGCGACACCTACCCGTCCGCACCTGGTCGTGACGCCGCTGCCGGTCCCATGGGCGGCCGCCTGCCTGTTCCGGCCCGGCGCCCCGCCACGCGTCTCCTGCCGGGCCGACCGTCGGCCGCGCGTCTGCCACCGATCCGCACGCGCGTCGCCACCCCCACCCCTGCTCGCGCGAGCGTGTCCACCCGTCTGCCCCTCGGCGCGCCCGTCTCCCGCCGGTTCCGCTCTGGCAGGGCCGGATCATCGCGTGTTACGAAGAACCATGACCGCACTCGAGGGACACCGCACGTACGACGCCGTCATCGTCGGAGGAGGGCACAACGGGCTGGTCGCCGCCGCCTACCTGGCTCGGGCCGGGCGGTCGGTGCTGGTGTTGGAGCGGCTCGACCGCACGGGGGGCGCCGCCGTCTCGACGCGGCCGTTCGCCGGGGTCGACGCGCGGCTGTCGCGGTACTCGTATCTCGTCAGCCTGCTGCCGAAGAAGATCGTGCGTGATCTGGGCCTCGACTTCCGGGTCCGCACCCGCACCGTCTCCTCGTACACCCCCGTGGAGCGCGACGGTCGGCCCACCGGACTCCTCGTCGGCGGTGGCGAACGCCGCACCCGGGAGGCGTTCGCCCGGCTCACCGGATCCGCGGGGGAGTACGAGGCGTGGCAGCGGTTCTACGGGATGACCGGACGCGTCGCCGAGCGGGTCTTCCCGACCCTCACCGAACCCCTGCCCTCGCGGGACGAGCTGCGCCGACGCGTCGATGACGACGAGGCCTGGCAGGTGCTGTTCGAGGAGCCCATCGGCGTCGCCATCGAGGACCGCTTCCGGGACGACCTCGTGCGCGGCGTGGTCCTCACCGACGCCCTCATCGGTACCTTCGCCGACGCCCACGAACCCTCACTCGCTCAGAACCGCTGCTTCCTCTACCACGTCATCGGCGGCGGCACCGGCGCCTGGGACGTCCCCGTCGGCGGCATGGGCGCGCTGACCGACGCGCTGGCCGCGGCCGCGCGCCACGCGGGTGCCGTCGTCGCCACCGGCCACGAGGCGGTTCGCATCGACACGGACGGCCGAACCGCCGAGGTCGCGTACCGCACCCCCGACGGCGAGGGCACCGTCACCGCACGGCACGTGCTGGTCAACGCCTCGCCGCAGGCCCTGGCGGAGCTGACCGACGACGTCCCGCCCGCCCCCGCCGAGGGCGCCCAGCTCAAGGTGAACATGCTGCTCAAACGGCTGCCGAGGCTGAAGGACCGGTCCGTCGACCCGCGCGAGGCGTTCGCCGGCACCTTCCACATCGGCGAGGGGTACGCCGATCTCGCCACCGCCCACGCCCAGGCCGCCGCCGGTGAGCTGCCCAGTGCCCCGCCGTCCGAGATCTACTGCCACTCGCTCACCGACCCGACGATCCTCGGCCCCGACCTGGTCCAGCAGGGCTACCAGACCCTCACCCTGTTCGGCCTGCACACGCCCGCCCGGCTCTTCGACCGGGACAACGACGCCGTACGCGAGGAACTCCTCAAGTCGACCCTCGCCCAACTCGACACCCACCTCGCCGAACCGCTCGCCGACTGCCTCGCCACCGACGCCGACGGCCGCCCCTGCATCGAGGCGAAGACCCCCCTCGACCTGGAACGCGACCTGCGCCTGCCCGGCGGCAACATCTTCCACCGCGAACTGTCCTGGCCCTACACCCAGGAGGACACCGGCCGTTGGGGCGTCGAGACCCGACACCCGAACGTTCTGCTGTGCGGGGCGGGCGCCGTCCGCGGGGGAGGGGTGAGCGGCGTGCCGGGGCACAACGCGGCGATGGCGGTGCTGGAGGGTGAGGGCGCGTGAGCAGCAGTGGCTCGCAGGCGGAGAGCGGGGGCACGGGGTGCGCGCTCTGACGGCGGATCCGGTGAGCTAGTCGGCTGCCGCCAGTCGGTTGAGGACCTCCGCCGGGGTGAAGCTCCAGCCGACGAGACGCGGCCCGCTCCAGTTGATGCCGATCATGAGCCCTTCCCGGGCCAGATCGGGCAGTTCGCGGCTACGCCAGTCTTCGAGAGACATGGATGCGACCCGCAGCCCGTTCCCCCAGATCTTCGCCGCCCTCCGGGCGCGGGCCGAGGTCGACCAGAAGGGAAGGCTTCGCGTGCCGTCCGCGGAGAGAGAAGTCGGGCTTCCGGTGTCGTCCCGGACAAGCCAGACCACTCGGCTCTGGCGGAGGTCTCGGAAGAACGCCGCCGCTTGCGAACCACTTTGACTCATGGCCGTCGAGCCTAACCGCACCAGGTTGGCCCCGGTACGCCCCCGACGGACGCCCCCCTCACGCCCGCAACCCCCCATCCACCGCCAGAATCACCCCGGTCACGTACGACGCCCGGTCGCTCAGCAGCCAGGCCGCCGCCTGTGCGATCTCCTCCGGGGCGGCGGGGCGGCCCAGGGGGTTGAGGGTCGAGATGCGGTCGATGACGCCGGGGGCATTCCGCTCCCACTCGTCGACCATCTCGGTCAGGGTCAGCCCGGGGGCGATCGCGTTGACGCGGATGCCCTCGCGGCCGTACGTGGCGGCGGCCGACGCGGTGAGGCTGTTGACGGCGCGTTTGGCCGCGCCGTACACCGGCAGTTCGGGGTTGGCGGCGAGGCTGCCGACGCTGGAGTTGTTGACGATGGCGCCGCGTCCGGCGGTGGCGCGGATGGCGGCGATCTCGGCCTTCATGGCCAGCCACGGGCCCTTGAGGTTGACCGCGCTGACCCGGTCGAAGTCGGCTTCCGACAGCTCGTCCATCGGGCCGGGCAACTGGATGGTGGCGCCGTTGTTGAAGGCGATGTCCAGCCGGCCGTACAGCTCCACGGTCCGCTCGACGGCGGCCCGGACACTGTCCCCTTCGGCCAGGTCGCACAGCACGTACTCGGCCGTGCCGCCCGCCGCCCTGATCTCCTCGGTGACCGCCTTGAGCTGCGCCTCGGTACGCGCCGCGAGGACCACTCGGGCGCCCTCGCGGGCGAAGAGCCGGGCCGACGCGGCGCCGATACCGCGGCCGGCCCCGGTGATGAACGCGACCTTGTCGGTGAGCAGGCCGGCGGAGGTGCGGGGTGTCGTGTGAGGTGTGTTGTTCATGCCGTCGAGCCTGCGACCGGCCGCGATCCCCATCCAGGCACCGGCTGTACCTGGCTCGCCGCCTCGGCGCACGCGCACACTGGAGAGGTGAACCGACGAGGTCTGGCGGATTTCCTGCGCAGCAGGCGCGAGCGCATCACCCCCGCCGACGTGGGCCTGCCCAGCGGCCCGCGCCGCCGTACGCCGGGGCTGCGTCGCGAGGAGGTGGCGCAGCTGGCGTACATCTCGACGGAGTACTACGCGCGCCTCGAACAGGCCCGCGGTCCTCATCCGTCCCGTGAGGTACTGGCCCAGCTCGCCCGTGCCCTGCGGCTGTCGGACGCGGAGCGTGACCACCTGCACCACCTCGCCGGGGCACCGCCCGCGCCCGCACCCGGTCCCTCGCGCGAGGTCCGCCAGAGCATCCTCGACCTGCTGGACCGGCTGCCCCTCGCCGCCGCCTTCGTCACCTCGGCGACGCTGGAGATCATCGCCTGGAACGACCTCGCGGTGGCCCTGATGGAGGACTTCTCCGCCCTGCCGCGCCGCGACCGCAATCTGGTCCGCCGGGTCTTCCTGGGACCGCACCCGAACGGCCGCCGCCTGTACGGCGTTTCGGACTCCGACGCGTTCGCCCGCAGCTCGGTCCCGCAACTGCGCGCCGCCGCGGCCCGCTACCCGGACGACCCGGAGGTGACGGAACTCGTGGACGAACTCCTCGCCGGGAGCACGGAGTTCGCCCGGTTGTGGGCCGACCACGAGGTGGCCGCCGGCGGGCCGACCCTCCGCAAGTCCTTCGAACACCCCCTCGTCGGCCCGGTCACCGTCAACTGTGACGCCCTGGACATCGCCGACCGCGACCAGCGGGTCGTCATCTACACCGCCACCCCCGGCTCGCCGTCCGACGAGGCGCTGCGGCTCCTGTCGGTCATCGGCACCCAGAGCATGGGCGTATCCGGCTGACGCCACAGAGAGCCCTGTGGCAAGAAATCTGACGGAGCATCAGAAAAGGCCTTCCGTCGTCCGGAGGACTGCGGCATTCTGCGCCCATGCAGACCGAGTTGAGCAACAGACTGGGAATCGAGCACGCCGTCTTCGGCTTCACGCCCTTCCCCGCCGTTGCCGCGGCCATCAGCCGGGCGGGCGGATTCGGTGTGCTCGGAGCGGTCCGCTACACCGCTCCCGACGAGCTCAAGCGGGACCTCGACTGGATCGAGGCGCACGTCGACGGGATGCCGTACGGCCTGGATGTCGTCATGCCCGCCAAGAAGGTGGAGGGCGTCACGGAGGCCGACGTCGAGGCGATGATCCCGGAAGGGCACCGGCAGTTCGTCACCGACACCCTCGCCAAGTACGGCGTGCCCGAACTCGCCGAGGGCGAGGCGTCCGGCTGGCGCATCACCGGGTGGATGGAGCAGGTCGCCCGCAACCAGCTCGACGTCGCCTTCGACTACCCGATCCGCCTGCTCGCCAACGCCCTCGGCTCCCCGCCCGCCGACGTGGTCACCCGCGCCCACCAGCACGACGTGCTGGTCGCCGCACTCGCGGGCAGCGCCCGACACGCGGTCAAGCACAAGGACGCCGGCCTCGACATCGTCGTCGCGCAGGGCTACGAGGCCGGCGGTCACACCGGCGAGATCGCCTCGATGGTGCTCACGCCGGACGTCGTGGACGCCGTCGATCCACTGCCCGTGCTGGCCGCCGGCGGCATCGGCAGCGGCCGGCAGGTGGCCGCCGCGCTCGCCCTGGGCGCCCAGGGGGTGTGGCTGGGGTCCGTCTGGCTGACCGTCACCGAGGCCGAACTCCCCTCGCCCAAACTGATCGAGAAGCTCCTCGCCGCCGACGCGGGCGCCACCGTCCGCTCCCGCGCGCTGACCGGCAAACCCGCACGTCAGCTCCGTACCGAATGGACCGACGCCTGGGACGACCCGGCGGGACCCGGCACCCTGCCCATGCCCCTGCAAGGGCTGTTGGTCGCCGACGCCGTCTCGCGGATCCAGAAGTACGAGGTCGATCCGCTGCTCGGCACGCCCGTCGGCCAGATCGTCGGCCGGATGAACAGCGAATGCAGCGTCCAGGCCGTCTTCGACGACCTCACCCGCGGCTTCGAGCAGGCCGTGGACCGCATCAACCGCATCGCCGGAAGGAGCGGCCAGTGAGCACACCCCCCGCCGGTTTCTGGGCCCAGGCCACCGAGGCCCCCGACCGCACGGTCCTCGTCGCGCCCGACGGCGAGGAGTGGACCGCCGGACGGCTGCACGCCGCCGCCAACCGCCTCGTCCACGGCCTGCGCGCAGCGGGACTTGGGCGCGGGGACGCCTTCGCGGTCGTGCTGCCCAACGGCGTCGAGTTCTTCACCGCGTATCTGGCCGCCAGCCAGGCCGGGTTCTATCTCGTCCCGATCAACCATCACTTCGTCGGCCCGGAGATCGCCTGGATCGTCGCCGACTCCGGCGCCAAGGTGCTGATCGCCCACGAGCGGTTCGCCGAACCGGCCCGCCACGCGGCCGAGGAGGCCGGACTCCCGGCGAGCCACCGGTACGCCCTCGGCACGGTCGAGGGCTTCCGGCCGTACGCCGAACTCCTCGACGGACAGCCCGAGTCGGCGCCCGAGGACCGCGAACTGGGCTGGGTCATGAACTACACGTCGGGTACGACCGGACGCCCACGCGGCATCCGCCGCCCGCTGCCCGGCAAGCGCCCCGAGGAGGCCTACCTCGGCGGCTTCCTCGGCATCTTCGGCATCAAGCCGTTCGGCGACAACGTCCACCTCGTCTGCTCGCCGCTCTACCACACCGCGGTGCTCCAATTCGCGGGCGCGTCCCTGCACATCGGCCACCGGCTGGTGCTGATGGACAAGTGGACGCCCCAGGAGATGCTCCGCGTCATCGACGCCCACCGGTGCACGCACACCCACATGGTCCCGACCCAGTTCCACCGGCTGCTCGCGCTGCCGGAGGAGGTCCGGCGGACGTACGACGTCTCGTCGATGCGGCACGCCATCCACGGGGCCGCGCCCTGCCCCGACCATGTGAAACGGGCCATGATCGACTGGTGGGGCGACTGCGTGGAGGAGTACTACGCGGCCAGCGAGGGAGGAGGGGCGTTCGCCACGGCCGAGGACTGGCTGAAGAAGCCCGGGACCGTCGGCAAGGCCTGGCCCATCAGCGAACTCGCCGTCTTCGACGACGACGGCAACCGGCTTCCGCCCGGTGAACTCGGCACCGTCTACATGAAGATGAACACCGGTGGCTTCGCCTACCACAAGGACGAGGCCAAGACGAAGAAGAACCGCATCGGCGACTTCTTCACCGTCGGCGACCTCGGCTACCTCGACGAGGACGGCTATCTCTACCTCCGCGACCGCAAAATCGACATGATCATCTCGGGTGGCGTCAACATCTACCCGGCCGAGATCGAGTCCGCGCTGCTGGCCCACCCCGCCGTCGCCGACGCGGCCGTCTTCGGCATCCCGCACGACGACTGGGGCGAGGAGGTCAAGGCCGTCGTCGAACCCGCCCCGGGCCACGAACCGGGTCCCGCCCTCGCCGCCGCGATCCTCGACCACTGTGCCGAGCAACTCGCGGGCTACAAACGCCCCAAGACCGTCGACTTCATCGCGGAGATGCCCCGCGACCCCAACGGCAAGCTCTACAAGCGGCGGTTGCGGGACCCGTACTGGGAGGGGCGTACACGTCCCGTGTGAGGCGCGAGCGGCACGTGCGCGTCCCCTGTGGTCCCGCCCCCACCAGGGGACGGGACCACCTCCGTCAGCCTTCGCGCACGTGCACGGTCCGCAGCGCGGGCGAGGACCGGATGTCCTTCTCGCAGAAGCGGGCGGTCACCCACTTCTCCTGGGAGAACAGCCTGGTCTGGTCGCTGTGGTGCGGCGACTTCGGGTTCGAGGACTGGGAGTACGTCAGCAGTGTGCGCGCCACCGGGCAGCCGCTGTCGTTCCAGCCCACCGCCTGGATGTGGCTGGAACCGCTGGTCACCTCCGTGTACCCGCCGTGCTCCGGGTCCCACACCGGCTCGATCTTGTTCCACACCCCGAGATCCTCCGTGGCACCGGGGACGGGGATGCGTGTGCCGTTCCGCACGACGAACTGGTGCTCCCCGAGCGTCGAGTTCAGCGGGATGCCGGCCGCTCGCAGTTCGGTCACCGCGTCCGCGAGGGCCGTGGCGAAGCCGGGGGCGTCTGTGTCGAGCGTGTTCGGCGTGTGCACCGGGTCGGCCGCCGAGAACGGCACCTTCCACTGCTGGTCGTCCGGCAAGAGTTCCAGCAGCCGCTGCCAGAAACGGTCGAAGAGCAGGGCTCCCCGGCTGTCGGTGTTCGCGGTGCGGTCCCACGACTTGAGCACCGCGCAGGCCGCGGAGACGTCGACCTCCTTGCCGTCCTTGTCCTTGGCGACGCCGCCGGGCAGTGCGGCACACGCGCGTGCCGTGTCCCCGGCCGCGAGGTCGCCGATGGTGACCTGGTTCGCGAACTGCTGCCGCTGGAGGTCCCGCACGGTCAGATCACCGCGCGCGGCCATCGCCGACACGGCGTCGATCGCGCCCCGGGTGCGCGGCGAACGCGTGGTGCCGATGCTGCCGAAGATCCGCTCGTAGCCGGTGAGCGGCCGGTCGGCGTTGGTCAGCCAGGCGCTGTCGTTGGAGTTCTCCGCGTACGGCGCGTCCTTCAGCGTCGGCATGCGGGAGGGGCCGAAGATCCCCGCCTGCACGGCGTCGGCGTCGTCGCCGAGCACACAGTCACCGCGCGAGCCGTCCAGGACCGCGATGCCGGCCACCGGATAGACGGCCTTGCCGAGCGGTGTGGAGCACCGGGCCGCCAGTTCGTTCGTGATCCGGGGCAGCACCTGCGACTGGCTGAAGAGCGAGTGCCCCGAGGAGTCAGCGGCGATGGTGTTCACCCACGGCAGCCCCTGGTGCTCACCCAGCGACTTGAGGACGCCCGCCGTGTCGTGCGCCTTGCCGAAACCCAGCGAGGTGTCGGCGAACCGCAGGTTCGAGGCGTTGGGGTCGTTCATCGCGAACGCCGAGGTGGTGGTCCACGGCAGCGGGAGTTCGCCGTCGGGGGAGTTGACGACGGGACCGTAGCGGGTCCACCACTGGGTGCGGGTGACCGGCGTACCGCCCTTGACCGCGACGGTCACGGTCCGCTTCGTCATCCGCTCCGGCTTGCCGTCCACCAGGTACACGGTGGGGTCAGCCGGGTCGAGGGTCAGCTGTGTCAGGTTGAAGGGGACACCGGTGGAGACCGTGTGGCTCCACGCCACCTTGGAGTTGTAGCCGATGGCGACGGTCGGCAGGCCGAGCAGCGAGCCGCCGGCCACGTCCAGCTCGCCCGGAATGGTCTGCTGCACCTGCCAGAACCGACGTCCGCCGTGCCAGGGGTAGTGCGGGTTGCCCAGCAGCAGACCGCGGCCGTTCGCCGTGGTGTCCCCGTTGAAGGCGACCGCGTTCGAGCCCATGTCGGCGTTCGCGGTCCGCTCGCGTACGGCCCTGATCAGGGCCTGCGCGTCCGGAGCGGTCGGGGCGCCGCGGTCGGCTGCGGTGGGCGGCTGGGCGCCCGTGATGGCGTCCACGGCACTGCCCTGGCCGCCGAGTACGGAGAGCGCGTAGAAGCGCGTGGCCACGTCCTCGGTGGTGATGGGCCGCAGCCAGGCGGCACCCTCGCAGTTCGGGTCGGTGGTCCGGTTCTGCTTCAGCCAGGCGTTGTACCCGGCGGCGAAGCCTCGCATCAGGTCCTTGGCCTGACGGCTCGGGCCCAGCGGGGCCGGCTGCGTGAGGAGCCGCCGGACCGTGCCGGCCTGTCGGACGCCCCGGAAGTAGAGGTCGCTGGAGAGGTTGTTCCCGGCCGTGCCCAGCGATTGGTCGGTCGTCGCCTCCGCGCCGAAGAAGCGGGAGCGATCGCCGCGCACCGTCACGAAGCCGTCGGCGAGGGTGCAGACCTGGTCGGTGGCCTGTGCCCAGCCGGTGCCGAAGCCGAGGTCGGCGTAGTTCTCGGCGAGGATGTGCGGGATGCCGTACTCGGTGTAGCGGATTTCGGCGGACAGACCGCCGTTCGAGGGGCGTTCCTGGTGTGTGTGCCCCTCGGCCGCGGCCGCCGGCAGCGCGGTCGAGGCGGTGAGCAGAGCGACGGCCGCGACGGCGAGTCGTCTCGTGCGGGTGCGCACGTCGTGCCTCCCAACGTCTGTGGGGGAAGGAGTGGTTGAGCGAAAGGACGGGTGAATGGTCCGGGCCCCCTCGGTGCTTGACCTGCCTCGGCGACGGGCCGAGGATCATGAGTCATGACGCAGGGACAGGGCAGCACGGTTGACGGGGTGCTGCGACGCAGCGCCCGGCGCACCCCCGCGCGGGTCGCGATCGAGTACGGCGACCGCACATGGACGTACGAGGAACTCGACGACGCGGTCTCCCGCGCGGCGAGCGTCCTGCTCGGCGAGGGCCTGACGCCCGGCGACCGGGTCGGCGCGTACGGCCACAACTCGGACGCCTACGCGATCGCCTTCCTGGCCTGCGCCCGCGCGGGGCTCGTGCACGTGCCGGTCAACCAGAACCTGACCGGCGACGACCTCGCCTACCTCGTCGGGCAGTCCGGCAGCGCGCTCGTCCTCGCCGACCCCGACCTGGCGGGCCGGCTCCCCGACGACGTCCGCACGCTGCCCCTCCGAGACGCCGAGGACTCGCTGTTGGCGCGGCTGGCGAACGCCCCCGCCTACGACGGCCCCGAGCCGCGCACCGAGGACCTGGTGCAGCTGCTCTACACCTCGGGGACCACGGCCCTGCCCAAGGGCGCGATGATGACGCACCGCTCCCTGGTCCACGAGTACCTCAGCGCGATCACCGCCCTCGACCTCAGCGCCGGAGACCGCCCCGCGCACTCCCTGCCGCTCTATCACTCGGCGCAGATGCACGTCTTCCTGCTGCCCTACCTCGCGGTCGGCGCCACCAACGTCATCCTCGACGCCCCCGACGGCGACCGGCTCTTCGACCTGATCGAGGCCGGCCGCGTGGACAGCCTGTTCGCCCCGCCGACCGTCTGGATCGGGCTGGCCAACCGTCCGGACTTCGAGAGCCGGGACCTGTCGGGACTGCGCAAGGCCTACTACGGCGCGTCGATCATGCCGGTGCCGGTCCTGGAGCGGCTGCGCGAACGGCTCCCGAAGCTCGGCTTCTACAACTGCTTCGGCCAGAGCGAGATCGGCCCCCTGTCCATGGTCCTGGCGCCCGGCGAGCACAAGGGCCGCATGGACTCCTGCGGCCGGCCCGTCCTGTTCGTCGACGCGCGCGTGGTCGACGAGGACGGCAAGGACGTCCCCGACGGCACTTCCGGCGAGATCGTCTACCGCTCCCCGCAGCTGTGCGACGGCTACTGGGACAAGCCCGAGGAGACGGCCGCCGCCTTCCGCGACGGCTGGTTCCACTCCGGCGACCTCGCGGTGCGGGACGCGCACGGCTACTACACGATCGTCGACCGCGTGAAGGACGTGATCAACTCCGGTGGCGTGCTGGTCGCCTCACGCCAGGTCGAGGACGCCCTCTACACGCACGACTCCGTCGCCGAGGTCGCCGTGATCGGTCTGCCCGACGAACGGTGGATCGAGGCCGTCACGGCCGTCGTCGTCCCGCGCGGCGAGGTCTCCGAGGCCGAACTGATCGAGCACGCGCGCGTGAAGCTTCCGCACTTCAAGGCGCCGAAGCGGGTGGTGTTCGTGACCGAACTCCCACGCAACGCCAGCGGCAAGATCCTCAAGCGTGAGCTGCGGGACCGATTCACCGACCAGCCCTGATGCCACAAAGTGCCGTATGTCATACCTGGCATCGCCGCCCATACCACGGCGTTCGTTCACCGCATGCGGGCACACTGAGGTATGCGCTGCTGTCTCCCCGTCCCCCTCGCCGCTCTCCCCGGTCCCTGTGAAGTCTTCCGCTCCGGCTCCCTGATCGCCCCCGCCCTGCTCAAGGCGATCGCGGCAGCCGTGCACATCCCCCGCCCCCGCCGCTCGCACCACATCGCCGCGATCCACCTCGAACTCGTCACCCTGGCCGAGGACCACGCCGTCATCACCTGGCACACCGGTGTCCCCGACGGCCGTGGCCGGCTGCTCCCCGTCGCCACCGAGGGCGAGGTCGTCTACGGCACCCGCCCGGGCCGCCTGACCCGTGTCGCGGGCTCGGACCGGCCCACGGCCCACCACCACATCGAGCTGACCGGCCTGGAGCCGGGGCAGACGTACTACTACCAGGCCCGCTCCCGTGGCGTGACCGCCACACCCACCCCCCTGCACCTGGTCCGCGGCAACGCCGTCGGCACCTCGCTGCACGGCGTCGGCTCGCACGGCGGCCCGTACTCCTTCACCACCCCGCAGCCCCCGGCCGGCCGGCACGTGATGTCGATCGCCCTCTGCAACGACCTGCACGTCGGCGAGACCACCGCCGGCCTGGTCGCGGGGATGCCCCTGATCCGCGGGATCAGCCAGCCGCTCGGCAGCACGCCCTACCCGGAGGTCATGAGCCACGCCCTGGTCGACGAGGCCCGCGGACGCGGCGCCGATCTGCTGTTGGCCGCAGGTGACATCTCGGCCGGAGGCGCGGCGCACGACCTCGCGGCGGCCGGCCGGATCCTGGACCGCTTCGGCGAGCACGGCCGGGACTACTTCGTCGTACGGGGCAACCACGACCGCCACGGGCGCCTGGAAGCCGCCTTCCGGCGCGGGGCCGGCATGGAGGCGGGGCCCGGGTACTTCTCCCACGAGGTCGGCGGCCTGCGGATCGTCGGCCTCGACACCTACGAGAAGCAGGGCAACGGAGGCGATTCGGGCGGCCTCGGCGCCGAGCAACTCGCCTGGCTGCGGCGCCGGCTGCGGGAGAACGGGGACCAGCCCACGGTGGTCTTCGGCCACCACCCGCTGACCGTACGGGACTCCGTCTTCCCGGTGACCGGCGGCCAGCGCATGAACCGCCGGCAGGCCCGCGCGATCGTCGAGGCCTACGCCACCGCTCCCGGCGTCTTCCTCCACCACGCGGGCCACACCCACCGCAACAAGCGGACCGTGCTGACGTCCGCCCCGCACGTGACCCAGCAGGAGGTCAGCGCCGTCAAGGAGTACCCGGGCGGCTTCTGCCTGCTACGCATCCACACCGGCGGCTACGCCCTGAACTTCTACAAGGCACGCGCCGCCGAGGCCCTGGAATGGGGCGAGTTGAGCCGCCGTCTGGCCGGCGGACTGTGGCCGCACCACGCGCTGGGCCGCGCGGTCGCCGACCGCAACAGCGTGACCGCCCACGACCTCTCCGGTCTTCGCTCCCTCGTCCCCTGCTGACTCGACTAACTCGACGGCTGGTGGCGCAGATCCACGATCCGGCGGATCTTGCCCACCGACCGCTCCAGCGACTCCGGTTCGACGATCTCCACCGCGACCGACACCCCGATGCCGTCCTTCACGGCCGTCGTGATCGCGCGCACGGCCGCGTCCCGGATCTCGGGGCCCGCGCCGGGACGGGCCTCCGCGCGCACGGTGAGGGCGTCGAGCCGTCCCTCGCGGGTGAGTTGGAGCTGGAAGTGCGGTGCCACGCCAGGCGTTCGCAGCACGATCTCCTCGATCTGCGTGGGGAAGAGATTCACCCCGCGCAGAATCACCATGTCGTCGCTGCGCCCGGTGACCTTCTCCATCCGGCGGAACACCCGGGCCGTGCCCGGCAGCAGGCGCGTCAGATCCCGGGTCCGGTAACGGATCACCGGCATCGCCTCCTTGGTGAGCGAGGTGAAGACCAACTCGCCCTCCTCACCGTCCGGTTGGACCTCGCCGGTGATCGGATCGACGATCTCCGGATAGAAGTGGTCCTCCCACACGTGCAGCCCGTCCTTGGTCTCCACACACTCCTGCGCCACCCCCGGGCCGATCACCTCGGACAGCCCGTAGATGTCGACGGCGTCGATAGCGAACCGCTCCTCGATCTCCAGCCGCATCTGCTCGGTCCACGGCTCCGCGCCGAAGATGCCGACCCGCAGCGAGGTGCTCCGCGGATCGACGCCCTGCCGCTCGAACTCGTCGAGGAGCGTGAGCATGTACGACGGTGTCACCATGATGATCTGCGGCCGGAGGTCCTGGATCAGCTGGACCTGACGGGCCGTCATACCGCCGGACGCGGGGATGACCGTACAGCCGAGCCGTTCGGCTCCGTAGTGCGCGCCGAGCCCGCCGGTGAACAGGCCGTATCCGTACGCCACATGGACCTTGTCTCCCGGCCGTCCGCCCGCCGCGCGGATCGAGCGGGCCACGACGTCGGCCCACAGGGAGAGGTCGTTCTCGGTGTAACCGACCACCGTGGGATGGCCGGTGGTGCCGCTGGACGCGTGGATGCGGCGAATGCGGTCCTCGGGCACGGCGAACATCCCGTACGGGTAGTTGGCGCGCAGGTCCGCCTTGGCGGTGAACGGGAAGCGGGAGAGATCGGCGAGCGTACGGCAGTCGTCGGGGCGCACGCCCGCCTGGTCGAAGGATGTCCGATAGAAGGGCACGTTCTCGTAGGCGTGCCGCAGGGAGGCCCGCAGACGTTCCAGCTGTAGCGCGCGCAGGGCCTCCGGGTCGAGCCGTTCCCCCGCGTCCAGCAGCTCCGTCGCATCCGCCATGGGGCTTCTCCCTCGTCCGTCACACCGATGAATCACATCATCACGGACAACCGATCATTCGGTCGCGCTGTCGGGGATCAGTAACCCAGTACGGTCCGGCGCGGGCAAGAGGTCCGGCGGCAGAAATCCGTTGCCGTCCCCGGCGGGAGAAATCCATTGCGGTACGACGGCACCGGCCACCACGATCGGCGGCATGCCGACCTTCACCGCCCCCGACGGGACCGAGCTCGCCCACCACCTGCGCGGCGAGGGCGAGCCGCTGCTCGTCCTGCCCGGCGGTCCCATGCGCGCCTCCGCCTACCTCGGCGACCTGGGCGGGCTCGCAGCGCACCGCCGGCTCGTACTCCTTGACCTGCGCGGCACCGGCGACTCGGCGACGCCGGCCGACCCGACGACGTACCGCTGCGACCGGCTCGTGGCCGATGTGGAGGCGCTCCGCCGTCACCTGGGCCTGGAGCGGGTGGACCTGCTCGCGCACTCGGCGGGCGGCAGTCTGGCGATGCGGTACGCCGAGCGGTACCCGGAGCGGATCGCGCGACTGGTGCTGGTCACGGCGACGCCGTGGGCGCTGGGGATGCCGGCCACCGCCGAGCATCGGCTTGCCGCCGCGCAGCTGCGGAGGGGTGAGCCGTGGTTCACGGAGGCGTTCCCGGCGTTCCGGGCCTGGCTGGCGGGGACGGGCGACTTCGATCCCGCCTTCTCGGGCTTCTTCCACGGGCGCTGGGACGAGGCGGCTCAGCGCCACGAGGCAGGCGCCGACAAGGAGTTCAACGACGACGCAGGCGAGGTGTTCGGCGCCGAGGGAGCCTACGACCCGCCCGCGACCCGCGCCGCCCTCGCCCGGCTGGCCGCACCGGTCCTCGTGCTCGCCGGTGAACTGGACGGCGGCCCCACCCCCGAACTGGCGCGCAGGGCCGCCGATGTCTTCCCGAACGCGGAACTCGCCGTCCAGCCGGGCGCCGGCCACTACCCGTGGCTGGACGATCCCGAGTGGTTCACGCGCCGCGTGTGCGCGTTTCTGGCGCGGTGAGGGTCACTTCGTGGGGGTGCTGCCGAAGGCCGTCATGAAACGGTCGCGGAACTTGTCCATGCCCACCACCGGGCCGTTGTCGGCGGGCTTGAGTCCGTCCGCCCAGCCCCAACTGGCGATCTTGTCCAGCACCTTCGGGTCGTGGGCGACGATGGTGATCGGCACGTCCTTGTTGGCGGTGCCGCCGGTGACCGTCGGGACGGGCTGGTGGTCGCCGAGGAAGACGAGGACGGTGTTCTTGTTGCCGTAGCGCTGCATCCACTGGGTGAGGCTGTCCACGGAGTACTGGATGGCCTTGCGGTACTCGGTCCGCACGCGCTTGGCGCTCTTCCAGACCTGCGTCGGGTTCGTGCCTTCCTTCTTGATCTGGTTGAAGATCGAGCCGTCCCCGAGGTCTTCCCACGGGATGGTGTGGGCGATGGGGGACCAGGGATTGTGGCTGGAGGCCAGGATGATCTCCGCCATGATCGGGTCGCGGTTCTTCTTGCCGTACTCGAGCTTCTGGAAGGACTCCAGGCTGAACTGGTCCGGGACCGGCGTCCAGCT
The DNA here is from genome assembly GCF_044755245.1 of Streptomyces sp. NPDC092369. Lineage (NCBI taxonomy): Bacteria > Bacillati > Actinomycetota > Actinomycetes > Kitasatosporales > Streptomycetaceae > Streptomyces > Streptomyces sp. NPDC092369. The sequence goes on from NZ_JBIVQP010000004.1 coordinate 291,571, forward strand.
GAAGTACGGACCGTTGTAGCCGAGGTGCGTGGAGTCGTAGATGTTGTCGAGGCCGAAGTACTTGCCCTCGGGCCAGGCCTTGCGCACGCCGGGGACGATGCCGACCGTGCGCCAGTCGCCGGTCTTCTGGAAGTAGCTGGTGAGGGTCGCGCGGTCCCCGGTGGTCAGGGTCCGGTACCGCTGCTGGTTCTTGATCCACAGGCCGGACAGGAACGTCGAGTGGGCGAGCCAGCTGCCGGCGCCCGTCACGGGCGACCTGAGCCAGGCGCTGCGCGAGGCGAAGCCGGCCGACTTGAGCCTGGCGTCGCCCGCCTTCAGTGTCGCGTCCATCTCCGGCGCCATCGTCGGATCGGTGAGCGCCACCCGGCCGTAGCTCTCGATGAAGGTGAACAGCACGTCCTTGCCGCGCAGCCCGGTGAGCAGCTGGTCGGGCGGGGTCTTGGCGAAGGCGTCGACGGGGATCTGCTTCTTGAAGACGTCGGCGTCACCGAGGCCGTCGCGGACGTACTGCACCCGGTTTCCGAGGTACTGCGTGTAGCCCCTGGTGGCCATCACGACACCGCCGACCTGCACGCTGGTGGTGAAGCAGATGATCCACGCGACGCCGAGGACCAGCGTGCCGCGGACGGCCACGGTGCGGTGCCGGGCCAGTACGTCCGCCACGCGCGCCAGGGCGAGCGCGCTCACGGCCAGCACGGCGATGAACAGGACGATCACCCCGATCACCGCCAGCACCTCGCCCGAGCGGCCGAAGGAGTCCTTCACGAAGTCCGCCGCGTCGTTCAGCAGAATCCAGTCGAAGACCAGGTCGAAGGGCCGCGCCAGGGTCTGGTAGAAGCCCATGTCGAGGCACTTCAGGACGGTGGAGAGACCGAGGAACGCCCCCAGGACGACGGCCGTGATCCGCCGTGCCGTCGACGGCAGGACGAGCAGGACGGCCGCGACGATGATCAGCTCGACGGGGAGACGGAAGAACGCTTCAAGGGGCATCCGGTCCAAGCGGTTGGGCATCACGAGAGCTTCGAGCACCAGCGCGGCGGCCAGCACGCTGGTGCCCACACGTACGACCCGTGCGGTACGGGGGAAACGGCGGCGCCAGCCGAACCAGCCGGGGCGGACGGCGCCCTTCGCGTCGGGTTCGTCGGCGGCTGTGGAGGACGCGTCGCTGGGTGGGGCCTGGTGCGGGACCAGGGGCTCGGCAGCCGGCCTGCCCTTCTCCGCCGACTCCGCGTCCTCCACGCCGGTCGCCTCCTCGCCCGTGGGCCCCGCGTCCGTCGAGGCGCCCGGCCCGGTGTCGCCGGCCGCAGGTGTGGGCGATGCCTCCCCCGCCGGGTCGGTCGCCGACGCGTCCGCGTGCGGCAGTGGGCTGGGGGGCGTGAGGTGCGACACCCGAAGGTCCTTCCGTGCAAGGTGCGGTGAGGGCACGGCGACCGGAATCCGCAGACCAGGGCCGCCAACCTCGCGTACGGCCCTGGGTAACCCCGCGTTCACTCTCCCGAGTCAACCGCGCGCAAAAGAGTACGCCCGTCCGACCCGGCGCCGGTGCCTCGCCCGACCGCCGCCCTACGGAACCGCCGCCACCGCGACTTCCTTGGCCCACCGATAGTCCGCCTTGCCGCTCGGCGACCGCCGTATCGAGTCGGTGAGCACCAGCTGGCGAGGGATCTTGTAACCGGCGAGATGGGTGCGGCAGTACGCCTGGATGTCCTCCAGGGACGGCCGCGGCGCGCCCTCGCGCAACTGGACCACGGCCGCCACATGGTTGCCCCACCGCACGTCCGGCACCCCGGCCACCAGGGCGTCGTACACGTCGGGATGGGACTTGAGGGCCTGCTCGACCTCCTCCGGGTACACCTTCTCGCCCCCGGTGTTGATGCACTGCGAGCCGCGGCCGAGAACGGTGACCACGCCCTCCTCGTCGACGGTGGCCATGTCGCCGAGCAGCACCCAGCGCTCGCCGTCCTTCTCGAAGAAGGTCTGGGCGGTTTTCTCCGGGTCGTTGTAGTAGCCGAGCGGCACATGGCCACACTGCGCCACGCGGCCCACCTCGCCAGGGGCGGCCGGCTCGTAGGTGGCCGGATCGACCACCTGGGTCCGGGAGTTGACCTTGATGCGGAAGCTCTGTCCGGCGCCCGAGTCGGCCGTCGCTGTACCGTTGAATCCGGACTCGGAGGAGCCGTAGTTGTTCAACAGCATGGTGTTCGGCAGCAGTTCCTGGAACTGCCGGCGCACGGTCTCCGACATGATCGCGCCCGACGAGGAGACGCTGAACATGGCCGAGCAGTCGGTGCCCTTCATGGGCCCCGCCAGCGCGTCGATCAGAGGTCGCAGCATCGCGTCGCCCACCAGGGACATGCTGGTGACCTTCTCCTTCTCGATCGTCCGCAGCACCTCCTCGGGCACGAACTTGCGGTGGATCACGACCCGTTGGCCGAAGTTGAAGCCGATGAACGTGGTGAGGGTGGAGGTGCCGTGCATCAGCGGGGGAGCGGGGAAGAAGGTGATCCCCGAGCCGCCGACCGCGACCCGTTCGGCCAGCTCCTCCGGCGTCTTGACCGGCTCACCCGTCGGCGCGCCCCCGCCCAGCCCGGAGAAGAACAGGTCCTCCTGGCGCCACATCACGCCCTTGGGCATCCCGGTGGTGCCGCCGGTGTAGATGATGAACTGGTCGTCGCCCGACCGGGCCGGGAAGCCCCGCTCGGGCGACCCTTCCGCCTCGGCCTCGGCGAAGGAGGCCACCCCGGGCACCTCGTCGCCCTCGCTGCCCACCCGCACGAGATGCCGCAGCTTCGGGCACTGCGGCAGGGCGGTGGCCACCCGGTCGGTGAACTCCGCGTCGAAGACCAGCGCCACCAGGTCGGCGTCCCGGTAGAGGTACACCAACTCCTCTTCGACATAGCGGTAGTTGACATTGACGGGAACGATCCGTGCCTTGAGGCAGCCCAGCACGGTCTGCAGGTACTCGACTCCGTTGTAGAGATGCAGCCCGAGGTGCTCTCCGGGACGCAGCCCGCTGTCGATCAGATGGTGGCCGATCCGGTTCGCCGCCGCGTCCAACTCGGCGTACGTCAAACGGCGTTCGGCTCCTGTGCCCGGGTGGTCGATGTAGACGAGGGCCTCGCGGTCCGGCACCGCGTCGACGACCGACTCGAACAGGTCCGCAAGGTTGTACTCCACCGCTCCTCCTGACCACGGGCGTGCCCTGACAGCTGTCGGTTCGCCGGTCATCAGAGCAAAGGGCAGGGCAACTGTGAAGGGTTCGCGCGAAGAAATCTGACTGACTGTCAGAAAACCCTTGAAGTGCCTCCCTGCCTACTGCAACCTGTTCTCGTTCCTGGAGAGGGGAGACGGCAATGGGTGGGACGGAACACCTCACCGTGCGGCGCGAAGGCGCCACGCTGGTGCTCACGCTCAACAGGCCCGAAGCCAAGAACGCGCTCTCGCTGTCCATGCTCGTCGGGCTGTACGACGGCTGGCTGGAAGCCGACGCGGACGACTCGGTCCGTTCGATCGTGCTGACGGGCGCGGGCGGCGCGTTCTGTGCCGGCATGGACCTCAAGGCGCTGGCCGGCAAGGGGATGGCGGGTGAGGAGTATCGGGACCGCCTCAAAGCCGACCCGGACCTGCACTGGAAGGCGATGCTGCGGCATCACCGGCCGCGTAAGCCTGTGATCGCGGCGGTCGAGGGGTACTGCGTGGCGGGGGGTACCGAGATTCTTCAGGGCACCGACATCCGGGTCGCGGGGGAGTCGGCGACGTTCGGGCTCTTCGAGGTGAAGCGCGGGCTGTTTCCGATCGGTGGGTCGACTGTCCGTCTGCAGCGGCAGATTCCGCGGACGCATGCGTTGGAGATGCTGCTCACCGGGCGGGCATATTCCGCGCGGGAGGCTGCCGCCGTGGGGCTGGTGGGGCATGTCGTGGCCGACGGGGCTGCTCTTGAACGGGCGTTGGAGATCGCTGAACAGGTCAACTCGTGCGCGCCACTTGCCGTGGAAGCCGTGAAGGCGTCGGTGTACGCGACGGCTGAGATGACCGAGTCCGATGGGCTCGCCGATGAACTCAAGCGTGGGTGGCCTGTGTTCGACACCGCCGACGCGAAGGAAGGTGCCCGGGCTTTCGCGGAGAAGCGGGCGCCGGTCTACAAGCGTGAGTAGGAGATGCGCTGGGTCCAGCCGGTTGGAAGCTGCAGGCCGTCCGTGGCTGGTCGCGCAGTTCCCCGCACCCCTGGGTCCTGCACACTCACCGCCCGTTCCCAGTACGCCTACCTTCTGAGGAGGCACGCCCCCGATGCCCGAACTTCTCAAAGCTCCCCTCGCCGTCGAGTTTCCCTTCACCCGTTCCGTCGGGCCTGTCCAGAGCGCCTTCCTGACCGGTCTGCGCGAACGCGTCCTGCTCGGAGTGAAGACCGTCGACGGGCGCGTCCTCGTCCCGCCCGTCGAGTACGACCCCGTCACCGCCGACGAGATCCGGGACCTCGTCGAAGTGGGATCCACCGGCACGGTCACCACCTGGGCCTGGAATCACGAACCCCGGCGCGGGCAGCCCCTCGACACGCCGTTCGCGTGGGTCCTGGTCCGGCTCGACGGTGCCGACACCGCTCTGCTGCACGCCCTGGACGCCCCCGATGCCGACGCCGTGCACACCGGAATGCGGGTCCGGGTCCGCTGGGCCGAGGAACGCACCGGTGCCATCACCGACATCGCCTGCTTCGAGCCGTACGACGGAGAAGCGGAGCAACCGGCGGGCCACAGTGGTGAGTTCGAGGACGCGATCACCGGGATCATCGCCGCCGCTCGGCTCGACTACACCTACTCGCCCGGCCGCGCCCAGTCCGCGTACATCCACGCGCTGTCCGACCGGCGCATGGTCGGCGAGCGCTGCCCGTCCTGCCGGAAGGTGTACATCCCGCCGAGGGGCGCGTGCCCCACCTGCGGGGTCGCCACCTCGGAGCAGGTGGAAGTGGGGCCCCGCGGCACGGTCACCACCTTCTGCATCGTCAACATCAAGGCGAAGAACCTGGACATCGAAGTCCCTTACGTCTACGCCCACATCGCCCTCGACGGCGCCGACCTCGCGCTGCACGCCCGGATCGGTGGCATCGGGTACGACCAGGTGCGGATGGGGCTGCGCGTCGAGCCGGTGTGGACCGACGGCTCCCGTTTCCCCGACCACTACCGGCCCACCGGCGAGCCCGACGCGGAGTACGACACCTACAAGGAGCTGCTGTGACGCGTGACATCGCGGTCGTCGCCTTCGCCCAGACCGACCACCGGCGCACCAGCGACGAGGTCTCCGAGGTGGAGATGCTCATGCCGGTGCTGCACGCCGTACTCGACCAGACCCGCCTCAAGACCGCCGACATCGGCTTCACCTGCTCCGGCTCCAGCGACTACCTGGCCGGCCGCGCCTTCTCCTTCACCCTCGCCCTCGACGGCGTCGGCGCCTGGCCCCCGATCTCCGAGTCGCACGTCGAGATGGACGGCGCGTGGGCCCTGTACGAGGCCTGGACCAAGCTCCTCACCGGGGACGCCGACACCGCGCTCGTCTACTCCTACGGCAAGTCCTCGCCGGGATCGGTGCGCGATGTCCTGACCCGGCAGCTGGACCCGTACTACGTCGCCCCCTTGTGGCCCGACTCCGTGGCCCTCGCCGCCCTCCAGGCGCAGGCACTCATCGACGCGGGGGACACCGACGAACCCGCCCTCGCCGCCGTCGCCGCCCGCAGCCGCGCAGACGCGACCGCCAACTCCCATGCACAGCTGAAGGGTTCGGTCCCGCAGGGCGACTATCTCGTACGCCCGCTCCGTACCGGCGACTGCCCGCCCATCGGTGACGGAGCCGCCGCCGTGATCCTCGCGGCGGGGGAGCGGGCCAGGGAACTGTGCGAGCGGCCCGCCTGGATCCGCGGAATCGATCATCGCATCGAGGCGCACGGTCTCGGTGTGCGCGACCTGACCGACTCGCCCTCCACCCGGCTCGCGGCCGAACGGGCCGGTGTCTTCGAACGGCCCGTCGACACCGCTGAGTTGCACGCGCCGTTCACTTCGCAGGAGGTCGTCCTGCGCAAGGCGCTGCGGCTCGACGACGGCGTGCGGGTCAATCCGTCCGGCGGGGCGCTCGCCGCCAACCCGATCATGGCCGCCGGTCTGCTGCGGATCGGCGAGGCCGCGGCCGGCATCCACCGGGGTGAGTCCGACCGGGCGCTCGCCCACGCCACCTCCGGGCCCTGTCTGCAACAGAACCTGGTCGCCGTACTCGAAGGGGATCCCCGATGAGCAAGGAGCCCGTGGCCGTCGTAGGCGTCGGCCAGACCAAGCACGTGGCGGCCCGACGGGATGTGTCGATCGCCGGACTCGTCCGGGAGGCGGCCAAACGCGCCCTGGACGACGCCGAGTTGACCTGGGCCGACATCGACGCCGTCGTCATCGGCAAGGCGCCCGACTTCTTCGAGGGCGTCATGATGCCGGAGCTGTACCTCGCCGACGCGCTGGGAGCCGTGGGCAAGCCCATGCTGCGGGTGCACACCGCCGGATCGGTGGGCGGGTCGACGGCCCTGGTCGCCGCGAACCTCGTCGCGGCCCGCGTGCACGGCACGGTGCTCACGCTCGCCTTCGAGAAGCAGTCCGAGTCCAACGCCATGTGGGGCCTGTCCCTGCCCATCCCCTTCCAGCAGCCCCTGCTCGCCGGAGCCGGCGGCTTCTTCGCGCCGCACGTGCGCGCGTACATGCGACGCACCGGCGCGCCCGACACGGTCGGCTCGCTGGTGGCGTACAAGGACCGGCGCAACGCGCTGAAGAACCCGTACGCGCATCTCCACGAGCACGACATCACCCTGGAGAAGGTCCAGGCCTCGCCGATGCTGTGGGACCCGATCCGCTACTCCGAGACCTGCCCGTCCTCCGACGGCGCCTGTGCCATGGTCCTCACCGACCGGGCGGGGGCGGCTCGGGCGCCCAGGCCGGCCGCCTGGATGCTCGGCGGGGCCATGCGCAGCGAGCCCACCCTGTTCGCGGGCAAGGACGCCGTGTCGCCGCAGGCCGGCAAGGACTGTGCCGCGGACGTGTACCGGCAGGCCGGGATATCCGATCCGCGCCGGGACATCGACGCCGTGGAGATGTACGTGCCGTTCTCCTGGTACGAGCCGATGTGGCTGGAGAACCTCGGCTTCGCCGACGAGGGCGAGGGCTGGAAGCTGACCGAGGCAGGGGTGACCGAGCTTGACGGCGATCTGCCCGTCAACATGTCGGGCGGAGTCCTGTCGACCAATCCCATCGGCGCCTCCGGCATGATCCGCTTCGCGGAGGCGGCTCTCCAGGTGCGCGGCCTTGCCGGAGAACACCAGGTGGAGGGCGCCAGGCGGGCGCTGGGGCACGCATATGGCGGCGGATCGCAGTTCTTCGCGATGTGGCTCGTGGGCTCGCAGCCGCCCACCTCCTGAAGGCCTCCCAAAAGGTCCCCCTCACGTGGCCTGTCGGCAGTCGTGACCGATCGCTAGGCTGGCCGCGGACGACGCAATCGGGAGGAGCACGGACGTGGCCGAGAGCACCATCCAGCAGCACCCACTCGTGGGCTGGGACAAGCCGGAGCTGGACCTCAGTGAGGCCGATTGGCACTCGAGCAGCCGTGGCCTGGGGGATGTCCAGATCGCCTTTGTCGAGGGATTCATCGCGATGCGCAACAGCGGCCGCCCGGAGAGCCCTTCCTTGATCTTCACCCCCGCGGAATGGGGCGCCTTCGTGTCCGGCGCGAGGGAAGGTGAATTCGACCTCACCTGAGCCGGCGGATTCTCCCCGAGCGGGCAGGTCCGCACGCACGGACGACTCCGGTCCGGCCTCCACCCACAGGGGTGGCGGCCGGACCGCGGGTGATCATGCCCGGGCGAGCAGCGGGTCGTACAGGGTCGACCGCTGTCGGCCGGACATGAAGGACAGGAAGTCCTTGACGAACGCGCTGCGGGTGCAGGCGCCGCCGGTGCCGGTGGTGTCGCGGTGGAACGCGGTCCGGAACAGGGCCCGGTACTCGTCCGCGTCGATCCGCTGACTGCCGTCCTTGTCGGTGACGTCGAAGAGAACCTCCGCCACTCTGATCAGCGCGGGTCCGGCCGGGGACGGAGCGGTCGAGGCGTACTCCTGGGCGCTGATGCGGCGTCCGCCGCCTCCGGGTGGTCGCCGCCTGTGCCTGCGGGGGCGGAGGAGGAGTGAGGGGGCGGGGTGGCGAAGAGGTGGCTGCCATCTGCGCCAACTCGCTGACCGGCACACGTACTTGGCCCTCTCCGGTAGACCTGCGGGCGCACGTCCCGTCGCCACGAACGGCACCTGGGAACCAGCCGCAACGTCTTCCGTGAAGATCGGCCGCACACATCCCGCGAGGCGTACTCTGAGCTGCCTGTAGGTCACGGTGCGCGCTCGCTCCCCGCGTGGGTGTACCGCCGTGGCAGGGGGTGCGACCATGGCGCAGCGCAGCGCACGGAGCGGCAGGACTCTGTTCGAACGCGAGAGTGAACTCGCGGCGGTCGACGAGGCGTTGGGCACGCTCACCGGCCTGCGCACGGACGGGGCAGAGCCGGCCGACCGCCCGCGCGGCGCTCTTCTCGCCGTCGCCGGACGGGCCGGCATCGGCAAGACCACCCTGCTCGCCGAGGTCCGCCGCCGGGCCGCCGCCCGCGGCTGCACCGTCCTGTCCGCCCGCGGCGGCGACCAGGAGCAGCGCGTCGCCTTCCACGTCGCCCGCCAACTGCTGCAGCCCCAGTTCGCCGGCTCGGCGGAGGCCGATCTCCGCGCTTCGATGGGCAGTTGGTACGACATCGTCGGCCCCGCCCTCGGTCTGTGCGCGCCCGCCCACGGTGCCCCGCCCGACCCGCAGGGCCTGAGCGACGGCCTGGACTGGGTGCTCACCCACCTCGCCGTGCAGCGTGCCCCGATGGCCCTCGTCCTCGACGACGCCCACTGGGCCGACCCCGAATCGCTGCGCTGGCTCGCCTCGTTCGCGCCCCGGGCCGAGCAACTCCCGCTGCTGATCGTCGTCGCCTACCGGCCCGACGAACTCCCCGACCACGCCGAGTCGTTCAGGGGACTGCCCGGACGCGCGGGCGGACGCCCGCTCGACCTGGAGCCGCTCAGCGCCTCCGCCGTCGCCCGCCTGGTCCGCGAGGCACTCGGCACGGACGCCGACGACGCCTTCTGCCGCGAGTGCTGGGCCGTCACCGCGGGCAACCCCTTCGAGACCGTCGAACTCCTCGCCAAGGTCCGCGACCGCGACCTGACCCCCACCGGCACCGGCGCCCACCTGCTGCGCGACCTCGCCGACGCCGTCAAGGGCAGCGGCCTGATCGCCCGCGTCGAGCGCCTGGGCACCTCCACCGTCCGCTTCGCCTGGGCCTGCGCCGTCCTCGGCACCGAGATCCATCCCGCCCTCGCCGCGGCCGTCGCCGGGCTCGGCCACGAGGAGGCCGCCGACGCCGCCGACGCCCTGCGCGACGCCCGCGTCCTCGCCGGCACCGCCACCCTGGAGTTCGTCCACCCGCTGATCGCCACCGCCGTCTACCGGGCCATCCCGCCGGGAGTCCGCGTCGCCCTGCACGGCCAGGCCGCCTGGTGCGTGGTCAACGACGGCCTCGGCCCCTCGGCCGCGGCCCGCCACCTCCTGGAGACCCACCCCGACGGCGATACCTGGGTCGTGCACCAACTGCGCGCCGCCGCCGAGGAGACCCTCCGGGCCGGCGCCCCCGACGCGGCCCGCCGCTACCTGGCCCGCGCCCTGCGCGAACCCCCGCCCTTCGAGGACCGGGCCGCCGTCCTGTACGAACTGGGCTCCGCCTCCCTGCTCACCGAACCGGCCACCACGGTCAACCACCTGCGCGCCGCCCTGGAGGAGCCGATCGGCGACCCCGACCTGCGGCACAACATCGTCTACCGGCTCTCCCAGGTCCTCGCCCACAGCGACCGCCTCGCCGAGTCCTCCGACACCCTCGCCCGCGAGATCCGCGTCACCGGTGACGCCCGCGTACGGCTGCGCATGCTCGCCGAGCAGTTCATGTGGGACGCCTTCCGCGCCGACGAACCCGACCACCCCTCCCGCTCCCGCCGCCTGACCAAGCTCGCCGACCGGCTCAAGGGACAGGACCTCACCGAGCGGTACATCATCGGGCTGCGGACCTGGGACGCCATCCTGCGCGGCGAACCCGCCCACGTCGCCCTCCACCACGCCGAACGCGCCCTGGCCGGCGGACTGCGCTGGGCGGAACCGGACCGCGGCTTCGAGGTGCCCGTCCTGGTCGCCCTCGCCTTCATGTACGCCGACCGCCCCGGCCGCACCGAGGAACTCTTCGCCGCGGGCATCGCCGAGTACGAACAGCAGGGCTGGCGCGGCGCCCACCTCTCCTTCGCCTACACGCTCCTCGCCTACCTCCGCTACCGCCGCGGACGGCTCGCCGAGGCCGAGGACTTCGTCCGCGCCGGGCTCAGGATCGCCGAGCGCGTCGGCCCCGGCACCCCGGCCCACTGGTACGCCGTCGGCATCCTCATCGAGGTCCTCCTCGCCCGCGGCCAGGTCGCCGAGGCCACCAGCACCGCCGAGCACTACTCCTTCGGACCGCCCTTCCCGGCCGCCGTCGTCTTCCCCGACTCCCAGACCGTGTACGGCGAACTCCTGCTCGCCCGCGGCCTGCACAAGGACGCGGCAGCCGAACTGGCCGCCGCCGGGCGCCGCTTGGACCCCCGAGGCATCCGCAACCCCTCCTGGTGCCCCTGGCAGCTCCACCTCGCCCGCGCCGAGAGCCCGGACGCCCCCGAACGCGCCGTCGCCACCGCCCTCGAAGCGGTCCTGCGCGCCCGCCAGTTCGGCGCCCCGTCCGCCATCGGCCAGGCCCTGCGCGCCGCCGCCGAGGTCTGCTCAGGATCGGCCCGCGTGAAGCACCTGGAAGAGGCCGTCACCCACCTGGAGCGCTCCCCGGCCGCCTACGAACTCGCCTGCGCCCTGGTCGACCTCGGCACCGAACTGCGCCGCACCGGCCGCCCCACCGAGGCCGCGGAACACCTCTACCGAGGCCTCGACGCGGCCGTCCAGTGCGGCGCCGACGGCCTGGTCGACGCGGCCCGCGCCGAACTCGTCGCCGCCGGACTGCGCCCCCGCCGCCTGCACAGCACCGAGACCGACACCCTCACCGCCCGCGAACGAGCCGCGGCCCAGCTGGCCGCCCAGGGCCGCACCGACGCCGACATCGCGAAGGATCTGCGCGTGGACGAACCGACGGCGGTACGCCTGCTGTCCGCGGTCTACCGAAAGATGGGTACGGAAGGCACCGGTCTCGCGGCGGCGCTGAGGCCGACCTGAGCCGCGCGACCCCCTCCCGGCCCCTTACCATGGGCGCATGTCGTTCCTCCGCCGCCGCAGCGCCACTCCCGCCGGGCCCGAATTCGACGTACTCGCCATGGACCCGGGCGACTGGCCCGGCAATCTGGGCGCCGGTCTGCTGCCCGCGCCCGACGGCAGCTGCCAGGGCGTCTTCCTGCGCTACGACCTGTTCGGCGGCCGCGGCCCCGCGATGATCATCGGCAACCTGCCCGAGGGATCCCCGGCCCGTGACGTCGCCGAGGGCGAGGTCCCCTTCGAGGTGGCCCAGCTGCTGGTCGCGCTGGAGAACGAGGAGGAGGTCACCGTCACGGGAGCCGAGGACATGCCCGTGATGCAGGGCGACAACCTGCTGATCGTGCGCCGGCTCAAGCTCTCCGAGAGCCGGATCTCCTGTGTGCAGTTCGACCGCAGCGACAACGTCCTGGTGACCATCGCCGCCTGGGACCGTCCCATCACGGACGACCTGTACGCCCTGCTGAAACCGCTCCCGGCGGAGCTGTTCCAGCAGGGCTGAGCGGCTACTTCCGCACCGGCACCACGTTCACGTCGGCCGCCCGCACGAACTCGACCCGGTGGCCGTACTGGATCTCGTAGTAGAGGTCCTTTCCGACCACGACCTTGTGCGAGTCGGTCGTGAAGGTGACCGCGTAGTAGTACTCGCCCGGCAGCTTGTCGCCGACGACGTACTTCTGGCCCGCCGGGATCGTGTACGGGAGCGGCGAGACCGCCTGTGCGGGGACGCCCGTCGGGTAGGCGGAGGACTCGGGGTAGGCGCGGCCGTAGACCGGGATGCTCGCGAGGCCGGGCTTCGGGGTCACCACCAGACCGCGCGCGCCGACCGCGACCGGGTCCTTCTTCGGGTTCTTGAACCAGGCCTTCTGACCCAGGTACCAGATCGCCGTCCAGTCCCCGTCCCGGTCAGCGACCGCGTACTGCTGGCCGGTGGAGACCCGGGACGACAGGTCGTTCACGTCGATGGTGGGTGTCGTGCCCAGGCCGATGTCCTTGATCAACGGGTAGGTCTCGCCGGGACCCGAGTACAGGCGGACCTCACCCGATCCGTGGGAGGCGCAGGGCTGGCCCTTGGTGACGCACCCCGTGTACGCGGGCTGGTTGGTGGCGTAGTCGGGGCGGATGGTGACCAGACCGGCCTTCTTGCCCGCGGTGGCCTTGAACGGGTGGCCCAGCAGGTCGAAGTAGTGGCGCCAGTCCCAGTAGGGGCCGGGGTCCGTGTGCATGCCGGGGACGGTCGACGTGGTCGGGCCCGGCACGTTGTCGTGGCCGAGGATGTGCTGCCGGTCCAGCGGGACGCGGTACTTCGCGGAGAGGTACTTCACCAGGCGGGCCGAGGAGCGGTACATCGCCTCCGTGTACCAGGCGTCCGGCGCGGCCAGGAAGCCCTCGTGCTCCAGACCGATCGACTTGGCGTTGATGTACCAGTTGCCCGCGTGCCAGGCCACGTCCTTGGCCTTCACGTGCTGGGCGATCAGACCGTCCGTGGAGCGCAGCGTGTAGTTCCAGGAGACGTAGGTCGGGTCCTGGACCAGATTCAGTACGCCGTCCCAGGCGCCCTCGGTGTCGTGGATGACGATGTACTTGATGCTCTGCGACGCGGGGCGGTTGCCCAGGTCGTGGTTGCCGTAGTCGTTGTCCCCGAACTCCTCGTACGGCGCCGGGATCCACTCGCAGGACACCGACTTCGGGCACTCGGTGCCGGCCGCGGAGAGGGTGCGCAGGCCGGTCCGCCGCAACTGGGCGGTGTCGGGGGCGAGATCCGGCTGGGCGGCCAGCGCGATCTGCTGGCCCGCGTCGGTGGTGCGCTCCTCGCCGGTGCGGAGCACGTCGTAGACGTCGTTCGCGTACGCGGCTGCCGTGGCGGTGTCGTCCGCGCCGGAGAAGCGGGCCACCGCTCCGTACCAGTCGGCCGGGTCGGCGCTGAGGGGTTCGCCCAGCTTCCGCTGCGCGTCGGCCAGGAGCGCGGCGCCGCCTGCCACGTTGGCCGCGGGGTCCATGCGCAGCTCGGCCTGGCTCAGTCCGCTCAGGTCGGCGGCCTTGGTCAAGGTCTTGAGGCGGGCCGGGAGTTCGGAGTTCGCCGGCACCTTCGTCTCGGGGTGCAGGGCGGCGCGTGCGCTGTCGCCGCGGGCGTCCTCCGCGCCCTCGCTGTGGTGCGAGGCCGTGGCGAGCGCGGTGCGGGCGTCGGTGAGATGCATCGGGCCGTAGCCGCCGGAGACGCTCGGCGCCCCGGCGTGCGCGTCCCAACGGGACTGGAGATAGGAGACGCCGAGCAGCACGCTCTGCGGCACGTGGTACTCGGCGGCGGCCGAGGCGAACGCAAGCTGCAGCCGGTCCGCGGAGGACCCGGCGCCGGCCGCGGGGGCCGCGCCGATCAGGGGCAGCAGCAGGGCCGCCGAGGCGAGGGCGCCCGCGGTCCTGCGGGCGCGTCTGTTGCCGGGCGTGGACGTGGAGTCGGGGGCGGAACGCAAGGCAGCCTCCTGGGACGAACGAGCGTGGCGGGGCGTGCAGGGCCGGGCGGTGGCTCAGTGGTATCGGCTCTCAGACGATCCGTCAATCATGCCCAGGGCAACCAGATTTCCCACGTCAACACGAGGGCAAAGGAGTTTCTCGGTGGCGACTCGCGGGCCTGCGACGCGTCAGTGGCGTATACCAATGGGCGCGGGAGCGGAGAGGGCGAATCGCTCGGGGCATACGAAAATCCGCGGTGCGCCGCCGCTGTGGGCGCACCGCGGAGCTTCGTCCCCGTCAGCGAGTGCCGACCGCCGCGCGCACGGCCCGGCGGGCCAGCTGGCAGTCGTCGTGCAGCCGCCTCAGCAGCAGCCGCTGTTCCTCGCCGGACGGCGCAGCGCCCGGGTGGGCCGCTCCCGGTGCCGCCGGGGTCGAGTCGTGCATCGAACGCTGCACGGCCGTCTCGTAGGTCCGGATCTCACGGGTCAGGACGAGCATCAGGTTCACCAGGAACGCGTCCCGGGAGGCGGGGCCCGCCGACTGCGCGAGCTGACTGATCTGCCGGCGGGCCACCGGTGCGTCGCCGAGGACCGACCAGAGTGTCGCCAGGTCGTATCCGGGCAGGTACCAGCCCGCGTGCTCCCAGTCCACCAGCACTGGACCGGCCGGGGACAGGAGAATGTTCGACAGCAAAGCGTCGCCGTGGCAGAACTGGCCCATGCCCTGGCGGCCCGCCGAGTGCGCGATGCCGTGCAGCAGCTTCTGCAGATCGCCCATGTCCCGGTCGGTGAGCAGGCCCAGCTCGTGGTAGCGGGAGATACGGGCCGCGTAGTCCAGCGGGGCGTCGAACGTGCCGGCCGGTGGCCGCCAGGCGTTCAGCCGGCAGATCGCGCCGAAGGCCGCCCGGATGTCCGCGCGGGGCGGGGCCTCGGCGGGGTGGCGCTGGAGTGCCGCCACCCGTCCCGGCATCCGCTCGATCACCAGCGTGCAGTTGTCCGGGTCCGCCGCGATCAGACGGGGGACGCGCACGGGTGGGCGGTGCCGGACGAACGAGCGGTAGGCGGCTATTTCATGACGGATCCGCTCCGCCCAGGCGGGGGAGTGGTCCAGTAAACACTTGGCGACGGCCGTGCTGCGCCCGGTCGTGCCGACCAGGAGCACCGAGCGTCCGCTGCGGCGCAGCACCTGGACCGGAGCGAACTCCGGGCAGATCCGGTGCACCGACGCGAGCGCCGTGCGCAGCTGGGCGCCCTGGGGGCCGGACAAGTCGAGTCTCCCGCTGAGCGGTTGGGTGCCGAGCCCCGGAACACGCCGCGTCCGGCCCGCGCCGAGTGCGGGGGCCGCGGGACGCGCGGCGGGGTCGAGGTAGGGGCCACTGCCCGCCGGGCGGGGGTGCAGCGACCGGGGTGGGGCGGACACGGAGGACGATGCTGCGTACATGGGCGAAACAGATCCCTTCGTGTGCCTGCGACGACGATGCGCAGCCCGGCCCGGTCCCTCGGATGCACCCTGGGGAATGTCCCTCGGTGACCGGGTCGGGGTGGCGCGTTCCTACCTGACACCAGATGTGCAGTGGCACACCATCTGGCGCACCCTGGCGAACCCTGGCGAATAGTCGCCCGGCAACGTGCACCGGGCTATGTTCAAGTCAGCCGAGAACCTGGGGGCTTACGTGAGCGGACAACCCAACTCCCGCTTGTCGGACCTGTTCGGCCTGGCCGGCTGGTCCAAGGGTGAGCTCGCGAGACTGGTCAACCGGCAGGCGGCGGCCATGGGCCACCCCCAGCTGTCGACCGACACTTCGCGAGTGCGGCGGTGGATCGACACGGGCGAGATCCCGCGCGATCCGGTGCCGCGGGTGTTGGCGGCTCTGTTCACCGAGCGTCTCGGCCGTGTCGTGACCAT
Source organism: Streptomyces sp. NPDC092369 (assembly GCF_044755245.1). Classification (NCBI taxonomy): domain Bacteria; kingdom Bacillati; phylum Actinomycetota; class Actinomycetes; order Kitasatosporales; family Streptomycetaceae; genus Streptomyces; species Streptomyces sp. NPDC092369. The sequence continues at coordinate 307,291 of NZ_JBIVQP010000004.1, forward strand.
CGAGGACCTCGGTCTGGTCCGGCACGGGCGTGCGGGGAGACGGCAGGACGGCGGGAGCGCTGAACATCCCGACGGTGTGCCGTGGGCGCCCGAGCGAACCGCCGCGGTCCTCACCGAATTCACGGGAATGGACCTCATGCTCAACCGACGCGGCTTGGTGGGCGCGGGTGCCGCGCTCGCCGCGGGATCCGCACTCACCAGTGCCATGTACGACTGGCTGCACTCCGATCCGGCCCTCGCGGCCGACGCCCCCCGTTTCGACGATCCCCTGCACGCCGACCCCGCTGGGTTCGACCGCTATGAGGCCGCCCCCATCGGGTCGCAGGAGATCGAGGAACTGGAGCGCTCGGTAGAGGTGTTCCGGGCCTGGGACGCGGCCCGCGGGGGCGGGCTGCAACGCAAGGCGGTGGTAGGCCAGCTCAACGAGGTGGGCGGCATGCTCGCCTACCGTCACCCCGACCATCTCCAGCGGCGCCTGTGGGGCGTCGCTGCCAATCTCGCCGTCCTCGCGGGCTGGATGTCGCACGACGTCGGCCTCGAACCCACGGCCCAGAGGTACTTCGTCATCGCCGCCCACGCGGCGCGCGAAGGCGGTGACCGGCCCCGCGCCGGCGAGGCGCTCTCCCGAGCGGCCCGCCAGATGGTGCACCTCGGCCGGCCCGACGACGCGCTGGACCTGATGAACCTCGCCAAGTCCGGCTCCGGGGAAGAAGTGCTGCCCCGCACCAGGGCGATGCTCTACACCATCGAGGCCTGGGCACAGGCCTCGATGGGCAAGGGCCAGGCGATGCGACGCACCCTCGGCCAGGCCGAGGACCTCTTCGTCTCCGACGGGGCGGACGTGCCGCCGCCCAGCTGGATGCAGATGTTCAAGGAGGAGGACCTGTACGGCATGCAGGCGCTGGCCTACCGCACCCTGGCCGAGCACGATCCGAGCGCCGCCGCGCATGCCCAGCACTACGCGGAGAAGGCCCTGGCCCTGCGGGTCGACGGGCGGCAGCGCTCGAAGATCTTCGACTTCCTGTCGATGGCCTCCGCCTGCTTCATCGCCGACGACCCGGAACAGGCCGACCGCTACGCACGCCTGGCCCTGATGTCGATGGGATCCAACTCCTCCCACCGCACCTGGGACCGGCTGCGCCAGATGTACCGGCTCACCGCCGAGTACTCGAGCTACCCGAAGATCAGCGAGCTGCGGGAGGAGATCAAACTGGCGCTGCCGAAGCGGGTGAGCGGAGGCAACAGCGCACGGGCATAGGGGGTTTGTGCGCTGAAGCTGAACAAGTGACCAAGCCGGCCATGCGCCTACGACGTCCGGTACGTCGCCTTGCCTACGACGTCACCTTGGCGACGAGCAGGCACGCGTCGTCCTCGCGCCCGGATCCGCCGAACTCCTCCACGACCATCCGCACGCAGTCCTGTGCGGTGTGCGCCGCGTCGAAGCGCGGGGCCAGGTCGAGGAGTTGTTCCGCGGTCTCCGTGCGGCTGCGTCCGGGCACCAGCCCGTCGGTGTGCAGCAGGAGCAGGTCACCGACGGCGAGGGTCTCTTCCGCCTGCGTGTAGTGGGCGCCGGAGGTCGCGCCGAGCAGGACGCCGTCCGCTGCGTGCAGTGTGCGCCCCGTCCCGTTGCGGAACAGCAGCGGGGCGGGGTGTCCTGCCCGGGCCCAGGTGAGGGTGCGGGTCTCCGGGCGGTAGCGGCAGCAGACCGCGCTGCCCAGGGCCGGCTGGACGGTGGCGTCGAGTAACTGGTTGAGCAGGGACAGCAGTTGGCCCGGTTCGGTGCCCGACATGGCCATGCCCCGTACGGCGCCCAGCAGCATCGCCATGCCCGAGGCGACGGCGACGCCGTGTCCGGTGAGGTCGCCGACGCTCAACAGCGTCTGTCCGTCCGACAGTTGGAGCGCGTCGTACCAGTCGCCGCCGATCAGCGCGCTCGTCGAGGACGGCAGCTGGTGCGCCGCCAGGTCGAGGGTCCCTGGGCCCTGCTGGACCAGGCGCGGGGAGCCGCGCCACGGCGGGAGCACGGCCTCCTGCAGTTCGACCGCGAGCCGTTGCTCGGTCCGGGCACGCCGTTCCTGGTCCGTGAGCGAGTCACGGGTCTCGCTCACCGCCCGCTGGCTGCGCCGCAGTTCGCTGACGTCCCGCAGGACGGCCCACATCGAGACCGTGCTGCCGTCGGCGTCGAGCACGGGCTCGCCCATCATGTGCACGGTCCGCACCTCGCCGTCCGGGTGGACGACACGGAACTCCCCGTCTATGGGTTTGGCGTCGACCAGACAGCTCGTGACCATCGCCGTCAGCCCGGCCCGATCCTCGTCGAGCACCACGGAGGGCAGTTCGTCGAGGGTCAGCGGCGGGGCCTCGGGGTCGCGGCCGAGGATCTGGTAGAGCTCGCCGGACCAACTCGCCTCGTCCGTCAGCAGGTTCCACTCGGCGCTGCCCACCCGGCTGAGGAGCGAGCCGCGCCGGGGAGCGGGCGGCACGGCCCGTATCTGGGAGCCCGCCTCGGCGGTGTGCGGTGCCTGCGGAAGGCCGTCCCGCAGTTGCGCCAAGTGCGCGTCGAGGTCGTTGAGTTGGTGCAACGCCAGGTCGTAGACCGCGCGCTCCCAGCGCTCCCTGGGCTCCGCTGCGTCGCCGCGCGCGTCCCGTCGTACGGCGTCCACCTCGCCCTTGAGCCGTCGCGTCTGCGATATCAGCGCGTCGACCGAACCGCTTTCCGGCGGCTGGGCGGCTGGGTGATCCGCAGAGAGAGGGGACGACATGACGCACTCCGATGCGGGGACGGTACGGCCGGGGCTGACGGAGGGACGGTTACGACTGTCGCACAGCCCGCGACGCGCTGTAAGGGATTTGGCAACACACGATGCGGTGGTGCTTCTGGCATATGCCAGCGTCTTCACGGATGGGTCGTGCCGCGCGGCTGCGGTACGCCGTTGGACGGTCAAGTCGTAGGCGGCGTACGCGACTTGAGGGGCCGCCGTGGATGTCGGGTGGACATTCAGGCGTGCGTTCGATGGTCTCTTGTTCTGGAGGATCTGACCAGAGGATCCGGTGCGCCTGAGTCCGTTTGGGTCGTGTGATGCAGGTCACAGAAATTAGGAAGCGCTTCGACGTAATGCAAACGGCACCTTCGGGGTCGTAACAGCATGGACATCACTCTTGAGCAGCCCGCCCGCGGTCGACTGATCACTGCTGAGGAACAGGAGCTGCCCGTTCCCGCCACCTTCCGCTACAGCTCCACGGACCCCCTCGCCGTACATGTCGAGTTCCCACCGGACGTCTCACTGGACGGCACCGGGGTCACCTGGACCTTCGGACGCTCCCTCCTGGAGGAGGGGCTGCGCGGTCCGGCAGGCGGTGGTGACGTGCACATCTGGCCCTGCGGCCGGGCCCGTACGGTCCTGGAGTTCCACTCGCCCTTCGGTCTCGCTCTGCTCCAGTTCGACACCGACGCACTGCGGCGCTTCCTGCTGCGGACGTACGCCGTGGTGGCGGCCGGCGAGGAGGACCTCGACGCGGCCGTGGACCGCGGGATCAGTGCCCTGTTCGGCAATGTCTGATCCGGTGGCGCCAGGCGCCGCCTGAGCCGCTTTGACTTTTGTTCATCTCCGGCTCATCGCGCGGGTCTGGACCCTGACGATCACCCCGTGCACCCTTGCGCGCGGTGTGCCGCAGGGGCATGCCGGTGACGAGGGCGGGGCGAATGACACCGATCAGCCGAAGAGGCTTCGTGGGGCTCGGCGCCACCGTGGCGGCGGGCATGGCAGTGGGCGCCACGACCCGTACGGCGACCGCGGCCCGGAGCGCGGCGACCGGCACGATCTCGGACGTCAAGCACGTGGTGATCCTCATGCAGGAGAACCGCAGCTTCGACCACTACTTCGGACGTCTCAAGGGTGTCCGCGGCTTCGCCGACCGCAGCGGCATCACGCTCGGCGGCGGGTACCCGGTCTTCGACCAGCCCAGCGGCGCCGGCCGCCAGTACCCCTGGAAGCTCAGCGCCACCCCGGCCGCGGGCGGCGCGGACGGCGAGACCCTCGCCCAGTGCAACGGCGATCTGCCGCACTCCTGGTCCTCGCAGCACTCCGCCTGGAACAAGGGCCGGCTCGACAACTGGGTCTCCGGAGTGGGGAACGTACGCTCCCTCGGCTACCTGGACCGCTCCGACATCCCCTTCCACTACGCGCTCGCCGACACCTACACGATCTGCGACGCCTACTTCTGCTCCACGCTCAGCGCGACCGGCCCCAACCGCACCTATCTGTGGAGCGGCAAGGTCGACTCCGCCAGCTACGACGGCGGCGACGAGTCCGGCCTCACCTGGCAGAACTACGCCGAGGCGCTGCAGAGCGCGGGGGTGAGCTGGAAGGTCTACCAGAACGCGCAGGACAACTACGGCGACAACGCCTGCGCCTACTTCAAGAAGTTCGCCTCCGCCAAGGCGGGTGACCCCCTCTACGACCGCGGCATGTCCTCCGTCCCCAAGGTGACGGGCTCGACCCCCGACGACATCGCCGCCGCGATCAAGGCGGACGTCGTCGCCGGCACCCTCCCGCAGGTCTCCTGGGTGGTCCCCAACCAGGCCTTCTCCGAGCACCCCTACGCCCCGCCCGGCGACGGCGCCCACTTCGTGAACCTCGTCTACCAGGCCCTCGCCGCCGACCAGGACGTCTTCGACTCCACCGTCCTGTTCCTCAACTACGACGAGAACGACGGCTACTTCGACCACGTCCCGCCCCCGGCCCCGCCCGCCGGCACCGCGGGGGAGTTCCTGGGCGGCGTGCCGTACGGATTCGGCTTCCGCGTCCCGATGATCGTCATCTCGCCCTGGACACGCGGCGGTTGGGTCTCCTCGGAGGTCTTCGAGCACACCTCGGTGCTGCGCTTCCTGGAGACCTGGACGACCGCGCTGGGCAATCCGGCTCCCTGCCCCAACATCAGCGCCTGGCGCCGCAAGGTGAGCGGCGACCTGACCGGAGTCTTCGACTTCGCCCACCCGGTGTACGGCTCCGTGGCGCTCCCCGCGACAAGCGTCATCGGCTACGCCACCTGCGGCCCGCTGCCCAACCCGGTGCCCACGACCAACGCCCTGCCCGCCCAGGAGTCCGGCACCCGGCCCGCCCGCGCCCTGCCGTACCAGCCCAACGGTTACCTGGACCGGCTGGAGTTCGGCACCGGCGGCAAGATCCTCGCCTGGTTCGCGATGGCCAACCAAGGAGGTGCGGCGAGGAGCGCCGCCCACCTCTCGATCCACCCCAACGCCTACCGCGACACCACGCCGTGGCAGTACACGGTCGACCCCGGCGGCACGGCCTCCGACTACTTCAACATCGGCTCGGGGTACGGCGACGGGAAGTACGACCTCACGATGGTCGGCCCCAACCGCTTCCTGCGCCGCTTCGAGGGCGACGCCACGAAGGCGGGCAAGTCGGTGGAGGTGGGCGCCCGTTACGCCGTCGAATCAGGCACCGGCAAGCTCGCCCTCTGGCTCCGGATGGCCAACTCGGGTACCGCGCCGGTGAAGTTCACGATCACGGCGAACCAGCACCGCACGGACGGGCCGTGGACGTACACCGTTCCCGCGGGCGGAGCGACGGAGGACTACTTCAACGCCGTCGCCCACCAGAACGGTTGGTACGACGTCACGGTCACCGTCGACTCCGACACCACCTGGTCGCGCCGGTTCACCGGACATCTGGAGTCGGGCGCGACGAGCGTCAGCGGCTGAACCCGGCGTAGAGATCCGGGCGTTGGGCCAGGTCGACGGCCGTGCGGTCGCCGGTCTCCAGCGCCCGGACCCCGGCCTCGGCGACCACGGAGGCCGCGTAGCCGTCCCACGCGCTCGGACCGGTGACCTGTCCGCGCCGGGTGGCGTCCACCCAGGACTGGACCTCGCGGTCGTAGGCGTCGGCGAAGCGCACGAGGTAGTCCTGGGGGACCTCCTCGCCGGCGGTCCCCCCGGCGGTGACCAGCATCGCGCGCTCCTCGCCGATCCGCGCGCTGCCCGCCTCGCAGACGGCCTCGCAGCGGACCTGGTAGCCGAAGCCGCAGTTGACGAACACCTCGACGTCGACCAGGGCGCCCCCCTCGGTCTCGAAGAGCACGAACTGCGGATCCAGCAGGCCCTCGGGCGCTCCGGCGGCGGAGCGGGGGCGCAGCACGGTCACGGCGGTGAGCTCCTGGCCGAGCAGCCAGCGGGCCGCGTCGATCTCGTGCGAGACGGAACTGTTGATCAGCATCGCCGAGGTGAAGCCCGGCGGGGAGGAGACGTTGCGGTGGGTGCAGTGCAGCATGAGCGGACGCCCCAACCTGCCGTCGTCCAGCAGGGACTTGAGGCGCCGGTACTCGGCGTCGTAGCGCCGCATGAACCCGATCTGGGCGAGCCGTCGGCCCAGGCGCGCCTCGGCCTCCACCACGCGCAGCGCACCGACGGAGTCCGGGACCATGGGCTTCTCGCACAGCACCGGCAACCCTCGGGCGAAGGCCGCGAGCAGCGCCTCCTCGTGCGCCGGGCCAGGGGAGGCGATCAGGACGGCCTCCACGCCGGGTGCGTCCAGCGCGGCCTCCGGGTCCGGGTGGACGGAGACACCTTCGAGGCCGGCCACCGCCGCCTTCGCGGACGTGAGGTCGGGATCGGCCACGGCGGCGACCCTGGCCCCGCTCACCACGCGGTCGAGGCGTCGGATGTGGTCGGCCCCCATGTGCCCAGCGCCCAGTACCGCGATGCCCAACAGGTCACCCACGTGCGCACTTCCTCTCCGTCGACGGTCCCGGCGTAGCGTACGCCGGGACCGTGGCGTTGTGAGAGGCGCTGTCAGTAGCGCAGGACGCCCGCGATCCCGTCCACCTCGCCCAGGGTGCCGTCCGGGACGAAGCGGACGTCCGCGCCGGTCTCCAGGCACTGCTCGACGATCTCGTCCACGATGTCCTCGCGGGAGTCGAGGTCGTCGCTCTCGGCCGGGACCAGATGGCCGTCGACGACGTCCCGGACCGTCACCCGGTAGTTCTCCTCGACGGCGAGCAGCCGTACCCGGCCCTCCTGGGCGCTCTGCCAGATCTCGTCGACGCCGGCCGCGAAGGCCTTGTGACCGCGGGCGGAGTCGAGTGCGCGGGTCACGGCGTCGGTGCCGCGGCGGGCCTCGTCGGCGACCAGGGGTCGCACCGCCTGCCACACGGCGTCGGGCGTGCCGTGCGCGAGCCCGCCGTGCGCCAGGTGCACGGCATCCCTGGTGACACCGCCGACCTCGTCGAGGAGCGAGAGCGCCGCCTGTTCGCCCGTCACGTACAGCGGGCGGGGCTGCCGGCGCAGGACCAGGCCCATGACACCGTCGGCCTCGCGCAGGAAGTGCCGGGTGTCCTCGTCGCGGAAGGTGCTCGGCATGTCGCCGATCCGCTGCTGGCGTTCGGCGTCGAAGTTCTCCGGGTTCCTGGTGAGCGGGAACCCGCCGGAGGTGTCCTCCGTGACGCGGTCGGTGCCGCCGCTCCAGAGGGTGACCCGGTCGGAGGAGACCGACAGCACCCAGAACGGGCGCTCCGCGGCTCGCGCGGAGACGAGGTTGCGGGTCAGGAAGGTGTCCGACAGCACCACGCGTTCCGGTACGGTCCGCGCGAGCGACCACACCTGGTGCTCACCCGGAGCGGCGAAGATCACCAGACCGTCCTCCGCGTGGGCCAGATCCACCTCCGCCAGGGCCTGGTCGAGCTGGTGGACCACATCGGTGCGCCGCTCCCGGGACACCGCGGGATCGGCCTCCAGCTGCTTCTTGGCCTCGGCCACCACATTGCGCAGCCGGACCGGATCCTGGGCGTTCTCGGGTTCCCGGCGATGGGTCGGTGTCAGCACGGACACGGCCGGATAGGGCCGCGGGCGCCGCAGCTCGGACAGGGCTGTGGGACTCAGGTCGTGCTCCATACGAGCACCATAGGACCGTTTCGCCGATAGGGCATTAGGGGCAGGCGCGACCGGCGAAAGAGACAAATCGCTGCTAGCATCCCGCGACCCCGCACCCCGCACCCCGCACCCCGGGCCCTTGCGCCGTCGGGCTCAGGCGTCGTCGTCCTCGGGGCCGCACGAACTGCCGGTCGGCGGCAGGGAACCGTACAGCAGGAAGCGGTCCACCTTGTTGTGCACGCACTTCGAGGAGGCGTAACCGGTGTGCCCCTCGCCCTTGTTGTCGAGCACGACCGCCGAGGAGCCGAGCCGCTTCGCCGTCTCCGTGGTCCAGCGGTACGGCGTCGCCGGGTCGCCGCGGGTGCCGACGAGGAGCATCTTCGGGCCGTGCACGTCGCGCACCTTGTCGCGGATGAAGTCGGTGCCCTTGGGGCGGCCGTAGCACATCAGCACCTCGGTGAGCCGGTAGCGGCCGAACACCGGGGAGGCCTGCTCGTACTGCTCGCGCAGCCGGCCGAGGTCCTTGGTGATCCGGTCGGCGCCGGGGCGATCGGGATCGTCCGCGCAGTTGATCGCCATCAGCGCCGCCGGGAGGTTGTCGAGCGGTACGTCGTCCGCGTCGACCAGGCCGTCGCCGGTGTTCGCCCGGTGGGGGAAGGCGACTCCGCCGGTCGCGAAGGCCATCACCCCGCGGGTGTCGCCGTCCTCGACCAGCGAGGCGAGGGCACGTTCCAGGGACGGCCACATGTCCTCGCTGTAGAGGGCCTGGCCGATGGCGCCCACGAGGTCCTGGCCGGTGAACCCGTCGCCGAAGTCGGTCGGCACGGGGTCCTGGTCCAGCGACTCGATGAGTTGGACGACCTGTTCGCGGGCGTCGCGCGCGTCCTGGCCGAAGGGGCAGGCGATGTCCTTGACGCACCAGTTGACGAAGTCCTCCAGAGCCGTCTGCTGGCCCTCGGCGCCCGCGATGCCCTGTTCGGCCATCGATTCGGTCAGTGTGTCGACCCCGTCGAGGACCAACCGGCCGACCTTCTTGGGGAATTGGGCCGCGTACACCGCGCCGAGCCGGGTTCCGTAGGAGAAACCCAGGTAGTTGAGCTTCTTGTCGCCGACCGCCTGGCGCATGACGTCCAGATCGCGCGAGGCGTCGACCGTGCCGATGTGGCGGAGGACGGGCCCCGAGTTCTCTGCGCACTGGGCGGCCGCGGTGCGCAACTGCCGGAGCAGGGCCTGCGGATCGCTCATCCCGTTGTCCTCGTCCTCGGTCTCCGCGGGCTCGTCGGAACCGTCGCCGCAGCTGACCGGCGAGGACCTGCCCACCCCGCGCGGGTCGAAGCTCACCACGTCGTAGCCGTTGGTCAGACTCATGAACTCATCGCCGCCGGCGGCGAGTTCGCTCACCCCCGCACCACCGGGACCGCCGAAGTTCAACAGCACCGAGCCCCGCTTCTTGCCCGTCGCCCGGTAGCGGGCCAGCGCGAGATCGATCGTGCCGGCGGCAGGCTCGGAGTAGTCGAGCGGGACGGTGACCTTGCCGCACTGCAGATCCTTGGGCGCGTCCATGTCGCACTTCTTCCACGCGACCTTCTGCCGGTAGAAGCGTGATAGGTCGGGCCGCGCGCCGTCGGCTGCCGCCGCGGGCAGGCCGGCGGCCAGCAGGGCCAGGCCGACGACTCCGGTGAACGCGCAGCGCCGGACCACGGGCCGCGTGGACAGCTTGGCCAGCATCGATGCCTCCTGGGACGCCCACTGCGGACCGGGTGGAACGGCGTCCTCGATCACGATAGGCGGCCACCACAGCCGCCGCCTCCGGGCGAGCGGGGCGGTGCGAACTGCCCTACCCTGTGCGGCCTCGACCCACATGAAACCGTTTTACGGCTAGTTCGATAACCGTGCCGCTCGATGGGGTGAAAGGCCGATTAGCCATAACTCTGATGGTTCGCCCGCGTTTTATCCGGTGCGGGCAGCCGCCCGCCTCTCCGGCGCGGGACAGGTGCCCGCGCCCTTGTCTGGAAGGCAGGGACCCTATGCGAAGGGTTACCCGAAACGGTGTGATCGCCGTCGCCGCCGCCTCCGGCGCGATGGTCGTGACGGTTCCGGCGCACGCCGACTCGGCGGCCGGCGGTGCCGCGACCGGCTCACCCGGGCCGATCTCCGGCAACACCATCCAGCTCCCGGTGCACGTCCCGGTGAACGTGTGCGGGAACACCGTGAACGTGATCGGACTCCTCGATCCGGCCGCGGGGAACACCTGCGCCAACGAGGGCGCGGGCAAGGCCGCGGCGGGACCTCGCTCCGGCGCGGACCGCTCCCGCGCGCACGGGCCCACCGCGCCCGTGTCCAGCGCCTCAGGCGGCAGCGCGGCGCGAGGAGGCGGAAAGGATTCACCAGGCCTCCTCTCCGGCAACGGCCTCCAGCTCCCGATCGACCTCCCGGTGAACGTCAGCGGCAACTCGGTGAGCGTGGTCGGCGCCGGGAACGGGTCCGTGGGCAACGAGTCCGTGAACACCTCCGGCGACCGTCCCCACCACCCGACGCGCCCCACGCCCGGGCCGTCCGCCCCGCCCAAGGCGCACCCGGGTCCGCAGGGCGCACGGCACACCCCGGAGCGGGCGGCGTCCACGCTCGCCCACACGGGTGCGGACCGGACCCTCCCCGCCGCCGCGGCGAGCGCCGCGCTGGTCGTCGGCGGTGCCGCCCTGTACCGCCGCTTCCGACCGAGCGCGACGCGCTGACCGCGCCGAGGCGGACGGCGGACGGAAGGCCCCACCGGCATCCTCCCCTTCCGGTGGGGCCTCCGTTCATGAGGTCGCCGGTCGCCTCGAACTCGGCACTCCTGTAAGGGAGTCGGTGTCCCGCATCACGAGCCGGACGGCAGCCGCCGCCGTACGGACGGAAAGGCGTATCCGCGACCCAGGACCACCGTCGTCAGGGCGGCCGCGACGAGCGGGAGGGACGTCCAGGGAAGCGCTCCGGGTCCCAAGGTGTCCAAGGCCAGGCCTCCGGTGAGGGACCCCGCCGCGATGCCCGCGTTGTAGACGGTCGCCTGCAGTGAGGTCGCCACGTCCGCGACCCGCGGACCGGAGGCGTCGACCAGTGCGGTCTGAATGAGCGTGGGCGCCCCGCCGAACGCGACGCCCCACAGTGCGACCGAGCCGAACAGCACCGCGTGCGTCCCGGCGAACAGACCGAGGCAGAGCATGGCGCCCGCGCACACCGCGAGTGCGGTCAGCAGGGCGGCGCGCAGGTGCCGGTCGACGACGAGGCCGGTGACCCAGATGCCGGCGACCGTGGCCGCGCCGAACACCAGCAGCACCGCATCCGGACGACCGAGACCGGCGTGCGCCGCGAACGGGGCGACGTAGGTGTACATCACCTGGTGCCCCAGCAGCAGGAACAGCGTCACCGACAGGACGGCCGGCAGTCCTGGCAGCACGGCCACGCGTGCGAGCGGTACGCGTGCCTCGGGCGGCTCGCCCGGGAAGCCGGGCACCCGCCACCGCACCCAGCCGATCAGCACCAGCGCGAGCAGGGCCAGCATTCCGAAGACCGTCCGCCAGCCCAGGGCTTCGGCCAGCGCGGCCCCGGCGGGCACCCCGAGGGACAGAGCCGACGTGATCCCGGCGAGCACGATCGCGATCGCCCGCCCGCGCCGCTCGGCCGGCACCATCCGGGCCGCGTACCCCACGAGCATCGCCCACAGCAGACCGCCCACCGCCCCGGCGAGCAGCCGGGACGCGAAGGTGAGGGCGTACGAGGACGACAGCGCGACCACCGCGTTGCTCACCGCGAATCCCGCCAGGGCGCCGACCAGTACGCGCCGGCGCGGCAGTCCGCGCAGCAGTGCCGTGAGCGGGATCGCGGCCGCGAAGGAGGCCGCCGCGTATCCGGTGACCAGGAATCCGACACGGGCCTCGGGGACACCGAGCGCGGGTGCCATCCGGGGGAGCAGTCCGGCGGGGAGCAGTTCGGTCATGACGGCGGTGAAGGCGGCCGTGGACAGGGCGAGCAGCCCCGGCCACGGCAGCGGGACGGGCACGGCGGTGCCGGTGCCCTTGGCCATGGATGCGGTGGACATGGGACCATGGTCGAACCCTCACATCAGTGTGAAGGCAAGGGCGACTTCTGGGAGGCGGCCATGAGGATCGGCGGACTGTGATGGGGGAGCGGTCGTGAAGATCGGCGAACTGTCCCGCCGCACCGGCGTCCCCACCCGGCTCCTGCGCTACTACGAGGAGCAGGACCTGCTCAGCCCGGACCGCACCGAGAACGGCTACCGCGACTACGGCGAGCCCGCGGTGCGGGATGTCCAGCAGATCCGCGGGCTGCTGGACTCGGGTCTGACCACGGAGATGATCCGGGCGATCCTGCCGTACCTGTCGGGACCGGACGAGATCCTCCTGCCCGCGGACCGGCTGACCCCCGAGACCGCGGCCCTGCTGCAGGACCACGTCGACCGCATCCAGGCCCGCATCGAGTGCCTGGCCCGCAACCGGGACCGGCTGCGGTCCTACCTCGCCGCGGTGCGGCCGGACCGGGACCAGAACTCCGTATCTGTGCAATCTTCGTAAAACTGTTGCCCCTTTTGCCGCCGGGTGTTGGAGTGAGCCCATGGATCATGTAGGTGTACTCGCCCTTTTCGACCGCAACATGCGCGAAGGCGCCCAGCCGGACGGGCCCGACGCACGGGTCGAGCGGGTCGGCCGGGTGGTACGGCAGGTCGCCTCGGCGCGCGGGTGGAACGGCGTGGTCTGGTCAGACCTGGACGAGACGACGGCGGACGAGGCGATCGCCGAGCAGGTCGCGTTCTTCACCGAGCTAGGGCACGAGTTCGAGTGGAAGCTGTACGGGCACGACCTGCCGGTGGACCTCGGACAGCGGCTCGCCGCCGCCGGGTTCACGGCCGAGCCCGAGGAGACGCTCATGATCGCCGAGGTCAACGACCTCGACCTCGACGCCGAACTGCCCGAGGGCATCCGCCTGCTTCCGGTCACCGACGCCGCGGGCGTCGAACTCGTCGGGGACGTGCACGAGAAGGCCTTCGGCACCGACGGCACCCGCATGCGCCGTCAGCTGCTCGCCCGGCTCACCTCCGAGCCGGACACGGTGACCGCCGTCGTCGCCCTCGCCGGGGACGAGCCGGTCAGCGCGGCGCGCATGGAGCTGGTGCCCGGCACCCGGTTCGCGGGCCTGTGGGGCGGCGGCACCGTCGAGGCCTGGCGCGGTCGCGGGGTCTACCGCGCCCTGGTCGCCCACCGCGCCCGCTCCGCCGTGGAGCGCGGTTACCGCTATCTCCAGGTCGACGCCTCCCACCAGAGCCGCCCGATCCTGGAGCGCCTCGGCTTCGAGCCGTTGACCACGACGACGCCGTACGTGTACACGCCGTAGGGATGTCACATCGGCGGTCGCTCGATCCGTCGTACGGTCATGACGACCGAACAGAAGAAGACGACCGACCGCAAGAACCAGAGCATCCTCCTCGCCGGCGCGAGCGGGGTGTTCGGCGGACATGTCACCCGGGCCCTCACCGAGGCCGGCCACAAGGTCACCGGCCTCGGCCGGGGGCAGGTGAACGGGGTCAGGGCCGACCTCATGGACCGGGAAGGGCTGCTGCGGGCCGTCGACGGGCAGCACTTCGACACCGTGATCCACGCGGCGACCGCCCTGCGCAAGGCGCCCATGCGCCACCGCGACATGTACGCCACCGACGCCCTGCGCGTCGAGGGCACCGCGCACCTCGTCGAGGCCGCGCGAGCCGTCGGCGCCACCCGCTTCGTCTCCGAGTCCATCGCCCTCGGCTACGGCTACGGGGACTTCGGCGACCACGTGCTCACCGAGGACGACGATCCGTTCGGCCCGAACGGCACCTCTCCGGAGCTGGAGAAGCACCTCAGGGGCATGCGAGTCAAGGAACAACTCACCTTCGAGACGCCGGGGTTGGCCGGCATCGCGCTGCGCTTCGGACTGTTCTACGGGCCCGGCGGCACCGACGCGCTCCTGCCGATGCTGCGTAAACGGCAGGTGCCCGCTCCCGCCGACCGCGGCCGCGTCCTGCCCTGGGTCGAACTCACCGACGCGGCACGGGCGGTGGTCGCCGCGGTGGAACGCGGGCGCGCGGGTCGGGCGTACAACGTCGCGGACCGCACACCGCTCGGGTTCCGTGCCCATCTCCTGTGCGTGGCCGAGGAGTTCGGCCTGCCGAAGCCGATGACCGTGCCGCTGTGGGTGACCGCGCCGATGTCGTACGCGCACACGATGTTCGAGGCGAGCATGCGCGTCTCCACGGCCAGGGCGGAGCGGGAACTGGGCTGGACCCCTGTGTACCCGGGGGCCCGCGAGGGGCTCGCCGCGCTCGCCGGCGCGAGGTGAGAGCGCATGCGAAACAGGCGGGGCGTTCGTTCGAACGCCCCGCCCGGGTCCGTACGGGTCCTGCGGGTCGGTGGCCGGTCGCTGCCGGCCAGGTGGGTCAGCGGCGCACCCGGGTCCGGTCCAGCGCGGCGATGCCGACCGCGGCGAGGCCGATCTGGATGAGCCACTCGATCCAGTCCACGCCCTTGGTGTCGGCCACGCCGAACGCCGAGGCGAGTGCCGCACCGATCAGCGCGGCCACGATGCCGACGACGATCGTCAGCAGGATGCCGATGCGCTGCCGGCCCGGTACCACCAGCCGCCCCAGCACACCGATGATGATGCCGATCACGATGGCACTGATGATGCCCGAAATCTCCATCTCCGCCCCTCTTCGTCAAGTACCTCTGCATGAAGCGGATGCCCGTTGGGGGGTGGGACAGTCCGTTCCGTTTCTCAATCGACGGTCAACGTCCGGTCAACGTCGGGCCGGGTGTGCCGGATGACGCCTGTTCACCCCCACTCCTGCCATGTACCGTTCAAGCGGCCGGTCGCGCAGGTGTCCTCCGGCCGCATTTCTACGCGCGCAGATGTGCTGTGTCTACGCGCGTAGTCACGGTCCCGCATCGCTCTCCCCCCATCACCCCCAACTCCGCACGGAGGTAAGCAGGATGCTCGGACTCCCCAGGCCACGCCAGAGACTCACCGCCGCTCTCGCGACGCTCGGTCTGCTCACCACGGGCGCCGCGATCCAGGCCACCGTCACCGCCGCCCCCGCTCACGCGGCGACCACGCACCGCATCCTCTTCGACGACGGCCATGCCGAAGAGGCCGGCAACGCCGACTGGATCATCTCCACCAGCAAGCCAGACCCGCTCTCCCAGGACTCCACCCCGTCCGCCGAGACGGACTGGACCGGCGCCCTGTCCTCGTGGGGTGTCGCCCTGCAGAAGACCGGCAGTTACAGCCTCAAGACCGCCACCGGCGCGCTGACGTACGGCGGTTCGTCGACGACCGACCTGTCGAACTTCGACACGCTGGTCCTGCCCGAGCCCAACACGCTGTTCACGACCGCCGAGAAGACGGCGATCATGAACTTCGTGAAGGCCGGCGGCGGGCTGTTCATGATCTCCGACCACACCGGCGCCGACCGCAACAACGACGGCGAGGACGCGGTCGAGATCTTCAACGACCTGATGACCAACAACAGCGTCGACTCGACCGACCCGTTCGGCTTCTCCGTCGACACCCTCGACGTCAGCTCCGGCTACCCGGCCGCCATCAGCGACAGCACGAATCCCGTGCTGCACGGTTCCTTCGGCACGGTCACCAAGAGCCTGATCGCCGACGGCACCACGGCCACGCTCAAGCCGGCCGACAACTCCTCGGTCAAGGGCCTGCTCTACCGCTCCGGTTACTCCGGCAACACCGGCGCCTTCTTCGCGACCAGCACCTTCGGCAGCGGTCGCGTCGCCTTCTGGGGCGACACCTCACCGGTCGACGACGGCACCGGCCAGTCCGGCAACACCCTCTACGACGGCTGGAACGACTCCGGCGCCACCAACGCGCCGCTCGCCCTCAACGCCACCGCCTGGCTCGCCGGTGAGGGCGACAGCGGTGGCGGCGACGACGGTGGCGGCGGCACCTGCACCGCGGCCCAGCTCCTGGGCAACCAGGGCTTCGAGTCCGGGGCCACCACCTGGACCGCCAGTAGCGGTGTCATCACCAATGACAGCGGCGAGGCCGCCCGTACCGGCTCCTACAAGGCCTGGCTCGACGGCTACGGATCGGCCCACACCGACACCCTGTCCCAGTCGGTGACCATCCCGTCCGGCTGCTCCGCCACCCTGAGCTTCTATCTGCACGTGGACACCGCGGAGACCACCACCAGTACCGCCTACGACAAGCTGACGGTCACCGCCGGATCCACCACCCTGGCCACGTACTCCAACCTCAACGCGGCCTCCGGATACGTCCTGAAGAGCTTCGACGTGTCCTCCCTGGCCGGCACCACCGCCACCATCAAGTTCAGCGGCGTCGAGGGATCCACCCTCCAGACGTCCTTCGTCGTCGACGACACCGCGCTCAACGTGAGCTGAGGCGACCGGACGGTTCCGGCGCGCCCGCCGGGACCGTCCGCTCCGCCGTGTTCCAGCCGGAGACCCGCACGGTCGGCGCCGATCCGCGCAGATCCGCCGTCCGGTAGGTGGCGGTCAACGTCGTCGACTCGCCCGGCCACAGGCTCACTTGGTCGTCGGACCACCGCACCGGCAGCACCGGCCTGCCCTGGGCGTCGACCAGATGGACGTCCGTGAGCAGCGAAGGCGTCCTCCCCGTGCCCGTGTTGCGGATCGTGACGGTCGTGGTCGACGTGCCGTCGGCCGACACCGTGGATCCCTGGGCCGACACAGGCGCCTGCGCCATCGAACTGAGCCCCTTGAGATCGGCGTAGCTCGTCGTCGGCGTGTAGTACCAGTCGGTGTTGGCCCAGTCGAGTGTGTCGGGCTTGGTGGAGAGCCAGTACACGTTCCGGCTCACCTCCTTGCCGGACGCGTCGGTCAGCGTCAGCCGCACCAGGTACGTCGTCGACAGTCCGCTCACCGAGGCGGGCAGGGTGAGCGGGGTGCTGTGCGCGCCGTCCCCGGCGACCGTCACCCCGGTCACGCTCTTGTCGTACTTCTGGGTGCCGTCGGTGTTGAACAGGGTGGCCCGTGCGGTGAGTTGGCCCGCCGAGGCGTGCCGGTTGTTCACCACGGTGACCGAGCGGTCGTCGTAGGAGTACTGGATGTGCAGCGGCTCGCCGGCCTTCTTCGCGCCGAAGTAGGCGCCGCCCTGGTCGAGGTAACGGTCCATCAACTGCCAGTGCAGGGAGGTCCAGCCGCTGTTGAACATCCAGTACACGACACCGGTCGAGGGCTTGGAGGCGTCGGTGGCGTTGCGGCCGTACGCCTCGAACTGGGCGCGGACGTTCTCGTACTGGGCGAGCTGGGCCTTGCGGACGTAGTCGGCCAGGCCGGTCGGGGCGCCGTAGCGGCCGGTGAGGGCGTTGTCGTAGAGCTTGAGGGTGGCGAAGGTCGAGGACGGTGAGCGGTGGTACTGCTTGGCGTCCGGGTTCTTCCAGAGGGTGTCGAGTTCGGCCGGGGTCATCATGCGGCGCAGGGTGTCCAGGGTGGGGATGTCGGGGCCCGCGCTGGTCTCGGAGTTGAAGCCGGTGGCGCCGCCCTCACGCTTGGCGTACCAGTAGTTCGGCGGGACCCAGTCGTAGGGGCCGGTCATCTTCATGCCCGAACTGCCGCTCACCGGCGAGGACTTGGCGGAGGCCGCGGCGACGACCGGAGTCTTCCAGTCGGCGGCCCTGAGTGCGTCGAGGTACGTCTTCTCGATGGTCGCGTCGGGGGCGAAGTCGCTGCCGATGAGGAACGAGATGACGCTCGGGTGGTCGCGTAGCCGGGCGGCCTCGGCGGCCATCGACGCCCCCGCGACCGGATAGTCGGCGGCGGTCCACTTCTCGCCCCGCTCGTCGCCGTTGACCTGCCCCTCCCACTTGTCGCAGCACTCCCAGCCGGGGAGGGTGAGGATGCCGTAGCGGTCCGCCATGTCGAAGAACTCGTCCGGTTCGATGTGCCCTTCGAGACGGATGGTGTTCAGGCCCAGGTCGAGGGCGTACTTGAGGCGGTCCTCGACATAGGTCCGGTCCCAGCGCAGGAACTCGTCCGGTGACCAACCGCCGCCCTTGATCAGCAGCTTGCGGCCGTTGATCCGGTACTGGCGGGCGCCGTCGGAGTCGAGCGGCGCCTGCACGTCACGGATGCCGAAGGTCTGGTGCGCGGTGTCGGAGGCGGTGCCGGCCACGGTGGCGGTGAGGTCGAGGTCGTAGAGCGGCTGGTCGCCCATGCCTGCGGGCCACCACACCTTCGGGGAGGTCAGATGGAGCCCCGGGATCTCGGAGGGCGTGAAGCTGACGGTCTTCGTCTCGTGCGCGGCCAGCGCCACGGGCTTCTCGAAGGAGGTGGTGCCGATGCTGCCCGAGACCTTCGCCGTGACGGGCCCGTCCGAGTCGTTGCGGGCCTGCACCTTGACCGTCAGGTCGGCGCCGGCCAGCGACGGGACGGCCAGGGTGGTCACCACGTGGGCGTCGCGCAGCGCGACCGGTCCGCCGCGGCGCACGACGACGTCGCGGACGATGCCCATGTTCTCGTCGGGCGGCGGCTGGAGCCAGTCGATCCAGCCCATGGTGAGGTTCTTGTTCGGGTCGTTGGGCTGGATGCGGAAGGCGACCGTGTTGGTGCCGGAGCGGACGAGCGAGGTCACGTCCAGCTCGTGCCGGGTGTAGGCGCCCGTGACGTCCTTCGTCGTGGCGACCTGCTTGCCGTTGACGTACACGTCGGCCGCCGAGATCACCCCGCTGAAATCGAGGTACGTGCGCTCCGAGGTGTCGGCGACGGTGAAGTCGGAGCGGTACCACCAGGGGACCTGGAAGTCGGCCTTCGGGATCTTCTGCTGGTTGGTCGAGTGGAAGGGGTCGGCGTACAGGCCGTCGGCCAGCAGGGCGGCGAGGACGGTGGAGCGCGGACCCGCGGCGTGCCAGCCGGTCGTGGGGTAGCCCGGGGAGGAGACTGCGGCCGCCGGGTCGCTCACCTTGGCGGTCGACTGGATCGCGTAGCCCGAGAGCGGGGTGGCGCCGCCGGCTCCGGCGGAGACGTGGGTGGGGCGGACGTGCGGGGCGCTCTCGTGCGGCTCGGTCCACGCACTCGTCGTGAGGGTGCCGAGCAGGGCGAGGGTGAGGGCGGTCGTGGCGAGCGGGCGGCGTCCGGCGGTGGGGCGACGGAACACAGGGGTCTCCAAGCCGTCATCGAGGTCTCGGGGGAGCGGGACCTCATCAGGTTCAGGGCCGTCATCAGGTTCAGGGTCGACCAGTGGCAGGTCGACCAGTGGCGAGGTCGACATCAAGTTAGGAAACTTTACTAACGCGGCTCAAGGTAGGGCGGCGCATGAGCCCTGTCAATCACCGGAGCCGTCGCAGGAGTTGGTCAGGACGCGGCCGACCGGCGCTCGAAGACGACGTCCCGAGCGGTCCCCAGAGCTGTCGCCACCGCACCCAGCAGCACCGCGTCCTCGCCCAGCCGACTGGGCGCCACCTTGGGCCGCAGCGGCGTGAGCGCCCGCAGCCGCTCGCGCACGGGGCGCAGCAGCAGGTCGACGCTGTGACCCACCCCGCCGCCCAGCACCACGAGATCCGGGTCGAGCACCGCGGCCGCCGCCGCGACCGTGTGCGCGATCCGCTCGCCCTCCAGCTGAACGGCCTGCACCGCGGCCGGGTTGCCGTGCCGGGCCGCGTCGAACACGGCCTTGGCCGTCAGCTGGCCGCTCATCCCGAAGGCGCGCGCCGCCTCGACGACGGCCACGCCCGACACCGCGTCCTCCAGTGTCTCGGGCTTCTGCTGACCAGGCCACGGCAGGAACCCGATCTCGCCGGCCAGCCCGTGCGCGCCGGTGAACAGCTTGCCCTCGGCCACGACGCCCATGCCGAGACCGGTGCCGATCAGGATGTACGCGAACAGCCGGCTGCCCGCGCCGACGCCGTAGGTGTACTCGCCGAGCGCGGCCAGGTTGGCGTCGTTGTGCACCTCCAGCGGGATGCCCAGCTCCTCGCCCATCCGGTCGATCAGGCCCGCGCGACCCCACCCCGGCAGATGCATCGCGTACCGCACCCGCCGCCGCTTCTCGTCGTACACGCCGGGCGTGCCCACCACCCCGTGCACCACCTCGACCGGGTCCACGCCGGAACTCGCGACGACCTCACGGGCCGCGCCGACCACGAGGTCGGCCATGGCGGCGGAGCCGCGGGCGCGGTTGCGGACATCCGCGCGGGCGACCACCGCGCCGTCCAGGTCGGCCACGGCCACGCGCAGCCAGCTGCGGCCGACGTCGACCCCGAGCGCGTATCCGGCGGCCGGGTCGGGGGCGTACAGCACGGCCGTACGACCCCGCTCGGGAGCGTGCGTGCCGACCTCGTGCACCAGGCCCGCCGCCGCCAGCGAGGCCAGCGCGCTGGAGACGGTCGGCTTGGACAGGCCCGTCTCGCGGGCGAGTTGGGCGCGGGACGCCGCTCCGGCGGAGCGCAGCCGGTCGAGGAGCAGTCGCTCGTTGGTGCTGCGCAGGCGCTGCCGGTTCCACGGCTGTCCCTGCTGCTCTACGACGTCACTGGCGGGCATCGCACCATTCTCACGCATAGGGGGCTACCTCTTGACGCATCAAGTAAGGCTCCTTAACTTTATCGCCCAGTCGGCCCCGCCGGGCGGCTCGCGCCCACCTCCAGGAGTCCCCATGTCCGGTAGCCCGCCACCTTCTGGTGGCTTCGTCCGGCGTGTCGGCCTGTTCCAGGCCACCGCCATCAACATGAGCCAGATGTGCGGCATCGGGCCGTTCGTGACGATCCCGCTGATGGTCGCCGCGTTCGGCGGCCCGCAGGCGGTGATCGGCTTCGTCGCCGGTGCCGTCCTCGCGCTCGCCGACGGCCTCGTCTGGGCCGAGCTGGGCGCCTCGATGCCCGGCTCGGGCGGCAGTTATGTCTATCTCCGCCAGGCCTTCCAGTACCGCACGGGCCGGCTGATGCCGTTCCTGTTCGTGTGGACGGCGATGCTCTTCATCCCGCTGATCATGTCCACGGGCGTGGTCGGCTTCGTCCAGTACCTCGGCTACCTCGCACCGGATCTGGGCCGGACCGGCGGCGACCTCATCGGCCTCGGCGTCATCGCCCTGGTCGTGCTCCTGCTGTGGCGCGGCATCGAGCACATCGCGCGGATCACGGCCGTGATGTGGGCGGTGATGATCGCGTCGGTGCTCCTTGTCATCGTCGCGGCGGCCTCGGACTTCAGCCCCGACCTCGCCTTCACCTACCCGGCGCACGCCTTCGACCTGATGAGCGACCACTTCTGGCTGGGCTTCGCCGCGGGTCTGACGATCGGCATCTACGACTACCTGGGCTACAACACGACTGCCTACATGGGCGCGGAGATCAAGGACCCCGGCCGCAACCTGCCCCGCTCGATCCTCTTCTCGATCGTCGGCATCATGGCGATCTACCTGCTCCTCCAGATCGGCACGCTGGGTGTCATCGACTGGCACCGCATGACGAACCCTGACGACATCGCGTCCACCTCCGTCGCCTCGGCCGTCCTTGAGGAGACCTGGGGCAAAGGCGCCGCCGACACCGTGACGGTACTGATCCTCATCACGGCGTTCGCCTCGGTCTTCGCCGGCCTGCTCGGCGGCTCGCGGGTGCCCTACGACGCGGCTCGCGACCGGGTCTTCTTCCGCCCCTACGCGAAACTGCACCCCAAGCACCGCTTCCCGATGCTGGGCCTGGCCACCATGGGCGTGATCACCGCGATCGGCTTCCTGATCGGCCGTCACACGGACCTCGCGACCCTGATCCAACTCCTCACCACGGTCATGGTGATCGTCCAGGCGCTGGCCCAGATCATCGCGCTCACGGTGCTCCGCCGACGCCAGCCGACCCTGCGGCGCCCCTACCGCATGTGGCTCTACCCGGTGCCGAGCATCGTCGCGTTCATCGGCTGGTGCGTGATCTACGGCTACGCCGACCGCAACTCCCCGGGCCGCCACCCCATCGAATGGTCCCTGGCCTGGCTCGCCCTCGGCTGCGCCGCGTTCTTCCTGTGGGCGCGGTACGAGAAGGTCTGGCCGTTCGGCCCGAAGGAGATCACCGAGGAGTACGTCACCGAGGCGACCCCGGACGCGGAACCCGCGGGTACCTGACGGCACCCGAAGGCCCCTGCCGGCACTGTCGGCACGCTAAAATCCCTGCCACCTCAGAAAGCCTCCCCGGCACCGTCCGCCGGGGAGGCTTTCTGCGTGCCCGCCGCCCGCCTCCTCGGCCACCACCCCTCTGCTGCAAGGGAGTTCCATGCCAGCCGTATCCGTGCGCGCCGCCACCTCCGACGACCGAGCCGTCATCGAACGCCTCTGGCTGATGTTCCGGCACGACCTGTCCGGGATGCGCGGCGTCCTGCCCAACCCCGACGGCACCTTCCGCGCCGAACGCCTCAACTCGGCGCTCACCGACCCGGGTTGGGCGCCCTACCTTCTCCTGCTCGACGACCGCCCCGTCGGCTTCGCGTTCGTGCGCGGCCTGGACAGCAGTACACGCGTACTGAACAGCTTCTTCGTGGTGCGCGGCGCACGCCGTTCGGGCATCGGACTGCGCGCCGTCCTGGAGATCGTCGCCCGGCATCCGGGCGCGTGGGAGATCGCCTTCCAGCACGACAACCCACCCGCGGCCCGCTTCTGGCGCCGGGTCGCCACGGAGGTCGCGGGCGACGCCTGGCACGAGGAGCCCCGTCCGGTACCGGACCGGCCGGACCTGCCGCCGGACCTGTGGATCTCGTTCCGCACGGAGGAAGAGACAGCCGGGGAAGAGGCGGTGCTCAGCGGTGGCGCTGTGAACCGGGTTGTCAGGGTCGGGGCCACGGTGCGCCGTACACCTTCCGACAGATCCGCCTACGTCCGTGACGTACTCGCCCTGTTTGAGCGGCATGGCTGGCAGGGCGCGCCCCGACACCTCGGTACGGACGCTCAGGGCCGGGAGATCCTCGACCACATCGAGGGACGGGCGGCGGTGACTCCGCGGGAGCGGGAGGACGCCCGCAGCGATGCCGGACTGGCCCGAGTCGCGCGACTCGTAAGGGAGTTCCACGACCTCACAGCCGGTACGGGGTCCGCGGCGGGCGGCGAGGTCGTGTGCCACAACGACCTCGCGCCCAAGAACACGGTCTACGCCGTGGACGGCGACCGATGGCGCCCGCTCGCCTTCATCGACTGGGACCTCGCGGCCCCCGGTGAACGCATCCACGACGTCGCCCACCTCTGCTGGCAGTACCTGGATCTCGGTCCGGCAGTGACGGACGTGCCCGAGGCGGCACGCCGGATCGGGCTGATCTGCGACGCGTACGGCCTCGCCGGCCGCGACCGGCTGCTCGACACCGTTCTGTGGTGGCAGGACCGTTGCCGGCGGGGGATCGAGGCCGGGGCCGACCGCGGGGAGCCGGCCATGGTGGGACTGCGCGCGCAAGGGGCCGTGGCGGAAGTGAAGCGTGCTCAGGAGTGGGTGGCGGCACATCGGCGGGAGCTGGCGGCGCTTGCGGACAAGGCGCGCTGACCTGCGTAGATCCCCTTCCGCATTGACATGCAGGTAATTGCCTGCATAACGTTGAGTGTGCGATCGGAGAATGACTCAGGGATGGACAAGGTCTTCAAGGCGCTGGCCGACGAGACGCGCCGCCGGCTGCTCGACCGGCTGCACGAGCAGAACGGTCAGACGCTGGGTGAGCTGTGCGAGCACATCGAGATGACACGTCAGTCGGTCACCCAGCACCTGGCAGTGCTGGAGGCCGCCAACCTGGTCAGCGTGGTGCGGCGGGGGCGGGAGAAGCTGCACTACCTCAATCCGGTCCCGCTCCACGAGATCCAGGAGCGCTGGATCGACAAGTTCGAGCGCCCGCGCCTGAGCGTGCTGAGCGCCGTGAAACGACGAGCCGAGGAAGCCATGACCGACAAGCCCACATTCGTGTACGTCACCTACATCAGCAGCACGCCCGAGAAGGTCTGGGACGCGCTCACCGACGCGGACCTGACCGCCGTCTACTGGGGTCACCGCAATGTCTCGGACTGGCGCCCGGGTTCACGCTGGGAGCATGTCCGTCTCGACGGCTCCGGCATCGCCGACGTGGTCGGCTCGGTCGTGGAGAGCGAGCGGCCGACCCGTCTGGTCACCACCTGGGGCGCGCCGGAGAACGAGGGGCGGGAGGACCTGTTCTCCCGGGTGACCTTCGACATTCAGCCGCACGAGGACATCGTCCGGCTCACCGTGACCCACGAGGACCTCAACGACCAGGGCGAACTCGCCGACGTGTCGGGCGGCTGGCCGGCGGTGCTGTCCAACCTCAAGTCGCTCCTGGAGACCGGCAGCCCGCTCTCGACGGAGCCGTGGATGGTCCCGAGGCACTGAGAGAGGCACTCGGGACAGGCGCGGGCGTGGGGGCGGCCGGCCCGCGATGACTGCGGACCGGCCACCTTCTCGTCCCGTCCTTTCGAACTACGCCTTGGGCGCGCTCCTCGCCGCCGCGACGGCGCACAGCAGGCCCAGGATCACGGCCAGCGCGCCGACGATGATGTTGTTCAGCACGACACCGGTGTCCGGGCTGTCGCCGACGATCCACGGCGAGACGATCATCCATACGCCCAGTGCGGACATGGCCCAGCTCAGGCCGTACATCCGCGCGGGGGCGGCGGTGAACCCGAGCCCCAGCAGGCCGATCGCGATGCCCACGATCAGGTTGTGGGTCACGAGGGCGGGCTGGCTCGTCGTGTAGTGGAGTATCCAGGGGGACACGGCGCAGTAGAGGCCGAGCAGGAACACCGGGCCGTCCATGAGCACCACATCGCGACCGCCGAGCATACGGGCGTACCGTGCCCGCATTTCGGAAACATCAGGGTGGCCGGTGATGTCACCTCTGGTGTGCGAGACGTTGGCCATGAGTCGTCTCCTTTGACTTGCAGGCCTGACCGCGTCTGATGCGGTCTGCGGACAAGTGCCGCGTACAGCCATTGTGCCCTTATTTAGCCTTTATGTGTAGTTATCGCCCGTGCGGGCTTCATGGCTCCGTTTCCTCAGTCGAGGCCGCGGGCCTGCTTGAAGCGGGCGAGGCCTTCCGAAAGCTCGACGACCGGGTCCGGGTAGTCGCCGATCGCGGCACGGTCGAACCCCTTCTGCTTCCACGGCTCGTGCACCGAGCCGCCTTCGAGCGCGGCGAGTTCGGGCACCCAGCGCCTGACGTACGCGCCGTCGGGGTCGTAGCGCTTCGCCTGGGTCACCGGATTGAGGACCCGGTTGGGGCGGGAGTCCGTGCCGGTGCCCGCCATCCACTGCCAGTTGAGCTGGTTGTTGGCCACATCGCCGTCCACCAGCAGATCGAGGAAGTGGCGGGCGCCGACCCGCCAGTCGACGTACAGCGTCTTGGTGAGGAAGCTTCCGGTCAGCAGCCGGCCGCGGTTGTGCATCCAGCCCTCGTGGCGCAGTTGGCGCATCGCCGCGTCGACCACCGGGTAGCCGGTACGGCCCTCTTTCCACGCCTCGACGTCCTCGCGGGCATCGTCCTCCGTACGCCACCGGTCCCGCTTGGTGCGGTAGTCGACGAGGGCGGCAGCCGGGCGGGCGGCCAGGACCTGGCGGTGGAAGTCCCGCCACGCGAGCTGCCGTACGAAGGCATCCGCTCCCGGTCCGCCGACCTGCCTGGCCCGGTGGAGGAGCTCCACGGGGGAGACCGTGCCGAAATGCAGATGCGGTGAGAGCCGGGAGGTGACGTCGCCCGCCAGGTCGTCGTGACCGTCCTCGTACGTCGTGATGCCCGCGCGCAGCCAGGCCGCGACCCGTTTGCGTCCCTCCACCTCCCCGCCCGCGGCGAGCGCGGGTGACAGGCCCGACAGACCGGCGCGGGAGGGCAGCGGCTCGGAGCCGACGCCGTCCGGGACGCGCACCTCGCGGAGCGCGGCGAGGGAAGCACGCGTCGGCTGTCCCGACCAGTGACGGAGGTACGGCGTGAACACCGCGAAGTGGTCCGAGCCGGCCGGGGTCACAGCGCCCGGCGCGACGACCGTCGTCACCGTGTCGTGCACGCGCAGCCGCCGTCCCACCGCCTCCAGGGCCCGCCGCAGCCGTCCCTCGCGCGCCTGTGCGTAGGCGCTGCCGTCGGCCGCCATGTGCACCTCGTCGGCGTCCGTCTCGGCGGCCACCTTGCACACCTCGTCGACGACGTCGCCGGAGCGGATCACCAGCCGGCCGCCGCGCTCCCGCAGACCGGCGTCGAGATCGCGCAGACAGTCGGCGAGGAACGCCAGCCGGTTCGGCGCGGCGAATCCGGCGGCGGTCACCGCCCGGTCGCGCACGAACAGGGGCACCACCTGACGGTCATCGCCCGCGGCCCGCAGGGGTGGGTGATCGTGCAGGCGCAGATCGGAGGTGAACAGGACGACCGAGACGTTCATGGTGCGGACTCCGGAGGAGGGGGACGGCGGGCGGTCTGTTGCTTCGGTCCGGGACAGGCGCGGGAAACAGCCGTCTACCCGCAACAGCCCGTTTCCCTCGGGAGGGCGATGGACGCGGGAGGACTCCGTGCACCGGCCCAACATGTTCGGACACATCGGGGGCAGGCGAACCCTACGACGGTGGTCGTGAGGATTCGAGGAACCGACGACGGAGGTGTCTTCCGCTATGAGCGCGAAGGTGTTGGAGCGGTTTTCCGCAGGGGGTCCGCGGGGGTCGTGGCCGGCGGAGGAGTACGCGGCCCAGCGCCGTGCCGCGGGGATACCCGCGACGGTCGTGATGGACCTCAAGTCGGACGCGTTCCTCGTGGTGGTTCCGGTCGGCGACGACGACTGACCGCACTGCCCGCGGGGACGGACCGGAGTCCGTCCCGCTCAGTCACCGCGCGCCGACGGCGTCCAGCGACTCTCCCGTGGCCAGCCGCGCCCGCACATCGACCCGGGGCTTGCCGGGCGCGGGCAGCGCGAGTGTCCGCCCCTCCTTCGAGGCCGACACCGCACCCGTCACGGTCAATCCGGTCACGGCACGACTGCCCGCCGCCACCACGAACCAGTGCCCGCGCGGCGACCGCCAGCCCGTGGCGGCCACGACATGCTGGCCGAACCGGCTGCAGGCCGCGGTGGAGCGGGCCCCGGCGACCCGACGGGCCGGTGCGGTCAGGGAGTCCCGGCTGGTGCGGAGCGTCACCGTCACATCGCCGGGTCCGCGCCAGGAGTCCGCGCGGGCGCAGGTCCACACGGCGTGACCGCCCCCGTCGGGCAACTCCTGCTCGGCGAAGTCCCAGACGTTGACGGCCCGGACGCCGGTACCGCGCAACGAGGCGAGCCCGCACGCCTGATGAGCCCACGCAAGCAGCGCCGCGGGACCGGTCGCCTCCCGGGGCTGCCGGGCGGGCGGAGTGCCGTGCCCGGGCAACGGGGTGTAGGTGAGGTGGACCGGCGACAGGTCGCCCACTCCGGCGAGCAGGAACGCGTGATGCTCGGCGACGCGGTCGGAGGACCGCAGTTGCAGCACCGGCCGACTCAGACAGCCATCCCCCGCGGGCACGGTCGGAACCGGGCCGGTGACCCCTTCCTTGCCCACGGCCAGCGGTCGGGCCAGGACGTCGGGCCGCAGCAGGTCACGGGTCTGCGCCTCGGCGACCCAGGGCGCCAGCAGATAGCGGACGGTGCCCTTGCCCTGCTTGCTCGGACCGAGGTCCACGGCCGCCGCCGTGGTGACGTCCGCGTCGTCGGCACGGGCGACGCTCAGCTCCGCGCCCTTTCCGGATGAACTCAACTCGTCGTATCGGGCTAGGCGTTGACCGTCGTACAGCAGGACGACTGCACGGTCGTCGACGTCCCCCGCGTACAGGAGCTGGGGCGTCGACGCGGGCGCGGTGGCCGTCGTGCCGGGGGCGAGGGTGACATGGGTCCGCCGTGCGGGACGGGTCCACGCGGACAGGGCGCGCCCGAGCAGGTCGTCGTCGTGCACGCGGCTTCCGCGCGCGGGCCAGGCGGTGAAGTCCATGCGCGAGGTGTTGTCCCACACCCCCGCCGGAGTGCGCACCAGGCCCGCCGGACCGAAGGCGCTGCCCGCGACGGAGGCCGGCGCCCCCGCCTCGGACGTCGTGCCCCCGGACGTGGTCGCCACCAGCGTCACCCCCGTCACCGCGAGGAGCGCCAGCGCGGCCAGACCCAGCCGGGTCCGGCGCCTGCGACGCAGCAGGTCGGTGGGGCTCGCCTGCAGGGCGCAGGCGTCGAACTCCAGCGAGGTCAGCAGCGCGGCGGCCCGCGGACCCACGCTCTCGTCCAGGGCGTCCGCGGTCCGCAGGGCGGCCTCCGGGTCCCGCGCGTCGGCGTCCGACAGCAGCTGGTGCACGGCCTCGTCGCCCATGCCGTGCACCGAGCGCAGCAGGAACGCGGCGCGCGCCGCCGCCGGGACGCCGGACAGCCGCTGCGCCAGGGCGAGTTCGTCCACGCCGCCCGACTGCGGGAACAACCGCAGGCCCACCACCAGCGGGAGCCCGGGCAGCAGTGTCCCCGGGGATGCGAACCGCGCGGGCCACAGCCGCGGACCCCGGCCGTACGACAGCGCGCCGCGCACCACCTCCACCAGCAACGAGCGCTCCACGGCGTCCCCTTCGCGCTTCTGCGCACGCTGGTGCGGAACGGTGGGCCCCGGCAGCGCGCGTACGCCCGGCAGTGCCCGCTGCACCAAGGAGTGCGCCACGAGCACCCGGCGGTGCCGGCCGAGCGTCGGGGGCAGGACGAGATGCGCCAGGCGGACCAGCTCCCCGTACTGCTCGACGAGGAGGGACTCGACCTCCAGGAACGGTGGCCTGGTGCCTGCCGAGGGGCGCCGGCGCGAGCGAAGGTGCATGGGCGGGACGCTTTCGGAGAGGGGACGCGATGCTGTACCGCGGGGACACGTTGCTGTTCCGCTCCGACAAACGAGTGAATCCGCGACCGGTCACCGGCAGGCCGTGTCCTCTCGCGTCCGGAACCGTTCCGTCCGCGCCCGAGCCCGTCAGACGCGGGCCTCGGCCAGCTCCCGCGACCGTCGTACGAACGCCTCGTGCAGATCCCCGGCCGCCTGCGGCACCGACTCCGCGCGGCGGCGGCGCAGCATCAGCAGGACCCGGGCCGTGGCGCCGGCGATGGGCCGGTAGGTGATCGTGCCGAGCCGCTCCAGCGGATCCCCCACCACGCTGAAGTCGGGCAGGACCGTCGCCCCCAGTCCCTCCGCGACCATGAGCTTGCCCATCTCGGCGCCGTCGGTCGAATACGCGAAGGCCGGGTCCCGTCCGCCGAGCAGCCGGTGGACGTAGCGGTGCATGACATAGCCGGACCGCATGCCGATCAGCGGTTCGGTGAGCAGCTCCTCCACCGTGACGCTCGACCGGGACGCCAACGGGCTGTCCGGACGCAGGCACACCACCGGCAGCCCGGACAGCAGCTCGGTGGACTCGAAGTCGGTGGGCATGTCGTCGCCGTCCAGGTGATTGACCAGACCGAGATCGAACCCGCCCTCCGACAGCGCCCGGTGGATGTCCGTCTGCTGCGCGCCGACCACCTCGACCTGGGTGAGCGGATGCGAGGCACGGAAGTCACGGACGACGGGCAGCAGCAGCGGCACGGTCGCCGCGTTGACCGTGCCCACCCGCACCATGCGGCTGATCCGGTGCTGCTCGCCGGCCGCCACCCGCAGCCGGTCCACGGCGTCCAGCACGTCGACGATCTTCGGCAGCAGCTCCCGGCCCTCCGCGCTCATCGTCGCCCCGGACCGCTTGCGCTCCAGGAGATCGACGCCGAGTTCGCGTTCGAGATTCCGTACCGTCTCGCTCAACGCGGGCTGCGACAGGCGCAGTTCCTCCGCGGCCCGGCGCAGTGAACCGAGCCGGGTCACGGCAGCTATGTATTCCAGTTGTTCGGTCCGCATGCCCGCAGAATGCGGCCGATTTCCCGGCGCATTCAAGGGTTTCCCTGTCACACGTTCGTGAAATTCAATGGTCCGCGATACGAGACCGGTCGGGTTTTCCTTGACGCCCGTCGCGGCCTGCTGCCACGATCGACGGCATGATGATGCGACTGGACCTCACGCGGCGACGCCATGTCGACCTCGCGCGCGTCTCCAGCGCCTCCTGTTGTACCGCGGCCTGATCCCCCTCACCCCCGTCCCGTGATCCGCCGCTCTTCTTTCGTTCGCGCCTGACATTCCCCGGAGTTCGCCCCGGCCGAATTCGGCGTGCCCGAAAACATTCCGCAACAGGAGTTCCGCATGCCCACCGCGCCCGTGAAATTCGCCTACTGGGTCCCCAACGTCAGTGGGGGACTGGTCACCAGCAAGATCGAACAGCGCACCGACTGGGGATACGAGTACAACCGCGAACTCGCCGTCCTCGCCGAGAACAACGGTTTCGAGTACGCGCTCAGCCAGGTCCGCTACATGGCCAGCTACGGCGCCGAGTTCCAGCACGAGTCGACCAGCTTCAGCCTCGCCCTGCTGCTCGCCACCCAGCGTCTGAAGGTCATCGCCGCCGTCCACCCCGGGCTGTGGCACCCCGGCGTCCTCGCCAAACTCGGCGCCACCGCCGACCACTTGTCCCATGGGCGCTTCGCCGTCAACGTCGTCTCCGGCTGGTTCAAGGGCGAGTTCACCGCCCTGGGCGAGCCCTGGCTGGAGCACGACGAGCGCTACCGCCGCGCCGAGGAGTTCATCACCGCGCTGCGCCGGATCTGGACCGAGGACCACACCGAACTCGCCGGGGACTTCTACCGGTTGCGCGACTTCTCCCTCAAGCCCAAGCCCCTCAACACCGCCGAACGTCCGCACCCCGAGATCTTCCAGGGTGGCAACTCCACCGCCGCCCGCGCGATGGCCGGCCGCGTCTCCGACTGGTACTTCTCCAACGGCAAGGACTTCGACGGGGTCAGCGAGCAGATCGCCGACGTGGCCGCCGCGGCGGCCCAAGCCGGGCGCACCGCACCGAAGTTCGGTCTCAACGGCTTCCTCATCGCCCGCGACACCGAGGCCGAGGCCCGTGACACGCTCCGCGAGATCATCGCCAAGGCCGACACCGAGGCCGTCGAGGGCTTCGGCGCGGCGGTCAAGCAGGCGGGACAGTCCACGGCCGACAAGAAGGGCATGTGGCAGGACTCCGCCTTCGAGGACCTGATCCAGTACAACGACGGCTTCCGTACGGGGCTCATCGGCACCCCCGAGCAGATCGCCGAACGGATCGTCGCCTACAAGAAGCTCGGCGTCGACCTGCTCCTCCTCGGCTTCCTCCACTACCACGAGGAGGTCGAGTACTTCGGCAAGCGAGTGCTGCCGCTCGTGCGCGAACTGGAGGCCCAACTCCCGGACACGGAGCCGCAGTCCGTCCCCGCGCACGCCTGACCGCATCCCTCCGGGCAGCCCGCAGACGCGCGAGCGCCCCGCCGCCCCGAAAGAGGACCCATGGCCACCGTCCTGTCCGTATCCGGCAGCCCCTCCGCCTCCTCCCGCACCAACCGGCTCCTGCGCCACCTCGACCAGCGCCTGATCGCCCAGGGCCACGAGGTGATCCCGCTCGACGTGCGCACCATCCCCGCCGAGGCCCTGCTCGGCGCTGACTTCCGGCACCCCGCCATCGTCGAGGCCACCGAGCTCTTCGCGCGCGCCGACGGCGTCGTCGTCGGTACCCCCGTGTACAAGGCTTCCTACTCCGGTGTCCTCAAGGCGCTCCTGGATCTGCTCCCGCAGTACGCGCTGGCCGGCAAGACCGTGCTGCCGCTGGCCACTGGCGGCTCCACCGCCCACGTCCTGGCCATCGACTACGCCCTGCGCCCGGTGCTCAGCTCCATGGGCGCGGCCCACATCGTGCAGGGCTGGTTCACCCTCGACAAGGA
Organism: Streptomyces sp. NPDC092369; assembly: GCF_044755245.1. Classification (NCBI taxonomy): domain Bacteria; kingdom Bacillati; phylum Actinomycetota; class Actinomycetes; order Kitasatosporales; family Streptomycetaceae; genus Streptomyces; species Streptomyces sp. NPDC092369. Next base: position 339,026 of record NZ_JBIVQP010000004.1, read on the forward strand.
CATCACCGTGCGCGAGGACGGCGCCCTGACCGTCGCGCCGACCGCCACCGAAGCCCTCGTCCAGGTCGTCGACCAGTTCTCGACGGCGCTGGGCCGCACCCCCCTCCTCGCGGCGGCGAGCTGAGCGCCATGTCCGCCCATGTCATCGCCGACGACGCGGAGGCCCTCGCCGTCGCGGGCGCACTCGCCGAGGAGTTCCGCGCCGGAGCCTGTGCACGGGACACCGAACGCAGGCTGCCACGCGCGGAGTTGGACCGGCTCTCCGCGTCCGGACTGCTCGCCGTCACCGTCCCCGCCGAGCACGGCGGGGCCGACGTCAGCGCCCTCACCCTCGCGGAGATCTTCCGCCTGCTCGGCGCGGCAGACGGCAGCCTCGCCCAGATCCCGCAGAGCCACTTCGCCTACGTCAATGTGATCCGCCGTCAGGGCACCCCGCAGCAGCAGAAGTTCTTCTTCGCGGAGCTGCTCGCGGGACGCCGCTTCGGCAACGCGCAGTCGGAGGCCGGCACCAAGCACGTCCAGGACATCCGGACCCGGCTCACCGCGCGACCGGACGGCTCGTACGTCCTGACCGGCGTCAAGCACTACTCGACCGGCGCCCTCTTCGCCGACTGGATCCCGGTACTGGCCCGCGCGGAGGCCGACCACCTGCATGTGGCCTACGTGCCCAGGGACGCCCCCGGCGTCACGGTCGTCGACGACTGGGACGGCATGGGCCAGCGCACGACCGCCAGCGGCACCGTCCGGCTGGCCGACGTCCCGGTGCCCGCCGACCGGGTCCTGCCCCACCACCTCACCTTCGAAGGGCCGCAACTCCATGGCGCGGTCGCCCAGTTGCTGCACGCCGCCATCGACGCGGGGATCGCCGGGGGAGCGCTGGCGGAGGCGGCGGAGTTCGTCCGCACGAAGAGCAGGCCGTGGTTCGAGAGCGGCCTGGACAGCGCCGCCGAGGACCCGCTGCTGATCCAGCGGTTCGGTGAACTCGCCCTCCAGGTGCGGTCGGCGGAGGCCCTGCTGCGCGAGGCCGCCCGAGCGGTCGACGCGGCGCGCGCCGACCTGACCGACGACACGGCGGCCGAGGCGTCCATCGCGGTCGCCGCGGCCAAGGTCCGGGCGGCGCAAGCGGCGGTCGAGGTCGCCGGCGCTCTCTTCGAAGTGGCGGGCACCCGCTCCGCGCTCAATTCCCTGAACCTGCACCGCCATTGGCGCGACGCCCGCACCCACACCCTGCACGACCCGACCCGCTGGAAGATCCAGCACATCGGCCGGTACGTGCTCAACGGCACGCGGCCACCCCGCCACGGCCTCCTCTAGGGCCCTTTGCAAGAGCCCTGGCCCGACCCACCGAACGGAGACCCCGTGTCCCTCACCTTCCACTGGTTCCTGCCCACCAACGGCGACAGCCGGCACGTCGTCGGCGGCGGCCACGGCACCCCGGCCACCGTCTCGGGCCGGGACCGGCCGCCGACGGTCGCCTACCTGAGCCAGATCGCCCGCGCCGCCGAGGACCTGGGCTTCGTGGGCGCGCTGACCCCGACCGGCGCCTGGTGCGAGGACGCGTGGCTGACCACCGCCATGGTCAGCCAGAACACCGAACGCCTGAAGTTCCTGGTCGCCTTCCGCCCCGGCTTCGTCTCACCGACGCTGGCGGCGCAGATGGCGTCCACCTTCCAGCGGCAGAGCGGCGGACGGCTGCTCCTGAACGTCGTCACCGGCGGCGAGAGCCACGAGCAGCGGGCCTACGGCGACTTCCTGGACAAGGACGCCCGTTACCGCCGTACCGGCGAATTCCTGGAGATCGTGCGGCAGTTGTGGGAAGGCAAGACCGTCGACCTGCGCGGCGAGCACCTCCAGGTCGAGGACGCCAAGTTGGCCCGCGTGCCCGACCCGGTGCCCGAGGTGTACTTCGGGGGATCGTCACCGATCGCCGGCGAGGTGGCCGCCAAGTACGTGGACGTCTACCTCACCTGGGGCGAGCCGCCCGCGCAGGTCGCCGAGAAGATCGCCTGGATCCGGGGGCTCGCCGCCAAGCAGGGGCGCACGCTGCGCTTCGGGATCCGGCTGCACGTCATCACCCGCGACACCTCCGAGGAGGCCTGGGCCGAGGCGGACCGGCTCCTCGCGGGCTTCGACCCCGAGACGGTGAAGTCCGTACAGGCCGGGCTCGCGCGCAGCGAGTCCGAGGGGCAGCAGCGGATGCTCGCCCTGCACGGCGGCGGCAACCGGGACGGGCTGGAGATCCACCCCAACCTGTGGGCGGGCATCGGGCTGGTCCGCGGCGGCGCCGGCACCGCCCTGGTCGGCAGCCACGACGAGGTCGCCGAGCGGATCAAGGAGTACCACGCCCTCGGCATCGACGAGTTCGTGCTCTCCGGCTATCCGCACCTGGAGGAGGCGTACTGGTTCGGCGAGGGCGTCCTGCCGCGCCTGGCCGAACAGGGGCTGTGGCAGCACCCGTTCGGCAAGCAGTCCACGCCGTCGGCGCAGGTGCCCTTCGCGAGCTGAGGCGCGGGCTAGATGTCCGCCAGCGCGTCGAGGTGCGCCCGTCGCACCTCGGCCGTCTGCCCCTGCACCAGCAGGAACATCCCTTCCCGGGCGAGCCGTTGGGCGGGTTCGCGCAGGTCCATCGCCCGGCCGCCGCGGGCCACGACCGCCGCCGTCGTGGCCGCGCGCATGAGGTCGTACGAGCGTGTCTTGAGCGCCAGCCGTTCCGCGACGCGCTCGTGCGGGACGGGGTGCTCGGCCAACTCGTGGACCTGGCGCCGCACTTCGTCGAGCCGCCCGCGCAGCGCACCCGCGGTCTCCTCCTCGCCGGCGCCGGCGAGCAGACCGAGCGCGGCGTACGCCACGCCGAAGACGGCGGGGGAGGCGTTGGTGTTGCGGGGCAGGTCGACCAGCGCGAACTTCTCCTGCGGGGTGCGCAGCACCACGGCATCGTCGGGCAGCCACAGCCCGTCCAGTTCCAGGGAGACCGTGACGGAGGCGGTGAGTGCGGCGAGGCGCATCGGGGCGGAGGGCGTGAGACCGGGCTGTCGGCGCGCCCCGGTGAAGGCGAACACCACTTCGTCCGTGTCCGTCACACCCGCGAGCAGCATCACGTCGTTCAGACCCCAGCCCGTGTACCAGGGCACCGTCCCGTCGAAGCGCCAGCCCCCGCGCTCCGGCGTGACCCGCACCGGGACCTTCGGGAAGGCGCGGACGTGCGCGAACGCGATGCCGGCAAGCAGTTCGCCGGTCGCCAGCGGGCGCAGCAGCCGTTCCCGGACCGGGAGGCCGGACTTCGCGAGCATCCGTACCGGCGTGTGGTGCTGGGTCTGCACGAACCAGGTGGAGCAGCACGCCCCGGACAGGATCTCCGCGACCTCCCGTGCCACGGTGTCCGGAGCGCCCGCACCGCCGTACTCCTTCGGCGCGCTCACCCCGAGCAGCCCCGACCGCCTGATGGCCTCGATGTGACTCGCGGGCACGGTCCCCTGGTCGACCTGTGCCGCGTGCGGGGCGAGGAGGTCGTCCGCGAGAGACCTGGCCACGGAGATGAGCGGATGGGATTCGACGGTCATGGAAAAGATTCTCCCGATCTCGTCGCGCGAGGTGTCGATCCGGTGCTGTGTCGTTCGTGTAGGAGGTGGGAGAAGGACCCGGCACCACGAAACGACACGCCACCACGGAGGACGTCATGCCGCACTACCTGCTCAGCGTGATCACACCGACCGAGGGAACGCCGCCCGGTCCCGAGGCCATGGCGGAGATCGTCCGCAACCTCGACACCTTCCACGCGGAACTGCGCGAGGCCGGCGCCTGGGTCTTCGCCGGTGGCCTGCACGGCCCCGAGACGGCCACCGTGCTGCGGCCCAAGGACGGCGACGTCCTGATCACCGACGGGCCGTACGCCGAGGGCAAGGAGTACCTGGGAGGCATCTGCCTGATCAAGGCGCCCGACCTGGACGCGGCCCTGGAATGGGGCCGCAAGGCGACGTGGGCCACCACCCTGCCCATCGAGGTCCGCCCGTTCATGCACCAGGCCGAGGACTGATGCCCCAGCCCGTCGACGTCGCGGCCGTCTTCCGTGCGGAGTACGGCCGTGCCGTCGCCGTCCTCGTCCGCTTCCTCGGCGACATCGACCTCGCCGAGGAGGCGGTCCAGGAGGCCTTCACGACGGCCGTCCAGCGCTGGCCGGAGACGGGCGTGCCGCCCAGCCCGGCGGGCTGGATCATCACCACCGCGCGCAACCGCGCTGTCGACCGGCTGCGCCGCGAGTCCTCCCGCGAGGCCCGCCACGCCGAGGCCGCACTGCTGAACGCCGCCGACGCACCGGCCGAGGAGGGCCCCGTGCGAGACGACCGGCTCCGCCTGATCTTCACCTGCTGCCACCCCGCGCTCGCCCCGCGGGCCCAGGTCGCCCTGACCCTCCGCCTGCTCGGCGGACTCACCACGCCTCAGATCGCCCGCGCCTTCCTGGTGCCCGAGCCGACCATGGCCCAGCGCCTGGTCCGCGCCAAGGCGAAGATCCGCGACGCCCGGATCCCGTACCGCGTGCCCCGCGACGCCGACCTCCCGGACCGGCTCAAGGGCGTCCTGGCCGTCGTCTACCTGATCTTCAACGAGGGGTACGCCGGCGACCCCGGACTGTGCGCGGAGGCCGTACGCCTCGGCCGTCTCCTCGCCGAACTCATGCCGGACGAGCCCGAGGTCACCGGCCTGCTCGCGCTGATGCTTCTGGTCGAGTCCCGCAGGAGCGAACGCCAGGGTGAGCACGGCGAACTCGTCCCCCTGCCCGAGCAGGACCGCGCCCGCTGGAACCACGAGCTGATCGACGAGGGGCAGTCCCTCGTCCGCCGTTGTCTGCGCCGCAACCAGCCCGGCCCGTACCAGATCCAGGCCGCCGTCCAGGCCGTCCACAGCGACGCGAAGACCGCCGAAGCCACCGACTGGGGTCAGATCCTGCGGCTGTACGACCAGCTCATGGCTCTCGCCCCCAGCCCGGTGGTGGCCCTCAACCGGGCGGTCGCCGTGGCCGAGACCGCGGGCCCGGCCCCGGCGCTCGACCTGGTCGACGCCCTCGACCTGACCGGCTACCACGTCTTCCACGCGGTCCGCGCCGACCTGCTGCGCCGCCTGGGCCGTACATGGGAGGCGGCACGGGCCTACGAGACGGCCGCCGAGCTGACCGGGAGCGCGGCGGAGCGGGCGCATCTGGAGGCCGTGCGACGGGAACTCGACGTCGGCTGAGAGACCACGGTCACGGACGTACGACGCCCAGCTGCGTGAGCACGTCGAAGTCCACCCCGTCCGCCCGCGCCAGATAGATCCGCTGCCGGACATGACTGCCGCGCAGGCGCAGTAAGCCGCGCGGTCCCTCGTAGGACACCGAGTCGGCCGTCGCGCCGATGGCCGTGACGTCCAGGGTCCTGGCCCGGGTGATGAGCGCGGCGAGCAACAGGACGCCCTCGTAGCACGATTCGCCCAGGCTGCCGGGGGCCGGAGCGTCGACGCCGAACCGGCCGGCGTACTGGCCGTGGAAGTCGAGGGTGTCCTGGTTGGCGAGCGAGGCGAAGAACCCGGCGGTGCTGTAGAGATCGGCGGTGGCCGTGGGACCGCTGGCCATCAGCATGTTCTCGTCCATGAGAGTGCTCAGCCGCAGACAGCGCGCGTCGAGCCCGGCCGCGGCGAACGCGCGGTTGAAGCGCACCGCGTCACTGCCGACCAGAAGCATCAGCACCGCGTCGGCCTCGGAGTGCTCGATGCGGCGCAGCACGTCGTCGAAGTCATGGGTGCCGAGCGGCAGATAGGCGCGCCCGCAGATCCGGCCGCCCGACTCGTGGGCGTAGCGCCGCGCGGCCTGCGCGGTACGGCGCGGCCAGACGTAGTCGTTGCCGACCACGAACCAACGGCGCACCTTGCGCTCCCGCGCCAACAATCGTATGGCGGGCCGGAGTTGGGCGTCTGGCGTCTCGCTGGTGAGGAAGACGCCGTTGGTGTGCTCCCCGCCCTCGTACAGCGCCGTGTACACATACGGCACCCGGTGCGCGATGCGCGGCGCGAGGGCCTGGCGCACCGAGGAGATGTGCCAGCCGGTGACGCCCTGGACGACCCCCAGGTCCACCAACGCCGCTACCCGGTCGGCGATTTCGGCGGGCTCGGCACCGCCGTCCACCGGCAGCAGCCGCAGTTCCCTGCCGAGGATCCCGCCCGCGTGGTTGATCTCCTCGGCGGCGAGGCGCGCACACAACTCGCAGGTGGGCCCGAAGATTCCCGCGGCACCCTGGAGGGGGAACACCAGGGCCACGCTGATCACGGTGTCGTCGACGGTGAACCAGTCGAGCGGGTGGGGGTCGAGCTGGAACATGCGGTCATGATTCCGGGTCCGCCCGGTGAACTCCACCCCGTCTCGGTGTGCGGTCGGCGCGGGGGCGGTATCTGTGGCCTGCGGGACGGCACTTGTACGATGGACGCACCCGGGACCGAGGAGAACGATGCCTGCCTCATCTGCGCGTCAACCCCAGGACCTGCTGCAGTTGTTGACGCGGGCGGAGCGCGTGGCCGCGCGGCGGCTGCGGTCCGTGCTCGACGAGGAAGGCTGCTCGCTGGACGAGTGGCGGGTGCTCACCCTGCTCTCCGACGGGAAGGGGCACTCCATGACGGCGGTCGCCGAAGCCGCCTTCCTGCCCGCGCCGACACTCACCAAGCTGGTCGACCACCTCGTCGACCAGAACCTGGTCTACCGCCGCGTCGACCCCCTGGACCGGCGCCGCATCCTCGCTCACCTCACCCCGCGCGGTCAGACGTACTGGCGCCGGCTCAGCCGTGAGGTCCGTTCGCAATGGCCGGTGCTCAACGAGGGCGACGACGAATTGCTGCGGGCGCTGCTGGGTCGGCTGGTGGAGACGCTCGACGAGACGCCGACGGTGGACTCGCCCTGACGTCACCTTGAGTGACCGAGTGATCGGGGAACGTGTTCTTCGGCGATGCGGAATGACTTCTGCACCTTAATGGTTGCTAAATACATCGAGTAGTACCGACCGCACCCGTCCCGGCCCGCGAAGGGCCCGCGCACCACCAGCGAGGCACCGTGAACCAGTCCGCACCCGAGCAGCCCGCCGACATCGTGGCCCGGCTGCGCGCCACCTTCCGCACCGGCCGCACCAAGCCCCTGGAGTGGCGCACCGCTCAGCTGCAGCGCCTGCGCGACCTGCTGACGGAGCACGGAGAGGACCTGGAAGCGGCTCTCCACGCCGACCTCGGCAAGAGCGCCGCCGAGGCCCAGCGCACCGAGATCGGGTTCACGGTCCGCGAGATCGACCACACCCTCGATCACCTGGCCGACTGGCTGCGCCCCGAGCCGGCCCCGGTCCCGGAGCGGCTCGGCGCCGACACCACGGCGTGGACGCAGTACGACCCGCTCGGCGTCGTCCTCGTGATCGCCCCCTGGAACTACCCGCTCCAGCTTCTGCTCACCCCGGTCGTCGGCGCGCTGGCCGCCGGCAACGCGGTGGTCGTCAAGCCCAGCGAACTGGCGCCCGCCACCTCCGCCGCGCTGGCCCGCCTGATGCCCGAGTACCTGGACACGGACGCGGTCGCCGTCGTCGAGGGCGCGATCCCCGAGACCACGGCCCTGCTGGCCGAGCGTTTCGACCACATCTTCTACACCGGCAACGGCGCGGTGGGCCGGGTCGTCATGCGCGCCGCCGCCGAGCACCTCACCCCGGTCACCCTCGAACTGGGCGGCAAGTCCCCGGCGTTCGTAGACCGCGACACCGATCTCGACGTCGTCGCCGACCGGTTGGTGCGCGGCAAGTTCCTCAACGCCGGCCAGACCTGCGTCGCCCCCGACTACGTCCTGACCGACCCGGAGACGGCCACTGCCCTGGAGTCGGCACTGGTCAAGGCCGTCGACGGATTCTTCGGCGGCGATCCGAAGGAATCCGGCGCGTACAGCCGGATCATCAACGAGCGCCACTTCGACCGGCTCTCCGGCCTGCTCGACTCGGGCCGCGTGGTGCTGGGCGGCGACAACGACCGCTCCGTGAAGTACATCGCGCCGACCGTGCTCGCCGACGTCGACCCCGACTCGCCGGTCATGCGGGAGGAGATCTTCGGCCCGATCCTGCCCATGGTCACGGTGTCCGGCCTGGACGAGGCGATCGACTTCATCAACGACCGCGACAAGCCTCTCGCCCTCTACGTGTTCTCCGAGTCCGACGAGACCAAGTCCCGGATCGCCGACGAGACGTCCTCCGGCGCCGTCGGCCACGGTCTGCCGCTGGCCCATCTCACCGTCTCCGACCTGCCGTTCGGCGGGGTGGGGGAGAGCGGCATGGGCAACTACCACGGCCGCTACTCCATCGAGACGTTCAGTCACCGCAAGGCGGTCCTGCAGAAGCCGCTGAGCTGACCGAGGCGTTCGACAGCATCCGAGTGGGGCCCTTCGGGGCCCCATTTTTCGTCTGCGCCAAGGCGGTTGACTGGTCTACACCCTTGACTGGTACAGACCAAAGGGGTTGAGTGTGGCACCACAACCCCCCACCGCGGCCGCACCCCTCGCCGGGTGCGGCCGTGCTCCGTAAAGGAGTTGATCCTTGTTCAGGCAACGCATCGCCGCGCTCCTGGCCGCACTCGCCCTCGGGAGCACCGCACTCGTCCTCCAGTCGGCCCCCACCGCTTCCGCCGCGAGCTTCGTGGTGACTGAGGCGCAGTTCAACCAGATCTTCCCCGGCCGGAACTCCTTCTACAGCTACAGCGGTCTGACCGCCGCGCTGTCGGCCTACCCCGGCTTCGCGAACACCGGCTCCACCACGGTCAAGAAGCAGGAGGCCGCGGCCTTCCTGGCCAACGTCAGCCATGAGACCGGCGGGCTGGTCTACGTCGTCGAGCAGAACACCGCCAACTACCCCCACTACTGCGACTGGAGCCAGTCGTACGGCTGTCCCGCCGGACAGGCCGCCTACTACGGCCGCGGTCCCATTCAGCTGTCCTGGAACTTCAACTACAAGGCAGCCGGGGACGCCCTGGGCATCAACCTGCTGAACAACCCCTGGCTGGTGCAGAACGACTCGGCCGTGGCCTGGAAGACCGGCCTGTGGTACTGGAACACCCAGCGCGGTCCCGGCACCATGACGCCCCACAACGCGATGGTCAACAGCGCGGGCTTCGGCCAGACCATCCGCTCCATCAACGGCTCCCTGGAGTGCGACGGCCGCAACCCCGCGCAGGTCCAGAGCCGCGTCAACGCGTACAACCGGATCACGTCCATCCTCGGCGTCAGCCCCGGCGCCAACCTCTACTGCTGACGGCGGTCCGCAGCGTCACGACCGCGGCGGGTGCCCTCGGGCGCCCGCCGCGGTACGACGGTTCGGCGTAACATCCGGGCAGGAGTCGGGGCCGGGCGTTGCCCGCGGCAATGGATGCAATGTATACGTTGTGCATGCCTTCTGCCGGTGACCGTTCCGAAGAACGTCCAGGGATGCACAACCAGGCCGAGATCGCCTATCGGCGGCTGCGCGAGCGGCTGCTGGACGGGCACTACGCCCCGGGCGACCGGCTCACCGAGCTGGGCATCTGCGACGACCTCGGCATGAGCCGGACCCCGGTCCGTGAGGCGTTGCGCCGACTGCAGAGCGACGGTCTCGTCAGCTCGACCGGCAGGGGAGTGGTCGTCAGCTCGCTCTCCCCCCAGGAGATGCTGCACGCCACGCAGTTGCACGGTGCGCTGGACGCGCTCGCCGCCAAACTCGCCGCCACGGCGCAGCGCGAGGGGCAGTTGTCCCCGGCGCAGCTCAGCGGGTTGAAGGAGGCGTCCCGCCGGGTGGAGGAGCAGGGCGAGGCCGGCGATCCGGCGGCCACCTGGCGCGCGAATCTCGACTTCCACATGACGCTGGCCCGCCTCTCGGGCAACCCGCTGCTGGTGGACACGCTCGACCGCATCTGGACGCGGTTCGCCATCGTGAGCCTGAGCAACATCAACCGGCGCAGAGACCTCACGCCCCGCCAGCACGACGCGATCGTGAGCGCCATCGTCGACGGCGACCCCGAGCGGGCGGAGGCCGCGGCGGCCGAGCACGTCAGGGAAGCGGCGGCGATGTACGAGGAAGGCCCCCGCTGACCGAGGGGTGAGCTCGTCCGGCCCGCAGCGCGAGTACGCCCTCTCGCGCCCGGGCGCAGGCGCTTCCGTCTCCCACCCTATGCCCCGGGGCGGCTCCCACCCCCTGCCCCGGGGGGGCTCCCGCCCCAGGGCCGGGCGCCTCCCGTCCCGGGCCTTGGCGCCTCCGGGCCGCCCCGTCGCGGGCGCCTCCCGCACCCCACCCGCAAGATCGGCGAAGCCTTTTGCGGCAACCCTTGTCCGAGCCCTTGTCGAGTCTTCGCGTGCAATGTATACATTGCACATCAGCGGCAAGGGCGCCCGCGGCGGCCCTGGTCGAAGAACTCATCACCGGGCGTGTCCGCACGTCCGGGGAGACGCTCAACGCGCACGGGACAAGCGCCAACGGTCGCCTCCGGAACCGAATCTGACGAGCCGTCACCGCTTCCGGTCGCCGCCTTCCGTCTCGCCATCACGATCACCAATTCGAGGTGAATGTCATGCCAGGATTCGGCCGAAGCGGACGACCCACCGCCCTGCTCAGCGCGACCGCGGCGGTGCTGCTGCTCGCCACGGCGTGCGGCTCGGGGACGGGATCGAGCAGCGGTGCCATCAAGATCGGCGCCTCGCTGCCGCTGTCGGGCCCGGTCGCCGACGCCTCCAAGCCGGCGTACGAGGGCTACAAGGTGTGGCTCGACCAACTCAACGAGAAGGGCGGCCTGTTGGGCCGCAAGGTCGAGCTGAAAGTGCTGGACGACGGCTTCGACCAGAACACCGTCGTCACCAACTACAACCGCCTCATCAGCCAGGAGCGCTCCGACCTGCTGCTTGGCACCTTCTCCTCCAAGCTCAACCTGCCGGCCTCGGCGGTGGCAGAGCGCAACAAGATGCTCTACGTCGAGCCCTCCGGTGGCGCCGAGGAGATCTTCACCCGCGGCTACGACTACCTGTTCTTCGCCCAGCCCAGCACCTCGCTGGACCTGCCGGACCAGTTCGTCCAGTACATCAAGTCGCTGCCGGCCGACCAGCGGCCCAAGACCGCCGCCTATCCGACCCAGGACGACCCCAACACCGACGTCACCATCGAGCAGTTCCGCAAGGAGCTGACCGCGCTCGGGGTGAAGACGGTCTACAGCGAGAAGTACGCGCCCGAGACCGTCAACTTCGACCCCATCGCGAGCGCCGTCGCCCGCAAGAAGCCCGACCTGATCATCCATGGCGCGGTCACGGCGGGCGACGGCGCGGGCCTGGTCAAGGCGCTGCAGAAGCAGCAGTTCAGCCCCAAGATGATGTTCCAGACCAACGCCCCGAGCCTCATCGGCTCCTACCCCAAGGCGATCGGCGAGAAGAACACCGAGGGCATCTTCACCTCCGCGGCCTGGAGCCCGAAGGCCGACTACAAGGGCAACGCCGAGTTCGTCGCCGCGTACACGAAGGCCTACGGCGCGGCCCCCGGCGACGACGCGGCGAATGCGTACACGGCGGGCCAGGTGCTGGAGGCCGCGGTCGAGGCCGTCGGCAGCCTCGACCAGGGCAAGCTCGCCGACTGGCTGCACTCGCACACCGTGCAGACCATCGTGGGTCCGCTGAAGTGGGACGAGCGCGGTGTGCCCGACGGCAACATGCTGCTGGCCCAGTGGCAGGGCGGGAAGTTCGAGTTCGTCGCCCCGGCCAGCCAGAAGACCGTCGACACGGTGGTCAACCCCAAGCCCGGGTGGTCCTCGTGAGCGAACTGCTCCAGACGCTGATCCTGGGACTCCTGATCGGGGGCGTGTACTCCCTCGCGGCCTCCGGCATGACCCTGATCTTCGGCGTGATGAAGGTCGTCAACCTCGCCCAGGGCGGCATGCTCATCCTCAGCGCGTACCTCACGTACACCCTGTGGGAGGCCACCGGCATCGACCCGCTGCTCCTGGTGTTCATCACGACGCCCTGTCTGCTGGTCGTCGGCTGGGTCACGTACTACGTCTTCATCGAGCGGTCGCGGACTACCGATCCCTCGATGGCCCTGGTCACCACCTTCGGTCTCACCCTCGTCATCAAGGGCGTCATCGCGCTGATCTGGGGAAACGAACCGAAGTCGGTCACCCCCGGCTACGCGAACCGGTCCTTCTCGGTGCTCGGGCTGCGGTTCCCGCAGGCCCAGGTGTACGCCTGTCTGGTCGCGGCCCTGGTGCTCACCGGGCTGTATCTGCTGCTGCGGCGCACCTGGCTCGGGCGGTCCATCCAGGCCACCGCGTCCAGCGCGGAGGGCGCCCGGCTGATCGGCATCGAGGTCCGTACCGTATGGGCCGCCGCCTACGCGCTGGGCGTGGCGGCGGCGGGGGCGGGCGGCACGCTGCTGAGCGTGCTGTACCCGTTCATGCCCAGCTCGGCCGACCACTGGATCGGCCTCGGGCTGTCGATCATCGTGCTCGGCGGCATGGGCAGTCTCGCCGGCAGCGTCCTCGGTGCGCTCGCCATCGCGCTCGCCGAGTCGCTGACCTCCACCTACATCGCCCCCGACTGGGCCGCGGGAGTCCCGTACCTGGCCATCATCGTGGTGCTCGTGGTCCGCCCGCAGGGCCTGCTGGGTGCCCGGCTGCGAGAGGACATGAGCCGCGCATGACCATCAACCGCCTGCGCATCTACGGAATCGGCCTGGCCGCCGTCGGCCTCGCCGTCCTCCCGCTCGTCAACGACAACGCCTATGTGCAGAACATGGCGATCATGGCGTTCCTGCTGGCCGTCATGGCGTCCGGCTGGAACATCATCTCCGGCTACGCCGGCTACATCTCGCTGGGTCAGAGCGCCTTCCTCGGCGTCGGCGCCTACACCACCGCCCTGCTGTCCATCCACACCGGCGTCTCCCCGCTGCTCGCGGCCCCCGTGGGCGGCGCCGTCGCGGCGGCCTCCGCGCTCGTGCTCGGCCTGGTCGGCCGACGCACCCGGGGCATCGCCTTCGTCATCATCAGCTTCGCCTTCCTGGAGTTCATGTCCCTCGTGGTCTCCAACTGGGGCTCGCTGACCAACGGCAACCACGGCCTCGCGCTGCCGCTGCCGAGTTGGGACCGCGCCTATCTCAACTGGCCCTTCTACTACTACCTGTTGGCCCTGCTCGCGCTGACCGTGTGGGGTTCGTGGGCGATCCGCCGCTCCAAGTTCGGCATCGGCCTGATGGCGCTGCGCGACGACGAGTCGAAGGCCGACGGCATCGGACTGCGCACCGACCGCTACAAGATGTTCGCTTTCGCCGCCAGCGCCTTCCCGATCGGCGTGGCCGGCGGGATCTACGGCTACTACATCGCCTTCCTCGAACCGGCGGCGATGTTCGACATCATCATCGCGATGCAGATCGTGCTCGCCGCGCACCTCGGCGGTGTCGGCACACTGTGGGGGCCGGTGCTCGGCGCCTTCATGCTGGAGCCGCTGAACCAGTTCACCAACCAGACCCTCAGCGGTCCTGACGCCGGTTCCTGGCGGCTGATCATCTACGGGGCCCTGCTCGCGGCCATCGTCCTGTTCTTCCCCAAGGGCGTCCTTACCGAGGGAGCCAACTGGCTGGCCCGCCGGCGCCGCACCGGACCGCAGGCGAAGGCCGGCACCCGGCTGACGCCCGTGCCCGCCCATCTGCCGGCCGCCGTCCTGGTGAGGGACCGCGCCCCCGCGCCGGCCGAAGTGCCGCTGCTGCGGGTGACGGACCTGAGCAAGTCCTTCGGTGGCGTACGAGCCGTCGACGGCTGCTCGTTCACCGTCGAGCGCGGCTCGATCACCGGCCTGATCGGGCCCAACGGGTCGGGAAAGACCACGGTGTTCAACCTCCTCGACGGCTCCCTCACCGCCGACCACGGCACCATCCACCTGGGCGAGCGGCGCATCGACCGGTTGCCGCGCTGGCAGCGGGCGCACGCGGGACTCGCCCGCACCTTCCAGGCGACCAGGGTCTTCCCGCAGCTCACCGCGCTGGAGAACCTTGCCGTGCCCAGCCGCTCCTTCTCCACGACCGGTCTCGCCGCCTCGGCGATCAGCGGCAAAGAGGCCGAACGGGCCCGCGAATGGCTCGACTTCGTCGGGATGGCGGCCTACGCCGAACACCGCGCGGGCGACCTGTCGTACGGGCAGCAGAAGCTCGTCGAACTCGCCCAATCGCTGATGCTGGAGCCGGAGTTGCTCCTGCTCGACGAACCGGCCGCGGGCATCAACCCGGCCCTCGTGGAACGGCTCGGCGACATCATCCGCAAACTCGACGAGGCCGGCACGACCGTGCTGATCGTCGAGCACAACATGCCGCTGGTGCTGTCGCTGTGCGACCACATCCACGTCCTGGCGCAGGGGCACGTCATCGCGAGCGGGCCGCCCGGACGGATCGAGCAGGACCCCGCCGTGCTGGACGCCTACCTCGGCGACCACTCGCCCGGACCGGGCACCAACCCGGCGACCTCGGGAGCCACCGCATGATCACCTTCAAGGACCTGGTGGTCGGCTACGGACGCGCCGGTGACATCCTGCGCGGCGTCGACTTCACCGCCGCCGAATCCGCCATCACCTGCATCGTCGGACCCAACGGCGCGGGCAAGTCCACCGTCCTCAAGGCGTGCAGCGGACTGCTGCGCCCGCGCGCGGGCCGGGTGCTGCTCGGCGACGAGGAGATCGGCGGCCGCCCACCCGCGGAGATCCTGCGCCGCGGAGTGGTCCAAGTGCCCCAGCACCACGGGCTGTTCCCGTCCCTGAGCGTGCGCGAGAACGTGATGCTCGGCGCGTACGTCAACCGCAAGGAGCGTGCGCGCAACCGGCAACGGTACGAGGAGATCGCCGAGTTGTACCCGCTCGTCGCCGAACGCGCGGACGACAAGGCCGCGTCCCTGTCCGGCGGCCAGCGCCGCACCGTCGAGTTCGCGCGCGCCCTCATGCTGCGCCCCAAGGTCGTCCTCCTCGACGAGCCGACCCTCGGCCTCGACCCCAAGGCGAGCAGACAACTCGCCGACTCCGTCACCACGTTGAACAAGGCGGGCGTCACCGTCCTGATGGTCGAGCAGAACGTGCGCTTCGGCCTCACCCTCGCCGACCACGCCGTCGTCATGGAGGGCGGCCGCGTCCTGCACACCGGCGCCGCCGACGCCCTGCTCGCCGACCCGCACATGGCCCAACTGTTCTTCGGAGCCCCACCCCGGCAGGAAGCGTCATGACCAGCACCCACCTGAACCTGATCCAGACCATCCCGGCCTCCGGCGCCCGCGCTGCCCAACCCTTCACCGTCGGAGGCCTGGAACTTCTCGCGATCCCCCAACTCGCCTACGACATCCCCGGCACCCCCGCCCACATGAACGGCGGCGACAGCGAGACCGAGACGCTCCTGCTGCGCCGGGACGGCGACCGGTTCGAACCCTGGGGCAGCCTCCCGGACCCCGGCGGCGAGGACGCCGAGTTCTTCACGATCGGGGACCGTTCCTTCCTCGCGGTGGCGAGCATCCGCAACGGCGCCGGGCCGTACGAGTACGCCATCAACTCCATGCTCCACGAATGGGACGGCATCCGGTTCGTGCCCTTCCAGGCCTTCGACGGGTTCGCCGCGAAACAGTGGAAGCACTTCACCGTCGGGGGCCGGCACTTCCTCGCCCTCGCGCAGGGAGTCGCGCTCCCGCACCTCGCCGAGCAGAACCGGCCCTCCGTCATCCACGAATGGGACGGCACCCGCTTCACCCACTTCCAGGACATCCCCTCACGCTGGGGCTACAACTGGCACGCGTTCACGGTCGGCGGCCACGTCATGCTCGCCCACGCCGACCATGTGGACCCCAGCGTCCTGTACCGCTGGGACGGTTCACGGTTCGTGCCGCACCAGACGCTCGCCGACGCGGCCGGCCGGGCCTTCGCCACCTTCGACGACCCCGGCGGCAACGGGACGTACCTCGTGGTGGCCCGTATCGACGACGGCTCGCAGGTCCTGCGCTGGGACCCCGCGGCAGACCGGTTCGTGGAGCACCAGAAACTCACCGGCGCGGGCGCCCGCGAACTCGCCCTGCTGCGCACCGACCGCGCGCTCTACCTGATCCGGGTCAACTTCATCCACGGCACACCGGCCGACCCCACCTCCGCGCTGATGTCACAGCTCTACCGCTGGGACGGTGACCGACTGGACGTCGTCGAGGAGTTCCCCACGACCGGCGGCACCGACATCGCCGTACTCCCGGGCGCGACGGGCCCGTTGATCGTGCAGACCAACGCGCTGACGGCCGATCTGCGCTTCGCCGCCGAGAGCCGTGTCTACCGCTTCGCCGACTGAAGCCGCCGCCCTGCTGGAAGCCCACCGCTTCGCCGACCCAAGCCGCCGCCCCGCCGACGGTCCACCGCCGCGCGGACCGAAGCGCCCGCCCCGCGAAGGAGAGATCGACTTGTCCGAACACGAGAGTCGCGAACTCATCGACCTGTTCACCGCGTACACCGCCGGCCCCCACTCCATCGGAGCGCACCTGCGCGCGGCGGCGGCCGAGGCGCACGCCCGCGATCCCCTGCTGGTGGTCACCGGCGCCGACATGGCCCTGTACCCGGGCGACGGACGGCCGCCGACGGTCCTGCCCTACCGGCTCAGCAACCGCGGCTTCAAGGAACTGGCCGCCGTCTCCCACCTGGGCACGGCCCTGGCCTCGCTCGTCGAACTGCACCGCCACGACCCCCGAGGCGTGTGGCGGGCCGACGCCGAGAACCTGCTTCATCAGGTACGACGCTCCCGCGCCGCCAACAGCACCGCACTGTGGCGTGACCGCATCGCGGCCGTCACCCACCGGGGCCGCGAGGAGTCCATCGCCACGATGGTCGACTACGCCTGCGCCGTGACCGAGCGATACCTCGTCCGCGCGCTGACCGACCCGTCCTGCCTCGACCACCGGACGCTGCGCGAGGAGTACCTGGAGGACGGGCACCCCGACCTCCCGGTGTCCTTCAACCGGATCATGGTCGCCACGTTCTTCCTGGTCGGGATGGACAACGCGCACCGGCTCATCGCCTGGTGCGACGACCAGGACATCGACTGGGCCCGCACCATGGTGGTCGTCGTCGGCCAGATCGGACGCCCCACCGCCGGTGTCACCTGGCGCACCAACGGCGTCGCCGGCACCGTCCTGGCCGCCTCCCGGCACACCCTCCCGCTGGACCGTCTCTACATCGCCCCGCACGCCCGCGGGTTCGCGACACCCACCGGGGGCGACCTCAGCGAAGTGCGGGCCCTGGAGCCGGTGTTGCGGCAACTGTGGGCCGGTACCAGGGTGACGGTCGAGCTGGGCGGGTCGATGTTCGAGGGCTACCCGGCGTTCTCGCCCGGCGACGACCGACCCGGACTCCTGGGCGAGCGGACGGTCTCACGGGCCGACGAGGTCATCACCGAACAGCCCCGCATCCGCTCGCCCAAGGACTGGTTCACCCTCGTCACCCGGCTCCGCCTGGTCATGGAGGACCCTCGCCAACTGCTGTCCGGCGCGGTCACCGACTACGCCGCCCAGCAGCTCATCGAGCACGGCAACGACCCGCGCGCGCTCACCGTCCCCGGCCTCGACGACGAGCCCTACCCCGCCTACGGCTCCGTCTCCGCGGCGGCCTGACCCGAAAGCGACCGAACCCATGCCTCAACTCCCTTCCTCCGAAGGGTTCCTGGAGCGCCTGCACGCCGGCGAACCCACCCTCATGCTCACCGTCCGCACCGGCCGGACCCTGGAGGTCGTCCACATCGCCCGCTCCAGCGGTCACCACAGCATCCTCGTCGACCTCGAACACTCCACCATGTCGACCGACACCGCCGCCCAGTTGTGCACGGCCGCCGACGGCCTCGGACTCACGGCGCTGGTCCGGGTCCCCGAGCGCGAGTACGGAATGATCGGCCGCCTTCTGGACGGCGGCGCCCACGGGATCGTCGCGCCACGCATCGAGACCGTCGACGAGGCACGTGACGTAGCCCGCGCCTGCCGCTTCGCACCCCGCGGTCAGCGCTCCCAGACGAACATGGTCCCCCAACTGGGCATGCGCCCCACACCCGCACGGGACCTCAACCCCGCGCTCGACGACACCACCATCGTGCAGATCCTCCTGGAGACACCGGCCGGCATCGCCAACGCGGACGAGATCGCCGCCCTCGACGGCGTCGACATGCTCGCCCTCGGCGCCAACGACTACACCGCCGAACTGGGCGTGCCGGGACAGTACGACGACCCGCGCGTCCGCGACGCCGTGGAGACGCTGGCGAACGCCTGCCTCAAGCACGGCAAGCTCATGGTGCTCGGCGGCATCGGCGACCCGGCGCTCCTCGGCAGCCTCGTCCCCCTGGGCGTGAGCCCGCTGCGCATCACCGGCACCGACAGCGCCTTCCTCTTCGAGGCCGCCCACGCGCACGCCCAGCGGGCGCTCTCCACCTTCCGTCCCCAGTAGCCCTCGCGCCTCCCCGGTTCCCCCGACAGTCAGGACCGACGATGACCGCAGACCTTCCCCAGCCGACCCCCATGCGCGCCGCGGAGAGCAACACCAAGCCCAAGTTCGAGGTGCCACCGAACAGTTGCGACACCCACTTCCACGTCTTCGAGCCCGGATTCCCCACGGTCCCCGACCCCCTGTACGGATTCCCCGACGGGACGCTCGAGCAGTACCTGCGGATGACCGAATGGCTCGGCATCGAGCGCATGGTCCTCGTACAGCCCACGTACTACGGCACCGACAACAGCCTGCTCGTCGACGTCCTGAAGAAGGTCGGTCCGCGCTGCCGCGGTGTCGTACGCATCGAAGAGGACGCCACCGACAGGGAGTTGGACGAGTACCACGAGCTGGGGGTGCGGGCGATCCGGCTCGACCTGTTCGCGCGGGCGTCCTGGCCGACCGATGATCTCATCGCCTACGTCCGCAGGATGGCCGACCGGGCGCGTCCGCGCGGCTGGCACCTGCAGTTCTACACACCGGGGACGGTCGTCCGGGATCTGCTGCCGTTCTTCGCCGATCTGGAGGACACCTTCGTCATCGACCACATGGGATACATGAAGGAGTCGGACGGGCTGACCCGGGCGGACTTCGACCGGCTGGTGCGGGTCCTGGACGGGGGCAGCTGCTACATCAAGCTCTCCGGGGCGTACCGCATCGCCAAGGACCAGCCGCTGTCCACCGTCGAGCCGCTGGGCCGGGCGCTGGTGGCGGCCCGACCCGACCGCCTCGTGTGGGGATCGGACTGGCCGCACCTGACCGACGGGCAGCGGGACACCGGCGAACTGTTCAACCTCCTCGCCGACTGGGCACCCGAGGAGGCCGACCGCCGGCAGATCCTGGTCGACTCTCCCGCCAGGCTGTTCTACGCCGACTGACCTGCCCTTCTCCCAGGCTGCCCCGCAGGTCGGACGACCCGCGGGGCATACACTTGTCGTGCGCGGCGTTTTACGTATAACCTCACCCGTCAATCGCCTGCGCCCGTACCTGTACCGAGAGGCCCCGATGAGACGCATCGCCCTGGTCACCCTCGTCGTCGACGACTACGACGAGGCGATCCGCTTCTACACCGAGGCCCTCGGATTCCGGCTGGCCGAGGACGAGGCGCGGCCGGACGGTTCCCGCTGGGTCGTCGTCGAGCCCGGGACGGACGGCACCGGCACGGGGCTTCTGCTGGCCCGCGCCAAGGACGAGGCGCAGGGCGCCAGGGTCGGGGACCAGACCGGCGGACGCGTCGGGTTCTTCCTGCACACCGACGACTTCGCCCGCGACCACGGCCGGATGCTCGCCGCCGGAGTGACCTTCCTGGAGGAACGCCGGCACGAGAGCTACGGCTCGGTCGCCGTCTTCCAGGACCTGTACGGAAACCGCTGGGACCTGCTCCAGCCTGCAGCCTGACCCGCCCCCGCTCACCGAACGACCGAGGAACCACCCCACATGTCTTCTACGCGCATAGACGCCGACGTCATCCGCCGCTTGCCCAAGGCCGTCCTGCACGACCACCTCGACGGCGGCCTGCGCCCCGCCACCGTGGTCGAACTCGCGGCGGAGATCGGTCACACCCTGCCCACCACCGACCCCGACGAGCTGGCCGCCTGGTACTTCGAGGCCGCGAACTCCGGTGACCTGGTGCGCTACATCGCCACCTTCGAGCACACCCTCGCCGTGATGCAGACCCGCGAGGGCCTGCTGCGCACGGCCGAGGAGTACGTCCTCGACCTGGCGGCGGACGGCGTGGTCTATGCCGAGGTGCGCTACGCCCCCGAGCTGAACACCAAGGGCGGGCTCACCCTCGCCGAGGTCGTCGAGACCGTCCAGGAGGGGCTCGCGGCGGGCATGGCCAAGGCGGCGGCCGCGGGCACGCCGGTGCGGGTCGGCACGCTGCTGTGCGGGATGCGGATGTTCGACCGGGTCGGTGAGGCGGCCGACCTGGCGGTGGCGTTCCGGGACGCGGGTGTCGTCGGCTTCGACATCGCCGGGGCCGAGGACGGCTTCCCGCCCGCCGACCACCTCGACGCCTTCGAGCGGCTGCGTCGCGAGAGCGTGCCCTTCACCATCCACGCCGGTGAGGCGCACGGACTGCCCAGCATCCACCAGGCGCTCCAGGTCTGCGGCGCCCAGCGCATCGGGCACGGCGTCCGGATCACCGAGGACATCGTCGACGGCAAGCTCGGCCGGCTCGCCGGCTGGGTGCGCGACCGCCGGATCGCCCTGGAGATGTGCCCGACGTCCAACCTCCAGACCGGCGCCGCGACCTCCATCGCCGAGCACCCGATCACCGCCCTGAAGGACCTCGGGTTCCGGGTCACCCTCAACACCGACAACCGGCTGGTGTCCGGTACGACGATGACCCGGGAGATGTCGCTGCTGGTCGATGAGGCCGGCTGGGCAGTCGAGGACCTGCGCACGGTCACGGTGAACGCGGTCAAGAGCGCGTTCATCCCGTTCGACGAGCGCAGGTCCCTGATCGAGGACGTTGTCCTGCCGGGTTACTCGGCCTCGCTCTGAAGCAGCCCCCGCAGATAGGCCGCCTGTCCGACGTGCTGGAGATCGTCGGACAGGACGCTGACCAGCCGTACGCCGAGGGTGACCGGCGGGTCCCAGCGTTCGTCCACGACGCGTTCGAGGTCCGTGGCGGCCAGATCCCGCAGCACGGTCAGGGTCTGCGCGTGGACGGCGTCGTAGTAGCCGGTCAGCAGTTCGCCGTCGTCGACCCGCACCTTGGCGACCTTCGCGGCGCTGTGGCCGTATCCGATGTCGTCGCGGGGCAGGTCGAGCGCGAACCGCTTCTCCCAGTCCTGGGTGAGCCAGACCTGGTCCAGCCCGAAGGCGTCGGCGACGTGGTCGTCCTGGACGCGGGCGAGATGCCAGATCAGCCAGGAGATGGAGTTGGCGTCGGGCGAGGGACGGGTGTTGAGGAGGTCGGGGGCCAGCCCTTCGACCGTGTTGTGGACTTCTTCCTGGATGCGGCCGTAGGAGTCGATGAGGATGTCCTTTGCATGCATGCCCCCACCCTCGCGCATCCCGATCGCTCACGCGTCCGGAATCCAGCTCCCGTGGAAACCCAGTGGCACCCGCCCCGGCAGATGGATCCGCGCCAACGGCTCGCCCGTGAAGTCCTGCGCCGCGAGGATCACCAGGTCGGCCGCCCCGCGGTCCGGATTGTGCGCGTACGCGATCGCGTAGCCGTCGTCCTCGGCCTTGGCGCCCCGGCGCGGCACGAACACGGCCTCGCCCGCCGCCGCGCCACGCGGCAACCGGTGGATCTGGGTCGATCCGCGCAACAGGTCGTGCTTGATCAGGGCGTTGCTGAAGGCGCTGTCCGGCGGCGGGTTGCCGTCGACGGCCAGGTAGGCCGCCGTCATCTCGGCGGACGCCGCCGTGTACGCGTACCGGTGCCGGCGCGACACCAACTCCTCGCGGACGCGCGGGAACTCCTGCGGCCGGTCGTCGATCGTGCGGGTCCGCACCCGGCCGCCCGGCACGTCGATCGTCCAGCGCTCCAGTGAGGCGGTGCCCGCGCCGTAGGGGCCGTCGGCGCCGCGTCCCGCGACGTGGAAGGGCGCCGGGTAGGTCGTCATGTCGACGACCACGGACGAGCCCTCGTCGTAGGCGTTGAGGGTGTGCGAGTAGTACACCGGATCCACTTCGAACCAGCGGACGGCGCCGCCCTTGCGCGGCAACAGGCCGACGCGCATGGGATGTTCGTCGTTCCAGATGTACGGCACGAGGTCGCCGCGCTCGGCCGCCGCCATGTCGAAGGTGATGGGCACGTCGAAGATCACGACGTACTTCTCGGTGAGCGCGAAGTCGTGCATCATCGGGGCGTCCGCCACCGGGATCCGGGTGGTGCGTACGACTCGTCCGGTGTGGTCGATGACCTGGTGCCGGACGTGGTCCCAGGTCGGGTAGTAGGCGATCGCGTGCAGCTCGCCGGCCACCGCGTCGAACTTGGTGTGCGCGGTGAAGGCGCCCTCCAGCGTGCCCCGGAAGTCGTACGTGCCCACGGTGTTGAGCTCGTGGTCCAGTTCGTACGGCAGCGGGCCGCTCTCCTGCAGCGCCAGGATCCGGCCCCGGTAGGGGATGACATGGGTGTTGGAGGGGAAGTCGTCCGGCGGCACCGGGCGCGGGTAGGGCTCACCCAGCTTCTTCGCGACCTGCGAGGAGCGCACCCACCGGTTGCGGTACCACTCGGCACGTCCGTCGCGCAGCCGCACGCCGTGCACCATGCCGTCGCCGAGCATCCAGTGGTGGGCCCGCGGATCCTCCAGGCCCAGCACGTTGGGGCCGTTGCGCAGGTAGCGGCCGTCGAGGTCGCGCGGGATGCGCCCGGTGACCGGCAGGTCGAAGGCGGTCAGCTCTTCGGTGACCGGCTTGAACGCGCCTTCCAGGAAAGGGAAGTGACGTGTCGTCATCTCCGGCTGCGGCTGCCGGGAAGCGGCCGACGCCTGGAGGCCTCCCGTGCCGATGAGCCCGCCGGCCGCCGTGATCGCCGCCGCGCCGCGCAACACGTTCCGTCGTGTGTGGTCGCTCATGTCCGGTACTCCTGATCGCAGTTGTCGTGAGGAACAGTCACGAGTCTGCGATCCGGAACGGGCCCGGTCAGGAGGGGTGAACACCCTCCGGGGGTGGTGCTAGGCCCCCTCTTCCGGTCCCCCTCTTCCCAGCCTGTCCGTCTCCAGCAGGGTCATCAGCGCCCTGGCCGCCGGACTGGTCGCCTGGGGCGGGGGCAGCAGGGCAACGGTCTCGTAGACCGTCTCGCCGGTGCCCTTCACGGGCAGCGCGGTGAGCCGGTCCCGCTTGTGCCGGAAGTGCCGGGGCACGACGGCCACACCGAGGTTCTCGTCCACCAGGTCCAGCAGGCTGTGCACGTCGTTCACCTCCAGCGCGACCGTGCGCCGGACGCCGGCGGCGGCGAAGGCGGTGTCGGTGGTGCGGCGCGGGCCCCAGTCCGGGTGGAAGTCGACGAACACCTCGCCGCCGAGGTCCTCCGGGGTGACGGCAGCGCCGTCCCGTGCCAGCCGGTGGCTCGGATGGCACAGCACCGTCATCGGCTCGGCGGTCAGCGCCACCGAGCGCAGCTGGTCGGTGTCGGCCTGCGTGCGGTAGGCGAAGGCGAGGTCAAGACGCCCGGCCGCGACCTCCTCGGCCAGCTCGCCCGAGCCCGCCTGCCGCAGCCTGATCTCGACGTCCGGGTGCCGGTGCCGGAACGCGGCGAGCAGCTCCGCCACATGCACGCCCGCGATGCACTGCTCGGTGCCCAGCGCGAGCGTGCCCCGCAGCACCCCCTGCACGGCGGCGACCGCCTCGTGCGCCGACCGCACCTGGGCGAGGATCCGCTCGGCCTCGCCCAGCAGGGCGCGCCCCGCCTCGGTCAGCGTCACCCGGCGGGTGGTCCGCACGAACAGAGGCGTCTGCAACTCCCGTTCCAGGGCCCGGATCGAGGCGGACAGTCCCGACTGGGACACCAGAAGGCGTTCGGCGGCCCGGGTGAAGTGCTGGTCCTCGGCGACCGCGACGAAATGCTGGAGATGGCGCAGTTCCATGATTGAGAAGCCTAGCCGCTGAGTTTCATCGGATTCTCCTGTTGGACCACTGCCCGCAGGTCGCGCGAGAGTGGGTACCCGGTTCCCTGGAACCGTCTTCTCGTGTGCCAACCCCTCTGGAGTCGCGTTGTACACCGCACACCCCGACCGTTACGCGGACATGCCCTACCGGCGCACCGGACGCAGCGGCCTGAAGCTCCCCGCGATCTCGCTCGGCCTGTGGCACAACTTCGGGCCCGACCGTCCCGTCGAGACCCAGCGGGCCATCCTGCGCCGCGCCTTCGACCTCGGCGTCACGCACTTCGACCTGGCCAACAACTACGGCCCGCCGCCCGGCGCCGCCGAGTCCGCGCTGGGCGAGGCGCTGAAGGCGGACTTCGGCGGTCTCCGGGACGAGCTGGTGATCTCCACCAAGGCGGGCTACCTGATGTGGCCAGGACCGTACGGCGAGTGGGGCTCCCGCAAGTACGTGCTGTCCTCGCTGGACCAGAGCCTGAGCCGCATGGGCCTGGACCACGTCGACATCTTCTACTCGCACCGCCCCGACCCGGAGACTCCCCTGGAGGAGACGATGGGCGCCCTGCACACGGCGGTCCAGCAGGGCAAGGCGCTGTACGTCGGCCTCTCCAACTACTCGGCGGAGCAGACTCGCGAGGCCGCCCGCATTCTCGGCGAGCTGGGCACCCCGCTGCTGATCCACCAGCCGCGCTACTCGATGCTCGACCGCCGCCCCGAGGACGAGGGCCTGCTCGACGCCCTCGACGAGCTGAAGGTCGGCTCGATCGTCTTCTCCCCGCTGGAGCAGGGCCTGCTCTCCTCCCGCTACCTCGACGGCATCCCGGAGGGCTCCCGGGCGGCGAGCGACAGCCCGTTCCTGAACTCGGACGCGGTCACCGAGGACCTGGTGGGCCGGCTGCGCGCGCTCAACGACATCGCCAAGGGACGCGGCCAGACCCTCGCACAGCTGGCCCTGGCCTGGGTGCTGCGCGGCGGCCGGGTGACCTCCGCGCTGGTCGGCGCTAGCAGCCCGCAGCAGATCGAGGACAGCGTCGCGACCACCCGCAACCTGGACTTCGACGCCGACGAACTGGCCCGCATCGACGCCGTCATCAAGCAGTAAGACGCTCGCTGACCTCCCAGAGGCGGGCCGCCGCCTCTGGGTCCACGGCATACCCGAGGACGCCGGGCGTCTCCGCACCGGCCCGCCAGGTGTCCTCGTCCGCCGCGGCCACCAGCGGGCTGATGTCACAGTTCTCGCAGTAGTCCCCGCCCCGCCCGTCGAGCCGGGGGCTGGTCGCGCACCACACGCTGGTGGCCGCGCCCTGCGGGACCGTCTTCAGCTGCCGGTCGGGATCGCGGACCGGACGGCCCTGCGCGTCCACGGCACCGGCCGCACGGATGACGTCGTCGGAGAGGTGCTTGGCGAGCCCGGTGTCGATGATCGTGCCCGGGTGCACGGAGAAGGCCCGTACGCGCTCGGCCCGCCCGCGCCGGTCCAGCTCCACGGCGAAGAGCGCGTTGGCCGTCTTCGACTGGCCGTAGGCCACGAACGGCTCGTAGGGCCGGTGCTCGAAGTTCAGGTCGTCGAAGTCGACGCCGGCGAAGCGGAAGCCCCGTGAGGAGACCGACACGACCCGTGCGCCATGGGCCGCCACAAGGGCGGGCCACAGCCGTTCCACGAGCTGGAAGTGCCCCAGGTGGTTCGTCGCGAACTGCACTTCGTACCCCCGCGCGTCCCGCGTCAGCGGGGTCGCCATGATCCCGGCGCTGTTCACCAGGATGTGCAGCGGCCGTCCGGACGCCAGGAACTTCTCCGCGAAGGCGTCGACCGACGCCGGATCCAGCAGGTCCAGGTGCTCGACCTCCACTCCGGGCACGTCCTTGAGCGCGGCGGCGGCCCGCTCCGGATCCCGGGCGGGTACGACGACCTCGGCGCCGGCGCCCCGCAGGACGCGGGCCGTCTCCAGGCCGATGCCGGAGTAGCCGCCGGTGACGATGGCGACCTTGCCGGTCAGGTCGATCCCCTCGATCACGTCCTCGGCGGTGGACGCGGCGCCGAAGCCGGAACCCACGGGCTGCTGTGCGGTGGTCATGTCTGATCTCTCCTCGATGTGAACCGTCCGGACCACCGTAGGACGCCGGATCCGCACGATGAATGCTTGAGGATCCGCATTACTTGCGTGATAGTTCGAGCATGTCCGCAGACCCGCTGTCCGACGCCCTCGCCGTCGCCGATGCCCGCAGCGTGCTCTCCGGCGGCTTCACGGCGGGCGGGGACTGGGCGATCAACCTGCGCGGCCGCGACCGCCTGAAGGTGAACGCCCTCGTGCGGGGCGAGTGCCTGCTGCTGCGCGAGGCGGGCGGCGAACCGGTGCGGCTGGCCGAGGGGGACATCGTGGTCTCCGACGGCGCGAAGCCGTACGTCCTGTGCAGCCGGCCCGGTATCCGGCCGCTGGACTCCGCCGACGTCACCGTCGACCCGGTCACCCGCATGGCCCGGCTCGGCGACGGCGAGGCGGACGTGGTCTGCGTCTCCGGGCACATCGACCTGAGCCGAGACCGCGGAGATCTGCTGCGCCGGGCCCTGCCGGAACTCGTCCATGTACGGGCGGACGCGGCCGAGGCCGGGGCGCTGCGCTGGCTCATCGGTCAGCTGACGGCGGAGATGACCACGCGCCGGGCCGGGGTCGAGTTCGCCTCGGACCACCTCTCGCAGCTGATGTTCGTCCAGGTGATGCGGGTCTGCCTGACCGACGCGGAAGGGCTGCCGCCGGGCTGGCTGCGGGCCCTCGCCGACGAACGGCTCGCCCCGGCGCTGCGTCTGATGCACGAACACCCGGCCCACCCCTGGCAGTTGGAGGAGCTGGCCCGGGCGGCGGCGATGTCCCGCACCACGTTCGCCGTACGGTTCAAGGAGGCGGCCGGGGTCCCGCCGTTGACGTACCTGCTCAACTGGCGCATGAGCCTGGCCGCCCGGTCGCTGAGGCAGGACACCGCCCCCGTGGCGGAACTCGCCCGCTCCGTCGGCTACACCTCCGAGAGTGCTTTCAGCAACGCCTTCAAGCGGACGGTCGGTGTGGCGCCGCGACGGTACCGGGAGGAGGCAACGGCTAGGAGATGAGCCGCTCTTCGAGGCGTACGGTCACCTGGTCGCCCTCCGCCTTGCCGATGGCCTTGCGCAGGTCGGCCTTCACGGGCAGTTTGTGCGTGCCGTCGCCCAGCGCCATGAACGAGCTGCGGAACGGGTGCCCGTCGATCGTGCCGCGGACCTTGACCAGCCCGCGGGTGCCGAAGAACTCCACCGACCTCGGCCAGACCAGATAGTTCCACCCACCCTCGTTCGGGCTCTTGCGCAGGACCGCCGTGAATTCCTCGGCCAGCTTCTCGGTCGTCGCCATGATCGTCTCCTCGCTCCCGGTGCGCATGTACTCAAGAGACCGCCGGGAGCGGGGAAACTCATCGCGGACGCCCGGCCCTCAGGCCCCGGCAGGCAGCCGGTCCAGGAAACCGAGCACGGAACGGATCCGCCCGTCCGCGTCCAGTGTGATCACGTCGAAGCCCGCCACCGGCGCCGAACCGTCGGCCTCGCTCACCAACTCCCAGGAGAACCGAGCGGTTTCATGGTGACCGTCCACCGCGCCGGCGAGCTTGAAGGAGAAGCCGGGGAACTGCTCGTGCGCCCCCGCGATCACGGCCGCGATCTGTTCGTGCCCGCTGACGTCGGCCAGAGGGTCGGTGTAGCCTCCGTCCGCGGCCCACGCGGCGGCGACCGCCGTGGCCAACTCCTCGGGCTCGCCCGCGTTCCAGGCCTCGAAGTAACGGGCGGCGGCAATCTCGTAACGGTCGGTGTTCGCGGACATGGCGATCAGCCTCCATCGAGGTGGTCGTTGCTGGTCAGGACCCGTGGCCGCGCTCTCGGCGACCCGGTACGACCACCCTGCCCGGCCGCGTGCCGGACGTCGATTACCTCTCGGGTAATGACGGGACCCATCACCTTTCAGCCAACTCGACCTGTGAATATGCCAGGAGAGTGGCCGGAAATCCATGGTGACAGTGTTTCGCAAGTGAACATACTCAACTGTAAGGAACTTCACATCGGGCGAAGAACCGATCACGCACAGCAGTTGGGTAAACCCAGAGCGACACCGCAGCACAGCACATGAGCCGCACCGAAAGCGAGGCCTGCCGACAGGCGTAGGAAGCGACGGGGGAGCGAACGTGCATGACGAGTTCTTATGCCACGTGACGGCGTACGGCACCTGCGCGGGCGAGCGCATCGGCGTACCCCTGGGCACCTACCGTGCCCCCACCCTGGCTCTCGCCCTGTGGTGGCTGCGGGACCGCGCGAACTGGATCGCCGACCGGCTGGACCCCCTGCCCGAGGCCGAGCACTTCCCGCCCAGCTCCCTCGTCCCCGTCGCCGCCACCGTGCTCGACGTGCCCGCCGTACTGCGCGCCTGGTGCGGTGATGTCACCCAACAGGAGCTGGTGGCCGACGAGTTGGCCGCCGGACGGCTGGTGCGGATCGCCCTCTACGACGACACCACCGAGTACGAGCTGATGGCCGAGTCGATCGACGCCCTGCGGATGCAGCGGATGAGCCCCGGCCTGTACGTGTCCGTCGGCTGACCGGCGGCCCACTCGCCGCGCCGGGCGCAGATGGGCACGAATCGGTAGAATTTCCCGCATGGCAGACCGGGTGATCGCGCCGAGCGCGCCCGAACTCGTCCTGGAGACCGACACGGGCTCCACGGTGATGAGTCCGAGCCACGACTACCACGTCGGTCGAGACCCGATGTGCGAGATCGTCATCGACGACGCCCGGGTCTCGTGGCACCA
The DNA here is from genome assembly GCF_044755245.1 of Streptomyces sp. NPDC092369. Lineage (NCBI taxonomy): Bacteria > Bacillati > Actinomycetota > Actinomycetes > Kitasatosporales > Streptomycetaceae > Streptomyces > Streptomyces sp. NPDC092369. The sequence goes on from NZ_JBIVQP010000004.1 coordinate 367,919, forward strand.
CGCGGTGCTGCGACCCGAGGCCGACCACTGGACCCTCGCGGACGAGAACAGCACGAACGGCACCTACGCCGACGGCCGCCGCGTCCAGGAGTGGGGCGTCGGCGCCGGCAGCGTGATCCGTTTCGGCAACCCGTCCGACGGCCCCCGCGCCGTCCTGGTCGACCGCCCCGCACCGGCTCCCGAGCGCCCCTCGGCGGTCTCCATGCCGGGCCTCACCAGTACCTTCCGCCAGCCCACCACCGTACGGCCGCTGCCCACCCGCACCGTCCGCATCGGCCGCGGCCCCGACAACGACCTGATCGTCGACGACCTCGTCGCCTCCCGCCGGCACGCCGAACTGCGCGCGCTGCCCGACGGCACCTACGAGATCGTCGACCTGGGCAGCCACAACGGCACCTTCCTGAACGGCTCGCCCGTCACCCGCGCCCCGCTGGGCCCCGGCGACATCGTCGGCATCGGCCACTCCGCGTTCTGCCTCGTGGGCGACGAGCTCCAGCAGTACGTCGACACCGGCGAGGTCTCCCTGGATGTCCAGGACCTGACGGTCGCCGTCGACCGGGGCCGCAAGACCCTCCTCGACCACGTGGCGTTCCCGGTCGGGGAGAAGTGTCTGCTCGCGGTCGTCGGTCCGAGCGGTGCCGGCAAGTCCACACTCCTGGGCGCCCTCACCGGACAGCGCCCCGCCGACCACGGCACCGTCCTCTACGACGGCCGCGACCTCTACCGCGACTACGCCGAACTGCGTCAACGCATCGGCCTCGTCCCGCAGGACGACATCCTGCACGCCCAGCTCACCGTCCGCGGCGCCCTGTCCTACGCCGCCGAACTGCGCTTCCCGCAGGACACCGCGAAGGCCGAGCGGCGGGCGAGGGTCGACGAGGTGATCCGCGAACTGGGCCTTGAGGAGCGGGCCGGACAGCACGTGCACAGCCTCTCCGGCGGGCAGCGCAAGCGGGTCAGCGTGGCCCTGGAGCTGCTGACCAAGCCGTCCCTGCTCTTCCTGGACGAGCCGACCTCGGGCCTGGACCCCGGCATGGACCGCTCGGTGATGCACATGCTGCGCGGCCTCGCCGACGACGGCCGCACGGTCATCGTCGTCACCCACAGCGTCCTGAGCCTGGACGTCTGCGACCGGCTCCTCGTCCTCGCCCCGGGCGGCAAGGTCGCCTACTACGGGCCGCCCGAGGACGCCCTCGCCTTCTTCGGGTTCGAGCAGTGGCCGGAGGCCTTCGAGGCCTTCGAACGGGACCGCGACCGCGACTGGGCGGGCGACTTCCGCGTCTCGCCCTTCCACCGGCAGTACGTCGCCGACTCCTCCGCGCAGCCCCGCGTGGACCGGTCGGAGCCGGTCGTGTTCACCCCGCCGCCCCGCCCGCGCAGCCGGAGCGCACAGCTCGGCACCCTGATCCGCCGCTACACCGCCGCCCTCGCCGCCGACCGCACCTTCCTCGCCATCATGATCGCGCTGCCGTTCGTGATGGGCGCCATGGCCCGCGCCCTGGCCGGGAGCAAGCTGACCCAGGAGACCGCGATGAACGCGCTGCTCATCCTGTGCGTCGGCGGCGTCCTCACCGGCGCGGCCAACGCCGTGCGCGAGCTGGTCAAGGAACGCACCATCTACCAGCGCGAGCGAGCCGTGGGCCTGTCCAGATCGGCGTACCTGCTGTCGAAGGTCGTCGTCCTCGGCACGATCACCGTGCTCCAGGCCGTCGTGCTGACCCTGGTCGCGCTGCTCGGCGTCGACCTCAACGCGCCCGGCGGCGAGGGCGTGTTGATGCCGCCCCTTGTCGAGATCACCGTGGCGGTGGCCCTGTTGGCGTTCACCGCGATGATGCTCGGTCTGCTGGTCTCGGCCCTGGTGCGCAAGGAGGAGGTGACGATGCCGCTGCTCGTGCTGCTCGCCATCGTCCAAGTCGTCTTCTGCGGTGCCCTGTTGAAGCTGCACGGCGTGCCGGGCCTGGAACAGCTGTCCTGGCTGGTGCCCTCCCGCTGGGCGCTCGGCGCGATGGCCGGGACCGTCGGACTGTCCCGGATCGTGCCGGGCGAACTGACCGGCGACCCGCTGTTCCGGCACTCGGCCGGGGTCTGGCTGCTCAACATCGGCATGCTGGTCGTGCTGTCGGCGCTCTTCGGCTGGGCGGTCTCCCGGCTGCTGCGCCGGCACGAGCCCGCCGTGATGCGGAAGTAGGGGTGGCCGCCCGATGACGACCCCCGGCTTCCGGCCCACCCACGTCGTCCCCCAGCACGGCATGCCCGCCTGGGAGGCCCCCGACCCGGCCCGCCCCACCATGCCCCTCGATCCGCTGCTGCCGGTCCAGCTCGTCGAACGGCGCGGCGACTGGGGCCACGTGCAGTGCGCCAACGGGTGGTCGGCCTGGGTCGACGGCCGCCACCTGGTCGCCGTACCCCAGGACCCGCCCACCACCGGAGACCCCGAGGCCCGCACGGCCGATCCGCGCCCGCTCATCGCCCGCGCCGAACAGACGCTGGCCCACTACCGGGGCGCGGTGGAGGAGCTGGCCGGCGGCGCCCTCGACGGCGAGTCCTTCCGTGTCCGCACGCGGGGACTGCGCATCGGGATCGTCGTCGACGGAGAGTCGGTGTGGCTCTACGACACCGACCACGGCCGCTGGGTCTACGGCGACGGAACCCGCCTGAGCACCTACGCGACGGACGACGGACCCCGCACCGCGGCACCGGACCCCGGCCACGCCCCCACCCAGGTCGTGAGCCCCGATGGCCCGTGACACCGGCCTCTTCTCGGGCCGCCCCTCCGAGCTGATCGGCCGGCAGGTCGCCGGCTACCGCATCGAGCGCGAGATCGGCCGGGGCGGCATGGCCGTCGTCTACCGCGCTCACGACCTGCGCCTGGACCGCGCGGTCGCGCTCAAGCTGCTCGCTCCGGAGCTCGCCCGCAACGACACCTTCCGGCTCCGCTTCACCCACGAGTCCCGGGCCGCCGCGGCCATCGACCACCCGCACATCGTGCCCGTCTTCGAGGCGGGCGAGACGGACGGCGTCCTCTACATCGCCATGCGCTACGTCGAAGGCAGCGACCTGCGTCATCTCCTCGACCGCCAGGGCCCGTTGGCGCCCCCCGCCGCCCTGCGCATCGCCGCGCAGGTGGCCTCCGCGCTGGACGCGGCGCACGATCACGGCCTGGTCCACCGGGACGTGAAGCCCGGCAACATCCTGGTCGCCCGCGGCACCGACAGCGACCACCCCGAGCACGTCTACCTCACCGACTTCGGCCTGACCAAGAAGTCCCTGTCCCTGACCGGCTTCACCTCGGTCGGCCAGTTCGTCGGCACCCTCGACTACGTGGCCCCCGAGCAGATCTCCGGCCGCCCCGTCGACGGCCGCTGCGACGTCTACGGCCTGGCCTGCGTCGTCTACGAGTCCCTGGCGGGCCGCCCGCCCTTCCGCCGCGACGACGACATGGCCCTCCTCTGGGCCCACCAGTACGACGAACCACCGCCGTTGACCGACTCCCGCCCCGACCTCCCCACCCCGGTCGACGCGGTGTTCGCCAAGGCCCTCGCCAAGTCCCCCGACGACCGCCACGACTCCTGCCTCGCCTTCATCACCGCCCTGCGCTCCGCCACGAACGGTGGCCCGCCGGACACCCATCCGCCGACCGAGGTCGACCTCCGCGTGGTGGCCCCGGGGGAGGACCGCCCCGCACCACCGCCACGCTGGGCGGCGCCGGTATTCGGAGGCCGCCGCTAGCCTTCGCGGCGGCCGGCCTTCGGACCCCGCCGTCGTACGGGCCTCGCCAGCAACCCGCCCAGAAAACCCGTCACCAGCCCCCACGCGAGGGCGAAGCCCAGCGCCGTCCACACCTTGGGCTTCAGGAACAGGTCCCCGGACAGACCGCCGCCCAGGTCGCCGATGCCGAGGACCGAGAGCCCGTAGTGGGCGGAGATCCGGCCGAGCAGGCAGATCATCAGGACCGTCAGCGCCAGCGCGACGGCCATGTGCAGGGCGTGCTGCCAGACGCGGACCCGCGCCGGGGAACGGGCGGCCATCACGAACGCCGCGGCCAGGAGCAGGACCGCGTCGACGGCCACCAGCCACCACACATTGCCGTCGTGCTGGGCGAGAGTGCGCACGTTGAGCGTGGAGACGTCCGGCGTGCGCAGCACCTCGTCGAGGACGTGGGGCATGGGCAGGCCGAACGGGCCCTCCACCCGGCCGCTCCAGGTGACACCGAGGCCGAGCGTGAAGGCGAGCCAGACCAGGTTGGGCAGACCGAGCAGGAGCACGGCGAGCGTCTCGGAGGCATGGCCCTTCGTCGCCGCGGTGACCAGCGCGACGAGGGCACCCAGTGCCACGTAGGTGAGAAGCAGTACGACCATCGCGTACGCGGCCGGGCGTACCGACTCCTGGAAGCGCAGCAGGCGTCCCGGCAGCGGCGCCCCGCGCGAGACCAGCAGGGCCAGCACCAGCACGCCCGCCAGCCACAGCAGGCCGAAGAGCAGGGTCTGCGGCACGTCCGTCGTGAAGCCCACCTCGGGTGAGGCGTCCAAGAGGTCGTCCAGATCGCCCAGAGTGCTGTCGCCCAGGGAGAGAGCGAAGGTCTGGCGGGCGCCGAGGGCCAGGCCCAGCAGGGTGAGCAGCCACAGCACCGCGATCCTCACGGCCCAGCCGACCAGCTCCGGTGCCCCGGCGACCGCCCGGTGCCGCAGTGGCCGTAGAAAGCCCGCGGCGAGGACGAGAGCGCCGGCGAGGGTGACGGAGAGCGGGATGACCGTCAGGCCCGCCTTGGTGTCGGCGAGGTCGCCGGCGTTCCCGGAGAGCTCGATCGTGCCGCCGACCGCCGTGACCACCGTCGCCGCGACGACCCGCAGGAAGGCGCCGTCCGGGAGATCCGCCGCTCCGGCCGCCCACAGCCCCAGTGCCGCGACGACCCCCATCACAAGGATCGGGGCCAGTACCGCGGCCAGCGCCTGGAGCCAGCCGTGGCGGGCGAATGCCTGGTGGGAGGGGGTTCGGAGGCTCACTCTCGCCACGCTAGACAGCCTCCGCGCGGCCCGCCCGCCGGGAGGGCCGTCCGCGTCGGCTTGCGAGCGACACGGGACCGGAGCACACAATGGGCACAAGGCATGACATTGCGGCCAACTCGGGGCGAGCCGCAGGAACCGCGTCGGGAAGAAGACCTCGTGAGCGTCGAACCGCCGTCATCCGGCCGCCCCACGGGCCCGCCCTCAGGACCCCTGTCGGGCCCCTCCCAGCCGCCCTCGGGCCCACCCTCCCAGCCACCGGGCAGCAGCGGCGGCACGCCCTCGCCCGAACCGCACCGCCCCTGGTGGAGGTCCGCGCCCCGGGTCGCGATCATCGCCACCGTCGCGGTGGCCGCCGTGGTGCTGGGCCTGGTGTTCAGCCGCTCCGACGGCAGTTCGAACAGCGCCTCGGGCAGCGGGGGCGAGGTCTTCCTGCAGTCCGCGGCCAAGACGGGCCCCGATCCGTTCACGGAGTCGACGGCCAAGGAGAGCTCGGCCGCCCCCGTCTCCGCGAGCCCCGCGGCCGAATCGGCGCCCGCGAACGCGGTGCGCGGGGTCGACGGTGGCGCCGCCGGCCTCTACGGCGGCAGCCTCAACGTCTCCGCCTGCGACGTGGAGAAGCAGATCAAGTCCCTTCAGGCGAACCCGTCGAAGAACCGCGCCTTCGCCTCGGTCGAAGGCATCCCGCCGGACCAGGTCCCCACCTACCTGCGCTCCCTCACGCCCGTGCAACTGCGCATGGACACCCGCGTCACCAACCACGGCTACCGCAACGGCGCCGCCACGAGCTACCAGGCCGTCCTCCAGACCGGCACCGCCGTCCTCGTCGACGGCCACGGCGTGCCCCGGGTCCGCTGCGCCTGCGGCAACCCGCTCACCCCGCCCGTCGCCCAACGGACAGCGCCTAAGCCGACGGGCGACTCCTGGGCGTCGTACCGCTCCTCGAACGTCGTCGTGGTCACCCCCGCACCGCAGATCATCAACATCTTCGTGATCTACGACCCCCACCACGACCAGTGGATCGCCCGGCACCGCGGCGACACGGGCCACAAGGACGAGCACACCAAGCCGCCGGTGGACCACCCCTCCCCGTCGGTCAGCGTGTCCACGCCGACCACCCCTTCGTCGCCGTCGACCCCGTCGTCCCAGTCCCCGTCGCCGTCCCCGTGCGTCTCCGCGCCCACCGCGAGCCCCGGCACCCCGACCCCGTCGGGCAGCCCGTGCCCGCCCACGTCGACGGCTCCCTCCTCGAAGACGCCGTCCTCCGAGCCACCCACCAGTGAGCCGGAGTCGTCGGGTTCATCGGGATCCTCGGCCTCCGGGAATCCGTTCGCCCCGGACACGACGGACACGGCGACGGCAGCGAACTCCTCCGCGCCGGGGCGCTCGTCGACGTACAGTGCTCCGGGGTCGTCCGCCACCACACCGGCGTTCTGAGGCGAACGGGACACACCGGGACTGTGCGGCGCGGCTCGGGGTACGAGCACTGGTGCAAGAGCGTCCGGCCAGTCCGGCTTCGAGAGAGATACGCATGACCGAGCACGTGGGCGGGGCAGTGGTACCGACGGGGTTCGACGTGCCCGTGGAAGCGCTGCGGCGCGCCGCGCACTACACGGGTGAACCGGGATGCATCGCCGAGGCGCGCTCCTTCGCCGCGCTGTTCGTCGAGCAACTGCGGACCGAGTGGTGCGCCATGATCGACGACCGTGTCCGCGACGAGCTGCTGCTCGTCGTGAGCGAGCTGGTCACCAACGCCGACCGGCACAGCAACGGGCCGTACATTCTGGAGCTGGAGGGCACCGACACGGCGGTGACCGTGTGCGTCTGCGACAGCAGCGCCGCGCTCCCGCACCGGTTCCCGCGGGACCCGCAGCGCATCGGCCGGCACGGCCTGGAGATAGTCCATGCGCTGGCGGCGCGGATCAGCGTCGAGCGGGTGCCGGTCGGCAAGCGCGTGAGCGCGGTGCTGTCGTTGAACGGCGAGTGAGGGGCTGCCGCCCCCGCCGCCTCGCCCATCCGCCGTGCAGCCCCACCCAGAGAAGTGCGTGCAGCCTCACACAGAAAAGTGACCGTCCCCGTCGCCTGGTCGGCAACGGGGACGGTCACTTGTGCTGTGCGTGTGGTGTCCGTCAGGCGTAGTCGAGTTCGCCCAGCATGCCCTCGCGCAGTCGCGCGATGATCCGCTTGATCAGGCGGGACACATGCATCTGCGAGCAGCCGAGCCGTTCGCCGATCTCCGCCTGGGTGGCTTCCTCCACGAACCGCATGTGGATGATCTGCCGGTCGCGCTCGCCGAGTTCGGCCATCAGCGGAGCGAGCGACTGGCAGTCCTCGACAAGGCGCAGCCCGTCCTCCTCCACGCCGATGAAGTCGGCCAGGACGGACTCGCCGCCCTCCGCTCCGTCGCCGGTGAGCGCGGCGTCCAGGGACGAGGAGTTGTAGCCGTTCGAGGCGATCTGGCCCTCGATGACCTGACTCTCGGAGATGTTCATGAGCGTGGCCAGTTCGGCGACCGACGGCTCCCGGTCCAGTCGGCTGGCGAGTTCCTCGCGGGCCTTGGCCAGCTCGACGCGCAACTCCTGCAGCCGGCGCGGTACGTGCACCGCCCAGGTCGTGTCACGGAAGAAACGCTTGATCTCACCGACGATGTAGGGGAGCGCGAACGAGGTGAACTCGACCTCCCTGGACAGCTCGAACCGGTCGATCGCCTTGATCAGGCCGATCATCCCGGTCTGGACGATGTCCTCCATGTCGTCACCGCGCCCCCGGAACCGCCCGGCGGCGAATCGGACCAACGACATGTTCATCTCGATCAGCGTGTTGCGCGCGTACTGGAACTCCTGCGTGCCCTCTTCCAGTTCGCTGAGCCGCTGGAAGAACTGGCGGGACAGCTCGCGCGCGTCGCGCGGGGCGACGGCCCGCGGCTCGGCGATTCCCGGCAGCGGTGCGCCACTCGTGCTGGTCCCGGCGGTCCTCTCCCTGACCTGCGCCTTTGACCGGTTCACGGCGGTGTCCATTCCCTCTCCCACGAAAGTCTCGGCCCGGCGGCGGTCCGCCGGCCTCGGTTCCTTCGCCGAGCGGGTACCCCGGGTCCGGTGTTCCATGCCCAACAACCTTCGGGAAAAAGGAAAATGAGCGAAGTCGCGCCCGCGCTCGCCACCATGGCGGCCTCGACGGTCGGATTCTCCCAGAGCAGAACGCCACCCTCTTCCCCTGGAGTCGAAGATATTTAGGCTGAAGAGGGTGAGCAACCAAGCGCCGAACGAAGCCCGAATCATCCCCCTGCGCCCGGCGCGGCCGGCCGACTCCCCGGCACCGGCGCGGGCCCCCGAGGCGCCGGTGACTCCGGTCGCCCCCGTGCCGCGGGAGCCGCTGTGGCGGGACCTGGTCGGTGACGTCCTGCGGCGCGAGCGCCTGGCCCAGGAGCGCACACTCAAGGACGTGGCCGACGCGGCCCGGATCTCCATGCCCTACCTGTCCGAGGTGGAGCGCGGCCGCAAGGAGGCCTCCTCCGAGGTCCTCGCGGCCGCCGCGCGAGCCCTGGGCCTGGGCCTGGGCGACCTGTTGTCGCTGGCGCACGGCGAGCTCACACGGATCGAGAGCCGCCGGCAGCGCAGGAGCCGCGGCGCGGCCGGCTCGTCGTACGACGGGCTGTGCCTGGTCGCCTGAGACCGGCCCCGAGCCGGCGCCTCAGACCCGGGCCAGGCGCCGGCTGACCACCTCGTCCGCCAGCCCGTACGCCACCGCCTCCTGCGCGGTGAACACCTTGTCGCGGTCCATGTCCGCGCGCAGGGTCGCGATGTCGTGGTGGGTGTGCCGGGACAGCACCTCCTCGACCTGCGAGCGGATCCGTACCATCTCCTTGGCCTGCAGGGCCAGATCGGAGACCGTGCCCTGCCGGCCGCCGCTGGCGGGCTGCCCGAGCAGCACGCGCGCGTGCTCCAGCACGAACCGCCGCCCCGGGTCCCCGCCGGCCAGCAGGACGGCGGCCGTGGACGCGGCCTGCCCGACGCAGAACGTGGAGATCGGCACCTGTACGTAGGTCATCGTGTCGTAGATCGCCATCAGCGAAGTGAACGAGCCGCCGGGGGAGTTGAGGTAGATCGCGATCTCGTTGTCCGGGGCCGCCGACTCCAGATGGAGGAGCTGCGCGATCACGACGTTGGCGACGCCGTCGTCGATCTCGGTGCCGAGGAAGATGATCCGCTCGGACAGCAGCTTGCTGAACACGTCGTAGGACCGCTCGCCCTGCGGGGTCCGCTCGACGACGTTCGGAATCGTGTAGGTCCCCATGTCACAGCCCCATCCGTCGTCGTGCGGCGGCCGGGCGGATGTCGGCGAGCGACTCCAGGACCCGGTCCACCATGCCGTACTCCTTGGCCTCCTCGGCCGTGAACCAGCGGTCGCGGTCGCCGTCGCGGGAGATCGTCTCCGGGCTCTGGCCGGTGTGCTCCGCGGTGATCCGCTCGATGGTCCGCTTGGTGAAGTCCAGGTTGTCCGCCTGGATCTCGATGTCCGCGGTGGTGCCGCCGATGCCGGCCGACGGCTGGTGCATCATGATCCGCGCGTGCGGCAGGGAGTAGCGCTTGCCGGCCGTGCCGACGCTGAGCAGGAACTGGCCCATGCTCGCCGCGAATCCCATCGCGAGCGTGGACACGTCGTTCGGGATCAGCCGCATGGTGTCGTAGATGGCGAGCCCCGCGTGCACGGATCCGCCCGGGCTGTTGATGAACAGCCCGATGTCGGTCCGCGGGTCCTCCGCCGACAGCAGGAGCAGCTGCGCGCAGATCCGGTTGGCGGAGGTCTCGTTGACCTCGGTGCCGAGGAACACGATCCGCTGACCGAGGAGCTGGGAGGCGAGGTGGTCGTCGAAGCGGGTGGGCGGGGAGTCGCCCTCCTCGGCCCGGGGCGCGGTGAGTGGAGTCATCGGTTCTCCTGGGTTCTTCCGTCGAGGCGGTGTTGCCGTCGACTCCACTCTTGGCCCAGGTCCGCGCCTCGATGCGATTTCTCTGCCCGCGGCAGATTCGCCACGGGCAGAGCGCGTCCTCAGTCCTTCTCGCGCAGCTGCCGGAAGAACTCCCGCACATCCGTGACCAGCAGGTCGGGCTCCTCCATCGCCGGGAAGTGGCCGCCCCGGTCGAACTCCGTCCACCGGACCAGGTTCTCGGTCCGCTCCGCCTTGTGGCGCAGCGGGAGTTGGGGCTCGGCGGGGAAGACGGCGAGGGCGGTCGGGGCGGTGGACGGCTCGGTGGGGAGGGCGGCGCGGCCGGTGGCGTGGGCCCGCTCGTAGTAGATGCGGGCCGCCGAACCGGCCGTGCCGGTCAGCCAGTACAGCATCACGTTGGTGAGCATCCGGTCCCGGTCGACGGCCTCTTCGGGGAAGAGGTCGGAGTCCGTCCACTCCTGGAACTTCTCGACGATCCAGGCGAGTTGGCCGACCGGCGAGTCGGTGAGCGCGTACGCGAGGGTCTGCGGCCGGGTGGAGTGCAGGACGGCGTATCCGGTCCCTTCGCGCGACCACTCGCTCCACCTGCGCCACGACAGCAGCGCCCGCTCCTGCTCCTCCGAGTCGAGGGCGTCCAGCTCGTCGGTGGTCGGCTCGGTGGTCTGCTGTCCGCCAGGCAGCAGATTCAGGTGGACGCCGATCACGCGGTCGGAGTGGGCCCGGCCCAGTTCGCGGGAGATCGCGGCGCCCCAGTCGCCGCCCTGCGCCCCGAACCGCTCGTAGCCGAGGCGCCGCATCAGCTCGGCCCACGTGTCGGCGATCCGGCCCGCCTCCCAGCCGAGGTCGGCCGGGGGCCCGGACAGCCCGAAGCCGGGGATGCTCGGCACCACGACGTGGAAGGCGTCGGCCGGGTCGCCGCCGTGCGCGACCGGGTCGGTGAGCGGTCCGACGACGTCCAGGAACTCGACGATCGAGCCGGGCCAGCCGTGGGTGATGATCAGCGGGGTGGCGTCCGGCTCGGGCGAGCGGACGTGCGCGAAGTGGACGTTCGAGCCGTCGATCGTGGTCGTGAACTGCGGCCACTCGTTGAGCAGCGCCTCCGCCGCCCGCCAGTCGTAGGTGTGCCGCCAGTGCCGGGCGAGGTCGCGCAGGTAGTCCGCCGGCACGCCGTACACCCAGCCGGTGCCGGGCAGCTCGTCCGGCCAGCGGGTGCGGTCGAGACGGTCGTGGAGATCATCGAGGCCGCTCTGCGGGATGTCGATGCGGAAGGGACGGATGCTCTCGGCAGGCGAAGACGTCATGGTGAGGAGCCTAGTTCGGGGCGCTGGTGCGGCCGGCCGGATTAAATCCCGTTCGACCGATGAGTTCGAGGGCGCGGACCGGTCGATAGAGATGACTGCGTTCCCCACAGGTGACCGCGTTCCATCGACCTCGCTCCACTGCCCGGGAGGTACCCATGACCACCGACGGATTCACCACGTGTCTCTGGTTCGACGGCCAGGCCGAGGAGGCCGCGCACTACTACGTGTCGGTCTTCAAGAACTCCAGCGTCGGCAAGGTGGCCCGCTACACCGAGGGCGCCATGCAGCCGGCCGGCACGGTCCTGACCGTGGAGTTCACGGCCAACGGCCACACGTTCCTCGCGCTCAACGGCGGCCCCCAGTTCAAGTTCAACGAGTCCGTCTCCTTCATGATCGACTGCGCGGACCAGGAGGAGGTCGACTACTACTGGACCAAGCTCACCGAAGGCGGCGGCGAGCCCGGCCCCTGCGGCTGGCTCAAGGACCGCTACGGACTGTCCTGGCAGGTCGTGCCGGACCGCCTGGAAGAGATGATCAGCGACCCGGACACGACGAAGTCGTCCCGCGCGATGGCGGCGATGATGAAGATGGGCAAGCTCGACATCGCGGCCCTGGAGAAGGCGTACGCGGGCGAGTAGCCCTACCCCTCGGTGGCCTCCGGCGGCCGGCCCGACCCCTCCGTGTCCGCGGCGAGGGCGGCCCGGCCGCCGGCCGCCAGCAGCGCGAGCACGGCGAGGACCGCCAGCAGGACCAGGGCGAGGAGCATGACGGTCAGGACCGTCGGGTCGTTCCACAGAGCGAAGACCAGGGCCACCACGAGCAGCGCGCCCAGCGTGATCCAGCGGCGGTGCGCCTGGGCCAGGGTTCCGGCGCGTCCGGCATGGATCTGGTGACCGTACGCCCAGATCGCCGCCCTGTCCGCGGTGCGGTCGGACGTTCCGCGAACCGCGACCGGCAGCCGGCCGGGGCCGATCAGATAGGCGCCCAGCGCGATCACCACGCCCAGGACGACGGCCGTGCGCAGGCTGACCCGCAGGAAGCGGAGCAGGGTGTCGAAGATCGCTGCCGCCGCGGCCCGTGACTGGATCTGCGCCGGAAGATGGTCGAGGTAGTACCGGCGGGCCACGACGAGGGCGATCCCCACGAGCAGCGCCGCGAAGGCCGCGCCCAGCGCGGTACGGGCCAGCGCGCGCCGACGTCCGCGCGCGAGCAGCACCCCCGCCGCGCCGAGTACCACCAGCAGGACGGGCAGCCAGTTGCCGACCACGTCCAACAGCCGGGCGCCACCGCGGATGCGATCCAACTGGTCGGACCGCAGGAGCACCAACTCCTTCTCCACCTGCGGGATCCTGCCGGCCGGCGTCAGTCCCTCGGCCACCAGCTCCTTCTTCACCTGGTCGACGGCGGCTCCGACGTCCAGCGTGACCGTGTCCTGGTCGACGCCCACCGGGCCCCGGCCCTCGCCGGTCAGGGCGTGCACCACGGCGGCGTGGGCGGTCCGGTTGGCGGATGTCCACACCTTCGCGAAGGCGTCGCTGCGCACGACCCGGGTGACCACCTTCTTCACCGCCTCGTGCACGGCGTCGTCCACCTGGGGACCCAGCATCCGCACGGCGGCCGCGGCCCGGGGCGGCAGCCCCTGCGACTCCAGCCAGGTGGAGATGTCCCCGACGGCCTGAGTGCCGTCGATGCGCACGGCCACGGCGTCGGTGATCCGACGGACGGCCGCGTCCCGCACGCCGGGGCGGGTCGCCAGCGGGGACACGGTCGCCACGTATCGGTCGGTGTCGAGGGCGATGTCGTGCATCCAGGTGGCGAGCAGGGCGACCGGGACCAGGAGGCAGGTCAGCACCAGGAGGACCGCGGAGGCGGTGGCGCGGGCGATCCGACCGGGTCGGGCCGGACGGGATCCACGCGAACCGGGATCCTGCGGGACGCTCATGGGGCCTCCCGGTTCCGTCCGGCCGTCCGCTGCCCCCATTCCCGCCGGAGCTCAGAGCGTCGGCACGCCGGGAGGGGCTGTACGGGCGAAGCACCGCAGGCCGCCGCACCCCTCCGCCGGCACCTCGGCGATCACATGCCGGGAGTTCGGCGCTACGACACGTCCTCGCCGATCACCCGCGTGATCTCGCGGCCGATCCGCAGGATGCCGGGGGAGCGGACCGGGCACGGCTTCGGTGTGGACGTGGTCGGGGCCAGACAGAAGTGCAGGTAGTCCTTGCCGAGGTGCAGGGCCGTCCGGTCGTTGCCGGGATCGGTGCAGTAGGAGGGGTGTTCGTGCTCGTAGGCCGTGCACGGCAGGTTCTGGGACCAGGTGTAGCGGGCCCCGGCCGGACTCACCGCGGCGCCCGCGTCGGCGACGAGGTCGCCCGAGGCGCCGGCCTGCTTCTCGTAGAGGGCGTTCACCCGCCGGACGCGGTCCGGCGTGATGGGGTCGGGGCCCTGGAGCACCCAGACGATCTTCGGGCGCCGGGCCCCGCCCGCGTCGGCGATCTGCTGGGTGAGCCTGCGCATGTCGGCCTCGTAGCGCGCGAAGTACGTCTTCGGGGAGGCGTCGTAGGTGATCCCGTCCATGCACCAGGTGTAGGCCCACGCGTTGCCCCAGAACTGCAGCACCACGTAGTCCGGATGCCGCTCGCGGACCAGCGCCGCCGCCTTGGCGGAGTCGGGGACGAGCGACTTCTCGCCGGTGCCCTCCAGGTAGTCGCACGGTGTGGTGCCCGAGTACGGGGCGCTGGTGTACGTAGCTCCCAGATCCCGGCGGAGTTCCTGGCCGAGTACGTTCTGGGCCTCCATGGCGAGGGAGTCGCCGAGGTAGAGGACCCGGGGTGCCACGGCGGGACGGGCGCGTGGCGAGGCGGACGCGGGCGCCTGCTGGGGCCGGTGCGTGGTCGCGGCCTCCGTACCCGGGAGGGTCGGGGTCGGCGGCGCCTCCTCCGGTCCGGACGAGGGGTCCCCGCACGCGCCGAGCAGCAGCACTGCGGACAGCAGTGCTCCCACGATCCACGGCTTCCGCATGCAGCAACTCCCGCCCCGGAGCCCGAAAACGGCTCACCAGGCAAGCACAGCGGAGCACCAAGGGGAAGACGTACAGCGGGGGTTGAGGCCTTGCCGAGATCCTCGGGTCAGGTCTCGCCGAGGTGCTCCAGGAGGCCGAGCAGGTCCGTCAGGGGCAGCGGCTTGGTCAGGTGGGCGTCGAAGCCCGCCGCCCGTGACAGCGCGCGGTCGGTGCCCTGGCCGAAGCCGGACACCGCGATCAGACGGGGGCCGGCGCCGTCCGGCCGGGACCGCAGGGCGCGGGCGATCGCGTAACCGTCCGTGTCCGGCAGCCCCAGGTCGCACAGGACCACGTCGAAGTGACGTGACTCGGTGGCGGACAGGGCGTCGGCGCCCGTGTGCACCGCGGTGACCCGGTGGCCCTGGCGTTCCAGCAGGGTGCGGTAGGTGGCGGCCAGGTCGGTGTTGTCTTCGACGATCAGGATCGACAGGGCGCGCGCGGCGGTGCGCGGGGGCGCGGGGCGGGGCTGCTGCGGAGCCGTGGAGTCGATGGTCGGCAGGCTCGCGGTGAAGGTGGCGCCCTTGCCCGGTCCCTCGCTGTGCGCGGTGATCCCGCCGCCGTGCAGCTCCATCACCGTCCGCACGACCGCGAGCCCGAGTCCCAGGCCCTCCGGAGTGTCCGGACCGGCCGGGACCGCCCGCATGAACACCCCGAACAGCTCCTCCGCCTGGGCGGGTTCGAATCCGATGCCGTCGTCGTGCACGGTCAGGCGGGCCCGGCCGTCCCGGGCGGTCAGACCCACCTCCGTGTGACCGCCGGGGCGGGTGTACTTGAGCGCGTTCGCCAGCAGGTTCGTCAGGACCTGGGCCAGCCGCAGCCGATCGCCGTCCACGACCACCGGGCCGGGCGGCAGGACGATGCCGAGTGTGCGGCCCTCGTGCTCGAACAGGCCGTGGATGTCGGCGCACGCCCCGTCGACGACCGACCGCAGGTCGACCGGCTCGCGCACCAGCTCAAGGCGCCCGGTCACCGCCCGCGTGCCGTCCAGCAGGTCGTTGCTCATCCGGGCCAACGTGCCCAGCTGCCGTTCCAGGACGGACAGCGCCGGGTGGCCGTCCGGGAGGTCGAGGGCCAGCAGCTCGGTCGCTGCGGACGCGGCCGCCAGGGGGTTGCGCAGCTCGTGCGAGAGCGTGGCGATGAACCGATCCTTGGCCCGCTGCTCCTCCCTCAACCGCCGCCCCGCCGCGTCCAGTTCGGCATTGGCCCGGCTCAACTGCTCGTTCACCTCACGGATCTCCCGCGCCCGCACGAACAGGTCGATCTCCATGCCCTCCGCCCGCATCTGCGCGTCCGCGACCGCCCGCCGCTGCTCGCGCCCCACCTGGCGCAGATGCACGAACTCCGTGACGTCCTCGACCCGATGGATGATGAAGAGGACCCGCCCCTCGGCGTCGACGACCGGGGAATTGACGGGACTCCAGTACCGCTCGGCGAAGACTCCCTCCTCACTCGTCGGGATGTCGTAGCGCTGCAGTGCCATCGTGTCCGTACGTCCGCTCGCCCGGACCGTCTCCAGCGACCGCCGCAGATTGGCGACCCCGTCCGCCGACGGGTCCTCCGGGTTGTCGGGGAACACGTCGAAGATCAGCCTGCCGACGATGCTCCGCTCGGTCCGGGTGGCGCTCAGATAGGCACGGTTCACCTCGACGATGGTGAAGTCGGGGTCCAGGATGAGCAGCGGGGACAGGGTCGCGTCGAACAGGAGCCGGAAGTCCGGGACATCGGGCACGTCGGACCTCCGGGGGCCAGTGCGCGGACTCAAGGGTCGAGGCGGTAGCCGTAACCGCGGACGGTGGTGATGCGCGGGGCCGGCGGAGGCAGGTCCGCGAGCTTTCCGCGCAGCCGGTACACGTGCTCGACCACCGTCGCCGGCTGCTGCCAGGACGAACCCCAGATCCGCTCCAGCACCTGCGCGGCCGAGAACACCCGGCCGGGCGCCGCCGCCAGCATCTCCAGCAGCGCGTACTCCTTGGGGCGCAGGACCAGGTGCACCTCCCCGGCGGACGCCAGCCGGGCCGCGATGTCGACGCGCAGCGAGCCGACCTGGAGCACCGTCGCGGTGTCCGGCGGCTGCGAGCGGCGCAGCACGGCGTGGATACGGGCCACCAACTCCCGCTGGGAGAACGGCTTGACCAGGTAGTCGTCCGCGCCGATCTCCAGGCCCGCCACCCGGTCGGCCTCCGCCGCGCGCCCCGAGACGACGATGACCGGCAGCCGGCTCGTGGACCGCAGCGCGCGCAGCAGTTCGAGCCCGCTGCCGTCCGGCAGGCCCAGGTCGAGGACGGCCAGATCGACACCGCCCTCGTACAGCACGGACTTTCCGGCGCGGGCGTCCATGGCCCAGGTGACGATGAATCCGGCGCGTTCCAGATAGGAACGGCACATCAGTGCGAAGTCGGGCTCGTCCTCGATCAGGGCGAGGTGCGGACGCATTCCGCATCACCCGGCCCATCTGCCGCCCGCTCGTTGTGTCGCTGATGAGCGGCCGTTGATGCCCCGACCATGTGGCGAAGGTAGAACAGAAATCGCCCACGGTTCAAGGGGGAGCCGACCGGGGGGAGTCCCGGCGCGGGCCGGTGCGGGGCGGGGATGGAGCAACCCCCGCACCGGCCCGTGTCGGGGCACGCGGGATACGCAGGGAACGGGGACCGGGACACGTGCACGAGAACACTCCGGAACCCGTGAGCAGGGCCTGCCGGCCACCACCCGCCGACGAAGGCCCGCTGCCCACTGCCGGCGGACTGCTCCTCGCCGAACTGCACGGCGACATCGACCTCGCCGACACCATGGAGCCGCGCGGCCGGCTGGACTCCGTGGTGGCGCTGCGCGCAGCGGCGTACATCGTGGACCTGCGGCCCGTGACCTTCGTGGCTCACTGAAGCTGTTCGATCCGGCGACCACCTACCCGCAAGCGGTGTCCAGGGTCACCGGAACGAGTGGACGCCACGGAGACTGACCGGAGTTCAGACCCGGTCGGCCGCGATCAGCAGATACTGGAAGCTGCCGTTCTCGTACGCGCTCAGGAACGTGTCCTCGATGCCCGTGACCAGATGGCCGGCCTCCTTGCGCAACTCCCAATAGGGGATGGTGTCCGCGGTGAGGTCCTGCACATGGACCGGGACGAGACGGTTGCGGGCCATCGCCCGGAAGTACTCCGAGCGCGGGTGGATGTCGCAGATGTAGTGCGCGTTGATGAGGGACACCTCGCGCGAGGCCCGTCCGTAGGTGTCGTTGTAGCAGCCGGTGACGACGACGTACCGGCCACCGCGGCGCAGCAGCCGGGCGTGCTCGGCGAACAGCAGCTCCAACTCCACGTACATCGTCGACTCGTTGTTCCACGACGCCGCGTACGCGCCGGTCGGGAAGCCGGTGTCGAGCATGTTGCGGTGGTGGTAGCGGACCTTGTCGTCGATGTTCCGCCGCTGAGCCTGCTCGTTGGCGAACGCGGCCTGCTTCGCGGAGATCGTCACGCCGTCGGCGTGGCAGCCGTAGCGCAGGTTCGCCACGACGCTGCCGCCGCCGCGCCCGCAGCCGGCGTCGAAGACACGGTCCGAGGGGGTGAGCGGGCCCAGGTGGGAGGCGAGCAGTTCGGCCTGTGCGTGCTCGAGTCGGTGCAGTTCGGCGGTGATCCGCTCCCGCCGCAGCGCCTCGTCGGGCTCTTCGAGCACCGACCGGTCGGCGGGTCCGACGCCGTAGTGGTGGTGGTAGAGGTCGTCGATCCTGCCGAGTTCCAGGTTGACCGGGTTCTCCTCGGCGTTCCAGTAGTCCGCGACACGGGTCTGGTACGTGGACTGGGTCGGCACCGGAGCGTTCCGGGTACCGGCGGCGGCGATGGTCAACGGTGACTCCTCTTTGTCCTGCTGATGGTTCATCGGCGCTGCGCCTACCAGTAGTTGGGGAGGTGGTAGCGGTGGGTGTTGGTGGCGTGCCACTCGTGGTTGCCGGCCACCCAGTCGGACAGGCCCTGGGCGTAGCGCTCCACGAGCGGGGAGACGGCGGCCAGGACCGCGGACTCCTCCTCGAACGCGGCCATGATCTCGTTGTGGATCTCGACGGCCTTGAGATAGGCCGCCTTCAGCCCGCACCGCTCGTTGGCGGCGATGACCTGCGGGAGGTTGAGGTGGGTGGGATCGCCGGCCAGTTCCTTGGTGAAGGAGTACAGGTCGTTGACGATCGTCGTGGCGTTGCACGCGAGCGCCGTGATCCGCTGGATCTCGGGACGGGCGTGGACCGGCTCGGGCAGTTCGTAGCCGTCTACCGCGTCGATGATCGACAGACAGGGCCGGAAGTTGTTGAACTGCCGCATCACCAGGTACTCCCACACCTGGGGCACGAACCGGGTCTCCGCCCAGGCGGCCTCGGCGAGGTAGCCCAGGTGCAGGCGGGCGATGTCGTGGACGAAGCGGTCGGTCTGGCTGGGCGTGGCGAAGCCGGCGTAGTCCTTGACCGCCCAGTGGTACGAGCGCAGCGGTCCGTCGGCCTGCATGCCCTCGCGCCACTGGGCCTCCAGCGCGGGTGTGCCGTGGTACGGGTCGATCGCCGACTGGGCCAGGATCAGCGGCCCCCCGAGCCCGCGGCGCGAGGCTCCGCGGCCTTCGTCCTCCTCGCAGTAACAGCTGTCGACGAGGTTCTCGGCGAGCAGCAACTCCCCGGCCACGGTGAGCCGTTCGAGATCGAGCGCCCCCGGATGCTGAAGCACCACGGCCCGGCCGAACTGGAACCCCGAGAAGTCCCCCTTCCACGCGGCCGGGAACAGGTCGAGGCCGCGGGCCCAGGCCTCGAGCCGGCGGTCGACCTCGGCGACCTTCTCCGGATCGGCGGGGACGGCGGGCCGGTACCTGAGCCCCGGAACCGCCCCGGTGCGCCGGGAGTTGACGCTCCGGGCGAGATTCGGCGGGCCGGGCAGGGACGGTGCGGACGTGCGCGTGCTCATTGCGTACTCCACCGGGTCAGTCGGCCGTCCGGCCGATCTGGACGTTCTCCAGGATCCCGGCCGCGTCGGGCACGAGGATGGCCATCGAGTAGTAGGCGGTGACCAGGTAGCTGATGATCGCGGCGGTGTCGATGCCCATGAACCGCACGTTCAGGCCGGGTTGGAACTCCTCGGGAATGCCGGTCTGGTACAGCCCGACCACTCCCTGGTCGGCCTCGCCGGTGCGCAGCGCGATGATGCTGCTGGTGTGCTGCCGGCTGACCGGGATCTTGTTGCACGGGAAGATCGGCACACCGCGCCAGGCGGGGACCTCGTGCCCGTCGACGCTTGCCGTGCCCGGCACCAGACCGCGCCGGTTGCACTGCCGGAAGAAGGCCGAGATCGCCTTCGGATGCGCCAGGAACACCTTGGTCTTACGGCGCATGGCGAGCAGTTCGTCCATGTCGTCCGGCGTCGGCGGACCGGTGAAGGTGCTCACGCGCTGGCCGTAGTCGACGTTGTGCAGCAGCCCGAACTCCCGGTTGTTGACCAGCTCCCACTCCTGGCGCTCGCGGATCTCCTCCACGGTCAGGCGCAGTTGCTGCTCGGTCTGGTTCATCGGGTCGTTGTAGAGGTCGGCCACGCGCGTGTGGACCCGCAACACGGTCTGGGTGAGCGAGAGTTCGTACTCGCGCGGCGCGAGGTCGTAGTTGACGAAGCCGCCGGTGATCGTCGGCTCGCCCACATGGCCTGCCTGCACCGGCACATCGGCCTCGCCCTTGCGGTTCATCGGCAGCCGCTGCGACTCGGCGTACGCCTCCAGGTGCTCGGCGAGCGACGCCACGCGGTCGGTGAACTCCCGGACCACGTCCCAGGGGAGGACGAGCAGCACGCCCGAGGTCTCCGCCCGTACCGAACTCAGCCACAGCGGATCGGACTGCCCGATGGCCTCGTCGCCCATCTGGTCGCCGTCGGCGACCACCCCGAGGATCTCCTCCTCGCCGTACTTGCCCGCCGTGTAGCGGGTGAAGCGGCCGTGGACGATCAGATAGGTCTCCGTGACCGGCTGCCCGGCCTCGAACACGACCTGCCCGGCCCGCACTTCGCGCACCCGGAACCGGGTGGAGATCTCCCTGAGGACATCGATGTCCTGGTACCCGCGCAGCACGGGCAGTTCGGTGAGCGTCTCGGGGATGACCTTGATGTCGTCGGCGCCGTTCTGCTCGAAGTGCACCCGGCCGCGTCCGATCCGCAGCTGGCGGCGCCGGTTGACCCGGTAGGTGCCGCCCTTGATGTCCACCCACGGCAGGGACTTGAGCAGCCATCGCGAACTGATGGCCTGCATCTGCGGTTCGGACTTGGTGGTCGTGGCGAGCTGGCGCGCCGCCTGCGTGCTGAGACTGGTGGGTTCGGCCGCCGCGTCTGCGGGAGCGGGTTGGTCGGAGACGGGGTCGGTGACGCTTTCGGGGGCGGACACATTCCCTCCCTGAGGGTGTACAGGGGTGAGCGGAGTGGTCGGAGGTGAAGGCGACGAGACGGTGGCTGACAGGTACGCACCGCCTGTACAAGGCAACAGGGGCGGTGATGGGCCCGGTACAGCGCGAAGGGGGCGGCTTCGCGTCCCCGAGGCGCAAACTCCCGGATTGGGGCAGGCAGTTGGAGGCACCGCGCTCGCGCGCCGGTGCGTGCCACCCGTGGCGCTCAGAACAGGTCGTTCACCAGTACGGCGGCACCGTCGAAACGGCCCGCTTTGAGGTCGTTCAGCGCCTCGTCGGCCCGGGAGAGGGGATACGTGTGCGTGGTGGCGCGTACGCAGTGCCGGGCCGCGAACTCCAGGAACTCCCTCGCGTCCGCACGGGTGTTGGCGGTGACGCTGCGCACCTGCTTCTCGTAGAACAGCTCGGTCTCGTAGTGCAGCGGTGGTGTGTCGCTGAGGTGGATGCCGGCGACGGCCAGGATCCCGCCGCGGTCCAGGGCGCGCAGGGCGACCGGGACCAGGTCGCCGACCGGGGCGAACAGGATCGCGCTGTCCAGCGGCTCCGGCGGGCTCGCGTACGCGTCCTGCGCGGAGGCGGCGCCCAGGTCGAGCGCCAGTTGCCGGGCGGCCGTACCGCGGGTCATGACGTGCACGCGGGCGCCCTCGGCAAGTGCCACCTGCGCGCACAGGTGGGCGCTGCCGCCGAAGCCGTACAGGCCCAGGCGGCCGCCCGGCGGCAGGGCCGCCCGCCGCAGCGCGCGGTAGCCGATGATGCCGGCGCACAGGAGTGGGGCGAGGGCCACGTCGTCGACCCCGTCGGGGAGCCGGTGGGCGAAGGCGGCGGGCACGGTCGTGTACTGCGCGTAACCGCCGTCCGCATCCCAGCCGGTGTACCGCGACGCCGGGCACAGGTTCTCGGCCCCGTGCGCGCAGTACCCGCAGGTCCCGTCGGTGTGGCGCAGCCAGGCGACGCCCACCCTGTCGCCCACGGCGAAACCCTCGACCCCGGCCCCGGACCCGGCGACCACGCCGACCACCTCGTGCCCGGGTGTCACCCCCGGCCGGTGCACCGGCAGATCGCCCTCGGTGACGTGCAGATCGGTCCGGCACACCCCGCACGCGCGCACGTGCACCAGCAACTCGTCTGCACCGGGCACCGGGACCGCCTTCTCGACGAGCCGGAGCGCCCCTTCCCCGACCGGCCCCGGCTCGACCACCGACCACGCGCGCATCGTCCCGTCCGCCATTCCGCACCCCGTCCACCGCGTCGAAGGGCCTTGTGTCCAGTCTGGGACGGACCGCCCGGTTCGGCGCGCGCCCGGCCGGACGGATGACTAGCGTGAGGAAACGGACCAGCCACCGATTCGGGAGAGGGCCGCGATCATGGCCGTACAACCTGAGGGAACCCCCTGTTGGGCCGATGCGATGTTCGGTGACGTCGAGGGCGCCAAGAGCTTCTACGGCGATGTCCTCGGCTGGACCTTCGGCGAGTCCTCGTCGGAGTACGGCAACTACACGCAGGCCTACGCGAACGGAAAGGCCGTTGCCGCGGTCGTCCCGCCGATGCCCGGCCAGGAGGGCCAGTCGCAGTGGTGCCTCTACCTCGCCTCCCCGGACGCGTCCGCGACCGCCGGCCGGATCCGGGAGAACGGCGGCGAGGTCCTGATGGAGCCCATGCAGGTCGGTGAGTTCGGCAGCATGTGCCTGGCGCGCGACCCGAGCGGTGTCGTCTTCGGCATCTGGCAGGCCGGCATCCACGAGGGCTTCGAGGCGACGCCCGACCAGGCCGGGGCGTACTGCTGGGCCGAGGTCTTCACCCGCGAACCCGAGAAGTCCGACGCGTTCTTCCCCGCCGTCTTCGGTTACACCGCCAAGCAGGTGCAGGACGACAACGTCGACTTCCGCATGTACGACCTCGGTGAGACCACGGTCCTCGGCCGGATGCGGATGACCGACGAATTCCCGCCGGAGGTACCGCCGTACATCAACGTCTACTTCACCGTCGACAACTGCGACGACGCGGTCGCCAAGGCCACCAAGCAGGGCGGCGTTCTCCGATTCGGGCCGATGGACAGCCCGTTCGGCCGCTTCGCCTCGCTCAGCGACCCGCAGGGCGCGAACTTCTCGGTGATCGACATCACGACCACGGCGGGGGAGATGCCGCAGAGCGTGGACGTCTCGTAGGGGCTGTCGTTTGGATCAGGTCGGCTGTGAGGTGCGGTGTCTCTTGGCCGAGTCGAGCGGGGTCTGGTGCGTGCAGCTGCAAGGCGGAGGAGGGAGTCGACGCGATGGGGGTCCCCCCGGCCGAGCGAAGCCGAGGCTGGGGGAGTCGGCGACTGACGACAACGCGGCTGGGGGTCCCCCCACGCCTTTAAGGCAGTGGGGGAGTGCGTGCCAGGGCCCGCGACGCCGGGCTGATCCAAACGACAGCCCCTGGGCCCGGCCGGACGCGCGGCGCGGCCATGGCATGATCGGGCGCATGGGTGAACGTGTGGTGGCCGCGTGCGACGGCGCTTCGAAGGGAAATCCGGGTCCCGCGGCCTGGGCCTGGGTCGTCGCGGACGAGACGGAGACCGTGACCCGCTGGGAGGCGGGACCGCTCGGCAGGGCCACCAACAACGTCGCCGAACTCACCGCGCTGGAACGCCTGTTGACGTCGACCGACCCGGACGTGCCCCTTGAGGTGCGGATGGACTCGCAGTACGCCATGAAGGCGGTCACCACCTGGCTGCCCGGCTGGAAGCGCAACGGCTGGAAGACCTCGGGCGGCAAGCCCGTCGCCAACCAGGAACTGGTCGTCCGCATCGACGAACTGCTCGCCGGCCGCACGGTCGACTTCCGTTACGTCCCCGCCCACCAGGTCGACGGCGACCCGCTCAACGACTTCGCCGACCGCGCCGCCAGCCAGGCCGCCGTCATCCAGGAACCCGCGAGCAGCGACCTCGGCTCGCCCGTACCGCCGCCCTCCCCGGACACCCCCAAGTCGAAGGGCGCCCCGCGCCGCAAGACTGCCGCTGCCAAGCCACGCGGCGGCGCCGCGCGCACCATCAAGGCCAAGTTCCCCGGCCGCTGCGCCTGCGGCCGCGCCTACGCCGCAGGGGAGCCCATCAGCAAGAACGGACAGAGCTGGGGCCACCCGGAGTGCGCCACGGCCGAGGCCTGACGGGTCAACGTCCGAGCCGTATCACCCCGACGGGCTGACGCGTCCCCGAGCGGCCCTGACCCGTACCCGCCTCCTGCTACTCTGCGTTGCCAATTGACCGCATTGGGTAGCTCATAGGGGTGCGTGTGAAGGTCGCCTGCGTCGGCGGCGGGCCCGCCGGCCTGTATCTCTCGATCCTGCTGAAGAGGCAGGACCCGTCCCACGACATCACCGTGTACGAGCGCGATCCGGAGGGCTCGACCTACGGCTGGGGCGTGACCTACTGGCGCGGACTGTTCGACAAACTGCACGCGCTCGACCCCGAGTCGGCACGCGCCCTGTCCGAGCACTCCGTCACCTGGAACGAGGGCACCGCCCGCGTCCGCGACCTGACCACCCGGCAGCCCGGCGACGACGGCTTCGGCATCGGCCGGCACCGGCTCCTGGAGATCCTCGCCGCCCGGGCCCGATCGCTCGGCGTACGGCTCGAGTTCGAGCACGAGATCACCGAAGGGAACCTGCCCGACGCCGACCTGGTCGTCGCGGGCGACGGCGTGGGCAGCGCGCTGCGCACCCGGCACGCCGACCACTTCGGCACCGAGCTGAAGCCCGGCCGCAACCACTACATCTGGCTCGGCACCAGCAAGGTCTTCGACTCCTTCACCTTCGCCTTCGTGGAGACCGACCACGGCTGGATCTGGTGCTACGGCTATGCCTTCAGCCCCGAACGCAGCACGTGTGTCATCGAGTGCGCCCCCGAGACCTGGACCGGCCTCGGCCTGGACACCGCGAACGAGGCCGACGGCCTTGCCCTCCTGGAGAAACTCTTCGTCGACGTCCTGGACGGCCACGCCCTGATCGGCCGCTCCACCGGCGACGGCAGCGCCCAGTGGCTCAACTTCCGCACCCTCACCAACCGCACCTGGCACCGCGACAACCTCGTCCTCGTCGGCGACGCCGCCCACACCACGCACTACTCGATCGGAGCCGGCACCACGCTCGCCCTGGAGGACGCCATCGCACTGGCGGCCGCGCTGCGCGAGCACCCCGAACTGCCCGACGCCCTCGCCCACTACGAGCGGGAACGCAAGGCGGCCCTCCTGTCCATCCAGAGCGCGGCCCGCTACAGCGCCCAGTGGTACGAGAACCTGCCCCGCTACATGCATCTGCCGCCGGAGCGGATGTTCGCCCTGCTCGGCCAGCGCCACTCGCCGTTGCTGCCCTATGTCCCGCCCCAGCTCTACTACCGGATCGACCGGGCCGCCGGTCGGCTGGAGGCGCTGCGCAGGTTCAAGCGCTGGCTCGGACCGAAGGTCGCCCGCACGGTCCACGCGCGGGCTCTCGCCTCCCGAAAGTAGGCCGGGCGGCGGAAAATCTTTGGGTGAATGGCAATTCACCGGTTATGGTGAATTGCCATTCACCCTTTCTTGTGCCTGTGGAGTGCCGATGGACCAGCCCGGACCGATAGCCGAGCCCTCCGCCCGGAGGGCCCCGCGGGACCGGCTCGCGATCCCGGTGCTGGCGTTCGGCGGCATCCTCATGGCCGTCATGCAGACAGTGGTCGTCCCCCTGCTGCCCGACCTGCCCCGCCTGACCAACTCCTCGGCGGGCGCTGTCTCCTGGCTGGTCACGGCGACCCTGCTGTCCGGCGCCGTCCTCACCCCTGTCCTCGGCCGGGCCGGCGACATGTACGGCAAACGCCGGGTGCTGACCGGCGCCCTCGCCCTGATGACCGTCGGCTCGGTGATGTGCGCCCTGTCGTCCGACATCGTCGTGCTGATCGCGGCCCGCGCTCTGCAGGGTGCCGCCGCCTCCGTGGTCCCGCTGTCGATCAGCATCCTGCGCGACGAACTGCCGCCCGAGCGGCGAGGCTCCGCGGTGGCCCTGATGAGCTCGACCGTCGGCATCGGCGCCGCCCTCGGCCTGCCGCTGGCCGCGCTCGTCGTGCAGTACGCCGACTGGCACACCATGTTCTGGCTGACCAGTGCCCTGGGCGCGCTCGGTGTGGCGGGCGTGTGGTGGGCGGTCAAGGAGTCGCCCGTACGGCAACCGGGCCGCTTCGACACACTGGGCGCCCTCGGGCTCGCCGCCGGACTGGTGTGCCTCCTGCTCGGGGTGTCCCAGGGCGGCCAGTGGGGATGGGGGAGTCCTTCGGTGCTGGGCCTCTTCCTCGCCGCCGTGACCGTCCTCGGCCTGTGGTGGTGGCAGCAGCTGCGCACCGAACTCCCGCTGGTGGACCTGAGGTTGGTCTCCCGGCCGCGCGTGGGTCTGTCGCATGTGGCGGCCCTGCTCACCGGGTTCGCCTTCTACGCCAACTCCCTGGTGACCGCCCAGCTGGTGCAGGCGCCGAAGGCCACCGGATACGGGCTCGGGCTGTCGATCGTGGCCACCGGCCTGTGCCTGCTGCCCGGCGGCATCACCATGCTGCTGTTCTCGCCCGTCTCGGCCCGCATCTCCGCGTCCCGCGGTCCACGGATCACGCTCGCCCTCGGGGCCGCCGTCATCGCCTGCGGCTACGCGGTACGCATCGCCGACAGCCGTGACCTGTGGATGATCATCCTGGGCGCGACGGTCGTCGCCACCGGCACCACCCTCGCCTACTCGGCGCTGCCCACCCTGATCCTGCGCGCGGTCCCGGCCGAGCAGACCGCTTCCGCCAACGGCGTCAACGTCCTGATGCGCACCATCGGCCAGGCCGTCTCCAGCGCGGCCGTCGCCGCCGTACTGGTCCACCACACCAGCCTCGTCGGCGGCGCCCCCGTACCCACCCTGCACGGCTATCTGCTCGCCTTCGGAATGGCCGGCGCCATCGCGCTGGCCGCCAGTGCCGCGGCCCTGACCATCCCCGGTGACGACCCGGCGTCCGACGGGACGAAACAGACCCAGGACCGCACCCGGAGCAGCCGGGACGAGGCGTTGGAGGGAGCATGAGTGCCGTGAGCACTCCTCCCACCGCGTCCGCTCGCCGGGACGCCGAGGCGACCAAGGCGGCCATTCTCAAGGCCGCCCGGTATCTGCTGGCCCGGCACGCCCACGGCGACATCACGCTCAAGGCGGTCGCCGAGCGGGCCGGCGTCAGCGCGCCGCTGATCCTCAAGTACTTCGGCAACAAGGACGCCCTCTTCGCCCGCGTCATGTCCTTCGAGGCCGACGCGGACGTGCTGCTGGACGCCCCCCTCGACGAACTCGGCCGGCACATGGTCCGCCACGTGCTGTTCAGCCAGTCCCGGCAGGGCGCCGACCCTTTGCTGCGGATCGTGTTCGCGCCTCTGCACGGCGAACAGGGCGACATCCTGCGCGCCAACTTCCGCACCCAGGTGACCCAACGCCTCACCGCCCGCCTCGACGGCCCGGACGCCGGCCTACGCGCCGAACTGGCCGTCGCCGCCCTGCTCGGACTCGGAGTGATCTACGGCATCGCCCGCGGCACCGAACTGCGCCGGGCGACCCTGGAGGACGTCGTGGACCGCTACGCGCCCGCGGTGCAGACGCACCTCACGCCGGGCCCAGGAACCCGGCAGTCGTAGCCACGAACCGGTCGGGATCGTCGAGCCATGGGAAGTGACCGGCGCCCGCCTGCACCACGACCTCGGCCTTCGGCAAGAGCCCGGCGAGTTCCCGCACCACGGGCGGCGGCGAGTTGAGATCGACCTCGCCCGCGAGCAGCAGAACGGGCGCGTCGAGGCGGCCGAGCGCGGCCCTGGTGGCTTCCGGATCGAAGGCCCCCTCAGCGCCGTAGGCCGCCGCCGCCTCCTGGTTCCTCTGGTCCTCTCCGGCGGCCTGATGCGCCTGCGCGGCCGTGTCCCAACGCCCGTGGAAGAACGGCGATACGGCCGCCCAGTGCTCGGCCGCGGCCCGGCCCGCGCCGATCTCCCCCAGCGCCTCGAAGGCCGTCGCGAACCACGGCTCGTCCCGGCGCAGCAGGGCGGTCTCCCGCCGGAGCTCACCGGAGACCGGGATCCCGACGGCGTACACACTCGGCGTGATCAGCGTCAGACTGCGCACGCGCTCCGGACTGCGGGCGGCGTACAGCAGCGCCAGGTTCGTGCCGGCGGAGTGCCCGAACAGGTCGAGACGGTCGAGGCCGAGGTGCTCGCGCAGCGCCTCCACGTCGTCGACCTGACGGTCGCAGCGGTACGAGGACGCGTCGTCCGGCGTCGCGGACTCGCCGGTCCCGCGGAGGTCGAGCAGGACGAGCTGCCGGTGTGCCGACAGGCCGCCGAGGTCGCCCAGGTAGGCGGAGGCCTGCATGGGGCCGCCGGGGACGCAGACCAGGGGCGGGCCCTCGCCGGTCACGTGGTAGGCCAGGCGGGTTCCGTCGGGCGCGGAGAAGGCAGGCATGATCACGACCTTCTCAGCGCCCGCCGGACGACCGCAAATGCTTATCTCGGTGGCAACGGCCCGGCGCGACGGCCGATCAGCGCAGCAACCGGTCGAGAAACGCGTTCCCGAAGACGCCGTGCGGGTCCAGCCGGTCCAGCATCCCGGCCGCCTGCCCCCACGTGCTCTCGCCGAACGAGGCCGGCACCACCGTGCTCAGCACCTCGTCGTCGCTCCAGACCGCCTCGTCCGTATAGGCCCAGCCCTTCGACCACTCGACCCGGGTGAGCGCGTGCTGGCCGTCGTGGGCGGTGAGGAGGAACTGTTCCAACTCCCGCAGGAAAGCCTCCGCATGGGGTGTGCCGGGCAGCGTGAGGACGTCGAACCAGACGGCCGTGTCCCACTCGGGGTGCGCGTCACTCCGGCGGAGCGCCGAGAGCAACGGCGCCCGGGCGCCGTCCAGTTCGACGTCGTCCGGGTCGTCGAGGCCGGTCACGCGGATCTCCACCGAGCCGTTGACCGGGAAGCGCCCCTGAGCCGCGTACGCGGTGAGGCGCTCCCGGTAGAAGGACGTGAACTCCGCGACCACGCGCTGCACTTGGGCCCGGCTGGTGAGCACCGCGTATCCGTTCGCGGTGACCCTCAGGGTGGTCGGTCTGATGTAGAGCAGCGTGTTCTTCGACGGCCCCCAGATGTCGGCGGACAGCGTCGTCACCAGGCCGAGCGCGGCCACGTCGAACTGCGCGTTGCCGAGGACCGGCGCCAGATACCAGGCCGCGCCCGAGACCATCCGCCCGACCAGGTCCGCCACCAGGGTCGGGACGTTGTCGGAGAAGGGGTAGTTGTACGGCGAGGTCACGCGCCGTGAGGTCAGCGGCCGGGTGGGCGACACGCTCCACACCTTCAGCCAAGGGACTTCGGTGAAGGCGAACCAGATCGCCTCCACGCGCCCCGACTCGTCGAGGAAGCTCGCGAGGGTGCGCCCGCCGGAGCCCGGCGCGGCGAAGAGTTCGGCGGCCGGGATGTCCGTGCGGCTCACGCACCGCAGTTGCGCGTTCGCGCCGACGCGCAGCACGACCTCGGTCACCAGTGAGCGGCCGAGGTGGGTGAGCAGCGCGGCACAGTCCGCCTCGTCGCGGCGGTACGTCCGAAGCACGTACGCGCGCGTGTCCTCGTCCCACACCACGGCGGTCAGCGACAGCACGAGGTTGCTGAGCGAGCCGTAGGTGTGTCCTGGCGTCCGCCGCTCGCCCCGCGCCGGTACGGCGGTGCCGTGCGCGTCGATCGCCAGGGCGCCACCGAGGGTGAGGTCACCGGGGGCGGGCGCGGCGGTGACCCCGAGCCCGTGCCCCTCCAAGTAGGTGAGCAGGGCCTCCAGGGTGACGCCGGTGCCGGCGCGGACAGCGGTCCGCGAGTCGAGGGCGAGGCCGGTGAGGTGCGGTGAGGTGTCGACGAGGAGCACGGGCGCGCCCGACGGCGTGCCCTCGCTGATCGTCAGGGGCGACCAGCCGTGCGCGGCTCCACGCGCGCGTACCGTCCAGCCGTGCCGCCAGGCCCAGTTGACGACGTCGACCACCTGGTCGGGCTCCCTCGGGGCGCAGGCCCAGAGTCCGTCGGCGGTGATCTCGCCGGCCCAGTTGCGGTACGCCGAGCGGTACAGGTCGACGTCGGCGGGGAAGTCCGGCAGCTCCTGTGCCGCCGTCGCCGGATCCGCCGCGATCAGGACGGGCACGGTGGCCAGCGCGGCGGCACCGAGCAGGACGTCTCGGCGGCTCCAGGAGGGGTCTGCGGTCGGGGCACCGGACACAGCGCCGGACGGAGCACGGGACGGGTCGCCCGAAGGGGTGCCGGGCGCTAAGTTGCTCATTGAACGGTCAGTCACGGCCACACGCTAGGGCGCCGTTGACACGTGCCGTCCATTCGTCGAATCCCATCACCCGTGTGAGTGACAGATTCCTGGGCGTGACACCGGAGCGAGCGGATCCGCGCACCGGAGCAACCGGTTCCGCGGATGTCGGTGACGGATGACAGACTGACGCCATGGACGAGCGCACTTTCGGTAGGTCGGGTCAGCAGGCATCCGTCGTCGGTCTCGGCACGTGGCAGCTGGGTGCCGACTGGGGAGACGTCGACGACAAGGAAGCCCTCGCGGTGCTGGAGGCCGCGGCCGAGTCGGGGGTGACCTTCTTCGACACGGCCGACGTGTACGGCGACGGACGCAGCGAGGAGACCATCGCCGGCTTCCTGCGCGGCCGACCGGACCTGCACGTCCTGGTGGCCACCAAGATGGGCCGCCGGGTCGACCAGCTCCCGGAGAACTATGTTCTCGACAACTTCCGCGCGTGGAACGACCGTTCGCGGCGCAACCTCGGTGTGGACCGCATCGACCTGGTCCAGCTGCACTGCCCGCCGACCGCCGTCTACTCCTCGGACGAGGTGTTCGACGCCCTGGACACCCTGGTCGCGGAGGAGCGCATCGCCCAGTACGGCGTCAGTGTGGAGACCTGCGCCGAGGCGCTGACCGCGATCGCGAGGCCCGGCGTGGCCAGCGTGCAGATCATCCTGAACCCCTTCCGCATGAAGCCCCTGCGCGAGGTGCTCCCCGCGGCCCGCGAGTCCGGCGTCGGTATCGTCGCGCGCGTGCCGCTCGCCTCCGGGCTGCTGTCGGGCAAATACACCAAGGACACCGTCTTCGCGGAGAACGACCACCGCACCTACAACCGGCACGGCGAGTCCTTCGACGTCGGCGAGACCTTCTCCGGCGTCGACTACACGACCGGGGTCGAGGCCGCCGCCGAGTTCGCCGCCCTGGCCCCCGAGGGATACACGCCCGCCCAGCTCGCCCTGCGCTGGATCATCCAGCAGCCGGGCGTGACATCGGTGATCCCCGGCGCCCGCACCCCCGAGCAGGCCCGCGCCAACGCCTCCGCCGCCGGGCTCCCGGAGCTGACCGACGAGACGCTCGCGGCGATCGCCGACCTCTACGACCGGCGGATCAAGGAGCAGGTCGAGAGCCGCTGGTAGCCGGACCTGGGAAGGTCACCGTTCTCGGGGTACTCGGGTGAGGAGAAGAGCAGGCCGACGCCAACCGGGAGGACAAGTGACCGATCCGCAGGCCGACCACGAACGGGCCGATGGACGCGACGAGACCGAGGCGGAGCGCGCCGACCGGATGTGGGGCGAGCTGATCCAAGAGATCCGCGTCGCCCAGACCGGCGTGCAGATCCTCTTCGGCTTCCTGCTCACCGTCGTGTTCACGCCGCGCTTCGTGGACCTGAGCCAGGCGAACGAGACGATCTACATCGTGACCGTCGTCCTGGGCGCCTGCGCCACGGGCGCCCTGATAGGACCGGTCTCCCTGCACCGATTGGTCTCCGGTCGACGGGTCAAGACGCAGGCGGTGCGGTGGGCGTCCCGGCTGACGCTCGTCGGGCTGTCCCTGCTGTTCGCCACCATGATCGCCGCTCTTCTCCTGGTCCTGCGCGTGGCGACGCACGACCACTACGTGCCCTATCTGGTAGCGGGTGTGGCGGCCTGGTACGTGCTGTGCTGGCTGGTCCTGCCCCTGTGGACCCGGCACCGCTACACGGTCGAGTGACCGTCCGCCAGAGCCGGTCGACCGCCCGCTGCCCGCTACTGGACCTGCCGGCCGTCCCCGTCCAGGGCGGCCAGCTGCCGGTCGTGCACCCGGCTCAGCACCAGTACCGACACCGTGGCGCCGATCAGCGCGCAGAACATGTCCCACTGCGTGTCCCACACATCGCCCTGCGTGGCCAGGAAGGCGTCCGCCGCCTGCCCGCCCACCACGGCCGACAGCCACTCCAGCATCTCGAAGACGGCACTGAAGGCGAGGCACGCGCACACGGTCAGCGGAGCGAGCCAGCGGCTGCCCCGCAGCGGTGACGTGCGGCTGAGCAACTCCCGTACCAACACGGCCGGTACGAAGCCCTGCATGAGGTGCCCGAAGCGGTCGTACGGATTGCGGTCGAGGCCGAAGGTGTCCCGTACCCAGTCGCCCAGCGGCACTTCCGCGTACGTGTAGTGACCGCCCACGGCCAGGACGAGCGCGTGCGCGGCGAGCAGGCAGCACAGCAGGTTCGTCAGCGGGAAACGGCGCCGGGTGAGCACGACGATCGGCAGCCCCACCAGCACCCACACCGTCTCCAGGAACCACGTCGTGGGGTCCTTCGCGCCCCAGGCCGACACGGCGAGGCCCACGGCCACGACGCTGGCGAGCACGGCGGGCAGGTGCTGTCGGGGGACGGTGGGGTGCGCGAGCGTGGTCATGGGGGCTCCTCCTGGTGGGAGCCCCCATCGTGGCGGGACGGCCGGGCGGTGACATGAGTACGGCTACTCAGCCCCGCCCGGGTACCAGCACCTCAGTTCCGCGCCTCGCGCAGGGCGGTGATGGCCGTGGCGATGGCCTGCTGGAGTTCCTCCAGGCGCTGGACCATGTCGTCCTCGACGAACTCCTGCACATCGTCGAAGGTCAGCTCCTCGAAGACCTTCGTGGCCTTCTGCAGGCTGCTGTAGAACTTTGTCCGCCGCTCCTGGACGCGCAGTTCGGGATCGGTCTCCACAGCCTCGACGACGAGTGACTTCATGGTGTCGTAGGCCTCGGTGGCCCACTCGCCGGTGTCCTCGTCCTCCTCCAGCTCGTCGAGCAGGGACAGGTGGCGCTCTGCTTCCTGGCGCAGGTCGACGGGCGCGTCGACGGTCTGCCCCGCGGGCGTCTTGATCTGGCCCGACTCGGCGATCTGGCGCACGTATCCGATCCGGTCGGCCGACCGGGACTCGGTGGCGACGGCCTTCTTGAGGTCGTCGGTGCGCACCACGTCACGGGCCAGCTCCGCCTGGAGCTCCGGGTCCTCGCGCACACGGTCGAGCAGGGCCTGGCGGGCGGCGCGGGCCGTGGAGGGGTCGGCGAGGATCGCGGCGCGCAGTGCGGTCGGGTTCTCGGCGACCTCCAGCGCCTTCGTCGGGCGGATGCCCTCGGCCTCGGCGGCCTCGGTGATGGCGGTGCCCCGCTCGGAGGTGGCGCTGTTGCGGGAGGCGTAGTAGGTGAGCCACAGGTCGGCGTCGGGCAACTCGACGTCCTGGCCCGGCGCGAGGGCCTCGAACTGCGGGACGACACCGTCGTCGGCGGCCCGGTCCCAGGCCTTGTAGTAGCGCATGACGCGGTCGGCGGAGCAGCCGGCCAGCTCGGCGAACTCCTTCGCGGACACCTTCGGCGTCTCCTCCGCGCCCTGGCCGCCCGGCCGCACGCTGCGCGCCACCATCAGGCCGAAGGCCCAGCCGCCGGTCCTGGCGTAGACGCCGAACTCGCGCGCGTCCCGCGCCACGAGGTCGGACAGGGGCGCGGCGGACGTCTCGGTCGGGTCGATCGCTAGGGTCACGGATGACTCTCCTGTGCACGGCGGATGGGGAGGGAAGCTGCAGTCCGGAAGCCTAGCCGCACGCTCGGCGATGGCTCGGCAGGCCTGTGCCTCGGCGTGCTCCTCGGAGTGGGGCCGGGCCTGTGCCTCCGCGTGCTCCTCGGAGTGGGGTCGGGCCTGTGCCTCGGCGTGCTCCTCAGGGAGGATGCCGTCATGAGTGATCGCCCGCTGCCCACCGCCGCCCCCGCCGCCCAGGGCGTCGACGCCACCGGCGTCCACGCCTTCCTCGACGCCCTCGAAGCCGACCCCGCCATCGAGCCGCACAGCCTGATGATCATGCGGCACGACCGGCTGGTGGCGTCCGGTTGGTGGGCGCCGTACACGCCCCAACGCCCGCATCTCCTCTACTCGTTGAGCAAGAGCTTCACCTCGACGGCCGCCGGGCTGGCCGCCGGCGAAGGGCTGCTCGACTTCGACGATCCGGTGATCTCGTACTTCCCGGAGTTCGAGGCCGACATCACCGACCCGCGCAGCCGCGCGATGCTCGTGCGGCACGTGGCGTCCATGGCCAGCGGACACGAGGCCGAGACCCTGGACCGGGCGATCGCGAACGACCGCGACGAACTGGTGCGCGGCTTCCTGCTGGTGCCGCCCGAGCGTGAGCCGGGCAGCGTCTTCGCCTACAACCAGCCCGCCACGTACACGCTCGCCGCGATCGTCCAGCGCGTGACCGGCCAGTCGCTGACGGAGTACCTGCGCCCCCGGTTGCTCGACCCGATCGGCATCGGCGAGGTGGCGTGGCTGCGCGACCGGGCCGGCCGCGAACAGGGCTTCAGCGGACTGCACGCCACGACCGACGCGATCGCCCGGCTCGGCCAGTTGTACCTGCGGGACGGCGTTTGGGAAGGCGAGCGACTACTGCCCGAGGGGTGGGTCGCCGAGGCCACGCGCGTGCACGTCGACAACGGTTCCGGTACGCCCGAGGCGGCGCTGTCGGACTGGCAGCAGGGCTACGGCTACCAGTTCTGGAGGGCGCGGCACGGATACCGGGGTGATGGGGCGTACGGGCAGTTCTGTCTGGTGCTGCCCGAGCACGACGCGGTGATCGCGACGACCGCCGCCACCGAGGCCATGCAGCGGGTGCTCGACCTGGCCTGGGAGCACCTGCTGCCGGCCTTCGGCCCTGAGCCGCTGTCCGGCCGGGAGGAGGCGGACACGGCCCTGGGGGAGCGGCTGGCGCGGCTCGCGCTGCCGCCGGCCGCGGGCAAGTCGTCGCCGTCGGCGGGGGACCGGGACTGGTCCGGCGCCGAGTTCACGCCCGAGGGCGGTGTCTGCGTCGACCAGCCGAAGGTGACCGGGGTCGAGGTGACGGCCGACGCGGACGGCTGGACGCTGGGCCTCACGGAGGACGGGCACCGGCTGGATCTGCGCGTCGGGGACGCCGGTTGGGCCGTCACCGAGGAGACGCCGCCCACCGCCGTGAGCGGAGGATGGACCGACGCCGACACCCTCGCGGTCGACGTGCTGTTCCTGGAGACACCTCACCGGCTGGCGGTGACGTGCTCGCTGCCGGATCGGACGTTCACGGCGAAGTGGCGTACGACTCCGCTGCAGAGGCTTCCGCTGCGCGCGATGCGGGCGCCCCGGCCGTAAGCCCGAAGGGGGCGCCCCGGTGG
Organism: Streptomyces sp. NPDC092369; assembly: GCF_044755245.1. Classification (NCBI taxonomy): domain Bacteria; kingdom Bacillati; phylum Actinomycetota; class Actinomycetes; order Kitasatosporales; family Streptomycetaceae; genus Streptomyces; species Streptomyces sp. NPDC092369. Next base: position 403,128 of record NZ_JBIVQP010000004.1, read on the forward strand.
TCAGTCCGACGTCACCCGGAAGGTCTTGAGGAAGGTGTCCAGGGACTGCCGGTTGGCGCCGTCGTCCCAATCGGCCGCCGGCGTCGTCCAGCGCAGCGAGAAGCCGCGGCCACCGCCGAGCAGGAAGCCGCGGCCGAAGGTCTGCACCTGTGTGCCGTCGACATCGGAGAGCCACTCCATGTCGGCGGCCTTGTGCCCCTGGTACGTCGTCGCCTCGATGTCGCCGATCCGCCGGAACCCGGCGGTCTGCTGCTTCAGCACCGGCTCCACGTCGTCCCGCCACACGGCGACGGGATCAGGACCGACCACTTCGCTGTAGGTCACGGCGAGCGTGCGCGGATCGTCGTCGGCGCCGAAGGTCACGCGGACCGAGTCGCCGCCGCCGTTCTGGGTCTCCAGCCGTTTCCAGCCGGCGGGGAGGGCGACGGAGAAGCCTTCCGGCGCGGTGTAGCGGCGGAAGCCGGCCGGCAGACCCGTGGCCGAGGCGGAGACCGTGGGGGAGGGAGAGGCCGAGGGTGATGCCGAGGGGGAGGCCGGCGGCGAGGTCTTCGGTGGTACGGACGCGGGTGGCGCCGAGGCTCTGCCGTCGGTGCGCTCACCGGCCGCGGAGACGTCGGCCGAGGCGGACGGCCGGGCCGCCGAACCGGCCTGAGAGTCGTTGATGCCGGGCAGTTGATGGGTCGCGGCGAGTACGGCGACGGCGACCGTGCCCACGGCCAGGGCGGTGCCGACGGCGATGGAGGGCCGGCGCCAACTCGGCACGGCGTGCACCGCGGCGACGTAGACATCCCGCAGTCCGTGTCCCGAGCCGCCGCGCACGGTCGCTTCCGGCTCCTCGGTGAGGACGCGGCTGAGGGCTTCGCGCACCACCGGCCGGGTCAGCCGTTCCCTGGAGTTCTTGCGGAGCAGTCCCTGCACGGTCTGGGTGAGGGGGCCCGCGCGCACGGGGGAGCGCAGCGGCAGCTTGTCCACGCCCTTGAGCGTGGCCTCGGGCCGGTCCCGGTCGCGGAACGGCGGGCGCCCCTCGATCATCGTGTAGAGCATCGCGCCGAGAGCCCACAGGTCGGCGGCAGGGCCGATCCGCTGGTCTCGGGCCTGCTCGGGCGAGGCGTACGAGGGTGCGGTGAGCCGGGGCGCGAGGGTGGCCCCCGCGAGGCCGAAGCCGGTGATCACGATCGGCCCCTGGTCCTGGACGTACACCTGGCCCGGGCTCAGCTCGCCGTGCGTGATGCCCTCGGCGTGCGCGACCTCCAGCACGTCGAGCAGCTCCAGCGCGATGCGCGCGGCCCGTACATAGTCGAACGGGCCCTGCTGTTCGAGGAGTTCGCCCAGCGGGGTGCCGTCGATCCATTCGCTGACGGTCCACAGGGCGCCGTTCTCCTCGACGGCGTCGACGACCGTGGCGACGCGGCCCGGGCACAGGTGTCCCATCGTCTCCGACATCCGGATGATGCGGGCGGCGCGGGGAACGGCCTCGGGGTCCGGATCGTCCGGGAGTCCGATCTGCGTGAGGAGATAGGGGCGTTGGGCCTCGACATCGTTGCCGTACCAGCAGAGGCGATTCGTCTCGCGCTGGACGACATCGACGAGCCGGTACCTTCCGGCGACCAGCTCGTGCGTGAAGACGTGCGCCTTGACCATGGTCATCCCTCGCTGAACCCGGGTGTTCCCCTTTCCCAGAAGTACGGCGAGTGGGCCTCGGTATGTTCAAACATTCCGCGACCAAAGGGCGGCGGCTGCCTTTTGTTCATGCGGAGTCAGGTATTTCCATAGAGCCGGATTGACCTGACGGATATTCAACCCGGCTTCAACTGGTCGATGGGTAAAGGGAATTCAGCGCAGCCCGAAGCGGTCCGCCCATGCCACCACGTCACCCGCCGTCGCGTTGCCCCCGCACACGACCAGTCCGATCCGCGCGTTGTCGCCGACCCGTTCGACGACCTGCCGGGCCGCCGGCAGCAGACATCCGGCGGCCGGTTCGGTCCACACCTTGGCGTGCTCGGCGAGATCCAGGACGCCCCGCACGGCCTCCCGGTCGGGCACCACGAACACCTCCTCGACCAGCGCGGAGACATGGTCGTACGTCAGTTGGGACACGGTCGGCGCGCAGAGCGTCGTCACGATCGAGGACGGGTCCACCGGCACCGGGCCGCCCGCCGCCAGCGCCCGCGACATGGCCTCCGCGCCCTCGGTCTCCACGCCCCAGACCCGCACACCCGGCCGTAGCGCCCGGAAAGCCGCCGCCACACCGGCGATCAGCCCGCCGCCCCCGATGCTGACGACGACGTCCGTGAGGTCACCTGCGTCGGCGGCGAACTCCAGCCCGACCGTGCCCTGCGCGGCGATGACGACGGCGTCGTCGAAGGGGTGCACCGGCGTGAGGCCCTCCGCCGGCAGCCGCGCCATGAGCGCGAACGCCTCGGCCATGCCCTCCGTCAGCCGCACCGACGCCCCGGCGGCCTCCGCGATCTCGATCGAACGCGCGGGAGCCGTGCGCGGCATGATCACGGTGGCCTTCACGTCGAGCGCCGCGGCCATCACCGCCAGGGCGATACCGTGGTTGCCGCCGCTGACCGCCACGACCCCGGCCGCCCGCTCCGCCTCGCTCAGCGAGAGCAGCTTCGCCGTGGCACCGCGCGCCTTGAAGGACCCCGTGCGCTGCAGCAGTTCGAGCTTGGCGGTGACCGGAACGCCGAGCAGGTCGGACAGGCCCGGGCTCGCCACCGTGGGCGTCCGTACGACATGCCCGGCGATCCGCTCGCCCGCGGCTTCGATGTCCGAGATCCCGATCACGACACTCACCCTCCCGGCACGGGGTGAAGGTCCGCGCCGCTTGCACCCTGACCCGACGAGCGGCCGCAGGTCAACACGGATTTTCCTACGGTGGGGAGGGCGGCCCGGCTGTGCTCGTACCGAATCTTGTGCCGAGGAGCCTCAAAGGTCGCGCCGCACCAGGAAGTCCAGCAGCGACCGCAGCTCTTGCCCGGCCCGATCCGTCAGCGGGAGCCCGGCCAGCACCCTCTCCACGGCGGCGATGTGCCGGCGCGCCTCCGTCAGCGCTGCCGACCGTCCGCCCCCGGCTTCGATCAGTGCGGCCGCCTCCTCGGGTGCGTCGCCGCGATCCAGCAGTGCGGCGAGCCGACGGGAACCGGCATCCGGAGAGTCGAGCGCGGCCAGTATCGGGAGCGTCTTCTTGCGTTCTCGGAGATCGCCGTGGACGGGCTTGCCGGTGACCGTGGGATCGCCCCAGATGCCCAGGACGTCGTCCACGATCTGGAAGGCGATGCCGAGATGGCGGCCGGCCCCGTCGAGGGCGGCGGCGACCGGAGGCGGTGCGCCGCCGAGCAGGGCGCCGAGCGCTGCCGCGCAGCCCAGCAGGGCGCCCGTCTTGTGCTCGGCCATCGTGCGGTACTCGTCGGGCCGCACCCGCCCAGGACCCGTCCACGGGCGGTCGGTGAACAGCAGGTCGTCCGCCTGCCCGCGCACCAGGTCGCCCAGCGCGGCGGACAGTAAGCGCAGTGCCCGCGGTCCGGCGGGAGCGGCGGCGAGCGTCTCGACGGCGAGCGCGAAGAGCGCGTCCCCTGCGAGGACCGCGGGACCGGTGCCGTACGCCTTCCACACGGTGGGGCGGCGGCGCCGGGACTGGTCGCCGTCCATGATGTCGTCGTGCAACAGGGAGAAGGCGTGCACCAGTTCCACCGCGACCGCCGCCGGCACCCCGTCCGCCCCGGGCGCGCCCGCGCCCTCGGCCGCCAGCACGGCGAGGGCCTGCCGCACCCCCTTGCCGCCGGAGGCGTCGGCCGGCGCTCCGCCCACCTCGCACCAGCCGAAGGAGTACGCGGCCATCTCACCCACCCAGGGATGCATGCGCCCGACGGCCTCCGCGAGGGCGGGTCGCACCAGGGTCCGGCAACGGTCGAGGACCTGACGGGCATCCGCCGGAGCCTCCAGCGTGGTCACCGCTGCCTCCAGTGTGGTCGGCGGCGCCTGCAGCATGGTCGTCGGACGACCCTGCGCGCTCATCGGACGGCCTCGGCCCGCAGACCGAGCTCCACCTCGGCCCGCGCCACCATCTCCCTGGCGTGTCGCAGCCCGATCCGGTCCAACTCGCCGGCGAGTTCCGTCAGTTCGGCCGCCGTCTCCGCGCCGTCGCGGCCCAGTCGGGCCAGCGACTTGGCGAGCCCGAGCCGCGCCAGCGCCGTACCGCGCGGCTCGCTCATCGCCCGGAACTCCGCGAGCGCGACCTCGTACAGGTCGCGGGCCTCGGCGTAACGCCCCGCCCGGTACAGGACGTTGCCGCGCATCTTGTGGTTGTAGGCGAGCGCGCTGGACAGTTTCATCGCCCGGCACGCCGTCTCCGCCTCCGACAGCAGCGCGAGCGCCCGCTCGGTGTCCCCGTCGCGCACGGAGACGATGTCGGCGAGCCCCCGCAGCGCCCATGCGTGCCCGCGCCGGTCCTCCGCCCCCGCGGCGATCTCGGCGGCCTCCTCGAACAGGGCGTACGCGGTGTCGTAGGAACCGGTGTTGCGGTGGATCTGTGCGATGCCCTCCAGGGCCCACACCGTGTGCCGTGCCTCGCCGCGCCGTCGGGCTTCGGCCAGGAGTTGCTCGTGCAACCGGGCGACCGCCTCGTAGTCGCCCTGGATGCGGCCGGTCTCGGCGAGCCCCGCGAGGGAGTAGCCGCGCACGACGACATCGCCGCCCGACTTGCCCATGTCGGCCGCGAGTTGCAGCAGTCGACGAGCCAGCGGGAAGGACCCACGCTGTCGGGCGAGGGTGCCGCCGCTCCACAGCGCCCAGGCCATCGCCGCCATGTCCCCGGCCGCCCGGGCCGCGCGGTAGCTGGCCTTCCATGCGCGGTCGGCGTCCCCGACCTGCCCCAGCCGGCGGTGCGCCTCGGCGACCGCGAGCCCGGAACGCGCGGCCTCCCCGTGCTGACCTGCTTTTTCCGCCTCTCTCAACTCCCGGGTGCCGGCGGCCAGTACGTCGGTGAGCGAGGAGTTCACGGACAGGGTGGTGAGGGCGCCTTGGTACTCCGGGGCGTGTGCCTTGCCGTACATGGATCCCTTTCGGTCCATATACACGATGTGTATACATCAAGCGTATACATGCCTGCTCTACGCCGTGTGTATACATAGTGTGTATAGTGCGTCGACATTGAGCCCTGGCCGGGAAGGCCAGGGCTTCACTTGTTGTCGATCAAGACGCCGCTTCCGCCGCCCGGGTTGCTTGTGCGACGCAGATCACTCGACGCGGATCACTTGACGCGGATCACTTGACGCACGCGAGACGCGCTCAGTGCTGCTGGGCCTTCTGCGGGGTGGCCTCGCTGGGCCGCACGACGACGTATCCCTCGCCCTGGAGCATCAGCTGCACGGCCTCGCCGGAGCCGCCGCGCAGCATCGAGCCGATGGACTGCGAGCGGTGCAGCGAGGTCCCGAGGCCCGCCGTCCAGCCGACGACCGCGTCCGTGTCGACGTACACCGGGTACTGCGGCGAGACCGGGATGACCAGCGGATTGCCCTCGCACACCAGGCCCAGCCTGCCCTGCCCGGTGAAGACGCTGTTGAACAGGCCGCCGCCGGCGATGCCCGCGCCCTTCACGGTGGCGATCCGGTACGACAACGAGGAGTCGAAACACAGGACGTTGCGGCCGTTGACCGTGAACTCGTCGCCCGGATCGATGTCGACGACGAAACAGTTCTGCGCCTCGTGCGCGAACCACGCCTCGCCCTGTCCGCGCACCGCCATCAGCGGCAGGCCCTCACCGGTGACCGCGCGCTTGAGCATGCCGCCCACGCCCTGGCCCTTGCGTTCGAACTGCAGATTGCCGCGGTAGGCGATCATCGCGCCCTGGCGGGCGTGCATCTCGCCGTTCACCGCGTACTTGATGCACTTGGCGTTCTCGACGGTCATTCCCGGCTCGACGGCCGGCTGGACCATGCGCTCACTGGAAAACAGGTCACCCTTCATGCGGGCATCCTGGCCCGGACGGATTGATTCCGCCAAGATCGTCGATGAGAACATGACAGAACCGGGACGCTTCCGGGTTCAGGCGCCGAAGAGCTGGGTCCAGTACGTGCCCGACGGGCCGCCGCCCGCGAAGCCGATCCCGATGTGCGTGAAGTCGGGCTTGAGGATGTTGGCGCGGTGGCCGGGACTGTTCATCCAGCCCTCCACGACCTCGGCGGCGGAGCGCTGCCCGCAGGCGATGTTCTCGCCGATCGTGCGGCGTCGGGAGCCCGCCCGGGCGGCCCGGTCCCATGGCTGGCCGCCCTCCGGGTCCGTGTGCGAGTAGAAGGCGCGGGCCACCATGTCCGCGCTGTGCGCCTGGGCGGCCCGCGTGAGCAGGGCGTCGACGGCCAGCGGGGGCAGACCCGCCCTGGCGCGCTCCCTGTTGGTGAGGTCGACGACCTCGGCGGCCGTCCGGTTCAGGTCGCCGGGGGTGAGGGGCCGCGCCCACAGGGCCGTCCAGAAGGTGTCGCCGGAGCGGCCGTCGGCGACGTACGCCAGTCCCGCGTGCGTGAAGGCCGGGTCGGACAGGGTGCGCCGGGTCTGCTCCCCGCGCAGGCAGTAGTCGACGAACTCCGCGGGCGTGCGCGGACCGGAGACCAGGTGCTCGCCGATCGTCAGATACGTGTATCCCGTGGCGGTCACGCGCTGGTACACGGAGACGCCGTCCCGGCCCTCCACACCGAGTTGCCCTGCTGCCGCCATCGCGGAGGCGTGGGCGCGTGCGGCGGACGTCAGGCGGGAGTCCAGGGTGACGGGTGGTGAACCGGCCCTGGCGCGGGCGGGGTTGACCAGGCGGAGGAAGCCGTCGGGGTCGGCGGCGGGGGAGGGGTGTCCGGAGGAGGCGGGGGGCGTGGATCGGCTTTCGGGTGCCGGTGGTGCGGAGCGGCCGTGGGAGACGGGCGAAGGGGACCGGCCACGGGAGAGGTTCGGCAGGGACCAGCGGCGACCCGTCGACGGCGCGGGGGCCGCCGGCTGCGCCGGGTCGTCGGTGACGTCCACGCCGAAGTCCCGGGCGATGCCCGCCAGTCCGTCGGCGTACCCCTGGCCCAGGGCACGCAGCTTCCAGGCGCCGCCCCGCCGGTAGATCTCGGCGAGCAGCAGCACGGTCTCCTGCTGCGGGCGCGGCGGGGCGAAGCGGGCGAGTCGGCGGCCACCGGAGGCGGTGAGGTGGAGGGCCGGGGCCGGCAGTCGTCCCAGGGGCGTACCGGCGTCGGCGGGGCTGACGACGACCGTGACCCGCGTCGCTCCCGGGCGCAGTTTCGGCGGGTCGACGGTCAGGGTGTCGCCGTCGAGGCGGGCGCCCGGGGCGGACGGCTGGTTGTAGAACACGAAGTCGCCGTCGCCCCGGACCTTGCCGCCGTCGTCCGTGATGAGCGCGGAGACGTCGAAGGGGCCCGGCACCCGGACGGTCACGGCGCCGGCCGGGAGGGGCATGTTGCCGCCGGGGACCAACTCGGTCATCGCACCGCCCAGATGTGTCGTCGTCCGTGCCCCGGGGGTGCCGGATCCCCGGTGGGCTTGCCCGATCAACGTCCGTCAGGGCGGGTGAGGTTCCCGCGGCGATCAGTTCCTGACCACTCCGGGCGCGACGTCCTCGTACCGCTCGACGGTCGTGACCGCGCGTGGCGACGTCGCCCGCTTCCCGCAGAACGCGGACTCCAGGGTGCCCAGCATCGTGTTGAGCACCTCGCCGTTGTTGGAGGTGGTGGCGAGCGCCGCGAGGCTGCGCCGGCCGTCCTTGGAGGCGAAGGCGTACGTGTAGTAGCCCTGGACGGCGCCGGTGTGACCGTAGACCGAGATTCCGCACGACAGATCGCGGCGGCGCAGGCCGAGCCCGTACGCCTGGGTGCTGTTGACCGGGATCATGCGCTCCATCTGCCGCAGCTTGGCGGCCGAGGTGAGCCGGCCGCCGAGCAGGGCGGACAGGAAGGTGTCGAGATCCCGGGTGCTGGAGATGATCGCGCCCGCGCTCTGCGCCCAGGAGACGGTCTGTTCGGTCGAGTCGACCAGCTTGGCGCCGGCCTGGTCGGGGGTGAGATAGCCCCTGGTGTGGCGGCCGGGGATCTTCGTGCCGGGGTGGAGGTAGAAGGTGTCACGCAGCTTGAGGGGCTTGAAAATGCGGTTCTCGTACGCCTTCTGCACCGAGTGACCGGTCAGCTTCTCGATGAGCAGGCCCGCGACGACGAAGTTGGTGTTGGAGTACGAGTAGGCGGCGCCGGGCTTGTCGGTGCGCGCGTGTCGCAGGGAGCGGTCCACCAACTGGCGATAGGTGAAGACCTTGGTGCGGACCGCCTCGAAGCCGGGGACCGTCTTCGCGAACATGTCGTTCGTGTAGTCGTACAGACCGCTGCGGTGGCCCAGCACGTGGCGGACCGTGATGTGCCGGTCCGGGAGCAGACCGGGCAGGTAGTGGTCGACGGAGGCGTCGAGGTCGAGCTTCTTCTCGTCGGCGAGTTGGAGCAGCACCACGGCCGAGAAGGTCTTCGTGACGCTGCCGATGCGGAACCGGTCGACGGTGGAGAGATCCCGGCCGGTCGTGCGGTCGGCGACGCCCACGGCCGCCGTGCGCACCTTGCCGTGGTCGGCGATGCGGGCCATGGCGCCGGGCGCGCCCTGCTGAACGGCCGTACGCAGGACGCCTCTGAGGGCGGTGACGTCGGGTTTGGGGAGGGAGTCCGCCGGTGCGGCTTGCGCCGGGACCGCGAGGAGGGACAGGGTGAGCGTCCCGAGGACCGCACCCTTGGCCAGGGGTGCGATATCTGTCACATTCACGCCGTGCAACCTTCTTCCGTCGAGTCACATCTCCACAGGGGACGCACAGTTGGTGACTCGCTGGTCACCGAGCGATGTGGATTTGCAAAGTATTGCCATGGATCACGCTGAAAGCGATGATTTGGGCTTTACATGTCCATGACTTGTCCATAAGGGTTTCGCCTCAGGGCCCGACCAGCCCTCGCGGCGCTCAACGGCGCCACGCCTCAGGGCGGTTGGGTTCCCGGCCGCTCTGCCAGGAAGGAAACCCTCACCAGTGCGTAGACCGCACATACGCAGCGTGGCGATCGCCGTCGCCGTGACGACGGCCGCCACGGGCCTCGCGGGTACCGCCTTCGCCGACCCCGCCGCGGGGGCGGGGTCCGTGAAGGCCGCCGCCGAAAGCTCGACCGCGTCCGTGGTGGCCGCCGCCCGCGCCGCCGCGTTCGCCCACTCCTCGGCGACCGGTGTCCTGACCGGCGACGAACTTCAGGCCACGGACGTCCTGATCGACCCGGAGGGCGCGCGGCACGTCCGCTTCGCCCGGGCCCACCAGGGCATGCAGGTCCTCGGGGGCGACCTCGTCGTCCACCTCACCCGGCAGCTGAAGTACGCGGGCGTGACCCGCGCCGCCGACCACACGGTCAAGCCGGCCACCACCGACGCCAAGCTCACCACCGCGCAGGCCGAGCAGAAGGCCGCGTCGGCGGCCAAGGGCGACGCCGGTCCGGCCGTGCTCGTGGTCGACGCCCGCGACGGCGCCTCCGCCCTCGCCTACCAGGTGCGGGTCAGCGACAGCGGCACCACCGAGAGCGGCGGTTCCAGCACCGTCGTCATCGACGCCGTGACCGGCAAGGTGCGCAGCAACACGCCGGACAGCGACGAGTTCCTCTCGCCGGAACTGCTCGAGACGCTGCGCGAGCGGGGCGAGAAGCTCGACCCGCAGACCGGCATCGGCTCGCAGGCCGCGGGCCTCACTGCCGCGTCGTCGGGCGCGGCCGCCGTGCACTACCCCCAGACGGTCACGGGCACCGGCAAGTCGCTCTTCGTCGGCAAGGTCTCGCTGACCGTCACCCGGACCGCCGCCAGGAAGTACCAGCTCAAGGACCCGAAGCGGTACAACACCGAGACGCGGGACGCCAAGGGCTCGTTCACGGAGAACTTCGCCCGCGGCAAGGCGATCGTCAACTCCACGTCCACCTTCGGCAACGGCGCCGTCTCCAGCCGCAACAGCGCGGCCGTCGACGCCCAGTACGGCATCACCAAGACCCTGGACTTCTACAAGAAGACCTTCGCCCGCAAGGGCATCGCCAACAACAGCAAGGCCGCCAAGGCGATGGTCCACTGGGGCACCGAGGTGGCCAACGCCTTCTGGGACCCCACCTGCGGCTGCATGCTCTACGGCGACGGTGACGGCGTCATGTTCAAGAAGCCGCTCGTCGTCCTCGACGTCAGCGGCCACGAGCTGACCCACGGCGTGGTCGACGCCACCGCCAAGTTGGAGCCCACCCGGGTCGACAGCGACGGCAACCAGTACGGCGAGCCGGGCTCACTGAACGAGTCCCTCGCGGACATCTTCGGCTCGAACGTCGAGTTCTTCACCAACAACGCGAAGGACAAGCCCGACTACCTCATCGGCGAGAAGCTCGGCCTCGACCAGAAGTTCCTGCGCCGCCTGGACAAGCCGTCCCTCGACGTGCTCGAAGGCGCGATCGACTACTGGTCGCCCGAGGTCTACGACACCGAGGTGCACGCCGGTTCCGGTGTCTCCTCGCACGCGTACTACCTGCTCGCCGAGGGCAGCGGCCGCAAGACGATCAACGGGGTCGCCTACGACTCGCCGACCTACGACGGCTCCACGGTCAAGGGCATCGGCCGCACCAAGGCCACGGCGATCTTCTACCGCGCCCTGACCCGCTACATGGTCTCCACGACCGACTTCCACGACGCCCGCTCGGCGACGCTGAAGGCGGCGAAGGACCTGTACGGCCTGAACAGCACCGAGTACAAGACGGTCGACAAGGCCTGGGCCGGGGTCAACGTCACCCTGGCCAACACGCCGGCGGGCAACCGCTGACGACGGAACGGGAACGGTGGGCCGGGCACTCCGATCGGTGGAGTGCCCGGCCCGACCTCTGTCTCTTCGGCAGCCGACAGTGGCGTGCCACCCGTCATTTGAAGGCCACTTGAGCCTCACAGTCAACCTTCAGGTGATTCCTGTTTCTTTTATTGACAGCGGAAATTAAGAGCCTTAGGTTCCGGCCATGCGCTCCGCTCCAGCGGCCGAAACGTTTCCGGCCCACACGCCGGCCGCGGCACAGATCTTCACCACGGTCCTGTCCCACGGCCCCCTGACCCGGCTCGACGCCGCGCGCCGGGCGGGACTGTCGGCGGCGGCCGTGACCAAGGCGGTCCGTCCGTTGCTGGAGGCCGGGTACCTGGTGGAGACCCCGGACCAGGAGGCGCGGGCGGCGCTCGGGCGGCCCGCGAGTCTGGTGCGGGTCGACGGCGGACGGGCCCTGTTCATCGGGGTCAAGGTCACCGCGGGTGAGCTGATCGGTGTGCTGACCGACCTGCGCTGCCGCATCCGTGTCGCCCGGCACGTCCCGGTCCCGGACCGGGCGACCGAGGCCGTACTCACCTCGCTGGCCGAACTGACGCGCGAACTGCAGGTCGAGGCCGAGGAGTTGGGCGCCCCCGTCCTCGGCCTCGGCGTCGCGATCTCCGGCGACGTGGACCGCGCCGAAGGTGTCGTGCGCTACTCGCCCTTCCTCGACTGGCGGGACGTCCACCTCGCCGAACTGGCCGCCCTCACCACCGGACTGCCGGTAACCGTGGACAACGATGTCCGTGCTTTGACCGTGGCCGAGCAGTGGTTCGGCGCGGGCGCCGGGCTGTCCGACTTCGCCCTCGTGACCGTGGGCGCGGGCATCGGCTGCGGGATCGTGGTGCACGGCCGGGTGATCTCCGGCGCGCACGGCGTGGCCGGCGAGATCGGCCATGTGACCGTCGACCCGGCCGGACCGCCCTGCCACTGCGGCAACCGCGGCTGCGTCGAGGCGATCGCGGGGGACGCCGCGATCGTCCGGCGGATCCGCGAGACCACCGGCCTCGAAGTCGCCGACTCCGCCGCGGCCGCGGCACTTGCCCACCAGGGCGACGAGGGGGCCCGCGAGGCGTTCGCCAGAGCGGGGGAGGCGATCGGCCGCGGCATCGCCACCGTGGCCAACCTGCTCGGCCCCGAACGCGTGATCATCTCCGGCGAGGGACTCGCCGCCTACGACCTGTTCGCCGCGCAGATCCGCGAGGCATTCACCGCCGCAGCGTTCGGCTCCGCCGCACAGTGCGACGTACAGACCCGCCCGCTCCCGTTCGAGGAGTGGGCACGAGGGGCAGCCGCCACCGCGATCCAGTCCTTCATCACCCCGCACGACCCACGACAGAGCCGCTGATCCACCATCACCCTGGAGGTACGACCCATGCGGTCATCCTCGTACTCCTTCCTGCCCGCACGCGTCCTGAGAGCCGCGGTGGTCCTGGCCGTGGCCGCAGGAGCCGTCTCCGCCGCGCCCTCGGTCAGTGCCGAGACCACCGCGCCCGCGGCTCCGGCCGCTGCCACCGCGACGTCACTCGCCGCCAAGCCCTACATGGGCTGGACGAGTTGGAGCATGCAGTCGTCGAAGTACCCGGGCCTCAACCCGGACGGCGACTACAGCTACCTCACCGAGGCGAACGTCACCAAGCAGACCGACGCCATGGCGAGCAAGCTGAAGAAGTTCGGCTACGAGTACGTCAACATCGACGCCGGCTGGTGGATGGACAAGACCTGGAAGTCCGGATACGACCAGTACGGACGCCAGAAGGCCGACCCCGTCCGCTTCCCCAGCGGCATGAAGGCCGTCGCCGACCGCATCCACTCCAAGGGCCTCAAGGCCGGCATCTACCTGCCCGCAGGCCTGGAGAAGGGGGCCTACGGCGACGGAAAGACGCCGATCTGGAACGCCGCCGACTGCACCACCGGCGACATCGTCTACAGCGACCTGCGCACCACCAACGGCTGGGACAGCGCGTACAAGATCGACTTCTCCAAGCCCTGTGCCCAGAAGTACATCGACTCCCAGGCGCAGTTGATCGCCGGCTGGGGCTACGACTTCCTCAAGCTCGACGGCGTCGGCCCCGGCTCCGGCAAGAGCGGTGACCAGTACAACAACGTCGCCGACGTGGCCGCCTGGAACAAGGCGATCGCCGACACCGGCCGTCCCATCCACCTCGAACTGTCCTGGTCCCTGGACATCGGGCACGCGGCCGACTGGAAGAAGAACTCCCAGGGCTGGCGCATCGACACGGACGTCGAGTGCTACTGCAACACCCTCGTCACCTGGGAGAACTCAGTCGACGACCGCTGGGACGACGCTCCCGGCTGGACCGACAAGGCGGGCCCCGGCGGCTGGAACGACCTCGACTCCCTGGACGTCGGCAACGGCGAGATGGACGGCCTGACCAAGGCCGAGCGACAGAGCTACGCCACCCTGTGGACCATCGCCAAGTCCCCGATCTACACCGGCGACGACCTCACCAAGCTCGACTCCTACGGTCTGTCCCTGCTGACCAACAAGGAAGTCATCGCCCTCAACCAGGGCAGCACCCCGCCGGCCCGCCCGATCACCCCGTCCGACCCGCAGCAGGTGTGGGCCGCGAAGAACGCCGACGGCAGCTACACCGTCGCGCTGTTCAACCTCGCCGACAAGCCCGCGTCCGTCTCCGCGAACTGGGCCTCCCTCGGCTTCACCGGCAAGGCCGCCGTGCGTGACCTGTGGAACCACGAGAACCTCGGCACCTACAAGGACAAGGTCACCCAGGCCCTGCCCGCCCACGGCTCCCGCCTGTTCACCGTCACCCCGCACGGCAGCACGCTCGCCTTCACCGGCTACGAGGCCGAGGCCGCAGCGAACACCCTGTCCGGCAACGCCGGCCTCGCCGACTGCTCCGCCTGCTCCGGCGGCAAGAAGGTCGGCAACCTCTACCTGGGCGGCAAGCTCTCGGTCAACAACGTCGTCGTCGCCAAGGCCGGCACCTACCAGGTGAAGGTCGCCTACGTCAGCGGCGACGCCCGCTCCGTCAAGGTCTCCGCCAACGCCGGCGGCGCCGTCAGCCACAAGTTCCCCTCGACCGGGGACTGGGGAACCGTCGGGACGGTCAGCGTGCCGGTGACCCTCAAGGCCGGCTCCAACACGATCATCTTCGACAGCGGCGACAGCTACGCGCCGGACATCGACCGCATCGACGTCCCCAAGTCGTCCTGACCGAGCCACCAGGAGCCGCACATGAACCCCGAACCGTCCCACCCACTGCCCAGACGCAACCTGCTCGCCATCGCCGCCGCGACCGGCGCCCTGGCCGCCCTCCCCACCTTCACCGCCTCGGCCGCCCCGCAGCGGCCCGAGGCCTCGGCCGACGACAACTCGGCCCACGGCGCGAGCGGTTCGCTCAACACGCTGTGGTGGCAGGCCCCCGCCGGCGACACCTCGATGATCGAGCAGGGTCTGCCGGTCGGCAACGGCCGCCTCGGCGCCCTCGCGAGCAACGACCCGGGCCGTGAACTCCTCCTCGTCACCGACGCCACGATGTGGACCGGCGGCCTGAACGACACCCTCGACTCCGACGGTCAGTTCCCCTACGGCCGTGCGGACTTCGGGTCCCTGACCCTGCTCGCCCGGCTCACCGTCGACATCCCCGACCACGACCTGGGCGCCGTCTCCGGCTATCGCCGCACCCTCGACCTCGACCGGGGCGTGGTGGCCGCCTCCTACGTCCGCTCGGGCGTGACGTACAAGCGGGAGATCTTCTCCAGCCGTCCCGACGACGCGATCGTCCTCCACTTCAGCCAGAACGGCGGCGGGCGCTACACCGGCACGATCACGCTGGAGGGGACGCACGGCGAGGCCGCGGCGACCTCCTTCGGCGGCAAGTTCGCCAACGGCCTCAAGTACGGCGCCGCCGTCACCGCCCACGGCAGCGGCGGCCGGGTCTCCGTGACCGGGTCGCACATCGAGTTCTCCGGGTGCAAGGACCTGACCGTCGTGGTCAGCGGTGGCAGCAACTACGCGCCGGACTCCGCGCACGGGTACCGCGACCCCAAGGTCGACCCGCAGAAGCTCGCCCGCACCAAGGTCAACGCCGCCGCCAAGCACTCGGCCGACACCCTGCTGCGCACCCATGTCGCCGACTACCGCGCGGTGTTCGGGAAGTTCGCCATCTCGCTGGGCACCTCGACCGCCGACCAGCGCGCGCTCGACACCTGGGAGCGGATCCAGCGGCGCTTCACGAGCGACGAGCCCGACCCCGAACTCGAAGCCGCCTACGTGCAGTTCGGCCGCTACCTGATGGTGGCCGGTTCGCGCGACAGTCTGCCGATGGGCCTGCAGGGCCTGTGGCTGGACGGCAACGACCCGGACTGGATGGGCGACTACCACACCGACATCAACATCCAGATGAACTACTGGATGGCCGACCGGGTGGGCCTGTCCTCGTGCTTCGACGCGTTCACCGACTACTGCGTCGCCCAGCTGCCCGACTGGACCGACCTGACCCGCCGGCTCTTCAACGACCCGCGCAACCGCTACCGCAACTCCTCCGGCAAGAACGCCGGCTGGACCGTGGCCATCTCCACCAACCCCTACGGCGGCGGTGGTTGGTGGTGGCACCCGGCGGGCAACGCCTGGCTGTGCAACTCCCTCTTCGAGCACTACGAGTTCACCGGCTCGCGCTCCCACCTGGAGAAGATCTACCCCCTGCTCAAGGGCGCCGTCGAGTTCTGGGAGGCGCGGCTGCTGACCACGACCCTGCCGGGCAGCTCGAAGGAGGTGCTGATCGCAGACAGCGACTGGTCCCCCGAGCAGGGTCCGCTCGACGCCAAGGGGATCACCTACGCCCAGGAACTGGTGTGGGCACTGTTCGGCAACTACGCCGCCGCGTCGGCGGAGTTGAAGCGGGACAGCGGCTACGCGGGTAAGATCTCGGGCCTGCGCAGGAAGCTGTACCTGCCCGTGGTGAGCCCGAAGACGGGCTGGCTGGAGGAGTGGATGTCCCCGGACAACCTCGGTGAGACCACCCACCGCCACCTCTCCCCGCTCGTCGGCCTCTTCCCCGGCGACCGCATCCGCCCCGACGGCTCCACCCCGAAGGACATCGTCGACGGCGCCACCGCCCTGCTCACCGCACGCGGCATGAACAGCTTCGGCTGGGCCAACGCCTGGCGCAGCCTGTGCTGGGCGCGCCTGAAGAACGCCGACAAGGCCTACCAGTTGGTTGTCAACAACCTCCGCCCGTCGGAGAACGGCACCAACGGCACCGCGTTCAACCTCTTCGACATCTACGAGGTGGAGCAGGGCCGCGGCATCTTCCAGATCGAGGCCAACTTCGGCACCCCGTCGGCCGTGACCGAGATGCTCCTGTACTCGCGGCCGGGCCATCTGGAACTGCTGCCGGCCCTGCCGGACGCGTGGGCCGAGTCCGGTTCGATCACCGGAGCCGGTGCCCGCGGCGGCTTCGTCGTCGACCTGCGGTGGAAGAACGGCAAGCCCACCGAGGCGAAGATCCGCAGCGTGGGCGGCCGCACGACGACCGTCGCCTACGGCGGCAAGACCCGTACGGTGACCGTCAAGCCGGGAGGATCCGTGACACTGAAGGACTTCGCGCGGTGATCGCCCGCACCGCGAGAGCCGGCCGGCTCGCCGCACTCCTGCTGCTGGCCGGCGCCGTCCAGGCGGTCCCGGTCCAGCAGGCGTCGGCCGATCAGCCCACGTACTCCGCCGTGGGCGCGCCGGCCGACCGGCGGGACGTCGTCACCTGGGGTGCGAGCGCGGACCGGCTGGGCGACGGCGTCGCCGACCGGGCCTACCGGCTCATCGTGCACACCAGCGTCGGCGGCACCGGCCTGCGGATCCGGCTCTCCAACGCCTTCGGGGACCGGCCGATCACCTTCGACAACGTCTACGCCGGCACCCAGAAGAGCGGCGCCGAACTGGTCGCCGGCAGCAACAGGCCGGTGACCTTCCAGGGCGCCCGCTCGGTGACGGTCCCGGCCGGGGCCGTCGTCCTCAGCGACCCGCTGTCCGGCCGTCTGCCCGCCGCGACGAACCTCGTCGTCAGCATCCACAGCCCGGACGCGGCGGGACCCGCGACCGGACACGGGATGGCCATGCAGAACTCCTACGTCACCACCGGCGACCACACGGCGGAGGCGGGCGCCGCCAACTGGACCGTGACGACCGGGTCCTGGTACTACCTCGACTCCGTCTCCGTACGACCGTCCAAGGGCACGTCGGCCGTCGTCACGCTCGGCGACTCCATCACCGACGGCTGGCAGTCCACCACCGACCTCAACCGCCGGTGGCCGGACTACCTGGCCCGGCGCCTGCAGAAGGCGGGCTCCGGGATCCAGGGTGTCGCCAACGAGGGCATCTCCGGCAACAAGGTGCTCGCGGACGGCGCCGGGCAGAGCGCCCTGAACCGGCTGGAGCGCGATGTCCTGTCCCAGCCGGGAGTCCGTACGGTGTTCCTCTTCGAGGGCGTCAACGACATCAAGGCCCATTCGGGCGTCACCGCCAAGGACATGATCGCCGGTTACCAGGAGATCGCGCGGCGGGCGCACGCCGCCGGGAAGTGCGTCATCGGCGCGACGGTCGCCCCCTTCAAGGGCTGGCCGGAATGGGACACGGCGGCGGAGGAGGTCCGTCAGGAGGTCAACGCCTACATCCGCGACAACTCCGACTTCGACGGCTACACCGACTTCGACCGCATCCTGCGCAGCCCCTACGACCAGGAACGGATGCTGCCGTTCCTCGACGGCGGGGACCACATCCACCCCAACGACAAGGGGATGGCGGCGATGGCCGACGCCGTCGATCTCAAGAAGCTGGGCTGCTGATGAGCCCTTCGCGATAGGCGATCGCCACCGCCTCCGTGCGGCTCGCGGCGCTCAGTTTGGCGAGGATGTTGGACACGTGGACGCTGGCGGTCTTGCCGGTGATGAACAACTCCTCGCCGATCTGGCGGTTGCTGCGGCCGCGGGCGAGGAGCCGCAGGACGTCCTGCTCGCGGGCGGTCAGCGGTGAGGTGCGGCCGCGGTCGGCCGGGGAGTCCCCGAGCCGGCCGCGCCGGACCAGGGCGTCGATCCGCTCCAGCAGGGGCCGCGCGCCCAGCCGTTGCGCCACCTCTCGCGCCTCGCGGGCCTGGACGGCGGCCTCGTCCCGCCGGTCGGCCACGAGCAGGGCCTCGGCGAACCGCGCCTGACAGCGCGCCCGTTCGTACACGTCGCCGAAGTCGAACGCGGTGACCGCCTTCTCCCACGCGGCCGCGTCGGGCCCGGACACCGCCCGCGTCCACTCCGCCTCGGCACGGGCCAGCCACGCCAGCCCCTCGGGGCCCTGCGGGGAACCGTCCTCACTGCGCAGGGCCATCGTGCGGGCCAGCTCGACGAGTTCGTCCGCGGTCTCCTTCCACCGGTGCGAGGCACCCCCCGACGACCGCAGCTCCACCGCCGCGTCGGCGACGGCGGTCAGCGCGAGGGTGGCGAGCCGGACCGTGGCGTCGGGCCGGTTGCCCGCGTCGTCGCTGAGCGCGGCGACCGTCCCCCGCATCCGCTCCACCGCCGCCTCCGGATCACCGCGCAGCACGGCGTCCTCGATCAGCGCGACGCCCGCCACCAGCGTGGCCATCCAGTCGAAGTGCCCCTCCAACAACGCCCGGGCACGGTCGGCGGCGCTCAGGTCGCCCCGGGCCAGCGCCACGTACAGCGCGGGTCCGCCCGCGTACCCGCCCGCCGCAGGCAGTACCTCCGCGTCGGCCTTCGCGGCCCGGATGCACTCGTCCCAGTGCCCCAGTGTGTACAGCACGAGCAGATGCAGGTAGCGCATCTCCAGCGGGTACGGCGACGACAGGAGGCCGGCGCGGCGGGCCCGGTCCAATCCCTCGGTCACCCAGGGCAGCGAGCCCTCCAGGTCACCGGACTCGAAGGAGCCCACGGCGAGATTGAACAGGGCGCGCATCTCCACCGGCATGTTCCCCGCGCGCCTCGCCAGCTCCCGGGCCTCCTTGAGCCGCTCCCGGCCCTCCGGGGTGCGGCGGCCACCGCCCTCCAGGGCGGCCAGCGAGACGAGGAGGTCGGCCTGCGCGTCGGTCACCTGCAACTGCTCGGCCACGCCCAGGGCCTGGCGGGCCACCTTCAGCGCCGTCTCGTTCTCCCCGACCTGCCGGGCCGCCATCACATGCGTGGCCGCCGCCCAGACCCAGGTCCGGGTCGGCGGGTCGGCGGGGATCAGGGCGAGCGCCTCGCTGCTGTAGCCGAACGCGGCGGTCAGGCTGTCGACGCCCAGCAGGTTGCCGGCCAGCGTGTACCGCACCCGGGCGGCGAGTTCGGCTTCCGCGTCCTGGCCGATGCCCGCGAGCGCGGACCGGGTGAGGGACACCGCGCGGTGCGCCTGCCCGGCGTGCGCGGCCGCCGCCGAGGCACGCAGCGTGAGCGTGACCCGGTCGACGCCGTCGCCCGCGGGCCGGGCCGTGGGATCCACCACCGCCCACAGGTCGAGGGCGGTTTCGAGGTGCCGCAGCACCTCCGCGGGCGCGCCGATCCGCTGGGCGTGGTCGGCGGCCTCCAGCGAGGCGGCCAGTGCCTCCGCCAGATCGTGGCTCTCGCGGTAGTGGTGGGCGCGTTCCGCCGCGCTCTCGGCGGGGTGGCCCCGGCCGGCGAGCAGCCGGGCGAACGCGCCGTGCAGTCGTGACCGTTCGCCCGGCAGCAGGTCGGCGTAGACCGCCTCCCGGGCGAGCGCGTGCCGGAAGGCATACGTGTCCTCGGCGCCGGACACCAGGAGTTGACGGCTGATCGCCTCGCGCAGCGCGGACTCCAGCTCGTCCTCCGGGAGGCCGACCGCGTCGCGCAGCAGGTCGTGCTCGACGCGCCGTCCGGCGACGGCGGCGGTGCGCAGGACCTGTTGGGCGGTGTCGGAGAGCTGCTCGAAGCGGATGAGGAGGACGTCGGCCAGGCCGCTGGGCACCCCGTCGGCCTCCGTGTCGGTGGCCGCGACCAGCTCCTCCGCGTAGAAGGCGTTGCCCTCGGCGCGCTCGACGATCCCGCGGACCGTGGCCTCCGGCAGCGGACGGTCCTCCAGGGCGTGCACCAGGCGCGCCACCTCGGCGTCGGCCATGGGCCGCAGTTCGAGGCGCTCGACCGCGGGCAGCCGCACGAGCTCGGCCAGGAGCGGGCGCAGGGGGTGGCGGCGGTGCAGGTCGTCCGCGCGGTACGACGCGAACACGGCGAGCCGGTGGGTCGGTGTGCCGCCCGCCGGGCGCTGCAGGATTCCGCGGCTGAGCAGGAATCGCAGCAGGTCCCGGGAGGACTGGTCGGCCCAGTGCAGGTCCTCCAGGACCAGCAGCAGGGGAGCGACCTCCGACAGGTCGGCGAGGAGCCCCGCCAGGCCCTCGAAGAGTTGGAGCCGGCTTCCCCCACTGCTCGAACGGGTGGGGGGACCCCCATCGTCCCGTGCCGCGTCCGTCCCCGCGCCCAGCAGCCGGTCGACCACCGGATGCGCGGTCAGGACGCCCGCGAACCGCTCGTCGGCCGCGAGCACCCCGAGCACCTCGGTGAACGGCAGGTAGGGCAGACCGACGTCACCGAGGTCGACGCAGTGACCTGTCAGCACCGTCATCCCGGCCTCGGCGGCCCGTACGGCGAGCTCGTCCAGCACGCGGGTCTTGCCCACGCCCGCGTCCCCGGCGAGCAGCACGGCCTGGGCCTGGCCGCCGCGGGCTCGCTCGAGTACGCCGGCGAGTCGGGCGACCTCGTCGTCCCGGCCGATCAGCGGTGTGGTGAATACGGTCTGCGGCACGGGTCCATCCTGGCACGCGCCAGTGACAACGCGGCCGGTGAGCAGGGACGTAGGGCTCTCGCGACAGGGACGAAGAAGCCTCGCGACCGGACGAGGGGACCTCGTACCCCGACGCTCAACGGAGCGTCTGCGCCCAGTTCTCCGGCACCCGGCCCGCCGGACCCGGCGTCGGCTGGTCGATCGGATGGCTGACCGGGGGAGCCAGTTCGGGCCCGGACTCGTACAGCTGCGAGGACTCGAAGTCCCAGAACCAGGACTCGCCCGGCTCGAAGCTGCGGATCACCGGATGGCCGGTCTCCCGGTAGTGCGCGGTGGCGTGCTTGGCGGGGGAGTCGTCGCAACAGCCGATGTGGCCGCACTGCGCGCAGCGCCGCAGATGGAACCACCAGCCGCCGGCCGCGTCGCACTCGACGCAGCCGTTGCCGCTCGGCGCGACGCTGGGATCGATTCGGTTGTCGCTGCTCATGCGGGCTCCTCGGGCGTCTCGTCGTCCGCCGCGGTGAGCGGCAGGAGGACCTGGAAGCGGGTGTCGCCTGGTTCGGACTCGACCTGCAGGGTGCCGTGGTGCTTGTTCACGACGATCCGCCAGGAGATGTCCAGGCCGAGCCCCGTGCCCTCGCCCACCGGCTTGGTGGTGAAGAACGGGTCGAAGATACGGCCCTTGATCTCCTGCGGCACACCGGGCCCCGTGTCGCGGAACTCCACCAGCACCCGGTCGTTCACCAGCGCCGTGCGCACCGTCAGTGTGCCTTCCCCGCCCGCGCCGTTGATGGCCTGGACCGCGTTGTCGATCAGGTTGGTCCACACCTGGTTGAGCTCCGCCGGGTACGACGGGATCTTCGGCAGCGAACGGTCGTAGTCCTTGACGACCTTGATCTGCGGGCCGATCTTGCCGGACAGCATCAGCAGCGTGCTGTCCAGGAGTTCGTGCACGTCCGCGTCCTGGTAGGGGGCGCGGTCGAGTTGCGAGTACTGCTTGGCCGCGTTCACCAGGTTGGAGACGCGGGTCGTGGAGTCCTCGATCTCGTCCATCAACAGCTCGGTCTCGACCGTGTAGTTGAGCCACCCGATCGCCGCGGGCAGGATCTGCTCGTCCACCTCGGAGGCGACCTGGTCCAGCCAGTCGACGTCCAGGCCGGCCTGCACGAAGGTCGGCGCGAGCCGCCAGCCGTCCGGGATGCCGTGGTCGTCGAGCCAGTCGCTGACGGTGTCCTCGCGGTCCGAGGCCTCCAGCGGGCTGAGCGTGGGTGCCTTGGCGACCAACTCGGCGGTGCGCTCCTGGACTTCGATGAGCCCGGCCAGGTCCTCGCGCGGATACGGGCCCGACGAGATGACGCCGAGCTTGTGCCGCATCTTGGCGACCCGCTCCCGCAGGGTCGCGGTGGCGCGGACGGCCGCCGCGGCGGGGTTGTTCAGCTCGTGCGTGAGCCCCGCCGACAACGAGCCCAGCGCCAGCAGCCGTTCGCGCTGCCCGATGGCGCGCTGCGCGCTCTTCGAACCGAAGAACAGCCCCTCCAGCAGATGCACCGCCATCGGGAACCATTCCTGCATGATGTTCGAGAACGTCTCCGCGGGCAGCACGAAGAACCGGGTCGGTTCCGTGACATGCATCGAGTTCTGGTAGACGTGCTGCACCCGGTCGCCGAGGTAGGCCTGCATCGCGCCGGCATAGACCCCGCGCTGCGACGTGCGGCTGACCTCCACGTCGTCGCCGCCGACCCGGCTGTAGAGCACCACCGTGCCCTCGACCATCACGTAGAAGCAGGTGGCCGGGTCGCCCTGGGTGTACACGGGCCCCGGCTCGAACAGCTCCACCTGCCCCTCGCTGCACAGCCGTCCGAGCTGTTCCGGGCTGAGCTTCTCGAACAGGAACAGGGTCCCTATCTCCTGCGGGCTGCAAGGCAGCAGTTTGCCGCTCACGACTGCTCCAGATACCGGTGGACGAGCATGACTGCCATGGCTCCCTCTCCGACGGCGGACGCGACCCGCTTCGCCGACTCCGCGCGGGCGTCGCCCGCCACGAACACGCCGGGAATGTTGGTCTCCAGGTGGTACGGCGGCCGGTCCAGCTCCCACTCCGCGGGCGGCCTGCCGTCGGCGGTGAGATCAGGCCCGGCCAGGATGAAGCCGTGTTCGTCGCGCAGCACCGTGCCGTCCAGCCAGTCGGTCAGCGGGGCCGCGCCGATGAACACGAACATCCACTGCGCGTCGACGAGTTCGGTCTGTCCCGTGTCCACGTCGCGCAGCGTGAGCTGCTCCAGGTGGTCGGTGCCGTGCGCCGACTCGACGACGGTACGCGCGCGTACCGAGATGTTCGGTGCCTCGTTGATCTGCTGGATCAGGTAGTACGACATCGACGCGGACAGGTCCTGCCCGCGCACCAGCAGGGTGACCGACTTGGCGCCCTTGGCCAGGTACATCGCCGCCTGCCCGGCCGAGTTGGCGCCGCCGACGATGTACACGTCGTGGCCCTGGCAGGAGGACGCCTCGGTCAGTGCCGAGCCATAGAACACCCCGCACCCGGTCAGGTCGTTGCAGCCCGGCGCCTCCAACTGCCGGTACGACACGCCGGTCGCCAGGATCACGCTGTGCGCGGCGACCGCCGAGCCGTCCGAGAACCGCACGGTCCGTGCCGCGCCGTTGGCCTCCAGGCCCGAGACCTCGCGCGCGGTGAGGATCTCCGCGCCGAACTTCCCCGCCTGCCGACGGGCCCGGTCGGTGAGCTGCGCCCCCGACACGCCGTCCGGGAAGCCCAGATAGTTCTCGATCCGGGAGCTCTGCCCGGCCTGTCCGCCGGTCGCCGACCGCTCCACGAGGACGGTCCGCAGCCCTTCCGAGGCCCCGTACACGGCCGCGCCGAGCCCGGCGGGCCCGCCGCCGATGACGACGAGGTCGTAGAAGTCCGCCGCCGGAGTCGTCGCCAGACCCACCTGCGCGGCCAGCTCGGGCGCCTCCGGCTCGATCAGGGGCGTCCCGTCCGGGGTGATCACCAGCGGCAGCCGCTGCCCGTCCTGCCCGGCCGCCTTGAGCAGCCGCTGGCCCTCGGGCTCGTCGGCGGAGTACCAGCGGTAGGGCACCTGGTTGCGGGCCAGGAACTCCCGCACGTCCGAGGAGCGCGCCGACCAGCGGTGGCCGACCACCTTGGTGCTGGGCACCGGACGGAAGTCGCTGCACCGCCAGGACTCCAGCAGGTCGTCCAGGACCGGATAGAGCTTCTCCTCGGGCGGGTCCCAGGGCTTGAGGAGGTAGTGGTCCAGGTCGACGACGTTGATCGCGTCGATCGCCGCGTTCGTGTCCGCGTACGCGGTCAGCAGTACCCGGCGCGCTCCCGGGTACACGTCCAGGGCCTGTTCCAGGAACTCGATGCCGTTCATCTGCGGCATGCGGTAGTCGGCCAGGATCACGGCCACGAGATCCCCGCGCAGCTTCAGCTCACGCAGGGCCTCCAGCGCGGACTCGCCGGACTCCGCGCGCACGATCCGGTACGACTCGCCGTAGCGCCGCCGCAGATCCCTGGCGACGGCCCGGGAGACCCCGGGGTCGTCGTCCACGGTCATGATGACGGTCCGCGCTGCGTCGGACGCCTGTGCCATACGTCTCCACCCCGAGTGGTCGGATCTGCGGCACGGCGAGCCCCGTCGTAGGAACAGTCACCGCACCGGCTCCCGCCCATCGTAAGTTCGATCGTCCCGCTTCGCTCCGGTATACCGACAGGCGGGACGTACTCAGCCCTTCCGCGAGGAGAGCACGCAGAACTCGTTTCCCTCCGGATCCGCCAGCACCACCCACGACTCCTCGCCGCTCTGGCCCACGTCCGCGTGCCGTGCGCCGAGCGCCAGGAGACGGGCCACCTCAGCCTCCTGGTCGTCGGGGCGGAAGTCCAGGTGGAGCCGGTTCTTGATCGTCTTGCTTTCGGGCACGGTGCCGAAGAGCAGCCCGGGCAGCCGGTCCTTCTCGGGCCGGATCTCGTACTCGCCGGGCTCCTCGCCCACCACGACCCAGCCCAGCGCCTCGGCCCACCAGCGGCCCAGGGCCACGGGGTCGACCGAGTCCACGATCACTTGTTCCCATTCCAGAGCCATGTGGCCAGCGTAGTGAAGACTGGCTCCGACCGACTTGGCCACGACACAGGAGGCACCCCCATGACGCGCCCGATCACCGCAGGCGTCGACGGAACCGAGGAGAGCCTCGCGGCGCTGGCCTGGGCGGCCCGGGAGGCGGTCCGCCGGGGGCTGCCGCTGCGGGTGGTGCAGGCCTGGCGGTTCGAGCCGTACGAGGCAATCGACGCGGCCGACCGGGACACACAGGCCGGGTGGGTGCGGGACGGGCTGGCCGAGGCCACGCGGACCGTCACCTCGCGGCACACCGATCTTGAGGTGAGCACCGACGTCCTGGAGGGGGACCCCGTCGACACGCTGGTCGCCGCGGCGGCGGAGGCCGAGCTGCTCGTGCTGGGCTCACGCGGACACGGCCCTGTCGTCGGCTTCCTGCTCGGCTCGGTCGGCCAGCAGGTGATCGCCGAGACCACCCGGCCTGTCGTCCTGGTGCGGGCCGGGGACGAGGCGGCCGTCGAAGCCGCGGGGCGCGAGATCGTCGTCGGCCAGCAGGGCGACCCGGAGGACAGCGCCGCGACCCTGGAGTTCGCGTTCGAGACCGCTGCCGCGCGCGGGGCCGCGGTACGCGCCGTACGGGCCTGGACGCTGCCGCCGGTGTTCGCCTACAGCCCCGGCTCGATGAAGCTCCTCGACGAGGCCGGCGGCCTGGAGCCGTACGAGAAGAAGGCCCTGGCGGCGGCGCTGCAGCCCTGGCGGGAGCGGTTCCCGGACGTGCCCGTCGTCGAGCACATCGAGATGGGCAGCGCCGGGCAGGTGCTGCTGTCGGTGGCGGCGCGGGCCCAGCTGATGGTGGTGGGCCGCCGAGCCCGCCGTACGGCCGTCGGCGCGCGCATCGGCTCGGTCGCGCACGGCGTCCTGCACCACGCGGACTGCCCCGTGGCCGTCGTCCCGCACGTCTGAGTCACTCCGGGGTGACCGGCACCAGGGTCTCGCGGGCCTTGGGCAGCACGTTCTTGATGTAGTCCTCGACCGCCGTGTCCAGCCCTATGTCGTGCTGCGCCCGTTCGGACAGGTACCAGCGGTGTTCGAGCAGCTCGTGGTAGATCTCCGCCGCGTCCATGGAGCCGCGCAGCTCCGGCGGCACCTCCCGCACGGTGGGCCGGAACACGTCCCGGACCCACCGGTGGGCGAGGACCTCGGGGCGGGCGGCGAGGGGGTCGCCCGGGTCGAAGTCGTCCTGGGTGGCCATCCAGCTCTCCAGGTCGTTCAGCAGCCGGCGGGCCTGGTTCTCCTCGGTGTCCAGGCCGGTCAGCCGCAGCAGCTGCCGCTGGTGGTGGCCGGCGTCGACGACCTTGGGCACGAAGGTGACGGTGTCGCCGTTCGAGGAGTGCTGGATCTGCATCTCGGCCACGTCGAAACCCAGCTCGTTGAGCCGGCGTATCCGGCGCTCGATGAAGTGGTACTTGCCCGCCGGATAGACGGAGGTGCGGGTCAGCTCCTCCCACAGCCCCTGGTAGCGGGCGCAGATCTCCGTGCCGAACTCGATCGGGTCGACGGAGGGGTGCAGCGCCCCGGAGGCCTCCAGGTCGAGCAGCTCGCCGCTGATGTTCACGCGCGCGAGATCGAGGTCGTACTCCCGCTGCCCGGAGCTCAGTTGGGCGTGCAGGTCGCCGGTCTCGGCGTCCACGAGATAGGCGGCGTAGGCGCCCGCGTCGCGCCGGAAGAGCGTGTTGGACAGCGAGCAGTCGCCCCAGGCGAACCCGGCGAGGTGCAGGCGCACCAGCAGCACGGCGAGCGCGTCCATGAGGCGGTGCATGGTGGCCGGGCGCATGGTCGTCTCGAACATCGAGCGGTACGGCTGGGAGCCGCGCAGATGGCGGGTGACCAGCACCGACTCCAGCGGGGCGCCCTCGCCGTCGATGCGTCCGGTGACCACGGCCAGCGGGTCGACGGCGGGGATGGCGAGCCGGTCCAGGTCGCGCAGCAGCTCGTACTCGCGCAGGGCCGGCCGCTCGGCGAGTTCCTTGACGGCTACGACCTCGTCGCCCGCGCGCGCGTAGCGCACGACGTGGCGGGAGATGCCGCGGGGGAGCGGGACCAGGTACTCGTCGGGCCACTGCTCCAGGGGCAGGTGCCACGGCAGGGCCAGCAGGAGCGCGGGGTGCTCCGGGTTGGTCGCGCTGATCTGCAGTGCCATGGCGCGTGTGTCCTTGCCTCGCGGGTGATCGTCACCTCACCTTAGAGCGCGCGCTCCCTGGCCTGAAGTGCCGTTTCGCCCACCGGTCCGCGGTGCTCGGGACCGTGCCCGGGCAGCAGGAGGTCACCGTCGAGGCCGGCCAGGACGTCCAGCGAGGCGACGGCCCGGGCGCGCTCGTGGTGGAACATGTCGGGCAGCAGCTGCGGGCCCTGGACGCGCGAGGTGGGGTGGCCGGTGACCAGGGCGTCGCCGGAGATCACCACCCCGGCCTGCGGGAGGTGGAAGGCCGAGTGCCCGTCGGTGTGGCCGGGCGTGTACACCGGCACCGGTCGGCCCGGCAGGTCCAGGGGGCCCGCGGTGGGGAACGGCTCCGGTTCGGTCACGGGGACGTGGGCCGTGCCGCCGGACCGCATGGCGTGCAGCGCCCACGGTACGACTCCGGGCCGCCAGCTGTTCCTCAGCACCTGTCCGACGCCCACCTGGTGCAGGAACTCCCGCCGGGCGTGCGGGACTTCGGCCTCGTGCAGGTACACCGGGATGTCGTAGGCGGCGCGCAGGTACTCGGCGGACCCGATGTGGTCGTTGTGCGCGTGCGTGATCAGCACCGCCGTGACCGCTTCCGGCGCGGCGCCGACCGCCGTGAGGGAGGCGAGAAGCTGCTCGCGGTCCCCGGGATAGCCGGTGTCGACGAGGGTGACCTGGTCCCCCTCGGTGAGGATCACCCAGTTCGTGTTGGAGCCGTGCACGAGATGTACGCCCTCGGCCACTTGCCGCACGTCCGCCTGCATGATCGCTCCGCGTTCCGATAGCCGTTTCTGCCGGTCACCACCAGCAAAGCAGACCGGCGCGGTTGCGGAACCGTCGGGTCCACGCCATCCCGCGCGCGGGAGTGCGAGCTGCCTCCGGCACCGTCCGCCGGAGGCAGCCCCGGCCGTGCGTCCGAAGCGGCCGCCTCTCCGCCTCAGCGCACGCCGTGCGGGCGGAACTGCACGCTGATGCGCGGTCCCGCGGCCCGGGTGCTCTTCGGTACGCAGTGCTCCCACGTGCGCTGACAGGACCCGCCCATCACGATCAGGTCCCCGTGCCCCAGCGGCCGGCGCACCGACTGGCCGCCGCGCACCGGACGCAGCAACAGGTCGCGGGGCGCGCCCACGGAGAGGATCGCGACCATGGTGTCCTCGCGCGCACCCCGCCCGATCCGGTCCCCGTGCCAGGCCACGCTGTCCCGCCCGTCGCGGTAGTGGCACAGCCCGGCCGAGGTGAACGGCTCCCTCAACTCCTCGGCGTAGTGCGCGCTCAGCGCGTCGCGCGCCTCGTCGAGGACGGGGTGCGGGAGGGCGTCGTCGCGCCCGTAGAACGCCAGCAGCCTCGGTACGTCCACGACCTGGTCGTACATGGTGCGGCGCTCGGCGCGCCAGGGCACCTCGGCGGCCAGCCGCTCGAACAGTGTGTCCGAGCCGCTCAGCCAGCCGGGCAGCACGTCGATCCAGGCGCCGAGACCGAGCGGCGTCCGACGGATCCCGTCGAGGGAGCCGAGCCGCATCCGGTCCGTCTGGTCGAAGAGGGAGCCCTGGAGGTGCGTGGTCATGGATCCAGCGTACCTCTTAATCGAAAATCTGTTCCCATCTCTTTTCGTGTGTTCGCCCGCGCCTGTTCCCGATACGGGTCGTCTGCCGTCCAGGCCTTTCGATGCATTTGTGTATCGGATACATTCGCGTATCGAACGGAGGTCCGGACATGACAACGGAGGACACGGCCCCGCGCGTCACCAGACGCCGGATCCGTACGCGTGCCAATCTCCTCGACGCCGCGTTCGCCGTCTTCGCCGCCAAGGGTTTCGGACGCGTCTCCATCGAGGAGGTCTGCGAGGCCGCGGGCTACAGCAGAGGCGCCTTCTACTCGAACTTCGCCACCCTGGACGAGCTGTTCTTCGCCCTCTACCAGGAGCGCGCCGACCTCATCGCGGACCAGGTGGCCGGGGCGCTCGCCCTGGACGGGCCCGATCTCGACGTGCCGGCCGCCGTCGACCGGGTCACCGGGGTGCTGCTGCTCGACCGCGACTGGCTGCTGGTCAAGACGGACTTCCTGGTGCACGCCGCCCGCGACCCGGCCGTGGCCCGGACCCTGCTCGAACACCGTGCGCGACTGCGCGGGGCGATCCGCGACCGGCTCGCCCGCGCCCGCGGTCACGCCCGACTGCCCGCCGTGCTCGGTGACCTGGACGGTGCCGCGCACGCGGTGGTCGCCGCGTACGACGGGGTCACCACCCAACTGCTGCTGGACAAGGACATCGAGCGTGCGCGCGCGTGGCTCGGCCAACTGCTCACCGCGCTGCTGAGCGACAGCGGCGACACCACCGTATGACCCGGCTGTAGACATCACCGCCGCAGACATCAATGCCGTACAGATCACCCCCGGCCACAACACCGCAAGAAGAAGGGACGGTCGCCATGGATGCCGACGTCATCGTCGTCGGAGCGGGCCTCGCGGGCCTGGTCGCCGCGCACGAACTCACCAGCCGGGGACGGCGGGTGGCGCTGGTCGACCAGGAGAACGCCGCCAACCTCGGCGGCCAGGCCTTCTGGTCGTTCGGCGGACTCTTCCTCGTCGACTCCCCGCAGCAGCGCCGGCTCGGCATCAAGGACTCCTTCGAACTGGCCTGGAACGACTGGCAGGGCAGCGCCGGGTTCGACCGGCAGGACGACGAGGACTCCTGGGCGGTGCGCTGGGCCCGCGCGTACGTCGAGTTCGCGGCGGGAGAGAAGCGGACCTGGCTGGAGGGGCACGGCATCAAGCTGCTGCCGACCGTCGGCTGGGCCGAGCGCGGCGACCTGCGCGCCGACGGACACGGCAACTCCGTACCCCGCTTCCACATCGCCTGGGGCACCGGCACGGGCGTGGTGGAGCCGTTCGTCGAGTACGCCAAGCATGCCCAGCGCGACGGCCTGCTGACCTTCTACCACCGCCACCGGGTCGACGCCCTGGTCGTCGAGGAGGGCACCGCACGCGGCGTGCGCGGCACGGTCCTCGCCGACGACCCCTCACCGCGCGGTGTCCCCTCCAACCGTGACCGCGTCGGCGACTTCGAACTCACCGCCCAGGCCGTCGTCGTCACCTCCGGCGGCATCGGCGCCGACCACGACATCGTCCGCCGCTACTGGCCCGAGCGCCTGGGCACCCCGCCCGCCGAGATGGTCACCGGCGTGCCCGCCTACGTCGACGGCCGCATGCTCGACATCAGCGCCGAGGCGGGCGTACGCCTGGTCAACCGCGACCGCATGTGGCACTACACCGAGGGCATCCAGAACTGGGACCCGATCTGGCCGGGCCACGGCATCCGCATCCTGCCGGGTCCGTCGTCGATGTGGTTCGACGCCCTCGGACGCCGGCTGCCCGACCCCTGCCTGCCCGGCTACGACACCCTCAACACGCTCAAGTACCTGCGCGCCACCGAGGACATCGCGGGCTACGACCACTCCTGGTTCGTCCTCACCCAGAAGATCATCGAGAAGGAGTTCGCGCTCTCCGGCTCCGAGCAGAACCCCGACATCACCGCCAAGGACAAGGGCGCCGTCCTGCGCGACCGGCTCCTCGGCAAGGGCGCCCCCGGTCCCGTGGACGCGTTCCTGCGCAAGGGCGCCGACTTCGTGACCGCCCCGACCCTGGAGCAGTTGGTCGGGAAGATGAACGACCTCACCGACAAGCCGCTGCTCGACGCGGACCTGCTGCGCCGCCAGATCGAGGCCCGCGACCTGCAGCTGGCCAACCCGTACAGCAAGGACTCCCAGGTCCAGGGCATCCGCAACGCCCGTCGCTACATCGGCGACCGGCTAGGCCGCGTCGCCACCCCGCACCGCATCCTCGACCCCGCGGCCGGCCCGCTCATCGGCGTCAAGCTGCACGTCCTGACCCGCAAGACCCTCGGTGGCATCCAGACCGACCTCGACTCCCGCGCCCTGGGCGCCGACGGCACACCGATCGAGGGCCTGTACGCGGCCGGCGAGGTCGCCGGTTTCGGCGGTGGCGGCGTCCACGGCTACAACGCCCTTGAGGGCACATTCCTCGGCGGCTGCCTCTTCTCGGGGCGCGCGGCGGGGCGTGCCGCGGCACAGCAGACCGGCTGACCCGGGCGTCCGGCCCGTCCTCTCCGATCAGGCGGCTCAGTCCTGGAGGAGACGGGCCAGCACGGCCGCGTGGCTCTGCTCGGGTGCCTTCGCCGAGGTGAGCAGCGTGACGGGCCCCTTGGCCGCCGACTCCCGTACGCGGTCGAGGAGTTCGGCCGCATCGGGGGCCGCCAGTTCCGCCTCGTACCGGCGGGCGAACTCCTCGTAGGATCCCTCGCCCGCGTGGTACCAGCGGCGCAGTTCGGTGGACGGGGTGAGGACCTTGGGCCACTCGTCGACGGCCGCCGCCTCCTTGGAGAGGCCGCGCGGCCACAGCCGGTCGACCAGGACGCGGACGCCGTCCTGCGGCTCGGGCGATTCGTAGACGCGACGCACACGAACGGTCACGGCCGGGCCTCTCTCCGGGGACGGGATGCCGTCCACGGTAGTTCGGGGAGGCCGGGTGACGCTTCGTGACTTGACCTGAAGGAGGGGGAAACCGTACGTGGTGCCCCTCTAGCCTGGGGCCGTTTGATCATCAGCCACCCCCTTGAAGGAGCGCATGTGGAATCCCGCCGGCAAGGCACCAGACGTACCGCCGTCCTCCGCCGTGAGGCCGTCGTCGTGACCGTCCCCGTGGCGGTGGCGGCCCTGCTCGCCGCCGCCGGACCCGCGGCGGCCGGCACCACCGGGGGCTCCGGTGTCGGCGACCCGTACTTCCCGCTCGCCGGGAACGGCGGCTACCACGTCGAGCACTACGGACTGACTCTCGGTTACGACACCACGAGCCGGCACCTGACCGGCACCGCGGTCCTCACCGTCCGGGCCACCCAGAAGCTCACCCGCTTCGACCTCGACTTCACGGGACTGAAGATCACCGCCCTCAGCGTCGACCACGTCAAGGCCGACTTCCGGCGCAGCGGGCAGGAACTCGTCGTCACCCCGCGCCACGCCCTGCACAAGGGCCAGAAGTTCCGCGTCACCGTCGCCTACAAGGGCACCCCGAAGCCGGTCACCGACCCCGACGGCTCGCCCGACGGCTGGATCCCCACCAACGACGGCGCCTTCGTCGCGGGTGAACCCCAGGGTGCGATGACCTGGTTCCCGGCGAACAACCACCCCAAGGACAAGTCCTCGTACGACATCACGATCACGGTCCCCAAGGGGCGCACCGCGGTCTCCAACGGTGTGCTCCTCGGACAGGGCACCGCGCACGGGAAGACCACCTTCCGCTGGCGTCAGCGCGAGCCCATGGCCGCCTATCTCGCCACGGCCACGGTCGGGAAGTTCCAGGTCGAGCAGTACCGGACCCGGGACGGCATCCAGGTCTACAACGCGGTCGACGCGCGCGAGGCCGGCGCCGCGGCGCCCGTGCTCAAGAAGCTGCCGTCCGTGCTGGAGTGGGAGAGCAAGCTGTTCGGGCCCTACCCGTACCGCGCGGCCGGATCGATCGTCGACCACGCGCCCGACGTCGGGTACGCCCTGGAGACGCAGACGCGTCCCGTGTACGACTCGGCGCCCGACCTGAGCACCCTCGTCCACGAGAACGCCCACCAGTGGTTCGGCGACTCCGTCTCGCTGACCTCCTGGAAGGACATCTGGCTCAACGAGGGCTTCGCGACCTACGCGGAGTGGCTCTACAGCGAACAGCACGGCGGCGACAGCGCCCAGAAGTCCTTCGACAAGCTCTACGCCCGCCCGGCGAGCGACGGTCTGTGGGAGTTCCCGCCCGGCGACCCGGGCAGCGGTGCCAACATCTTCGGCACTCCCGTCTACGCCCGCGGGGCGATGACCCTGCACGAACTGCGCACGGCCGTCGGTGACCCCGCGTTCTTCCGGATCCTGCGGACCTGGGCGGCCGAGCACCACGACGGGAACGGTACGACCGCGCAGTTCGTTCGACTCGCGGAGAGGGTGTCCGGAAAGGACCTGAACGGGCTGTTCCACACCTGGCTCTACACGGCGGGCAAGCCGAACACACCCTAGAACCTGACGAGTTCCTGATAACTCTGGGTCAAGGTCGAGTCATGATCACGCGCAGACCTCACGTCGCCCTGCTGGCCGCGTCCCTGCTCCTGACGGGATGCGGCAGCGGTGCCGTGGCGTCGCCGGGCGGGCCGGCCGGCGCCACGGCGGAGGGTGGAGCGCCCGCCTCCACGACGACGACCCCCTCCTCGCCCTCGCCGGCCATGTCCGCCGAGGCCGCCCGGCTGGAACTGCCGGGCCTCGGGCCCAAGACGCTGGCCCAGGTCCCCTCCGACGCACGGCAGGCCGTCGTGGTCACCGGCCGGGGCAAGAACTCGCCGCGGTCCGAGGTCGTCCTGTACGAGCGCACGGCCACCGGCTGGCAGCCGGGCGAGAGCTGGCCCGCGCACAACGCGCTCAAGGGCTGGAGCGACCACCACATGGGCGGCGACCTGCGCTCGCCGATCGGTGTGTTCGGACTCACGGACGCCGGCGGCCTGCTGCGCGACCCCGGCACCAAGCTGACGTACGACCAGGGCTACGGCTTCCAGTCGCCCGGCACGGGCTTCGAGGGCGAGCCGCTGCAGGGCTCCTTCGACTACGTCATCGCCATCAACTACAACCGGCAGCCCGGTACTTCGCCCCTGGACTGGACCCGTCCCCTCGGGGCGAACCGGGGCGGCGGGATATGGCTCCACGTCGATCACGGGGGGCCGACCCACGGGTGCGTGAGCATCGCCGAGAAGCACATGGAGCAGCTGCTCCGCACGCTCGACCCGCGCCTGCATCCCGTCGTCGTCATGGGGGACGCCGCGTCCCTCGCCCGCTGAAGCGCTTAGGATCCGCCGGGTGTGCGCACATGTGCTGGTCGCGGAGGACGACGAGATGCAGGCCGAGCTGATTCGCCGCTCCCTGCTGGCGGAGGGCCACACCGCCACCGTCGTGCACGACGGCGCGGCGGCGCTGGACGCCGCCCGCAGGCTCAAGCCCGATCTGGTCGTCCTGGACCTGATGCTCCCGGTGATCGACGGCTTCGGCGTGTGCCGGGTGCTGCGGGGCGGCGACGCCGAGATACCGGTCCTGATGCTCACGGCGCGCTCGGAGGAGGACGACGTCCTGCTCGGCCTGGAGCTGGGCGCCGACGACTACATGACCAAGCCGTACAGCCCGCGCGAGCTGATGGCCCGGATCCGTACGGTGCTGCGGCGCAGCGGGCGCGCAGACGGCGTACGGGAGGAGCCCGTCGTACGCGCCGCCGGGCTGTCCGTGGATCCGGTGCGGCACGAGGTGCGCTGTGACGGGGTGCCGGTGGAGTGCACGCCGGCCGAGTTCCAGGTGCTGCTGGCCATGGCGGGGGAGCCGGACCGGGTCTTCTCCCGGCGGCAGCTGCTCCAGGTCACCCGCGGGCTCGACCGGGCGTCCACGGAACGGGCCGTCGACGTCCACATCATGAACCTGCGCAAGAAGATCGAGGCCGATCCGCGACGGCCCGTACGGCTGCTGACGGTGTTCGGGGTGGGCTACAAGCTCAGTGGCGGCCGGGCGTGAAGCGCCGGATACCGCTGCGCAAGCGGCTGCTGGTACGACTGTTGCTCACCTCGGCACTGATCGCCGTGTGCTCGGTGGCCGCGACCGCCTGGCTCGCGGTGACGACCACCACCAGCGCGCTCAAGGAGGAGCAGGGCCAGGACCTCGCCGCCGACACCAAGATCCTCGCGCAGCTCAGCGGCTATGCCGCGACCCACCGCGACTGGTCCGCGGTCCAGAAGACCGTCAGCGCCCTGGCCGCCAGGACCGGCCGGCGCATCGCGGTGACCACCGCGGACCGCACGCTCGTCGCCGACTCCGCTCCCCGCCGCACCTCCCTGCCGCCCCGGCCCGCCGCCACCATCGACCCCCTGCACACCGACACCTACAGCGAGTCCGGGGCCCAGCTCAGCGGGATCGATCCGCGCGCGGTGGGCCCATACCGGCTGACGGCGGGCGAGCGCAAGCAGGTGGACCTGGTGATGCAGAAACTGCGGGGCTGCTACGAGCGGTTCGGCCTCGGCCAGGTGAAGATCGTGCGGGCCCCGAGCGGACGTTCCGTCCTAGTCAACGAGGACGGATCGAGTGCCGAGGACCCCTATCGGACGGACTGCGGCTACGGGTACGACGCGCCGACCAGGACGGAGAGCAGGGCCCTGTCCGCGCTCCAGAAGAAGGCCTGGTCCTGTGTGAAGGACAAGGGGGTCGCCGGCGTCGAACCGCTGTTTCTCGCCCTGGATCCCACCCGCGACACCGTCCCGGGTCACTTCGTCACTTCCAAGTACTCCCGGCCCGCCGGCGCCGGCGCGGAGACCGACCGGATCGTGCAGAACTGCATCGACAGCGCGCGGCGCGCCCAGCTGGACCCCTATGTCGCCCCCGTGGCCGACCTGTTTCTCGGCATCGGGGACCAGACCGTGCCCCGCTTCGACATGTCCCCGGCCAACAAGGCGAAGATCGTCGGCGTGGCCGGCCTCGTCCTCGCCGTCACCGTCGCCATGACGGCGCTGGTCGCCACCCGGCTGGTCCGCCCCCTCCGCGCGCTCACGTCAGCGGCCCAGCAGCCACCGGAACAGCATGTCCGCGTCCCCGTGACCACCCGGGACGAGACCGGCATCCTGGCCGAGGCGTTCAACGACCTGACCGAACGCCGCGAGCGCATCGAGGTGCAGCGCAAGGCGATGGTCAGCGACATCGCCCACGAGCTGCGCAGCCCGCTCACCAACATCCGCGGCTGGCTGGAGGTGACCCGCGACGGCGTCGTCGCCCCGGACCCCGCCCTGCTCTCCTCCCTGCACGACGAGGCGATGGTCCTGCAGCGGATCATCGACGACCTCCAGGACCTGGCGGCCGCCGACGCCGGCACGCTGCGGCTGCACCGCGAACCGGTCCGCGCGGACGAACTGCTCGACCAGGTCGCCGCCGCGCACCGCGTCGGAGCCGACGCGGCCAAGGTCACCCTGCGCACCGAGACCGACGGGGAGCCCTGGCTCGACGCCGACCCGGTGCGGATGCGCCAGGCACTCGGCAACCTGGTCTCCAACGCCGTACGGCACACCCCGCCGGACGGCACCGTCACGCTGGCCGCCCGACGCGCGGGCGACCAGGTCGTGTTCACCGTCCGGGACACCGGCTCGGGCATCGCGCCGGACGATCTCCCGCACGTCTTCGACCGGTTCTGGCGTGCCGAGAAGTCCCGCAGCCGCCGTACCGGCGGCAGCGGTCTGGGCCTCGCCATCGTCCGTGACCTGGTCGCCGCGCACGACGGTACGGTCGAGGCGGCGAGCGAACCCGGCGCGGGCGCGGAGTTCACCCTGCGGGTGCCGGTGGCTTCCGCGCCCTCGCCGGAGAACTGAGCCGCGGGCTACCCGCGCTTCAGCCGCGCCTCTTCACGCCGTCGGCGCAGTTGCAGTGCTCGCCGTTCCGTCTCGTCGGTGCCGCCCCAGATGCCGAGGCACTCCTTGGTTTCCAGAGCCCAGCGCAGGCACTGCTCCCGCACCGGACAACGTCCGCAGACCTCCTTCGCCTGTTCCGTCTGCAACAGAGCCGGGCCGGAGGTGCCGATCGGGAAGAAGAGGTCGGGATCCTCGTATCGGCATGCGGCCTGGTCTCGCCAGTCGTCCGTCAAGTCCATCAAAGTCACCTGCGATCGAAGTCGTCCGTGCCCTCGCGGATGGCTTACTCGCTTCCGGGTGACCTGTCGATGCGCAAGTGAAACCAATGACTTCGGGGTGACGCGGATCACTGCTCGCGGATACCCCACGGGGAGCCGTACGCGGTCAGCAGATCCAGGTACGGGCGAGCCGGGAACGCCTCCGGTCCGAGCACGCCGGCTCCGGACCAGGCGCCGGTGGCGAGGAGTTCGAGCGCGACCACCGGATTGACGGCGGTCTGCCACACCACGGCCTGGCTGCCGTACTCCGCCATGGACCACTCGTTGTCGACCACGTGGTACAGGTACACCTCCCGCGGCTCGCCGTTCTTCGTGCCGCGCACCCAGGTGCCCGCGCACGTCTTGCCGCGCATACGGTCGCCCAGCGTCGCGGGATCGGGCAGGCAGGCGGCGACGACGTCCCGGGGCGACACGGCGACCGGCCCGGCGGCACTGGGCACGGTGACCGGGTCGGTGCGGTCAAGGCCCAGCAGGTGCAGCGTCTTGAGCGTCTCGATGAACTCCCGGCCCAGGCCGTACTTGAACGTGACGCGGCGCGCGTCGACCCAGCGGGGCACGAGCAGCACCTCTTCGTGCTCCACGTTCACGCACTCGACGGGTCCGATGCCCTCGGGGAAGTCGAAGACCTCGGGCTCGCTGAACGGCTCCGTGGTGAACCAGCCCCGGTCGGACTCGTAGACCACGGGCGGGTTGAGGCACTCCTCGATCGTCGTCCAGATGCTGAAGGACGGGGCGAAGTCGTAGCCGTCGACGGTGAGGTTCGCGCCGTCGCGGACGCCGATCTCCTCGATCCCGTCGAAGAGTTCGTCGGCTGCGTAGCGGGCGAAGACGTCCGACAGGCCCGGCTCCACCCCCATGCCGACCAGCGCCAGGGCACCCGCCTTCTCCCACTCCTCGGCCTGCGCGAACTGGGCGTCGCCGAGCTTCTCCCCACACTCCTCGTAGGGGTGCTCGGGGTGCGGGTGGGACAGGGACATCGCCATGTCGAGGTAGGTGGCGTCGGCCGCGCGGGCGGCCCGGAACAGGGGCAGTACGAAGCGCGGGTCGGTCGCGTTGAGGAGCACGTCGCACGCGTGCCGGCGCAGCAGCTCCGTGACCGCGGCCTCGTCGCCGGCGTCGACGCGCTCGGCTAGGAACCGCGTCTCGTCCTCGCCGAGGGCCGCGACAGCCGCCTCCGCCCGGCCCAGGTCGTAGTCGGCGACCACCATCGCCTCGAAGAACGGACGCCGGGTCGCGATCCGGGTGACGGCGGTGCCGACGCCTCCGGCGCCGACGAGCAGTACACGCATGACGAACACTCCCTCTTCGGGTCGAGCTTTCGGGTCGAGGAACGCGGATGTGCGAGGTCCTGGGCGGAACTGCGCGGGCCCTTGGCTGGGGATACAACGCCGTGCCGTCCCGTAAGGTCAATGCCGTTGGCATAAGGATGGAGATTCCTGGCGGAGGTCGTGCGGTGCCCAAGCCCGTGGTTTCAGAGGAGCGGCGGCGCAGACGCCGGCCCACCAGGAGCGGCACCGTGCTGTCGGAGGCGCTGATCGTGGAGACGGCGCTGCGGATGCTGCGCGAACACGGCAGCGCGGGTCTGACCGCCCGCCGTCTCGGCCTCGCCCTCGACGCCGACCCGAGCACGCTCTACCGGTACTTCCGGGGCATGGACGACCTGACCCTGGCCATCGGCGACGCGCTGATCGGGCAGGCGCTCGACGGCTGGCGCCCGACGGGGGAGTGGCGGGCGGACCTGCGCACCGTGGGCCTGCGCATCCACGCCGCCTACGTGGCCCATCCCCAGGCGGCCCTGCTCACCACGAACCGCGTCACCGGCCGGGCCAACGAACTCGCCGCCGACGAGGCGGTCCTGGACGTCCTGCGCACCGCGGGCTTCCCGCTCCTCGACACCGTGCGCATCTACCACGCCTTCATCGACCAGACCCTGGCCTTCGCCGCCCTCGACGCGGCCTCCCTCACCCTGCCCAGCGCCGCCCTCCACGCCGACGAGGACATGTGGCGCTCCACCTACGCCCACCTGCCCCGCACCACCCACCCCCGCATCGCCGAGGCAGCACCCCTGCTGGCCGGGCGGATGGTGACCAGCGCGTATCCGACAGCACTGGAGATGCTGCTGGACAGTGCGGCGGTGCGGCTGGCGTCGCTGCGCTGACGCCCGGCTCCGGATCCCGAATTCCGCGATGCGGGACCGCCCGTTCCGGACCTCGTCCCGGGCTGCGATAGTGATCCCCGGCCCCGAAAGATGTATCGAGCAACCAGGAACTCCGTGGACACCAGCGAGAGCAGCACCGAGCCGCAGCCATCCGCTCAGCCGCAGCCATCCGTGCCAGTCGAGGCGAGCCCGCCGCGGCGGGGCTGGCGGCGCTGGGCGATGGACACCAGGCCGCTGCGCATTCCGGCCTACCGTCGGCTGTGGTCCTCGACGATCGTCACGGCGGTCGGCAGCCAGCTCACCGCCGTGGCGGTGCCCAAGCAGGTCTACGACATCACCGGCTCCTCGGCGTGGGTCGGCGCCGCGAGCATGGCCGGGCTGCTGCCGCTGATCGTGTTCGCGCTGTGGGGCGGCGCGGTGGCCGACACCATGGATCGCCGCAAGCTGCTCCTGATCACCAACATCGGCATCGCCGTGACCTCGCTGCTGTTCTGGGTCCAGGCCGTCGTCGGGCTCGACTCCGTGGTCGTCCTGATGCTTCTGCTCGCCCTGCAGCAGGCGTTCTGGGGCCTGAACGCCCCGGCACGCAACGCGTCCATCGCCCGGCTCGTCCCCGAGGAACAGCTCCCCGCCGCCAACGCCCTGGGCTCGACCGTCATGCAGACCGGCCAGGTGGTCGGCCCGTTGCTCGCAGGCGTCCTGATCCCCGTCATCGGTCTGGCCGAGCTGTATCTGATCGACGCGCTCGCGCTGTGCGTGACGGTGTGGGCGGTCTACCAACTGCCCAAGCTGCCGCCGCTGGTGGGCGCGCAGACGCGGCGGGCCGGAGTGCGCGAGATCGTGGCGGGCTTCCGCTACCTGTCCCTGCACAAGGTGCTGCTGCTGTCCTTCCTGGCCGACATCATCGCCATGGTCTTCGGCATGCCCCGCGCCCTGTTCCCCCAACTCGCCGCCCAGACCTACGGCTCCTACGGCGAAGGGTTCGCACTCGGTCTGCTGTTCGCGGCGATCCCCATCGGCGCGGTGCTCGGCGGTCTGTTCTCGGGCACGTTCTCGCGGGTCCGCCGGCACGGCTGGATGGTGATCGGCGCGGTCGTCGCGTGGGGTGCCGCGATCGCCGGCTTCGGGCTCAGCGCCAACCTGTGGGTCGCGGCCGCCTTCCTGGCCGTGGCCGGGCTGGCCGACATGGTCTCGATGGTCTTCCGCGGGGCGATCCTGCTGTCGGCGGCCACCGACGAGATGCGCGGCCGGATGCAGGGCGTCTTCACGGTCGTCGTCGCGGGCGGCCCCCGCCTCGCCGACGTCCTGCACGGCACCGCGGGCTCGGCCTTCGGCCCCCGCACGGCGGTCGTGGGCGGCGGCGTCCTGGTCGTCGTGGTCATGCTGGGCCTGGCCGCGGCGGTGCCCGCCCTGCGCCGCTACCGGATCTGAGCGAGGTGGCGAGGTCCCTACAGGGCTCGCCGATGCCTCGCGTACTCCATCAGCTTCCCCCGCGTCGTCTCCAGCCGGTGCGCGAGGATCTCGGCGACCCCGCGCACCAGCACCATGCCGAGCTCGGGATCCTCGGCGCACAGCCGCAGCACCGCGTCCGCGTCGAACTCGTGGGCGCGTACGGGACTGAACGCCGCCGCGCCGAAGTCCCACTCGTGGGGTGGGAAGAGCCAGGACCAGCCGAGCAGATCGCCGGCGCCGAGGCTGGCCACGGTGACCCGTTGCAGCGAGTTGACCCGCTGGTCGA
Source organism: Streptomyces sp. NPDC092369 (assembly GCF_044755245.1). Classification (NCBI taxonomy): domain Bacteria; kingdom Bacillati; phylum Actinomycetota; class Actinomycetes; order Kitasatosporales; family Streptomycetaceae; genus Streptomyces; species Streptomyces sp. NPDC092369. The sequence goes on from NZ_JBIVQP010000004.1 coordinate 443,695, forward strand.
GCGAGACCGCGCCGGAGCGGATCACCCAGAAGCGGTCGGCCCGGCCGCCCGCCTCGAAGATGCGCCGGTCCTCCGGGAAGGAGACCTCCCGCGCGAGCGTCATGAGGCGATGGCGCTGGGGCGGGGGAAGGGCGGTCAGCAGTTTCGTCGCTTTGGTCATGACGCGGGGCTCCTCGCCGGGCATCGGTTCCGGTGCGTTCCCTCATCCCATTTGAGCCGCTGCGGCCGTCCAGGGCACCTCGGCGGACGGGAGTTCCGTCGACGAGTCCGCGCGAGGGCATGAAAAAGCCCTGGCTGGACGGGGGAGGCCAGCCAGGGCCGTCAAGCCGTGGTGTCGGAGGACGGTACGGTCCAACCCCGTCACCACGTATGTATGAACGGTAAACCATATGCGAGGCTTTCGCGTAGCGAAAACCCGGTCACGTGACCGGTTTCACTCTGCCACACCGACCTCGGCTTGTCGCCCCGGAGTCACCACCTCGTCCAGCACGCGCAGCACCGCCTCGAAAGCCACCGTCCGTACGGCCGCCTCGCGCGCCGCGTCCGGATCGGTCGCCCGCAGCTCCTCGCTCCGCGCCCACCACGTCGACCGCTCCTGTTCCGCACAGGCCCGAGCCCGCTGCAGTCGTCGCAACAGCTCGCCCGAATCCACGACATCAGTCATGGGGTGCGCTTACCCCGCTTTCGTGACGCCATGACGGGAACTCGCGCATTCCGCAGAGAGGTTTGTCGCCCCCCTTACAGGTCAGCCGCATAGATGAGTGCCTGCGGTGCCCGAGCGGCGAGCACCACGGGCGCGGCAGGTCCGGCCTCGTTGCCGATGGACCGAGAGGCCGGTTCTTCACCGATCAGGGAGCCAGGCGATGTGCGAGGAGCACAGCATCGAATTCCCCCCGTTCGCCGATGAGCGGCGGCAGTTGGAGCCGTGGCAGAGTTCCGCGGCAAGTCGGCGTGCGGCCGCCGTGCCCGCGGGCCGAGTCGTCGACCCGGAGCCGGCTGTGTCGTGGATGCCGGTCGACCCGGTGGTCCGGCCCGCCCAGGCCCGCAGGGCGGTCGAGCGGGCGGTCGCGGCGCGGTGCCGGGCGACCCGGACGCGCTGCGACAAGGACGCCCTGGGCGACGCCCTGCTCGTGGTCTCGGAGTTGACGACCAACGCGATCCGGCACGGCGGCGGGGTCACGGGATTCCGCGTCGACATCGTCGAACCGGGCGTACGCGTCTCGGTGTGCGACCGCAGTGACCAACTGCCCGTCGCCTGCGACCCGTTCGACCCGGCCGGACGCCGGCGGGTCGGCGGCCGCGGCTGGCCGATCGTCTGCCGGCTCGCCCGCGACGTGCGAGTCTCCGAACTGCCCGCGGGCGGCAAGTGCATCAGCGCGGTGGTGGCTCTCACCTGAGCGAGTCCGCCCGCCCTGTGTACGCCCGTTCGAATGGGGAAGACGCTGGCAAGCGGCAGGTGCCCGTATGCGGTCCGAACACGCACACGGGCACCTGTGTTGTCGGGGCGACGGGAGGCGAGGGAGTTCATGGCGGAGGCGGCGCGCCGGGGGGCGGACGAGGAGCGGGACCGTGCGGAGTTGGAACGGCTGCGGGCGGAGACGCGTGACCTGAGGGCCCGGGCCCGCGCGCACCCGTTGATATCCCAGGCACAGGGCGTCCTGCGGGAGCGCTACCGACTGCCCGACGGCGACAGCGCGTTCGGGCTCCTGCAGCGGTCCTCCCAGCGGTTCAACGTCAAACTGCGGTCGCTGGCCGACGCCGTGCTCACCACCCCGCGGCCGGAGGAACCGGACGCCCTGTGGTTCCCGCGGCGGGTCCGGTCACCGGAGCCCGCCCTGGACTTCCCCGCGCCCCACCGTCCGGAGCGCGGCAACCGCGGAGCCGTCCTGAGCGCCGTGCTGAGCCAGACGCTCGCCGTGGTCGACACCTCCATGGGCAACGTCCAGGTCACCGACCGGGTCAGGGGCGGACTGCGGCTGGAAAAGCACACCGGACTCAGCGACGACTTCGTCGACTTCTTCGCGTACGTCGGCGACGAGGGCACGGCCTGTGCGGCCGCCGCCCGCGACCTCGCCCAGGTCACCGTCCATGACGTGTCGACGGACCCCGTGTTCACCGAGGCCGCCCGGGAGCAGATCCTCGCGGCCGGCAGTCTGGGCTGCCACAGCGTGCCGCTGACGACCGTCTCCGGCCTGTGCCTGGGCATGGTCTCCGCCCATACCGATCACACCCTGCGTCGGCTCAGCGACACTCAACTCCGGACGCTGGACATGATGGGCGCCCAGGCCGGGCGCTGGCTGTCCTGGCACGACCGCACGGTGGTCATGGACGCCCTGGAGTATCTGCACGCCCTCGGCCGCCGGGGGCGCGGCGCCCGGATCCGGCGGTCGTAAAACGGGCAGGACGCTACGCATGACACCCGGGGGACCGGGCACCCGTGCGGCATGAGCGAATCCGAGTTTCCGCCGGAAGACCGGGCCGTCGACATGTACCTCGGCATTCTGCGCACCCGGATGGACACGGATGACTACCGGCAGCTGCTGGATGTGGTCGAACCGGTCCTGAGGGCGCTCGACGAGCAGCGCCTGCCCGCCCTCGACTTCGCGATCGGCGAGGACGGCGGACAGGGCATGTCCCAGGAGATCCGCGACGAGGCGGCCCTGGTCGTCGCCGCCGCGGTCACCGGCAGGCTGGACAACGAGGTCGTCGAACTCGACCTCGACGGGACCGGCCCGATCCGGGTGGTCACCGACGCGGGCACGGCCGCCGATCCGATACGGCTGGGCGAGATCGCCGACTACATCCGGGACCGGCACCGCGAGAACGAGGAACTGCGGGGCATCGCCGAGGTGAGCGGCATGTCCACCGATTTCTGAGCTCCCCACCTCCGGGACATCGCCTCACTTCACGGCTTTCTTCCCCTGGGCCGCCACCGGCACCTTCAGCGGCCGGGCTAGTCCCGTCACGGCCTCGTCGAGGCGTTGCAGATGCCTCAGCACCCGGTCGGTGACCCGCCCGTAGCGTGAGGTGCCCGGGCGGTCGGTCTCCAGCAGCGCCGCGATGCTCGGGCCGGTCTCGACCTCGACGTCGGCCCGCTCGTCCGCCACGTGCGCGGCGATCGCCGCGATGTTGCGCAGGATGCGCTCACCGGCCCGCCGCAGCCGGGGATCCGCGGCGATCGACGGGTTGCCGGGGAGGAGCTCGGCCGTCGCGGCCAGCGAACGCGCGTGGTACGCGCAGGTCTCCAGGAGCGCGACGACATAGCGCACGGTGTCGCGCCGGGCGCGCATCGGTGTCACCGGGTGGGTGAGGGGCTGGGTCGCGGCCCGCAGATCGGCCAGCGCCTGGTCCAGCTCGCGGGCCCTGTCGAGCAGGTCCACCGCGGGCCCGCCGCTGAGCTGGTCGACGGCGGCCTCGGTGACATCGGAGAGCCGGTCCAGGACCGTACCGAGCAGGTCGTTGGTACGGCGGTCGGTGTGCACCGGCAGGACGAACGCGGCCGCGATGATCCCGCAGGCCGCGCCCAGCGCCGTCTCCTCCACCCGCAGGATCAGGACCGACAGGCTGTAGGTGTGCAACAGGGTGTACAGCAGCCCCAGGGCCGCGGTGACGAAGAACGACATCAGCGTGTACGACAGCGGCGCGGTGTAGAACATCGCGAACACGAACAGCAGCACCAGCGCGAACGCCGTCCAGGTGTGATGGCCGACGAGGCCCGCGAGCAGCAGTCCCGCCACCACGCCGAGCACGGTGCCCAGCAGCCGCCGGTAGCCCTTGACCAGGATCTCGCCGGTGGACGCGGTGTTGATGAACACGATCCAGCAGGTCAGCACCGCCCAGTACCAGCGCTGGCTGGAGAGGAACTCACCGCCCACGATCGCCAGCGACGATCCGACCGCCACCTGCACGGCCGCCCGCGTGGTGGGCCGCCGAAGCCCGGTGGGCTCCTCCTCGGGCTCTTCCTCGCCCGCGTCGATCGCCACGTCCTCGGCGTCCAGCTCCTCGCGCGAACGCGTCGTCGACGGGGTGTCGTCCGACTCGTCCTGCGGCCCGTCCAGCGCCATCCGCAGCCCCAGCACCGCGCGCGCGGCCTCGCCGATGCCCCGGAACACGTCCTGGACGGCGGGCGGCGCCTTGGGCAGGTTCTCCTCGTCGCGGTAGCCCAGCAGGCGGTTGCGCACATGCGCCAGGCCCGTCCCCGAGCCTCCGGACACCGGCCGCAGGACCAGCAGGCGCAGCGCCTCCAGATCCCGGCGCAGGATGGCGGTCGCCTCGTCGCCCACCGGCAGCCGGCCGCCCGGCGGCGGGACCGGGGCGCCCGGCAGATGCAGGGTCAGTGTGTCCGCGCGCTCGGCACTGCGCGCGGTCAGCAGCAGCAGCCCCAGGCGCTCGGCGGCGATCTCCGCGTCCGCGATACGCCGCTGCACGAGCCGCGCGACGGCCTCGTCGGCCGTGCCCTGCTCCAGCCGGCCCTGGATCATCATGGCCGTCTCGTGCAGCCGCGCGGTGCCCTCACGCAGGTGCTCCAGAGCCGTCTCGGCGTCGTCAGGACCGGCGTCGAGCAGTTCCAGCTGTGCGGACACGAGCTGGGCCAGCCGGGCGCGGAAGGCGTCCCGCAGCCGCCCCAGGATGCCCTCGGGCGTCTCCGGCACGAGCACGAAACGCACCAGTGCGCTGGCGGCGAAGGCGATCGCGACCACCCCGTACAGCTGGGGCAGGGTCGAGAGGGTGGCGCCGACGAACAGGGACAGGAAGTAGGTCTGGAAGCCGATCAGGCCCAGCGCGGTGCCCCGGTCCCCGTACCGGCGGCCGTAGACGGCGCAGAAGATGAGCACCACGAAGAAGACGTCACCGCCGACGACACGCGAGTGCAGCAGTGAGGCCAGGGTCAGGGAGGCGAACGCCACCGGCAGACCGAGGGCGAGGGTCACCGCCTGCTGGGCGCGCTCCTTCTCGCGGATGGCGAAGGTGGCGACCATCGCCGCGATGGCGCCGGCCACCAGATGCGACACGTCGGCCCGCAGCAGCCCCAGCACGGCCAGGGTGAGGGCGATGGCAGCCACGGTCCGCAGACCCGCGGTCAGTCGCAGCAGCCCTGGATCGGATGCCGCGACGAGATCGCGCGACCGCGCCCGGAGCGTTGCTGCCACTGCCCTCACGCCGCCGTACTCACTCCCGTCCCCGTCTCACGTCAAGATCCCGTCCCAGCATGGCATGCGGGGACGGGAGGGCGCGCACCGCGTCAGGCCTTCCCGGGGGCAGTCCCCTCGACCTGCTCCCGCACCTGCTCGGGGCTCAGGTAGGCGTTGGTGTACTCGAAGTCCTTGAGCGTGGCGGGCTTGCGGGACTGGAAGCCGGTGCGGACGAAATCGTCGCCGGCGACCGCGTTGAGGACCCAGTTCGTCATGACCCGGGTCTTGGCGACGCCCGTGCGCAGCGCCGACCAGTGGTAGCCGCGGGCCACGGCCTGGGCGGGCAGACCGCGCAGTTCGATGCCGAGCGGCTTGGAGACGGCGTCCTTGCCGCCGAGGTCGACGACCAGGCCGAGGTCCTTGTGGACGTACGGGGTCAGCGGCTTGTTGCGCAGGGTCGCCATGACGTTGTCGGCGACGTGCCGGCCCTGGCGCATGGCGTGCTGGGCGGTGGGCGGGCAGATCGCGCTGTCGTCGTCCTTGGCCTTGTCGGGCACCGCGGCGGAGTCGCCGAGCGCGAACACTCCGTCGTGGCCCGGCAGGTTCATCTCCGCGGAGACCGCGAGGCGGCCGCGGACCGTCTCGGCGCCGAGGGTGGCGATGAGCGGGCTCGCGACGACGCCGGCGGTCCAGATCAGGGTGCGGGTGGGCACCACCCGGCCGTCGGTGAAGGTGACCTCCTCGGGGCCCGCCTTCGCGATGGAGACACCCAGCGAGATGTCGATACCGCGCTTGCGCAGGATCGTCTGGGCGCTGGTGCCGAGCTTGTCGCCCAGTTCGGGCATCAGCTTCGGGGCGATGTCGATCAGGTGCCATTTGATGAGCGCCGGATCGATGCGCGGGTAGCGCTTGACCGCCGCGTGGGTGAGCTTCTGCAGACAGGCCGCCGTCTCCGTGCCGGCGTATCCGCCGCCCACGACCACGAACTGCAGTCGCGAGGCGCGCTCGGCCGGGTCGTCGCTCGCGTCGGCCAGGTCGAGCTGGGAGATGACGTGGTCGCGCACGTAGGCGGCTTCCGCGAGGGTCTTCATCCCGTAGGCGTGCTCGGTGAGGCCGGGGATGTCGAAGGTGCGGGTGATGCTGCCGGGCGTCAACACGATGTAGTCGTAGGGCTCGTTGACGATCTCGTCGGTGATGGTGCGGATGACGCAGACCTTGGACTTGAGGTCCACGCCGATCGCTCCGCCCGGAATGATCCGGGTGCGGTACTTCTTGCTGCGCCGCAGCGAGACGGCGATCGACTGGGGCGTCAGCACCCCGGAGGCGACCTGGGGCAGCAGGGGCAGGTAGAGCTGGTAGGAGAACGGCGTCACCAGGGTGACGTCGGCCTCGTCGGGCGCGAGCTTGCGCTCCAGTCGGCGTACGCACTCCACGCCGGCGAAGCCTGCGCCGACCACCAGGATCCTGGGTCGTGTCACGGTGTTCATCCCTCTCTGCGGCTCCAGGCGGTCTGCATCGGACGCCCTTCGCATGCCCATGGATCGCTGCTTCGCACCACATCGATCCCACCGTGTTCCCAGCCGTTCCGCCAGTTGGGCCCGCCAGGCAGACGAACGCGTCGAGCACAACCATGCCCGCCCGACGGCCGAAACGCACTGGATGGGAGGGGAAAGATCAGGGACGCGCGATCTCTTGACGGTCTGTTGGTCTGGTCCTACCGTCCCCCTCACTTGTTCAAATCAGGGACCAAAGTTCATGTGTATGAACAATGCGTGAATGGCGGTCACCCCCCACACTCCTCGGGAGGCAGGATGCTCACACGCCTGCGCGCACTCGTCGTGACCACGACCGTGGGCGCCACGTCACTGCTCGCCGCCCCACACGCCCTGGCCGAAGTGGAGCCCGGCGGCTGGGTGTCGGTCTCGCCCGGCTACACCGAGCAGGAACGCGGCTGTGGACAGATCAGCGGGCTGACGTTCCAGCTCACCTGCTCCACGGCCAGCGGTGACCAGCGGGCTGAACGCCGCTACGACACGTACACGGGAGGCACGCGCCAGTTCGAGGGCTCGTTCCGCATCTCCAGCCTCAGCGGCACCCGGATCAGCCTCAAGCAGACCTTCAACGAATCCGCCGCCGGCCCCTACTTCATGCTCGCCGTCGAACGCGGCGGCCGGCTCTACGCGGTGCACGGCGGCACCACGCTCTCCAACGCCGGCACCGTCGGCGCGACCGTCCGCGTCAACACCGTCCACCAGGTCGGAAGCCAGCACCGCACCTACATCAACGGCTCGCTCAAGCACACCTACGCCAGCCCCGGCGGCAGTTTCTACGACAAGTTCGGCGCCTACCGCACCGACAGCGGCAACGGACCGGCCACCGTGGTGTGGAGCAACGTCCACTTCTGGCGGAAGTAGCCGACGCCGTATGCGTGTCCCCACACGCGTCGCAGTGCCGACAGTGCTGCTCCTGGCACTGTCGGCCTGCTCGGCGCACCGACCGGCGCAAGCGGAGCGGCCGCTGCGGGCGGCCCTGACCACCCCCACCGACGTCGACCTCAAGTGGCGGGACGACCGGGCCGCGGTCGCGGGCCATGTGCTGGAGTTCGCCACCGCCGCGCAGGGCCCCTACACCGTTCTCCAGTACCTGGACCGAGGGGTGACGGCCTATCGCCACCCCGACCTGATGCCCGACACGACCTTCTACTACCGACTGCGCACCTACCGTGGCCCCGCGTCCCGTCCGGTCCACGTCGACCTCCCCGCCGGCGGCTGGACGGCCGAGGAGGAGAACGCCGACCACGACTGGCTGCCGGCCCGCACCCGGCCCGGACACCAGGGCGCACAGCGCGCCCTGCCCGCCGGGGCGCCGACGGGTCTGCGTGCCGTCGTCAAGGACGCCAACGGCATCCTGTTCACCTGGACCGACAACTCCGCCGACGAGGACGGCTTCCTGCTGGAGATCCGCAGACAGGGCAGCACGGCCTACGCACCCGTCGCCGTGCTCGACCCCGACATCAACTCCACCGGCCTGGTCACCCTGCCCGAGGAGAAGCACGCTTCCTACCGGATCCGCGCCTTCGCGTTCGGCGAGCGGTCCAACGTCGTCCACCTGACCACGGGGGAGTAGCGCCTCCCCGACCGGTGGTCAGCGGAAAACGTTGTCCGCGTCGTCCCAGCCCGAGAGCTCGTCCGGCACGTTCTGCCGCGGGGCACGCGAGCGTGCCTGGTACATGGCGTCGATCTCGAACGCGTACCGCTCCACGATCGCGTCCCTGCGCAGCTTCATCGACGGCGTCAGCAACCCGTTGGCGTGGTCGAACTGCACCGGCAGCACCCGGAAGACCCGGATCGACTCCGAGCGCGACACGCTGCTGTTGGCGGCGGCCACAGCACGTCCGATCTCCTCCCGCAGCGCGTTCTCCTCCCGTGCCTCCCGGCTCGGCGTGTCGCTCTGCAACGACAGCGAACCGCGCCAGTACGCCAGGAACTCCGGGTCCAGGGTGATCAGGGCGCCGACGCACGGCCGGTTGTCGCCGACGACCACCGCCTGATGGACCAGCGGATGCACCCTCAGCCGCTGTTCGAGGGCCGCCGGAGCGACACTCTTGCCGCTGCTGGTGATGATGATGTCCTTCTTGCGGCCGGTGATCGTCAGATAGCCGTCGTTGTCCAGCCAGCCGAGGTCCCCGGTGGCCAGCCAGCCGCCCCGCAGCGAGGCCCGCGTCGTGGCCTCGTCGTTGATGTAGCCCTGGAACACCGACGGACCGCGCACCAGGATCTCGCCGTCCTCGGCCAGCATGACGTCCATGCCCGGCAGCGCCTGCCCCACCGTCCCGGACTTCTCCCGGCCCAGTGGCTGCATGGACACCGCACCGCTGGTCTCGGTCAGTCCGTACCCGTCGTGCACATAGATGCCGATGCCCTCGTAGAACAGGGAGAGTTCGCGGTTCAAGGGCGAACCGCCGGACGTCGCACGCACCACTCTGCCGCCCAGCACGGCCCGGAGTCTGCGGTACACCGTCCGCTCGTACAACGCGTGCTGCAGCCGCAGGTCGAGACCGGGACCCGAACCGCCGCCGAGCCGCTGGCGCTCAAGAGCGGCGGCGAAATCACGCGCCGTATCCGCCGCCCGCTCGAACAGGACACCGCGGCCCGCCTGTTGGGACGTACGCAGGAAGTTCTTGTAGATCTTCTCGAAGACCGACGGCACGGCGTAGAAGTACGTCGGCCGGAACGAGCGCAGTGCCGACACCAGGGCCTCGCCGCTCAGTTCGGGCTCGTGGCCCATGAGCAGGCCGCCGCGGATGCAGATGCTCTGGATCATGAGGCCGTACACGTGGGAGAACGGCAGGAAGGCCAGCACGGAGCCCTGCTCGCCGGGCGCCGCCGCCGTGTGGCCCCAGCCGGCCAGCAGCGTGTCGCACGGGCTCGCCAGATTGCGGTGACTGAGCGCGCAGCCCATGGGGTGCCCGCTGGTGCCCGAGGTGTAGGCGACGACCGCGGTGGAGTCAGGCAGCACGATGCGGCGCAGCGAGTCGACCGTGGCGATCGGGATGAACTCGCCCCGCTGCACCAGGTCCTCCAGCGCCCCCGCGTCCAACTGCCAGACGTGGCGCAGCTGTCCGAGCGACCCGCACACCGAGCCGACCGTCATCACCGCCTGCTCGTCCTCGACGACCACGGCCACACAGCCGGCGTCCCGCAGGATCCACTCCACCTGGTCGCGCGAGGACGTCGGGTAGATCGGGACGACCTCGGCACCGACGGCCCACAGCGCGTAGCTGAGGACCGTCCACTCGTACCGGGTGCGCGCCATGATCGCCACGCGGTGGCCGGGCGAGATGCCGGACGCGATGAGACCCTTCGCCAAGTCCACCACCTCGTCCCGCACTTCCACGGCTGTCACCTCCTCCCAGACGGTCGAGGAGGGGCTGGAGCGACGTGCGAGCAGGGGCAGCGTGGGGTTGTGGACCGCCGTGTCGAAGATGCTGTCGGCGAGCCCGCCGCTGTGGGACGAGACGGTGGAGGGAGCGAGGGCGAAGTCGCGCATTGCGCTGCTCCTGACGTGTACGGGCTGTAACTGCGCCGAGTATGAACTGTGTCGGCGGTGCTCGAATCTAGCCCAGGTCGGAGCGATCGGCGCCGGGAACGGCCAAGTAGACGCGTTCGTGATCTCAGACGCCCGGAACCGGCCTCAATGTCCCTGTGTAACGCGCACGCACTCGGCGACCACCTCCCGCAGACTGCCGGTCCGAGCCATGACCTCGCGCTGCACCCGGGCGCCGTTTCCCCGCTCCAGCGACTCCGCGACGCCGGCCCGGGCGCGGTCGAGGTCGCCGGTGTCGGAGAGCGCGTCGGAGACATGGTCCAGCAGGGCTTCCAGCACGGTCCGCGCGGGCAGCCGCCGCATGGTCTCCGGGTGCAGCAACTCACCCTCAAGACCCGCCCGCGCGGCCTGCCAGACGGCCAGCCGGAGCAGGCTCACACTCTGTACGAGCGGCTCGCCCCCCGCCCGCCACTCGCGCGCCGCCGTCTCCACCAGACCGCGGATGAGCGTGGCGATGAGGACGGCCGTGTCGGCGTGCAGGCACACGTCCGAGACCCGGACCTCGACGGTCGGGTAGGTCGCGGACAGCCGGGCGTCGAAGTAGATCATCCCGGCGTCCAGGATCACGCCCGTGGAGACCATGTCGGCGACCCGCCGGTGATAGCGCTCGGCCGAACCGAAGACCTCGGTGGGACCGGCGGACGGCCACCGCTGCCACACCCGGCTGCGATAGCTGCTGTAGCTCGTGTCCTTGCCCTGCCAGAACGGTGAGTTGGCGCTCAGCGCGGACAGCACCGACAGCCAGGGACGGATCCGGTCCAGGACCGCCACGCCCTCCTCGTCGGACTCCACGGACACATGCACATGGCAGCCGCACACGAGTTGCTCCTGGGTGGCGATGCCGTACTGCTCTTCCATCCACTGGTAGCGGCGGCCGACGGCGACCGAAGGACTCACGGTCAGCGGCGAGGTGGCCAGCGCGGCGACCGCGCAGCCGATCTCCCCGGCGTGCTGCGCCGCGTCCTTGCGGCAGCGGACGATCTCCGCACCGAGTTCCGCCATGTCCGCCCGGGGCTGCGTGGCGAACTCGACCATCTGGCTGTGCAGCTCTTGCTCGAACACCTCGCTGTCGAGGTCGGCGCGCGCAAGCACCGCGGCTGCCAAGGCCTTCGGTTCACCCGTTTCCGGGTCGACCAGGAGGATTTCCTCCTCCACTCCGACTGTGCGCACGTGGGTGCCCGCCCTTCTGTGGTGTACGACCCGACTTCCCCGAAAGGACGTTTGGACACCCGGGCGGGCGCTTCACATGGGCAGGGGCGTCAGCCAGACCGTGGCCAGCGGGGGCAGAGTGAGCAGGAGGCATCCGTCGTCCGGTTTCACCGGATCGGGGTTGCCGACGTCGCTGCCGCCGTACCGGGCCAGGTCGGTGTTGAGGATCTCCTGCCAGCCGAGGGCCTCGTCGGGGACGGCGAGGCGGTAGTCGTGGCGGACCACGGGGGAGAGGTTGGAGACGGCGAGGAGGGGAGCGCCCTCGGCGTCGTAGCGCAGGAACGCGAAGACGTTGTCCTCGGCCGCGTCCCCCGCGACCCACCGGAAGCCCTCGGGATCGGTGTCGCGCTGCCACAGAGCGGACGTGTCGCGATACCGGGTGTTGAGATCACGGACCAGATCCCTGACCCCGGCATGATCGGCCACCGCCCCGTACGCCGGGTCCAGCAGCCACCAGTCGGGGCCGTGGGCCTCGGACCACTCGGCTCCCTGGGCGAACTCCTGGCCCATGAAGAGGAGTTGCTTGCCGGGGTGGGCCCACATGAAGGCGAGGTAGGCGCGGAGGTTGGCGCGCTGCTGCCACCAGTCGCCGGGCATCTTGGAGACCAACGAGCCCTTGCCGTGCACGACTTCGTCGTGGGAGATGGGCAGGACGTAGTTCTCGCTGTAGGCGTACACCATCGAGAACGTCATCTCGTTGTGGTGGAACTTGCGGTGCACCGGCTCATGGGCGATGTAGTCGAGCGAGTCGTGCATCCAGCCCATGTTCCACTTCAGCCCGAAGCCCAGACCGCCGGTGTCGGTCGGCCGGGTCACCCCGCCCCACGCGGTCGACTCCTCGGCGATGGTGACCACGCCCGGCGCCCGCCGGTAGACGGTCGCGTTCATCTCCTGCAGGAACGCCATCGCGTCCAAGTCCTCGCGGCCACCGTGCACGTTGGGCTCCCACTGCCCCGAGTCGCGCGAGTAGTCGAGGTAGAGCATCGAGGCGACCGCGTCGACCCGCAGCCCGTCGATGTGGAACTCCTGGCACCAGTACACGGCGTTCGCCACCAGGAAGTTGCGCACCTCGACGCGCCCGAAGTCGAACTCGTACGTCCCCCAGTCCGGATGCTCCGCCCGCCGCCAGTCTCCCGGCTCGTACAGCGGCTCCCCGTCGAAGCGCGCCAACGCCCAGTCGTCCTTGGGGAAATGGGCCGGCACCCAGTCCATGATCACGCCGATGCCGGCCCGGTGCAGGGAGTCGATCAGATGCCGCAGGTCGTCGGGGGTGCCAAGGCGTGAGGTCGGCGCGTAGAAGCCGGTGACCTGGTAGCCCCAGGAGGGACCGTAGGGGTGCTCGGCGAGGGGCATCAGCTCGACGTGCGTGAAACCGAGGTCCTTGACGTACGCGGGGAGCTGCTCGGCGAGTTGACGGTAGGTCAGTCCGGGCCGCCAGGACGGCAGATGGACCTCGTAGACCGAGAACGGCGCCTCGTGCACGGGGACGTCGGCACGGTGTGCCATCCAGTCCGCGTCACCCCACTCGTGGTGCGAGGCCGTGACGACGGATGCCGTCGCGGGCGGCACCTCTGCGGCCCGTGCCATCGGGTCGGCCTTGAGGAACCGGCCGCCGTGCCGGGAGGTGATCTCGAACTTGTAGCGGGCACCCTCGCCGATTCCGGGCACGAACAGCTCCCACACCCCGGACGATCCGAGCGACCGCATCGGCAGCGCGGTCCCGTCCCAGAAGGTGAAGTCCCCCGCGACCCGCACCCCTTGGGCGTTCGGCGCCCACACCGTGAACCGGGTGCCGGTCACCCCGGCATGGGTCATCGGCTCGGCGCCGAGCGCCTTCCACAGCTCCTCGTGCCGGCCCTCGGCGATCAGATGCAGGTCCAACTCGCCCAGCGCGGGCAGGAAACGGTACGGATCCTCCGTCTCGTGCTCGCCCTCCGCGTATGTCACCACCAGGGTGTACGCGGGGATCGCGTCGAGCGGCAGTACGCCGGAGAAGAGGCCGTCGCCCTCCGAGGCCAGCCTCGTGCGCACCCCGTCGACGACGACACTCACGGCACGGGCATAGGGACGCAGCGCCCGGAAGGCGACGCCGCCCGGCACCGGGTGCGCGCCGAGCACGCCGTGCGGGTCGTGGTGGGTGCCGGCGAGCAGGCGGTCGCGCTCACCGGAGACCGGTGGCGGTGCGGGCGTCGGCGTGAGCGGGCCGGACGGCTCGGGGAGTGACGTGTCACGCAGGGCCACGGCTTCAGCCTCCTCTTACGGCGAGACGCTCGATCGCCGCCATGGGTACGGGGAGCCAGTCCGGGCGATGCCTGGCCTCGTACAGGACTTCGTACACGGCTCGGTCGGTCTCGTAGGCGCGCAGGAGACCGTGTTTCTTGCGCGGGTCCCAGCCCGCCCGGGCCGCATAGCCCGCGCAGAAGGCCTCCCGGCAGCGCCGCGCCCACTCCGGGCGCCAGGGGCGGCGCTGGCGGGCCGCGTAGTCGAAGGAGCGCAGCATGCCGGCGATGTCCCGCACGGGGGAGTGGGCACTGCGCCGTTCGGCGAGCGGACGGGACGGCTCGCCCTCGAAGTCGATGACGAACCAGTCCCGGCCGGCCCGCAACACCTGGCCCAGGTGCAGGTCGCCGTGGATGCGTTGGGGCGGCGGCCCGGGATCGCAGGCGACGAGCGCGCCGAAGGCGGTCCGCAGCCCGGGTACATAGGGGCGCAGCGCCGGCACGCTGTGCGCGGCCGAGTCCAGGCGCTCGGTCATCGCGGCCGCCGTCCGCTCGGCCTCCCCGTGCTCGCCGGGCGGGAACGCCGACGCGAGCGCGAGATGAACGTCGGCCGTGGCCTGCCCCAACTCGTGCGCCTGGGCGGTGAAGTCGTCGTCCGAGGCGAGGGCCTGGAGCGCGAGCGTCCAGCCGTCGGACGCGTCCCGCAGAAACGGCTGGAGCACCCCGAGTGTCGCCTCGCGCGGATGCGTCGTCCGGATCCACGCCACCGGTGCCGGCACCCGCTTGCAGCCCTGCGCGGCCAGCGCGCCGGGCACCTCAAGGTCGGGATTGACTCCCGGCTGGATCCGCCGGAACACCTTCAGGATGAAGGAATCGCCGTACACCAGCGAGGAGTTGGACTGCTCGGCCTCCAGCACGCGCGGCACCAGTCCGGCCGGCACCCGCACCGACGGGTCGGCCTCGAACCGCAGCGGGCCCGCCGCGCCGGGGTGCCGCAGCCGCTCCAGGAGCAGTTGCGCCGAGCGCGGGTCCTGGAGGGCGTCGTACACCGTCAGACCGGCCAGCGGACCCACCTCGGCACGGCCGATCAGGGCACGGCCGAGGCGCGGCGAGAGATGTTCCCGTACGCCGAGCAGGAGTTGGTAGCAGTCACCGCCCGCCGTGCCACCGGCGGGCGCCGGCACGCCCGAGTGGCCGGCATGGATCAGCAGATGCAGACACCCCGGGAACAACTCGGTCATGGACAGCAGGGCGAGGTCCGTGACGGGCCTGTCCTTGCCCGCGAACCAGCGCTGCCTGGGCAGCCATTCCCGCAGCAGCCCGGCGAGCGAGGCCATGGTCCCGGTGACGACGGTGCGTCTCGGGCGTGGAGTTGCGGTCTTCTGCATGGTGACGCGTCCTTCCTTCGGCACAGGGATCCTCGGCGCAGGGGGCGGGGTTCAGGGGCGCCGGCTGACGCGCGATGCCGCTCGGGAGAGCCGGAACCAGTAGAAGCCGTGCCCGCCGAGCGTCAGCAGGTACGGCAGCTCACCGATCGCCGGGAACCGCACCCCGCCGATCAGTTCGACGGGGTGGCGTCCGTCGTACATGCGCAGGTCGAGTTCGGTGGGCTGGGCGAACCGGGAGAAGTTGTTGACGCACAGGACCAGGTCGTCCCCGTACTCGCGCAGGAAGGCCAGGACGGCGGGGTTGGAGGACTGCAGCTCGGTGAACGTCCCCAGGCCGAAGGCGGGGTTCTGCTTGCGGATCTCGATCATGCGTCGGGTCCAGTGCAGCAGCGAGGAGGGCGACGACATCGACGCCTCGACGTTGGTGACCTGGTAGCCGTAGACGGGATCCATGATCGTCGGCAGCGACAGCCGGCCGGGGTCGCAGGACGAGAAGCCCGCGTTGCGGTCGGGTGTCCACTGCATCGGCGTGCGGACGGCGTCGCGGTCGCCGAGCCAGATGTTGTCGCCCATGCCGATCTCGTCGCCGTAGTAGAGGATCGGCGAGCCGGGCAGGGACAGCAGGAGAGCCGTGAACAGCTCGATCTGGTTGCGGTCGTTGTCGAGCAGGGGCGCGAGCCGGCGGCGGATGCCGATGTTGGCGCGCATACGCGGGTCCTTCGCGTACTCCGCCCACATGTAGTCGCGCTCCTCGTCGGTGACCATCTCCAGGGTCAGCTCGTCGTGGTTGCGCAGGAAGATGCCCCACTGGCAGTTCTTGGGGATGGCAGGGGTCTTCGCGAGGATCTCCGAGACGGGGTAGCGCGACTCCCTGCGCACCGCCATGAAGATGCGGGGCATGACGGGGAAGTGGAAGGCCATGTGGCACTCGTCGCCGCCGGCGGCGTAGTCGCCGAAGTAGTCGACGACGTCCTCGGGCCACTGGTTCGCCTCGGCCAGCAGGACCGTGTCCGGGTACATCAGGTCGATCTCGCGGCGGACGCGCTTGAGGAATCCGTGCGAGGCGGGCAGGTTCTCGCAGTTGGTGCCCTCCGCGGCGTAGAGATACGGGACGGCGTCGAGGCGGAAGCCGTCGATACCGAGGTCCAGCCAGAAACGGAGGGCTGCCAGGATCTCTTCCTGCACGGCCGGGTTCTCGTAGTTGAGGTCCGGCTGGTGGGAGAAGAAGCGGTGGAAGAAGTACTGCTTGCGGACCGGGTCGAAGGTCCAGTTGGACGCCTCGGTGTCGACGAAGATGATCCGCGCGTCGGCGTACTGCTTGTCGTCGTCGGCCCACATGTAGTAATCGCCGTAGGGACCTTCGGGGTTGGCGCGCGACTCCTGGAACCACGGGTGCTGGTCGCTGGTGTGGTTCATGACGAAGTCGATGATGACGCGCATCCCGCGCTGGTGGGAGGCGTCGACGAACTCGACGAAGTCGGCGAGGTCACCGAACTCCGGCAGCACGGCCGTGTAGTCCGAGACGTCGTAACCGCCGTCCCGCAGCGGGGACTTGAAGAAGGGGGGCAGCCAGATGCAGTCGATGCCCAGCCACTGGAGGTAGTCCAGTTTGGCGGTGAGTCCCTTGAGGTCGCCGACTCCGTCGCCGTTGCTGTCCTGGAAGGAGCGCACCAGGACCTCGTAGAAGACCGCGCGCTTGAACCAATCCGGGTCCCGGTCCTTGGCGGGCGTGTCCTCAAAGGTATCCGGAACAGGCTGGTTGACAGTCATGACGCTCTGACCCTCCGATCGATGGCTCATGTGGACGACGACTGGACGTGGAGGACGTGCGCCGGGGCCCTTCCGGGTTCGAGGCGCACATAGTTTGTCCTGCCCCAGTGATAGGTCTCACCCGTCAGTTCGTCGTGCACGGACATGAATGCGTTCCAGTCCAGGCCGAGTTGTGGCATGTCCAACGAGACCGTGGCCTCCTGGGTGTGGTGGGGGTCCAGGTTGACGATCACCACAACCGTGTCCCCGTCGGTGGTCTTGCTGTACGCGATGATCGCGTCGTTGTCCGTGGGATGGAAGCGAAGATTCCTGATCTGCCGCAGGGCTCCGTGACGCCGCCTGATCGTGTTGAGCTGCGTGATCAGAGGGGCGATGCTGCGGCCCTGGTTTTCCGCGGTGTGCCAGTCGCGGGGTTTGAGCTGGTACTTCTCCGAGTCGAGGTACTCCTCACTGCCGGCCCGCAACGGCACCCGCTCGCACAGCTCGTACCCGCTGTACACACCCCACGCAGGGGAGAGCGTCGCGGCCAGGACCGCCCGCAACTCGAACGCGGGACGCCCGCCCTCCTGCAGGAACTCGTGCAGGATGTCCGGGGTGTTGACGAAGAAATTCGGCCGCATGTAAGCCGCCGTCTCCGTCGACAGCTCGGTCAGATACTCCGTCAGTTCCTGCTTGGTGTTGCGCCAGGTGAAATACGTGTACGACTGCTGGAAACCGATCTGCGCCAGTGTCCGCATCATCGCCGGCCGGGTGAACGCCTCCGCCAGGAAGATCACATCCGGATCCGAGGCGTTGATCTCACCGATCACCCGCTCCCAGAACATCACCGGCTTGGTGTGCGGATTGTCCACCCGGAAGATCCGCACCCCATACCCCATCCACAACCGCAGCACCCGCAGGGTCTCCGCGACCAGACCCTCGAAGTCCGCGTCGAAGGCGATCGGATAGATGTCCTGGTACTTCTTGGGCGGATTCTCCGCGTACGCGATCGTCCCGTCCGGACGGTGATGGAACCACTCCGGATGCTTCTGCACCCACGGATGGTCGGGCGAGCACTGCAGGGCGAAGTCCAGGGCGATCTCCAGGCCCAGGCGATCGGCCTCGCCCACGAACCAGGCGAAGTCCTCGACCGTGCCCAGCTGCGGGTGCACCGCGTCGTGCCCGCCCTCCGGCGAACCGATCGCCCACGGCACCCCCACATCCTCCGGACCGGCGGACAGCGTGTTGTTGCGGCCCTTGCGGAACGTCGTCCCGATCGGATGGATCGGCGGCAGGTACAGCACGTCGAAACCCATCGCCGCGATCGCCGGCAGGCGGCGGGCGGCGGTGCGGAAGGTGCCGTGCGGCTGCTCGGGCGTGCCGCCCTCGGAGCGCGGGAAGAACTCGTACCAGGCGCCGTACAGGGCCCGCTCCCGCTCCACCAGCAACGGCAGCGGGTCGGAGGCGGTCACGAACTCCCGCAGCGGATGCCCGGCCAGGACCGCGTCCACCTCCGGCGTCAGACCCGCCGCCAGACGCGCCGCGACCGGGAGTGAGTCGTCGAGCAGGGTCTTCGCCGCCGCCAGCAGCGTCGTCCGCGCCGCTGCCTCGGGCATTCCGGTGGCCGCCCGCTCGAAGAGGGTGGCGCCTTCCTCCAGGACCAGGCCGGTGTCGATGCCCGCCGGGATCTTGATGCGGGCACGGTGTCGCCAGGTCGCGACCGGGTCGCTCCACGCCTCGACCTGATAGGTCCAGCGGCCGGCGGCCGCAGGTCTCACCTCGGCGGCCCAGCGGTCCGAGCCCGGGGCCAGTTCACGCATCGGCGTCCACGGGCCCGGGCGGCCCTCGGGATCGGTGAGCACGACATTGGCGGCCACGGCGTCGTGGCCCTCGCGGAACACGGTCGCCGAGACCTGGAACGACTCGCCGGCCACCGCCTTCGCCGGGCGTCTGCCGTAGTCGACGATCGGTCGGACGTCGCGTACCGGGATGCGGCCGATGGCCGGGATCGGGCTCATGGGGTGTCACCTCCGCCGTGCTCGGGCCGGGCCCGAGGCCCGGCGGGGATGAGGGAAAGTTGCGCCGGTGGGCGGTTACCGCCCCGCGGGGGACGGCAGGTCCGCCGCGGGCGGGCCGTGTCGGGCGGTCATGCTCACGCGCAGATCCTGGTCCCGCAGATAGGCCACCAGTGTCGTGCGCAGATAGCGCTCG
Organism: Streptomyces sp. NPDC092369; assembly: GCF_044755245.1. Lineage (NCBI taxonomy): Bacteria > Bacillati > Actinomycetota > Actinomycetes > Kitasatosporales > Streptomycetaceae > Streptomyces > Streptomyces sp. NPDC092369. Next base: position 462,709 of record NZ_JBIVQP010000004.1, read on the forward strand.
GCGGCCTCCGCCGCCTCGCGGGCACAGCGTTTGCCCAGCAGGACGCACAAGGTGTAGCCCGCGTCCTCGAAAGTGGCCCGTACGGTGTGGTCGGCGGGCGACGCGAGCATCGCGCGCTCCCAGATCCGGTACCGCCTCAGTTGGCGGGCGACTTCCGCTTTGGCAGGTAGCAGCATGGCGCCGTTCACCTTCCGGGCTCGATCGCGCGTTCCCGACCTTCGGGCGGCGGCCGCACGCGGACACGCGCGGGCCCGTAGCGGGCATCGATGTCTTCACACATGGTGCACGGACGGCGACTCTGCGTCTTGTTGGATCTTCAACTAACGGAGAAGTGGCTCGTATGTGGCCATGTGCGCGCTCAGGAGTTCGCTCGTGTTGCACGAATGGCGTAGCTCTCCCACTCTTGAGGTGACTCAGGAGCGACCAGTGCTCACGCTTCGTGTTCGGGGCCCGTCCCGCAGGGGCGGTGCGTTGCCGGAGCTTCGCCGGTGAGGAGCGAACGACGATGAAGACAGCAGTCCCCTGCTACTACCACCTCGATGTGGAAGTCGGCCCGGAGCGGGTCGGACAGGTTCGGCGCATTCTGGCCGCGCATCTGCGGCTCTGGGATCTGGAGACGTTGGTGGAGCCCGTCTGCCGTGGTGCCGAGCTGCTGCTGAAGGCCATTGACGAGCACGCGAGCGACAAGAACACCTCGATCGAGATGTGGTGGAACGGCCAGCATCTGATCACGGCCATCGGCGACCAGGACCAGGAGCCGCGCCCGGACCAGGAACTGCGGTCCTGTCTGCGCCGCATCGCCGCGATGAGCGACGGGTGGGGCTGCTGCGCCACGGACACCGGCAGCAGAGTCATCTGGTTCTCGCAGCGGGCCCGCGCCGGCGGGCGCGTCCCCCTGGTGCCGACGGCTCCGTCGCCGAGCCTGCGCGCGGTGCGGCAAGTGCCGCGCGAGGTGCCCGCCGAGGCCCTGGCCCCGCCGGCGAACGGCCCTCTGGAAGCCGCCCGGTGACCCGGAGAAACCGTCGCACGACAGGGGTGCCCGTCTGGAGCGGGCGCCCCTGTCCGTTGGGCGCCGAGTTCGACGGGAAGGGCACCAACTTCGCGCTGTTCAGCGAGGTCGCCGAGCGTGTCGAGCTGGTCCTCGTGGACGACGACGGCATCGAGCGGCGGGTTCCGGTCACCGAGGCCGACGGCTTCGTCTGGCACTGCTATCTGCCCGGTGTCGGCCCGGGCCAGCGCTACGGCTACCGGGTGCACGGCCCCTGGCATCCGGAGTCGGGTCACCGCTGCAATCCGGCGAAGCTCCTCCTGGACCCGTACACGCGAGCGGTGGACGGCCAGATGGACAGCCACGCCTCGCTCTTCGAACGCACGGCGGACGGCCCCTCCCAGGCCGACAGCGCCGGGCACACCATGCTCGGCGTGGTCACCGATCCGGCCTTCGACTGGGGCGACGACCGGCCGCCGAGCCGTCCCTACGCCGAGACGGTGATCTACGAGGCCCACGTCCGCGGCCTCACCCGCACCCACCCGGAGGTCCCCGCCGAACTGCGCGGCACCTACGCCGGTCTGGCGCACCCCGCGGTCGTCGAGCACCTCACCTCGCTCGGCGTGACCGCCGTGGAGCTGATGCCGGTCCACCAGTACGTGCAGGACGGCGTCCTCAAGGACCGCGGTCTGTCCAACTACTGGGGCTACAACACCATCGGCTTCTTCGCCCCGCACAACTCCTATGCCGCCCAGGGCGGTCGGGGCGGTCAGGTCACCGAGTTCAAGTCGATGGTGAAGGCATTGCACGCGGCCGGGCTCGAAGTGATCCTCGACGTCGTCTACAACCACACCGCCGAGGGCAACGAGAAGGGCCCCACGCTCTCCTTCCGCGGCATCGACAACGCCTCGTACTACCGCCTGGTGGACGGCGATTGGGGCCACTACTACGACACCACCGGGACCGGCAACAGCCTGCTGATGCGGCACCCTTACGTGCTCCAGCTGATCATGGACTCGCTGCGGTACTGGGTCACCGAGATGCACGTCGACGGCTTCCGTTTCGACCTCGCGGCCACGCTGGCCCGGCAGTTCCACGAGGTGGACCGGCTCTCCGCGTTCTTCGACCTCATCCAGCAGGACCCGGTCATCAGCCGCGTCAAGCTGATCGCCGAGCCCTGGGACGTGGGCGAGGGCGGCTACCAGGTGGGCAACTTCCCGCAGCTGTGGTCGGAGTGGAACGGCAAGTACCGGGACTCGGTGCGGGACTTCTGGCGCGCCGAACCGCACACGCTCGGCGAGTTCGCCTCCCGGCTCACCGGCTCCTCCGATCTGTACCAGCACAGCCGGCGCCGCCCGCGTGCCAGCGTCAACTTCGTCACCGCGCACGACGGTTTCACCCTGCGCGACCTCGTCTCGTACAACGACAAGCACAACGAGGCCAACGGCGAGGGCAATCAGGACGGTGAGAGCGACAACCGGTCCTGGAACTGCGGCGTCGAGGGCGAGACCGACGACCCGGGCGTCCTCGACCTGCGCGCCCGCCAGCAGCGCAACCTGCTGGCCACCCTGCTCCTCTCACAGGGCATCCCCATGCTCTGCCACGGCGACGAACTGGGCCGCACCCAGCGCGGCAACAACAACGCCTACTGCCAGGACAACGAAGTCTCCTGGCTCGACTGGCGGTTGACCGACGAGCAGCGCGACCTCGCCGACTTCACGCGGTACGTCATCGGCCTGCGCGCCGCCCACCCGGTACTGCGCCGGCGCCGGTTCTTCCGCGGCGAGACCGCCACGCACCCCGATCAGCCACTGCCCGACCTGGTGTGGCTGGCGCCGGACGGGCGCGAGATGACCGAGGAGGACTGGCAGCGGCCCGACGCGCACTCCGTCGGCGTCTTCCTCAACGGCGACGCCATCGCCGAACCGGACCCGACCGGGCGGCCGGTCGTCGACGACTCGTTCCTGCTGCTGCTCAACAGCCATTGGGAGCCGGTCGAGTTCCTGCTGCCCGATGTGAGCTACGGCGAACGCTGGACGACCCTCGTCGACACCGCCGAGGCTCAGGGCGAGCCCGACGAGGCGGAGCACAAGGCGGGAGCGGAGATGACCGTCGAGGCGCGCAGCCTGGTGCTGCTGACCCGGCCCTCCCGCACGGCCGGCTGACGGTCAGCGCTCGCGGCGCGAGGTCACCGTGAACAGCGCGCCGTCGGGGTCGCGCAGCAGGGCCTCGTCGCTCCCCTTGGACAGGACGCTGCCGCCGTGGAGCTCGGCGGCCCGGACGCACGCCCCGACATCCGCGACCACGAAGTGGACCCGCCAGTGGGGCCGGATCGTCGGATCGGGAGCGGACCCCAGGGCACCGGAGTCGATGCGCGCCACGATCGTGTCCTCGCTGCGCAGTACGACCTCGCCGCCCTCGTACTCGACCTCGACGCCGCCGGGCCGCCCGGACGCCCAGTCGAAGACCTCGCCGTAGAAGATGGCCGCGGCGAAGGCATCGCGCGTGTGCAGCCGGATGAAGGTCGGGGCCGCCCGGCGCCACCTCTCCCAGTGCGCGACGAGCTGGCCCTCCCAGACGCCGAAGGTCGCGCCGTCCCGGTCGGCCAGCAGCGCCGCCCGGCCGGTCGTGAAGGAGATCGGTCCGACCGCGGCCGTCCCGCCGCGCTCCTTCACTCTCGCCACCGCCTCGTCCGCGTCCCGCGCGGCGAAGTACGGCGTCCACGCCACCGCCATCTGCCACATGGTCGCGACGGCGGCGACCCCGGCGACGGGCGTGCCGTCCGCCAGCGCGATCCGGAAGCGGTCGCCGAGGCTCGCGGTCCGCCATCGCCAGCCCAGGACGGCTCCGTAGAACCTCTCGGTGGCGTCCAGATCGAAGCTGGTCAGGCTCACCCAGCAGGGGGCGCCGAACACGGAACCGGTGGAGGTGGTCCTCGCTTCGGCGTCGGGGCAGGTCGTGTCGTGGTTCATGGCACTCGCGTCCTGATCTTGTCGACCGGCGGTCACCGGTCCGCTAACAGTGTCCGGCCCAAACAGGTCCGGGCGCCTGCCGAGTACCCCGGCCGAGGGCGTCGAGCCGTGCGCCCGCCGGGTGGCACGCCGCCGGGGGAGTGACGACGATGGGGGAGCGGAACAGTGCCCGAGGCGACCAGGTGGAGGCGACGATGTCCACGGACGGGGATCCGGAGCGCGTCGTCGCGCTGCAGGAGGAGGTCCAGCAGCTCAAGGAGGCCGTCTCCTCGCACGCCGTCGTCGACCAGGCGATCGGGATGATCGTCGCCCTCGGCCGGATCGCACCGGACGAGGGCTGGGAGGTCCTCAAGGAGGTCTCCCAGCACACCAACATCAAGTTGCGCAACGTGGCCGAGCTGATCCTCGTCTGGGGCCGCAGCGGAGCCATGCCCCAGGAGATCCGCGCCGAGCTGGAGGACGCCCTGGACCGGTACGGGCCGGCCCAGATCCCCGGCGCCCCGACCGAGCGGTGAGGTGCCGGGGCGAAGGTCCGGTTCAGCCGGCCTGGGCGAGCACCTCCTCGCGCACCTGCTCGCAGCAGCCGGTCAGCAGGCGCGAGACGTGCATCTGGGAGATGCCCAGTTGCTGGGCGATGCGCTTTTGCGTCATGCCCCGGAAGAAGCGCAGATAGAGGATGGTCCGCTCGCGCTCGGGCAGCGCCCGCAGACACGGCCCCACGGCCACGCGGTCCACGACGATGTCGTAGGCGGGGTCGGGTCCGCCGATCGCGTCGCCCAGGGTGAAGCTGTCGCCGCCGGGTCGCTCCGCGTCCAGCGACAGCGCGGAGTAGCAGTCGATGGCCTCAAGCCCGGTGCGCACCTCGGCCTCGGTCAGTTGTGCCCGCTCGGCGATCTCGGCGACGGACGGGGACCGGCCCGGGATGGTCTGCGTCAGCTCCTTCGCGGCCTTGCGCACCCGATTGCGCAGGTCCTGGACCCGGCGCGGCACGTGCAGCGTCCAGGTGTGGTCGCGGAAGTGGCGCTTGACCTCGCCGGTGATCGTCGGCACCGCGTACGCCTCGAAGACGTGGCCGCGGGCCGGGTCGTAGTGGTCGACGGCCTTGACCAGGCCCAGCGCGGCTACCTGGTAGAGGTCCTCCAGGGACTCGCCGCGGCCCCTGAAGCGGACGGCGATCCGCTCGGCCATGGGCAGCCAGGCCCGGACCAGCTCGTCCCGCAGTGCGCTGCGGTCGGGCCCCTCGGGCAGCCGGGTGAGCCGTGCGAAGGCAGCGGCGGTGTCCGGGGCGTCGTCGTGCGGGTGGGATTTCGTTCTGCTGGTGGTGACACGCATGGCGCGCACTCCCTCAGCCGGTGTGCCGGATGGACGGACACCGTGGGAGGCGCGCACTCGGAGCACCAGGAGGACACCCGGAGCCCTGTCGGGGCTCCCACGGACGTGCCTCCTGTCCGAAGCACTGGAATACGGATTCCCGTATTCCGGGCGTTCGAAACAATTAGGACATTGCGCCGGTGTTCTGGGTACTTGACCGTCCCATGGGTTCATTACCTCTGCTACAGAGGTAATCTTCGGACGTGGAACCAGAAACGGAACCGGAATCCTTCCCGGACGAGTTGATGGACGCCCTCATCGGTGTCCAGCGGCTCCTGCGTCGACGTCTGCGCTCACAGATCGCACCGCAGTTGCGCGGCGCCGAAGTGGAGCTGCTGCGCCTGGTCGTGAACCGGCCCGGCATCGGCATCTCCGACGCGGCCAAGGACCTGCACCTTGCGAGCAACTCGGTGTCGACGCTGGTCAACCAGCTGTCCCGGCAGGGCTATCTGGTCCGCGAGACCGACCCCGCCGACCGGCGAGCCGCCCGCCTGCTGCCGACCCCGGCCGCCCATGCCCGGCTCGACGAGTGGCGCAAACGGCGCGCCGAACTCGTACGCGGCGGGCTGGCCGGCCTCGGCGAGGCGCACCGGGAGGCCCTGCAGGCGGCGATTCCCGCCCTGCGCGCACTGGCCGACAACCTGCACGAGGAGGCCGAGGAGTCATGACACCTGACGCTGCCGACACGCGGCACGACGCCGTGACCTGCACCGCACTGACCTACACCTTCGGCGAGACCAAGGCCGTGGCCGGGCTCGACCTGTCGGTGGGGGAGGGCGAGGTCTTCGGACTGCTCGGCCCCAACGGCGCCGGGAAGACCACAGCGATCAGATGCATCACCACCCTGCTCCCGGTCCCCGCCGGCATGGTCCACGTGTTCGGCAACGACGCGGCCGGGGACCGCATGGCCGTACGCCGGCTGCTGGGATACGTACCGCAGCAGCTGTCCGCCGACGCCGGACTCACCGGCCGCGAGAACGTCGCCCTGTTCGCCCGCGTCTTCGACGTGCCCCGCCGGGAACGCGCCGCGCGCGTCGAACAGGCCCTGACCGCCGTCGACCTCACCGAGGCCGCGGGCCGGCTCGCCAGTACCTACTCCGGCGGCATGGTGCGCCGGCTCGAACTCGCCCAGGCCCTGGTCAGCGCGCCCCGGCTGCTGATCCTCGACGAGCCCACCATCGGCCTCGACCCGATCGCCCGCACCGGAGTGTGGGAGCACATCAACGCCGTACGCGCCGCCACCGGCATGACCGTGCTGGTGACCACCCACTACATGGACGAGGCCGACCAGTACTGCGACCGGGTCGGCCTCATGCACCGCGGCCGGATCCGGGCCCTCGGCACGCCCATCCAGCTCAGGGAGGGACTGGGCGAGCGCCGACATGCCGAGGGCGCGCCCGCCGACGCCCCACTGCCCACCCTGGAGGACGTCTTCCGCGAGGTCGCGGGCAGCGGACTCGACGACCAGTCAGGAGGTTTCCGCGATGTCCGAAGCACCCGCCGCACCGCCAACCGTGTCGGCTGACCGCCTCGACCCCAAGGGCATCAACCTGCTGCTGACCCCGCCCGCGCCGCGCGCCGGCTGGCGGCTGCTGCCCGCCCGGGTCGTGGCGATGTGCGCCGTGGAACTGCAGAAGCTCAGCCACGACCGCACCGAGCTCTACACCCGCGCGGTCCAGCCCGCCCTGTGGCTGCTGATCTTCGGTCAGACCTTCACCCGCATCAAGGCGATCCCCACCCCCGGCATCCCCTACATCGACTACCTGGCACCGGGCATCATCGCCCAGTCCGCGATGTTCATCGCCATCTTCTACGGCATCCAGATCATCTGGGAGCGGGACGCGGGCATCCTCAACAAGCTGCTCGTGACCCCGACTCCGCGCTCGGCACTGATCACCGGCAAGGCCTTCGCGGCCGGCGTGAAATCGCTGATCCAGGCCGTCGTCGTCATCGTCATCGCCGCGATCCTCGGGGTGTCGCTCACCTGGAACCCGCTCAAACTGCTCGGCGTCGGGGCCGTCGTGATCCTCGGATCCGCCTTCTTCTCCTGCCTGTCGATGACCATCGCTGGCATCGTGCTCAGTCGCGACCGCCTGATGGGCTTCGGGCAGGCCATCACCATGCCGCTGTTCTTCGGCTCCAACGCCCTCTACCCCGTATCGGTGATGCCCGGCTGGCTCCAAGTGGTCAGCAAGATCAACCCGTTGAGCTACGAAGTCGACGCCCTGCGCGGGCTGCTGCTCGGCACACCGGCCCATCTCGCCCTCGACTTCGGCGTGCTCGCCGTGGCCGCCGCGCTGGGCATCGCCGCCGCCTCCTCACTGCTCGGCCGACTGGCCCGCTGATCATGGCCGAAGACGTGATGTGCGGCACGCGCCTTCATGCGTGCGCCGGGGCGTGTGTGCCGATTCCTGCTGCGCACGGCTTGATCGCCGATCAAAGGGGGTGAATGGGCTGGCCACAGCGCATTCCGCTCATTTGACAGTGCGCTGAGCACACAGATAGGAAGCAGCTCTCTGAAGTGGAGAGGTGGACCGTGCACGAGCCGAACGTGGTCGGTGACTGGCAGGAGTACGACGAGCACGCCGGTCTGCGTGTCCGCGTCCACCGTCTGGAAGCGGCCGAACCGCCGCGCGGCCGGGACGACGCCGCCGCCGGGCTGACGTACTTCAGCGTCCGCGTGACCGTCGAGAACCGCGGCGACCGGCACTTCGGCATCCACCTGGAGGACGGCCAGATCGACGTGCGCATCGGGCCCGACGGCGAGGCCGCGTTCATCGACTGGCGCAACTCGCAGTTCATCGAGGGCTTCGACGTCTACCCGCTGCGCCGGGCCACCGCCGTGCTCTACGCGGCCGGCCCCGAGGCCTCCCTCAGCCAGGTGGACGTGCAGATCCAGCTGCGGGTCGACGAGGAGTGGGCCGACCGGCGGCTGTGGGCGGGCGCCATCGGCCTGACCGAAGGCTCCGCATGCGCGCACGCGGGCGCCGGACGCGAGGGCCTGGCACACCAGGTGAGCAACTTCCTGCGCGGGCAGGCCGAGGAGGGCACCGCCTGACGCGACGGCCGGAGGCCGGGTCAGGGCAGCAGCACGATCTTGCCGCGACCGCCGCCCTGCTCGCTGAGCCGGTGCGCGGTGGGGGCCTCCGCCAGCGGGAGTGTGGTGCGGACCGGGGCCGACAGGGTGCCCGCCGCGTGCAGCGCGAGTGCCCGGGCCAGACCCGCCACGGCGGTGTCGGTGCTGCCGCCGCTGGTGAAGGTGACTCCGAGCGGGCCCGACTCCTGGGCGGCGGCGATGGTGACCACGCGTTCCGGGCCGCCCACCAGCGCGACCGAGTCCGCCAGGAGGCCGTCGCCGCTGGTGTGCAGCACCGCGGCCACCGGCTCGCCGGCCGCGGCCTCGCGGGCCCGGTCGAAGACGCCGTCCCCGTAACGCACCGGGATCGCGCCCAGCTCCCGTAGCGCCTCCTGGTCCCGTTCCCCCGCCGTGCCGATCACCCGGACGCCGTCCTCGACCGCGAACTGGACGGCCAGCGTGCCGACCGCACCGGCGGCGCCGTGGATCAGCAGGGTCTCGCCCGGCTTCAGGTCCAACAGCCCCAGTCCCCGCACCGCGGTCTCGGCGGCGACCGGCAGTCCCGCCGCCGTCTCCACCGGGAGGTCGGCGGGCCGGGCGGCCAGTGTGGCGGCCTCCGCGACGGCGTACTCGGCGTAGGCCGCGGACGTCAGCCCGACGACTTCGTCGCCGAGCTGCCAGGACTCGACGTCGGGGCCCTTGGCGACGACCGTTCCGGCCGCCTCGAAGCCCGGAACGTACGGGAAGGTCACCGGGAACACACCCTGGAGCATGCCGCTCCGCAGCTTCCAGTCGAGGGCGTTGACGCCCGCGCCGGCGACCCGCAGCAGGACCTGCCCGGGGCCGGGCCGCGGGACGGCCAGGTCGGTGAACCGCAGTTCCTCGGGATCGCCGTACGCGGCGAAGGAGACGGCCTTGGCTTCGGAGGGCACGGTGGGATCGGACATCGTGATCGCCTTCGTCCGGGGAGGGTGAAGTGGCACGCGGGGCGGGGGCTCCGCTCCGAGGACGAGAATTCCACGACACCTTCGCCGGCGACAGTCGAAAGGCTTCCCACGGGACCCCCCCCGGGGTCGCGCCGATCCGGCGCCGGCCCCCGGGGCTAGTGCGGGATGCCGTCGATGATCTCGCGGGCGCCCTGACGCAGCAGGGCCACGGCCACCGACGTGCCCAGGGTCGCCGGGTCGAGGCGGCCCGCCCACTCGTGGGCGTTGAGGCGGGTCTTGCCGTCCGGGGTGAACACGCAGGCCCGCAGGGACAGTTCGCCGCCGTGGTCCACGCGCGCGTAGCCGGCGATGGGGCTGTTGCAGTGTCCCTGGAGGACGTGCAGGAACATCCGCTCCGCCGTGGCCTCCCGGTGCGTGTCCGGGTCGCCCAGTCCGCTGACGGCGTCGATGAGTTCGCTGTCGCCCTCGCGGCACTGCAGCGCCAGGATGCCGGCGCCGATCGGAGGCATCATCGTCTCGGTCGAGAGCACCTCGGTGATCACGTCCTCGCGGCCGATGCGTTCCAGGCCGGCCATCGCGAGGATCGCCGCGTCCGCCTCGCCGTCCGCCAGCTTCGTCAGGCGTCGGTTGGCGTTGCCGCGGAAGGGCACGCACTCCAGATGCGGGTGGGTGGCCAGGAGTTGGGCGACCCGGCGCACCGAGGAGGTGCCGATCCGCGTCCCCTCCGGAAGCTCGTCGAGGGTGAGTCCGCCCGGGTGGATCAAGGCGTCGCGGATGTCGTCGCGCTTCAGGAACGCCGCGAACGTCGTCCCCGCGGGCAACGGTCGGTCCGCGGGCACGTCCTTGACGCAGTGCACCGCGAGATCGGCCTCGCCGGCCAGCAGCGCTGCGTCGACCTCCTTGGTGAACGCCCCCTTGCCCTCCACCTGGGAGAGATCGCCCATCCACTTGTCACCGGTCGTCTTCACCGGCACGACCTCGGTGCGCACACCGGGGTGCAGAGCCGTCAACTCGGCGCGGACACGCTCCACTTGGGCGAGCGCCATGGGCGAGTCGCGGGAGACGATACGGATCAGTTCGGGCACGGACATGCGGCCACGATAGACCTTCGCGCAGGGGCGTCCGCACGGGACGGGACGATTCTCACTCTCCTGCCACCGAGGCGGCGAAGGCCGTCTACTGTGGCTGAGGTTCCGCGGCCGTGGACGCCGCCTCGGACCGCGGCCAGGTCAGGATCGCGAGCGCGCCCACCGTGAGCAGCCCTCCGACCAGGACGGTTCCGCGCACCTCGACCAGCGGGAGCAAGGCGCCGCCGAGGAGGGCGCCCGCGGCCACACCCACGTTGAAAGCGGCCGAGTTGGCCGCCAGCGCGGTCTCCGTGCGGCCCGGCGCGGTGTGGAGCACCTGACTCTGCGTCGCCATGAACACCGGCCCGACCGAGGCGCCGAGCAGCATCAGCAGCATCACGGTCGCCACCTGGCTGCTCCCGCCCGCGTACAGGCCGAGCAGCGCGACCGCCTGCGTCGTCACCGGGACGGTGAGCGTGGCCCGCGGATAGCGGTCGAGCAGCGGCCCGGTCACGGCGACCCCGGCCAGCCCCGCCGCGCCGAACGCGAACAGCACGGCGCTCACCGCGTTCTCGCCGAACCCGCTGACGTCGTCCAGGAAGGCGGCGATGTACGTGAACCCGGCGAAGACTCCGGTGACCGACAGGGCGGTGGTGGCGAGGACGCCGAGGAACCGGCGCCGGTCCGGAGCGGCGCCGTACGCCGCGTGGCTCTCCTGCGGACGGGAGGTCGGCAGCAGGACGGCGACGGCGATCAGCGAGACGAGAGCGAGCGCGCCGAGCACCGCGAACGGCGTCTGCCAGCCGGTCCGTCCGCCCAGCCAGGTCCCGGCCGGCACGCCCAGCACCGTGGCCAGCGACCCGCCGACCGACAGCAACCCGATGACACGGCCGCGCCGTTCGGGCGGGAACAGCCCCACCGCGACCGGGCCCATGATCGCCCAGAACGCGGCCTGGGCCAGCGCCGTCGCCACCCGCGCCGCCAGCAGCACCCCGTACGGGACCGAGCCCAGCGCCGTGCCCCAACTGGCCACCGCCAGCAGCCCCAGCAGTGCGGTCAGGAGGTACCGGCGCGGCACGGACCGGGTGGCGTGGGCGATCGGCAGCGACATCACGGCCACGGTCAGCCCGTACCCGGTGACCAGCGTGCCCACGGCCGTGAGCGACACCTTGAGGTCGTCGGCCATGAGCGAGAGCAGGCCGACGGGAATGTTCTCGGTGGTGTTGAAGGTGAACGCCGCCAGCATCAGGGCCGCGACGAGGGCGCCCCTGCGCCACGCGGCCGGACCTACGCTGCCCATCCAGGTGTCCTCCGGAGTATCCATGGATCGGCACGGTGCCGTAACCAGGGGGCCAGCGTGCTGGGACCCGCGACGGGCTTCTACTGTTTCGATCCGGGCCGAATCGCTCACGGAGGCCGCCTTGCCGCTGACCCTGCACCTGGGTACCGAGGACCTGACGCGGTGCCGGTTCGCGATCTCGCCGCTGTGCCAGACGCACGAGGCGCTGCGCCTGCTGCGTCGCCCGGCCCGGCACGGCTACCACCACGCCTGGCTGCGCCGGGTACGCCGGACACTGGCCGGCCTGGACCTGACGCCGCTGTGGCTGTTCATGCCGCCCGCCGGCGGCTACACCCCGGACTGTCTGGGGCCGCCTCCGGAGGAGCCGTATCCCTCCGTCGAGGACGAGTTGGCCCGGATGCGGGCCAACGATCCCGACCTGGCCCGCTCCGAGATGGCCCGCTCCCTCGCCTGCACGCCGGGTCTCGCCGAGTCACCCCGTGGCCGCGCCGCACTCGACGATCCGGCCGGCACCCTGCGCCGCCTCGCCGACCTCACCGAACTGGCCTGGCACGTCCTGCTCGCCCCCGACTGGCCGCGCCACCGCGCCGTCCTGGAGGCCGACATCGCCCACCGCTCACGCCAGGCCGCCGACGGCGGCCTCGACGCGGTGCTGGCCGGACTGCACTCGGGCATCGAGTGGGCCGACCACACCCTCACCCTGCGCATGACCGGCGACCACGACGAAGCCCAACGGGCCGACGGACGGGGCGTGTTGCTCATGCCGAGCGTGTTCGTCTGGCCGGACGTGGTCAGCGGGTTCGCCCGCCCGTGGCAGCCGACGGTCCTCTACCCAGCCCTCGGCATGGGCCGCCTCCACCAACTCCCGCCGTCCCGCCCGCCCGAGGCACTCGCCCGCCTCCTGGGCCACCAGCGCGCCGCCGTCCTCACCGGCCTCACCACGCCCGCCTCGACCACCGAACTCGCCGACCGGCACGGCCTGGCACCCTCCACGGTCTCGGCCCACCTCACGACCCTGCGCGAGGCGGGCCTGCTCGACTCCCGCCGCCAGGGCTACTACGTCCTGTACGCCCGAACCGCCCTCGGAGACGCTCTGGTCGAGGGGAAGTAACCCCGGCAGAGCCGAGGGGGTCCCCGCGTCAGCTGTTCTGGGCCCGGTCGTACACCTTCTTGGCGAGAGACCCGAAGACCTCACCCTGCATCTCGGTCGGAGTAAGCGAGTCCAGGCCGCTGTTGACCGAGACGAGGATGCCCTTGCCGGTGGTGGCGTCGAAGCCGGCCAGCCACGGGCCGCCGCTGGAACCGCCGGTCAGGTCGCAGGGGATGGCCTGGATGCCGAGCTTCTTCTTCGGCTTGCCGACGCAGTGCAGGAGTTCCTCGCCGAGCTGCGGGTGGGTGGCGGAGTAGCCGAAAGCGGAGATCGGGGCGCCGACGGGCCGGTTGAAGGCGATGGCCTGGCTGCCCACGACGTCGGTCAGCTTGCGTCCGCTCTTGTCGGTGTCGACGACCAGCGTGGCCAGATCGTCGGTGGAGTCCTTCTCCCAGGTGCGCGGGGTCGCGGCGCTGCGGACCGCGAACGTGCCGTACGGCTTCTTGCCCTTGCTGTAGCCCGGGACGAACACCATGGCGGTGTTGGTGTTCATCGGGGAGGAGCCCAGGCGCACGCAGTGGGCCGCGGTCATGACGGTGGAGCGGTTGGCGCTCTTCACCGCCGTGGCCGTGCACCAGGTGTCGTAGCCCCGCGCGTTGACGAAGAAGAGCCGCCCCACGGTCTTGAGCGCGGTGCCCGTCCACGGCTTGGCCTTCGGCCCGGTTGGTCCGAGGTCCACGGACTTCCCGACCGCCTTCATCCGGGCGGGCGTCCAGTAGGCGAGGGCGTCCTTGCGTTCCTTGACGGTGAACTTCAGGACGGAGACGGGGTCGGCAGCGGCCTGGACCGGCACGGCCGTCGCCGGCATCGGTGCGGCGAGGGCGAGGGCCGTACCGGCCACTGCGAGTCCCGTGGCGCGGCCACGAAGACGCCGGACGACGGAAGGGGAGGGCTCGGACATGGCGGGTGTCTCCTCGGTCGGTGCGGGCTGTCGGTTCGCCCTGCTGGTTCGACCTGCCAGAGAGGGGGATCCGGTCGTCCGGTTGGCGCTGTCGATGTTCTGTGACACAGGCGTGTCCCCCACGCGCAGAAAAACCGACGCGCGCCCCGTGGGTCATGGTCACTACGATGTGGGACCAAGACAAACCAGTCGACCGGCCGACGGGAGGAGTGCCCTGAGGGCCGGTCGGGGTCGCCGATGCCAGGGACCGCTCCCCGGGCTGCGGTGATCTTCCTTCCCCGGAGGACCCCCCGCATGTTCCGAAGTATTGGCACCGCTGTCGTGCGTCATCCCGTCTGGACGATCGTGGCGTGGCTGATAGCGGCGGTGGCCATTGTCGCCACCGCCCCCAGCCTGCCCTCGAACAGCGACGAGAGCAGTTTCCTGCCCAAGAGTTACGAGTCCATCAAAGCGGCGGATCTCCAGGAGAAGGCGTTCCCCAGCGCCTTCACCCCGTCCGCGATCGCGCTGTTCCAGCGCACCGACGGCGCCGAGCTGACCGCCGACGACAAGAAGGATGTCGCCCGCATCACCACGGAGTTGGGCGAGAAGAAGATCGACCAGGTGCAGAAGGTGGTCCCCGGCCAGCCGTCCGATGACGGCAGGTACACCATGACCCTGGTCCAGATGGACAGCAGGAACGCCGGCCAGCCCAAACAGGCCGACGCGGCCAAGGTGTTGCGCGACGACGTCAAGCAGCTGACCAAGGGCACGGACCTCGACGTCAAGCTCGGCGGTTCCGCGGCGCAGGCCCTGGACCAGCAGGACTCGTCCAAGCGCGGTGAAGCGCTGATCGGCATCGGCACGTTCGTCATCATCCTGGTGACCCTGCTGATCATCTTCCGTGCGCCGATCCTCGCCTTCCTGCCCCTGATCACCATCGGGTTGGTGGCCGCGATCGCCAACGGGCTGATCGCCTACGCCACCAAGCTCTTCGACCTTCAGGCCAACAGTTCGATCTCGTCGATCCTGATCGTCGTGCTGTTCGGCGTGGGCACGGACTACTTCCTGTTCCTGATGTTCCGTTACCGAGAACGGCTGCGGGCAGGTGACCAGCCCAAGGAGGCCATGGTCAACGCGGTCGCCCGGGTCGGCGAGGCCATCGCCTCGGCCGCGGGCGCGGTCATCATCGCCTTCCTCGCGCTGATCCTGTCGACGCTTGGCTTCCTCAAGCAGATGGGCCCGGCGTTGGCCATCGCGGTCACCGTCACCCTGATCGCGGGCCTGACCCTGATCCCGGCCGTGGTGTCGCTGATCGGGCCGAAGATCTTCTGGCCCTCCAAGACCTGGCAACGGGAGCCGCAGAACGCCCGGTTCGCCGCGCTCGGGCGCGGTGTGCAGCGCCGCCCGGCCCTGACCGCCGCGGTCTCCGGACTCATCCTCCTCGCGCTGTCGCTCGGCACGCTCGGCTACAAGGCCACCTTCGACCTGGCCTCGGGTTCCATGCCCAAGACCAAGGAGTCGATGGTCGTCCAGGACGAGATGCAGAAGGCGTACTCGGCGGGCGCAGCCGCTCCGACCGACGTGTATCTGTCCAGCATCGACGGCAAGGCGCTAGACCGGAGCACGTTCGACGCGTACGCCCAGAAGCTCGGGGCCGTCGACGGGGTGGCGAGCGCCAAGATGAGCCAGGTCAACAAGGGCGGCACGACGGCGGACTTCACCGTCACGCTCAAGTACGAGGCGTCGACGGACAAGGCGATCGACGCCGTCGGCCGGGTACGGGACGTCGCGCACGCCGACGCCCCCGACGGTACGAAAGCCCTGGTCGGCGGTATGTCCTCGATCTACAAGGACATCGACACGGCGGTCAATCACGACTACCGGACGGTCTTCCCCGTCGCCGCCCTCCTGATCATGCTGATCCTGGGGCTGTTGCTGCGCAGTGTGGTCGCGCCGTTCTACCTGATCGCTTCGGTGGGCCTCGGCTTCGGCGCCACGCTGGGTGCCACGGTCTGGATCTTCCAGGACGCCCAGGGACACTCGGGGCTGATGTTCATGCTCCCGGTGATCATGTATCTCTTCGTGGTCGCCATCGGCACCGACTACAACATCCTGATGATCGCCCGGCTCCGGGAGGAGGCCCGGGAGGGCCGGGATCCGCGCGAGGCGGCCAGCATGGCGCTGCGGCACGCCGGGCCGACCGTGGCCGCGGCGGGCTTCATCCTCGCGGCGACCTTCGCCACGATGATGCTGGCCGGCAACGCGCTGCTCACGGAGATGGGTTTCGCGGTGTCCTTCGGCATCGCGGTCGCCGCCTTCGTGATGGCGATGTTCTTCACCCCGAGCCTCACCGCGCTGATCGGCCACGCGGCGTGGTGGCCCGGCCATGCGGACCGTCCGGTGGACACGGCGGGCGGCTCGGGCGGCGGGTCGTCCGGCAGCGGGCCGGCCTCCGGCGCCGACCGGGACACCGTCGCCCCGGATCCGGCGGGGCGTCCCGGCTGACGCCTCGATGACGCACGACGGCCCGCCCGAGAAGCCTCGGGCGGGCCGTCGCGGTGAGCGGGTCAGGCGTTGGGGTCGAACGCGATGCCGGAGGGCTTCGCGGACGAGAGGTGCGAGGCGAAACTGGCGTCCTTCAGGCCGAAGTTGGCGCTCCCGAAGTCGTACGAGGTGAGCTTGTCGCGCAGACCTGCCGGGTAGCCGTTCCAGCCGACGAGCGGCGGGTACTGCCAGGTGCCCTTGTGGTTCTCCGGCGGCTCGTCGTTGGAGTTGGCCAGCCGGAAGCAGTGGGTGCTGATGCCGTCCTTGTGGTAGACGATCTTCGCGTGGCTGCCGTCGAAGCGGACCGTGGAGGCGGCGTGCACGGTGAACGAGCCGTGGTTGGACGTCGAGACGTACTGGATCGCGCCGTTCTGCACCCAGACCACGACGTGCTCCCAGTCGTGCCGGTGCCCGCCGATGCTGGTGCCCGCGAGGGCCTGGTCCTTCTCGAAGTACAGGCCGTACAGGTACGCGCACCAGCCGTTGTTGCACTTGTAGCGCGAGTAGGTGTTGGTGTCGTCGAGGTCGGAGGCGTCCCGGCAGTTCCCGTTGAGGGCACCGGTCGGGTTGAGGCCCCCGTTGATCGAGCCGTCGGGGCCGATGGCGGCGGTGGAGTAGCAGCCGTCGGTGTCGTAGTCGAAGGCCGGCTGGTACGTGAACTCGGCGGCCTCGGCGTTCGCCGGCAGCGGCGGCGGGGGAGCGGCGAAGGCGACGGCGGGGAAGGCGATCACGAGCGCGGCGGCACCGGCGAATCCGGTGAGCCATCTCCTGCGGTGCGTCTTGAAGGTCGATGACGACACTGCGTCCTCCTGGGAGTGTGCGGGCGCAGCCCAACGGCTGTGGGGGGAAAGGGAGTTCAGGATCCCCGGTTTTCCCTGCCGCGCCAAGAGGTCGCAGGCGTCCCAGTGGTGAAGCGCAGCCCAATAGTTGGCGAGTGACGGTGAATGACCGATTGGTGACACGACCTCAGGTGAGGTCGTCCGGAAGGTCGGCAGCCGACTCCTCGGGCGCCAGGTCGGGCCGCAGCCGCAACCAGGACGGCTGACGCAGCAGCCCGGCCCGGGTACGGGTGCTGTAGCGGACCTCACCGACCAGCCGGGGCACGACCCAGCGCGCGCCCGGCACCTGCGGCACCGGGTCGAAGGGGCACACGTCGGTCCCGGCGGCACTCAACAGCGCGGCGAGCTGCGCGCGTTCGGCCTCGTTCCAGCCGGTGCCGACACCGCCGACGTACCGCAGCCGCCCCGCCGCCCGCTGGCCGACCAGGACCGCACCGGGCAGTCCCGTGAGCCGTCCCTTGCCCGGCAGCCAGCCGCCCACCACGACGTCCTCGGTGCGCATGTTGCGGATCTTGACCCAGGACCGGGAGCGGACACCGGGCTCGTACACCGAGTCCAGCCGCTTGCGGACGAGCCCCTCCAGACCGTGCTCGCGGGTGGCGCGCAGGGCCTGTTCGCCGTGCCCGACGAGTGCCGCGGGGGTGGACCAGTGCGGGCCGGCGAGGCCGAGGCCCGCCAGCCGCTCGCGGCGCTCCGCGTAGGGGACCCTGAGGAGGGAGCGGCCCGCGAGGTGCATCAGGTCGAACAGCACGAGATGCGCGGGCGCCTGGGCCGCCCGGCGCGCCGCCCGCCCCGGCGCGTGCGCGAGCCCCATGCGGGGCTGCAGCAACTGGAAGTCGGCGCGCCCCTGTTCGTCCAGCGCCAGCACCTCGCCGTCCAGGACGGCGGGCGTCGCGCCCAGCACCGTGCCCAGCGGCCGGAGTTCCGGATAGGCGGCGGTGATGTCCTCCCCGGACCGGGCCCGCAGCAGCACACTGCCGTCGCCTTCGAGGTAGGCCACCACCCGCTGGCCGTCCTGCTTGGTCTCGTAGGCCCAGCGGGCGTCCTGCGAGGCCGGCGGGAGGCTGCCGGGTGTGGCGAGCATGGGCGGGATCAGGGGGAGGGTCACGGCTCAGTTGTCGACGCGGGGGAGCGTCGGCACGCGCGCGGCGGGCGGGTTTCCCCTGAACGGCGCTCTGGTGGCGCAGGGCCGCCGCGAGCGGAGGCGAGCCTTCCGCGTGCCTGTGGAAGGCGGTCCGGCGGCCGCGGACCGCCACCGTCCGCGGCCGTCAGGAGGGATGGGTCAGCTCACCGACGATGTGCTGGCCGACGGCTCGGGGGCCGCGGGCTTCGCCGGGGCCGGGGCGACCGGGCGGCGGGGCGGGATGAACGAGGCCACGGCGAAGGCCAGCAGGGCCGCGCCCGCGCCGATGGCCATGACCGTCTTGAAGCCCTTCTCGGACGGTACGGCGATGCCGCCCAGACTGATCGTCATCTGGGACAGGACGACACCGGCGATGGCGCTCGCGGTCGACGTACCGATCGAGCGCATCAGGGTGTTGAGACTGTTGGCGGCGGCGGTCTCCGACGGGTCCACGGCACCCATGATCAGGGCGGGCATGGAGCCGTAGGTGAAGCCGATGCCCGCGCCGATGACACAGGACACCAGCACCAGGTGCCAGACCTCGGACATCAGCACGATGTTGAGGCCGTAGCCGGCGGCCACGATCAGCGCGCCGATCATCAGCGTCACCTTGGGGCCCTTGGCCTTGGAGACGGCCGCGGAGACCGGCGCGAAGGCCATCATGACCAGGCCGGACGGAGCCATCACCAGACCGGCGGTCAGCAGCGACCTGCCCAGGCCGTAACCGGTCTGCTCAGGCAACTGCAGGAGCTGCGGCAGCACCAGGGACATCGCGAACATCGAGAAGCCGATGGCTATCGAGGCCAGGTTGGTCACCAGCACCTGACGCTTGGCAGTGGTGCGCAGGTCCACCAGCGGCGCGGTGGTGCGCAGTTCGTAGAAGCCCCACGCGAGCAGCACGACCACGGAGCCGACGAAGAGGCCGAGCGTGGTGCCGCTGGTCCAGCCCCAGTCGGCGCCCTTGGAGATCGCCAGCAGCAGGGACACCAGGCCGGCCGCCATGCCGATACCGCCGACCACGTCGAAGCGGCCGCCCGAGCGCACCGCGGACTCCGGCACGAACAGCACGACCAGGACGAGGGCAACCGCGCCCATGCCGGCCGAGCTCCAGAAGAGCACGTGCCAGTCGAAGTGGTCCGCGATCAGCGCGGCCGTCGGCAGCCCGAGCGCGCCGCCCACCCCGAGCGAGGCGCTCATCAGCGCCGTCGCCCCGGCCAGCCGCTCGGTCGGCAGCTCGTCCCGCATGATGCTGATGCCCAGCGGAATCACGGCGGACGAAAGACCCTGGACGGCGCGTCCGATGATCATCGGCACCAGCGACTCGCTGAGCGCGCAGATGAGCGAGCCGACGATCAGTACGACGACGCTGACCAGCAGCATGCGGCGCTTGCCGAACATGTCGCCGAGCCGGCCCACCACCGGCGTCGCCACGGCGGCGGCCAGCAGCGTGGCGGTCACGGCCCAGGCGGTGTCCGAGGCGGGCGCGTCCAGCAGCTTGGGCAGTTCCGGGACGATCGGGATGACCAGGGTCTGCATCAGCGCGACGACGATCCCGGCGAAGGCCAGCACCGCCACCACGGCGTTCGGCCGGGGCGCGGCAGAACCCTCCGGGACCGCGGGTCTGGCGAGGGCGTCGGACATGGGGGTGCCTCCGAAGGGGTGGTGACGGGGGGCGCGAGGAGTGCGGGAGATCGTGTGGCGCCCGGGCGGAGCCAGAGTTTAAGTCAGGTGCTTGACTTACCCTAACGGCTCCGGTTGCCTGATCGTGCGGCGGCCGCCGGATCGAGGGAGAGCGCATGCACCGAGCCGAGGACCGGCAGGCCCTGCGGTATCCGATGCGCGGCAGCGCGGCACTGGAGCCGCTTGCCGAGTGGGCCGCGCCGCACGAGGGCTGCCCCGTCGCCCGCGTGACCCTGCCGGGCGGGGACCCCGCGGCCCTGCCGACCCGCTCCGAGGGCGTCCGCCGGACGCTCTCCGACGACCGCTTCGGCAGCATGCCGGCCGCGGCCCGCGTCGCCGACGACGAGACGGACGGGGTGTCGGCCTTCGGCGCCGGATCCCGCTCCGGTCTCGGGCAGTCGCTGGCCCGCACGGAGCCGCGCACCGCCGTCGACGTGCTGTTGCGTAGGCTTCCGTCGCTGGAACTCGCCGCGCCGGCGGCGGACCCGCGACGGCTCGAGGGACTGGCCGTCGGCGGGCTGAGCGAAGTCCCGGTGCGGTGGTGAGCTGAGCATGGCCGGCAGGACGGTACGGGCGGAGCAGGTCAGCGCGACCCGCGAGCTGATCCTCACCGCCGCCGAGCGGCTGTTCGCCGAGCGCGGCGTGAACGCGGTGTCCAACCGCCAGGTCAGCGAGGCCGCCGGACAGGGCAACAACACCGCCGTCGGCTACCACTTCGGCACCAAGGAGGACCTGGTCCGCGCCATCGTCCGCAAGCACGCGGCGCGGATCGAGGAGATCAGGTCCCGCCTGCTGGCCGGGATCGGCGACGACCCGGGTGTGCGGGACTGGGCGGACTGCCTGGTGCGCCCCATCCCCGAACACCTCGCCGACCTCGGCGGCACGACCTGGTACGCGAGGTTCTGCGCCCAGGTCATGACCGATCCGGCGCTCCATCAGATCCTGGTGGAGGAGTCCCTCTCCTCCCCGACCCTGCGCCAGATCATCGACGGCCTGAGCGCCTGTCTGCCCGAGCTGCCCCCCGAAGTGCGGGCCGAGCGTGCCGAGATGGCCCGCCACCTGATCATGCACATCCCCGCCGAACGCGAACGAGCTGTCGCGGAGCACGCCCCCACCCCCCGGGCCAACTGGCACGACGCGGCCACGGGCCTGGTCGACGCACTCGTCGGCATGTGGACGGCGCCGGTGGGGCCGGCGCGTTGATGGCGGACGGCTGTCGGCGGACGGGCAACGATGGGCGGTTGGCGGCCGAGGCCTGGTGCGGCACGCCTCAGTCCGCGGCCCCGACCGCCTTCAGGACCGCCTCCGCCATGCCCTGCTCGCCACGTTCGTTGGGACGCACCGGCGCGGCGGAGGCCTGCGGCATCAGCGGTTCGATCCGGCGGGCGTCCCGCGCCGCGCAGGCGTCGCGGCCCACGGGCGCGGTGTACGTGTCGACGTAGTGCGCGTCCGCCGCCTCGGCCCGCTCGCGGAGCATCGCGTTGAGCTCCCGCTCCTTCTCGTGCAGGTAGGTCACATCCCCTGGCGCGAGGCCCATCTGGCGGGCGCAGCCGGAGGCCCTGGCCGGCACGATCGCCGGATAGCCGGGCGAGGGCGCACACGTGCTGCGCACCCTGGACGACGCCCTGACCCTGCGGGACCAACTCCGCCCCGGAGTACGGCTGGTGATCGTCGGCGCAGGCTTCCTCGGGGCGGAGGCCGCCGCCGGGGCCCGGCCGATCGGCGCCCAGGTGACCCTCCTCGAACCGGCCGCGGTGCCGCTGGCGCACGCCGTCGGCACACGGGTCGGTGAACTGCTCGCCCGCGCCCACCTCGGCCGGGGCGTGGACCTGCAGTGCGGGGTGAGCGTGACCGAGGTGACCGCACCAACGCCGCCGAACAGGGCATGGCCGCTGCCCGCAACCTGCTCCGCCGGGACGCCCGCAAGGCCTTCGCCCCGGTGCCGTACTTCTGGTCCGACCAGGACGACATGAAGATCCGGGCCTACGGATATCCGCGCGGCCACGACGAAGTCGCCGTGGTGGAGGGCGACTTGGCCGAGCGCCGGTTCGTCGCCGCGTACCGCACGGGCGACCGGGTGGCGGGCGCGCTCTCGGTCGGTATGCCGCCCAAGGTGATCCGGCAGTGGCGGGAGGTGGTCGCGGCGGGGACGGCTTGGGAGGAGGCGGTGCGGGTGGCGGCGGCGTGGGCGAGGGCTGAGTCGAAGGGGAGCGGAGGGTGCCTGGTTCGCGGGTGCCTCGTCCGCCGGTCGTCCTCGTGCGGCAGTACTCAGGTTGAACGCCCGCAGGAGATTACTTGAGTTACGCAACAAGATGGTAAAGTGGGTCGCATGCCCACACCCCCGCTCCCCGAAGTCCCCGACACGCCCGCGTCGGAGGAAGTGGTCGAGATCGAGCGCGCGCTCACCCGCATCACGTACCTGAGCACCCGGTCCCGGCAGCACGAGCGCCTGATGGCCCTGGCCGGTGTCCCGCTGGACCGTGCCGCCGTGGCACTCCTGCGGCAGATCGCCGACTCGGAGCCGCTGCGGCCCGGGGAGCTGGCCAACCGGCTGGGGGTGGAGGCATCCCATGTCACCCGCACCGTGCAGCAGCTGCAGAAGTCCGGCTACGTCACCCGGGTCCCCGACCCGGTGGATCGCCGCGCCCAGCGCATCGAGCTCACCGAGAAGGGGCAGCAGGCCATAGACCGCGTCCGGGACGCCGGTTCGCGCGGTATGCAACTGGCCCTGGCCGAGTGGTCGCCCGAGGAGTTGCGCCAGCTGGCCACGCTCTTCCACCGCATGGTCGACGACTTCCTCGCCCACGCGGTCGACGAGGACACGGCCCAGCCCGCCGTCGCCCGGGCCTGACCCTCACACCTGCGTCGCGGGCCGGCGCGGAGCGACCGGCGCCTGCGTCGGCGCAGCCGGCTCGCGCAGTCCGGACAGCAGCAGCCGGCCCAGCGCCGGCAGCGCGATCAGGGGGAGCAGCGCTGTCTGCAGCGACGTGGCGTCGGCGAGCGCCCCGATGCCCGGCGTGGCGAGGCCCCCGACGCTCACGGTGAGACCCAGCGTCACCCCGCTCGCGGTGCCCACGCGCCGGGGCAGATAGTCCTGGCCGAGCGTGACGTGGAGCGCGAAGGGGACGTACAGGCCCGCCGAGGCGAGCGCGACGAACAGGAAGACCGACGGGCCCGGCACCAGGACCACGCCGGCGACGGCGAGGACGGTCACCACGTACGACCGCCGCACCACCGCGACCCGCCCGTACCGGTCGGCGAGCCGGCCCCCGACGACGGTTCCCAGCGCACCGCCCCCGTACAGCACGAACAGCGCCGCCGTGCCGGCCGCCTCGCCACCGCCGGTCCGCTGACGCACGTAGAGCGAGATGAACGCGCTCAGTCCGACGAAGACGATCGAGCGGCAGACGATCGCTCCCGTCAGCCGCAGGAACGACGGCCAGTCGTCGGTGCCGGAGGACTTCGCCTTACGGGCGGTTCCGGCGCCGTCGCGCGACGAGCGCACCGCCGCCGCGCACAGGGCCGCGCCCACGAGCGCCGGGACGACCAACAGGGGAGAGGCGCGCAGGCCACCGGTGGCCACGACGGCCGCCACGAGCAGCGGCGCCGCCGCGAAGCCGACGTTGCCGCCCAGCGAGAACCAGCCCATCCCCGTGTTGCCGCTCCCGGAGGCCGCGCGGGCCGCCCGGGCCGCCTCCGGGTGATAGGCGGCGACACCGATCCCGGACACCGCGACCGCCGCCAGGGTGAGGGCGTAGGAGCCGCCGACCCCGCACAGGGCGACTCCGGCGCCGCCGGTCAGGGCACTGAGCGGGAGCAGCCACGGCATCGGCCAGCGGTCGGTGAGCGCGCCGAACAGCGGCTGGACCACCGACGACAGGAGGGACGCGGCCAGGACGATCCCCGAGGCGGCGGCATAGGTGTAGGCGCGCTCCGACACGAAGAACGGCACGAGCGCGGCGACGGCCCCCTGGTAGACGTCGACGCAGGCGTGACCGAGGGACAGGAGGGTGAGCGGGCGGTTTCGATTCGTGGACACCCTGCGATCGTCTCGACGTCGGCGGGTGGCCCGCTTCCGATAAACTGCCTGATTGTGTCGAAGACCCGCCAGGATCCGCATCGGGGCGTCCGTCAGGATCCGCCGCTCCCCGTCCGACACACGCCGAGGGCGCCCACCGACGCCCGCAGCCTGGCCGCCGGCGAGATCATCGACGCGCATCGGCACGACGAGCACCAGATCGTCTACGCCGGCTCGGGCGTCCTGGCTGTCACCACCGACGCCGGAACCTGGTTCGCCCCGGGTACCCGCGCCCTGTGGGTCCCGGCCGGCACCGTGCACGCGCACCGCGCCCACGGACACCTCGACCTGCACCTGGTCGGCCTGCCCGCCGACGACAACCCGCTCGGTCTCGATGCCCCGACCGTGCTCGCCGTCAACCCGCTGCTGCGCGAGCTGATCCTCGCCTACACGGGCGACCCCGACGCCGACACCCCGGAACGTCGTCGTCTGCTCGCCGTCCTGCGCGACCAGCTCCGCGCCTCACCGCAGCAGCCGATGCGCCTGCCCACGCCGAGCGATCCGCGGCTGGCCGTCGTGTGCGAGATCGTCCACGCGAACCCGGCCGACCCGCGCACCCTCGCCGCGCTCGGCGCCGCCACCGGGGCCGGCGAACGCACCCTCAGTCGGTTGTTCCGCCGTGAGTTCGGCATGACCTTTCCGCAGTGGCGCACCCAGTCCCGGCTCTACCACGCCCTGCGCATGCTGGCCGACGACACCCCCGTCACCACCGTCGCCCACCGCTGCGGCTGGTCCTCCACGAGCGCCTTCATCGACGTCTTCCACCGCTCCTTCGGCTACACCCCGGGCACCCACAACCGCCGCAGCTAGGCACCGCCGACACCCCTCGCCGTACCCTCCGGTAACATCGCGCGGCAGGACTCCAGAGGAGGAACCGTGCCCCGGTCCCCACGCTCGCCCCTGCTGCTCGCCGGCCTCATGGCCGCCGCGGGCGTCACCCACTTCGCCGCGCCACGCCCCTACGACATGATCGTCCCGAAGTCCTTGCCGGGTGCGCCCAGGACCTGGACCTACGCCAGCGGTGCGGTCGAACTCGCCCTCGCCGCAGGCCTGTTGGCGCCACGCACCCGCAAGGCCGCGGCGCGCGCCACCGCCGCGCTCTTCGTCGGCGTGTTTCCCGCGAACGTGAAGATGGCCGTGGACTGGCGCCGCCGCCCCGCCCCGCTCAAGGCGGCGGCGATCGGCCGGCTGCCGCTCCAAGTGCCTCTCGTACTATGGGCGCGCAGTGTGGCCAAGAACGCGGAGGGACAATCGTGAGCGACCGTCTGAACGTCGGTGACAAGATCGAGGACTTCGAACTGCCGGACGAGACGGGCACGCCACGGACCCTGTCCGACCTGCTCGCCGACGGACCGATCGTGCTCTTCTTCTACCCGGCCGCCCTGTCCGCGGGCTGCACCGCCGAAGCCTGTCACTTCCGCGATCTGGCAGCCGAGTTCGCGGCCGTCGGCGCCCGGCCCGTGGGGATCAGCGGGGACTCCGTCGAACGGCAGCAGGAGTTCGCCGGCAAGCACACCCTCGGCATGCCGTTGCTGTCCGACGTGGACGGCACGATCCGGGAGCTGTTCGGCGTGAAGCGCGGCTTCACCATGGCGCCGACCAAGCGGGCCACTTTCGTCATCGCCCAGGACCGTACCGTCCTGGAGATCGTGCGCAGCGAACTGCGGATGAACACCCACGCTGACCGGGCCCTCGCCGCCCTGCGCGAGCACCGGGCGTGACAGCGCCGAAACGGAGGGCCTCGCCGGTCCTCCGTTTCGGTTGTACCGGTGGGACAAAGCAACCATCCTGAGGGATATGGAGCACGCGTCCGCGGCTGCGGCGATCGTCGATGCCCGGGGCATCGTCACGGGGTGGAGCGAGGGTGCCCGGCTGCTGACGGGATACCCCGCCGAGGAAGCCGTGGGACGGCCGGCGCGCGACCTGCTCGCCGAGGAACCGCCGCCCGAGGCCCTGGCCGCGTCGAACGGGACGGTCGTGCTGCGGCATCGCGACGGTTCGCCGGTGCGGGTCGCGCTCAGGGCCTGTGCCGTGATCGGCGAGGGCGGCGCACCGGGCGGTCACGTGATCACGGCCGAGCCACCGGCGCCCGCGACACTGGCCGACCGGGCCTTCGAGCAGGCGTCCATGTCGATGTCCGTCTTCGACACCCGCCAGCGGTATCTGCGGCTCAACGGCATCGCCTGCCAGGCCATGGGCGTACCGGAGGAGGCCCTGCTCGGCCGGCCCTTCCCCGAGACCGTCGAGGACGCCCGGCACAGCCGGGGATTCGCGAGCCATCTGCGCGAGGTGGCCGAGACCGGCAGACCGGTCCGCTACGAGAGCTACACCGGCGAGCCGTCCGGCAACCGCGAGCACTCCTGGAACATCGAGATGTGGCCCGTACGCGACGCGTCGGGAGAGCTGACGGCGGTCGCCCTCGCGGCCTTCGACAGCAGCGAGCAGTACCGGGCCCGGCAGCGGCTGGCCCTGCTGAACGAGGCGGCGACCTCCATCGGCACCACCCTGGACGTGGTCCGCACCGCAGAGGAACTGGTGGAACTCCTCGTGCCCCGGTACGCCGACTTCGCCAGCGTCGATCTGCTCGACTGGGTCCTCGGAGCGGACGAACCCCCCGAGGTGCCCGAGGGCGAGGTCCTACTGCGGCGGGTCGCCCACGGCTCGGTCACCGAGGGCACCCCCGAAGCCGTCGTGCACCTGGGCGATGCGGACGTCCATCCCGCCGCCTCACCACCCGTGCGGGCGCTGCGGGAGGGACGGGCGGTGATCAGCCAGGCGGGCGAGCCGGAGTTCGTGCGCTGGGTCGCCCAGCGCAACGCGCAGGAACCCACCGGACGGCGCTACCGCGAAGGCGTCCACTCCATGCTCGCGGTGCCCCTGCGCGCCCGCGGCACCACGCTGGGTGTCGCCGTCGGCGTCCGCATCGGCCATCCCGACGACTACGTGGCCGACGACGGCGTCCTGGCCGAGGAACTCGCCAGCCGCGCCGCCGTCTGCGTCGACAACGCCCGCCGCTTCGCCCGCGAGCGCACCATCGCACTGGCCCTCCAGCACAGCCTGCTGCCCCGCGGCCTGCCCGGACAGGCGGCCGTCGAGGTGGCCCACCGCTATCTGCCCTCCGGATCCCTGGCCGGCATCGGCGGCGACTGGTTCGACGTGATCCCGCTGTCCGGCAGCCGGGTCGCCCTGGTCGTCGGTGACGTGGTCGGCCACGGCATCGCCTCCTCCGCCACCATGGGCCGCCTCTGTACGGCCGTGCGCACGCTCGCCGACGTGGACCTCCCGCCGGACGAACTGCTGACCCACCTCGACGACCTGGTCACCCACCTCGGCTCGGACGACGCGGGCGAGGAGGTCGCCGAGCTCGGCGCCACCTGTCTCTACGCCGTCTACGACCCCGTGTCGCGCTGCCTCACCCTCGCCGCCGCCGGCCATCCGCCGCCCGCGGTCCTGCTGCCCGACGGCACCGCGCACCTCGTGGAGATGACCGCGGGACCGCCGCTCGGTGTCGGCGGGCTGCCCTTCGAGGCGGTCGAGCTGGAACTGCCCGAGGGCTCCGTCGTCGCCCTCTACACGGACGGTCTGATCGAGGGCCGCGACCGCGACGTCGACCACGCCACCGACGAACTGTGCCGCGCGCTCAGCGCCCGCACCGACACCCTCGACACCCTCTGCGACACGGTCCTGAAGGCCGTCCTGCCGGAGGAGCCCGGTGACGACGTGGCCCTCCTCGTCGCGCGCACCCGCGCACTGGGCGCGGACCGGATCGCCACCTGGGACATCGAGCCGGACCCCGTCCAGGTCGCCGCCGCGCGCCAGGCCGCCACCGAACAGCTGACGGCCTGGGGCCTGGACGAGGCGGCCTTCGTCACCGAACTCGTCGTCAGCGAACTGGTCACCAACGCCATCCGCTACGGCGCACCGCCCGTCCAACTCCGCCTGATCCGCGACCGCACCCTCATCTGCGAGGTCTCCGACGCCAGTTCCACCTCACCGCACCTGCGCCGGGCCCACGCCTTCGACGAGGGCGGCCGCGGACTGCTGCTGGTCGCCCAGCTCACCCAGCGCTGGGGCAGCCGGCAGACCGGCAGCGGCAAGACGATCTGGGCCGAACAGCCGCTGCCCGACTGATCATTGACCGACGGGCCATTGGCCCACCGAGCCATTGGCCCACCAGGTCATCGGCCAGCCAGGTGTCATCGACCGACCTGATCATTCGAACGAGCAGCCCGGGTTCGGCACGTCCTCCGAGAACGGTGCGCCGTGCGGCAGTACGTAGAGCACGTCCAGAACCAGCGGCACGGAGCCCTCGTTGCGGCCGATGTGCACATCGCTCGGGCCACCGGCCTCACGGACGGTGGTGCCCCGCCGATACAGGCCGTCCTGGGCGCAGTCCGAGTGGTAGTGGGTGAGCGTGCCCTGCTGTACGAAGCCGTAGACCGGGCCGTCGTGGTAGTGCCAGCCGGTGCCCTGGCCCGGCGGAACGGTGATCTCCCGCAGGACGTAGTCGGTGTCCCCGATGGTGGTCTGGCTGATCAGCCGCGCGGTCACGCCCGGCCCCGGAGGGGTGGCGCCGGCGGAGCCGCAGGTCAGGACAGTGCCGGAGACGACTGCCCCGACGACGGCGGTACGGAGCGCGTTGCGCATGCGAGGGCCTTCCAGGACGAGGGACGAAGATCGGGTACCGCCGTGAACATAGAGGCCCGGAAAGGGAGTTGGGGCCCGAATGATCGAAGTCGGCGTGGAATCGGCGGTACCGCCCTCGCGGCTCAGAACTCCTCGTGCACCTCGGGGTCCCCGCCGATACGCCGATGGGCGCGGTCGGCGATGGCGCGCATCTGCTCCTCACCCAGGGTGAACCCGAAGATGTCGAGGTTCTCGCGCTGCCGCTCGGGGTTCGACGACTTCGGGATGGGGACCGCGCCCAACTGCGTGTGCCAGCGCAGGACCACCTGGCCGGGCGTCACCCCGAAGGCCTCGGCGACCGTGCCGACCACCGGGTCCTCCAGCAGGCTCGAACCGCGCCCGAGCGGGCTCCAGCTCTCGGTGACGATGCCCTTGGCGGTGCCGAAGGCGCGCAGCTCCTCCTGCGGGAAGAACGGGTGCAGCTCGATCTGGTTGACGGAGGGCAGGACCCCGGTCTCCTTCTCCAGCCGCTCGATGTGCTCCACCGTGAAGTTGGAGACGCCGATCGAGCGGACCAGCCCGTCCTCGCGGAGCTTGATCATGGCGCGCCAGGAGTCGACGTACTTGTCGACGCGGGGCAGCGGCCAGTGGATCAGGTACAGGTCGACGTACTCCAGGCCGAGGCGTCGCCGGGACTCCTCGAAGGACGTGAGCGTCTCCTCGTAGCCGTGATGGCGGCCAGGCAGCTTCGTCGTCACCACCACCTCCTCGCGCGGGACCCCGCTGCGGGAGACACCGAGGCCCACTCCGGACTCGTTGCGGTAGTTGGTGGCCGTGTCGACCAGGCGGTAGCCCAGGCCGAGGGCCTCGGAGACGGCGCGTTCCGCCTCGGCGTCGCTCATCGGCCAGGTACCCAGGCCGACGGCGGGGAGCGTGGTGCCGTCGTTGAGCGTGTGCGTCGGGATGCTGATCACCGTGGGGCCTTTCCTCGACTGTGTCGTCCCTCCAGCCTTACGGGTGCCCCGAGCGGCCATCAACCGGACAGCACCGTCGCCACACACGGCAAAGGCTGACACGATCTTCCTGAAGCTCCTCCCGGGAGCCGACGGACGACCATCGGAGCACGTATGACATCAGGGCGGGACATGGCGGGACAGGCCGCGAAGATAGGGGCCGCGCGGGCCGGGGCCCCGGGGATCGAAGCCGCCGAGGCCAGAGCCGCGCAGAGCAGGGCCTCAAGGGCCGGAGCCGCCGATGCCGAGGCTGCCGGGATCGAGGTGCGACCGGTCGCCGGACACATCGGTGCCGAGATCAGCGGCGTCGACCTGGCCGGCGATCTGGACGACGCGGTGGTCGCCGCGATCCGGGCGGCGGTGCTGCGCTGGAAGGTGGTGTTCTTCCGGGGGCAGCGGCTGGACCATGCGGGGCATGTCGCCTTCGCGCGGCGGTTCGGACAGCCCGTGGTGCTGGGCAGGCGCGGGAGCGCCTCGCCGCCGGACTTTCCCGAGGTGGAGACCACCGCCGACCGGCTGGAGCTGGGCGGGAAGTTCGGGATGGAGCACGACGAGTGGCTCCAGCGCCGACGGCACACCCTGCTGCGCGGCTGGCACTGCGACCACGGCGCCCGCGTCGACCCGCCTGCGGCGACGATCCTGCGCGCCGAGACCGTGCCGCCCTACGGGGGCGACACGACCTGGTCGAACCTGGCCGCCGCGTACGCCGGACTCTCCGGCCCCGTGCAGGAGTTCGTGTCCGGACTGCGGGCCGACCACCGGCTGGGCGTCGGGTACCAGCCGAGGCCGGGTGACGACTCGTACGTGCGTCATCTGCTGGACCACCAGGTCGCCTCCGTGCACCCGCTGGTGCGCGTCCACCCGGAGACGGGGGAGCGGGTGCTCTTCGTCAACGGCTACTACCTGGAGCAGATCGCGGACGTCTCCCGGCCGGAGAGCGCCGCGATCCTCGACATGCTGCTGGAGCAGGCGACCCGGCCGGAGTACACGGTCCGGTTCCGCTGGGAGCCGGGCAGCGTGGCCTTCTGGGACAACCGGGCCACCATCCACCTCGCCCCCGGCGACAACGCCCACCTCGGCCACCCGCGGATCATGCACCGGGTGATGCTCACCGGTGACGTGCCCGTCGGCGTGGACGGCAGACCGTCCCAGCCGGTGGTGGGCACCGAGCCCGGCCGCTGGTGAGGCGCTGGCGGCCGGGACGGGTCGCCGGCCGATCGGCTAGGCGGCGGGCCGCCAGCCCAGCGCCGGGCCCAGCTTCGTCGCCATGTCGGTCAGGATCTGCACGTAGTCCTCGTGCTCGAAGGTGAACGGCAGCGCGAAGGCGACCTCGTCGATCTCGCGGAACGCGGCGTGCGCGTGGAGCTGTTCGGCGATCTCCTCGGAGGTGCCGACGATGTCCGGGGCGAACAGCAGCCGCGCCGGGCCCTGCGGGGACGTGGTCCGCGGAGTGCGCTTGGCCACGAACTCCGCGTACTTCGCGCGCTGTTCCGGCGAGGCGGAGTCGGTGGGGATGACGACGAGACCGTGCGAGACGCGGGCCGCGTCGCCCTCCGGGTGGTGGGCGCGGAAGGCGCGGATGAGGGAGAGCTGGATCTCGGCGAAGTCCCAGGGCCCCTCCGGTGCCTCTGCCTTGACGACGCTGCTCGTCAGGAAGTTCATCCCGTTCTCGCCGGCCCACCGTGCCGAGCCCAGGCTGCCGCCGCCGTACCAGAGACGCCGGCCGAGGCCGGGGGAGTGCGGCTGGACCCGGTCCGAGAACACCTCGAAGCCCTCGACACCGCCGGAGTCGGTGGCCGGCTTCCCGCGGACGAAGTCCACGAACCTGCGCACCCGCTCGTAGCTGAAGTCCTCGACGTCGGCCGTGTCCGGATAGAGCGCTTCCTTGACCCGGTCGAAGTGCATGGGCGGTCCGACGCTGACGCCGGGGTTCACGCGCCCGCCGGACAGGATGTCGACCGTCGCCAGATCCTCCGCGAGGCGCAGCGGGTTCTCCCAGCCGAGCGGGGTGACCGCCGTGCCCAGCTCGATCCGGCTGGTGCGCTGCGAGGCGGCCGCCATGATCGCGACAGGGGAGGAGATGCCGTACTGCAGATGACGGTGGCGCAGCCACGCGCTGTCGAAGCCGAGCCGTTCGCCCAGTTCGATGATCTCCAGCGTGGACTCGTGGCCCTTGCGCGGATCGGCCTCGTCGAACAGGCCGATGGTCAGGAAGCCCAGCTTGCGCAAGGGGCGTGAGGTCGGCGGCACGGGCTCCTCCGTGGTTCTTCGATCATCTCCGGACGGCAGTGCCAACCGGATCACCGTACGAAGTGTTCCCGCTGTTCCCGCCCGTCACCACGCGAGCCGTGCCTGAAAGGATCACGTCGAGCACCCCTCTCCGAAAGGGCACGCATGCCGGCCGACTTCATCGACCTCGTCACCGACGCCGTCCTCCCGGATGACCGGGTGCTCCTGGGCATCCGCCACTTCGACGAGCCGTTCCTGCTCACCGTCTCCCTCTCCCAGGGGCTCGGCTCCAGCGAGCTGTGGCTGGACCGGGGCCGCGCGGGCAAGGCGAGACTCGCGGTGTTCCGGCGGACCGGCGACCGGGTCCTGTTCGTCGTCCGCAACAAACATTTCCTGACCTCCGGCGACGAGGCCGCCGTGCGCGCCGGTCAGGAGTCCTTCGCCATGTCCGTGGTGTGGAGCGGCCTGGTGCTGCGCGAGGAGAACGGCGCGGCCCTCGTGGACGCGACCGACCTCGTCCTCGCCGACCACGACCGGGTCGCCGAGCACCTGCACGAGAAGGAACAGGGGGAGTACGCCGTCGACGCGGCCCTCAGTCTCCCGCTCGTCGCCGACAGCCGTACCGGCCCCACCGGCATCCGCCTGCCTGCCCTCCTCACCTTCCGGGGTCCCGGCCGCGGCGCCGCGATCCGGGCGGTCGCCGCCGACCCGCGCGCCGTGACGGTCGTCCAGCAGCTCAACCTGATCCGGCTGCCCGCCGACCCGATGCCGGTACGCCGCTTCCACCCCGCCTCCGGCGGCTACGGCGTCGGATACGCCGACCACGGCCGCGTCGGACTGGCCGACACGCAGGTCAAGGTCCAGCCCCGCTTCCGCGTCGGCCCGGGCACGGCCCCCATCGTGTTCCAGGTCGACCCGGCCGTCCCCGAACCCTTCCGCTCGGCCGTGATCGAGGGCGGCAACTGGTGGCGGGACGCGTTCGCGGCGATCGGCCTGCCCGACGCCTATCGCGTCGAGGCGGGCGGCGACGGCTTCGACCCGTACGAGCCGGGGGTCAACGGCGTGGTGTGGGTGCACCGGGCAGGCCGCGGCTGGTCCCTCGGCCAGGGGCTGACCGACCCGCGCACCGGCGAGATCCTGCACGCCCGGGTACGCCTCGGTTCCCAGCGCGTCGAGCAGGTCCGTGCGCTGGGCGAGGCTCTGCTGGCCCCCTACGGACGCCCCGACGAGGCCGAACGCCTAGCCGCCGTCGAGGAGTTGGTCCTCGCCCGACTGCGCCACCTCGCAGCGCACGAGATCGGCCACGCCCTCGGCTTCATGCACAACTTCGCGAGTACGACCCACCCGAAGCCGTCGGTCATGGACTACCCGCACGCGGGTGTCCGCGTCGGCGACGACGGCCGCATCGATCTGTCCGCCGCCTACTCGACGGGGCTGGGCCCGTGGGACCACTTCCTCGTCGCCCACGCCTACGGTCGGTTCGCGGACGAGACGGCCGAACTCGCCCGACTGCGGCGGGAGTCCGCCGAGTTGGCCTACGTCTCCGACGACGATGGCCAGGGACCGGACGTCGCCCATGCCGACGGCGTGCCCTGGGTGACGGCCGCACACCCGTTCCAGGCCCTGGAGACGATGACACGCGTTCGCCGGGTCGCGCTCGACGGGTTCTCACGCGGGGTGCTGCCGCCCGAGCGGCAGACCGGTGAACTGGAGGAGCGGTTCGCGCTGTTGTACCTCCTGCACCGGCACGAGGTGGCCGCGGTGGCGCGGCTGGTCGGGGGAGTGCGGTACGCGTACGGCCTCGCGGGAGACGGACTCGGTAGGGTCCGGGGTACGGACGTAGTCGACGCCGCCACTCAGCAGCGGGCGCTCGCCCGGCTGGCCTCGCTCCTGTACGCCGACCAACTCGCCCTGCCCGGCGCCGTGTTGGACACCCTAACCCCGCCGGCCATCCGCTACGGACGCACCGAGCAGTACCTCGACACGGGCGCGGGCCGGATCTTCGACCCCCTCGTGGCGGTCGGAGCCGCCGTCACCCTGGTCACCGAACAGCTCCTGGAACCGGCCCGGTTGAACCGCCTCGCCTGGCAGCACGCCACCGACCCCGGCGTGCCGGGTGTCACCGACGTGGTCGACGCGCTCCTCGCCGCCACCTGGCGCCGCGGCGATCCGGTCCCGGCGGAGACGCGTGGCGGTGAGGCGGTGCGGCACACGGCCGAGTGGACGCTCCTCAACCACCTGCTGACCGTGGCCGAGGACGGCACCCTGCACGCCGTCGCGCGCACGGAACTGCGCGCCGCGCTGCGCCGGTTCGCCGAGGAGGCCGGCCACCGGGACGACGACGGCGGTCGTGAGGCCGCCGGCCTGATCGGCCGTTTCCTGTCCGACCCCGGCTCGGTCCTGCTCGACCCGCTGCCACGGGTGCCGCCCGGTGCGCCGAACTGACGTGCTCGGGTGGCTGGGTGATCGGGGCGCCGATGGCCGTTGGGTCGGGCGGGCCACTATCTCGTGGACGCAGGGCGGGGCCGGGTGGGGTGCCGGCCGACGTGCGGTGTGGCCGCGGGTCTGGGGCGGAGGCGGTTCGCAGCGGTTGCGGGAGCGGTCCCGCGCCGGCGCCGGACATCGCCGGGTGGTCAGGACGTCGGCGGGCGGGCCGACGGGTCGCGGGTCAGGCCGGCTACCACTCCTGGGCGCGCGGTGGGGCCGGGCGAGGTGCCTGCTGCGGGGGACCGTAGTGTCCCTGTGCCGGGCCGGTGGTTGGTGGTGCCTGCCGACGCGCGGTTGTGGGCGTGGGTTTGGGCGCGGACGTGGTCCGGAGCGGTTGCGGGGGTAGTCCACCGCCGGTGCCGGTGGAACGTCCGGAGCCGGACTCCGTGGAATGTCCCGAGCCGGACTCCGTGGGACGTCCGGGGCCGGCCCCGGTGGGTTCCTGGGGACGACCGGGCGCGGACCGGGACGGATTCCGGCGCCGTCCTCCGGAGGCGGTGGCTTGGGAGATGTCCCGAGACTGCCGGGACGTGGCTGCGGGCCCGTCCGGGTGTGGCCGTGCCGCGGTGGCGGACCGGTCGAGGAAGCTGCCCCGGGAACGCGCGCCGGATCCGGCGGCCGGGTCTCCCGCGTCGGACGTCTTCGTGGCCGCGCCCCGGGGCGAGCCGGACGAGGTGCGGTTCCATTCGCCGTCGCCGAGCACCAGCAGCGGGTCGAACATGACCACCACGCCGGCCAGCAGCAGGAAGACCGCCGGTCCCAGCAGCATCGGCAGCAGCAGTGAGGTGGGCGAGTCGCCCGAGTAGGCGCCGTTGCCGTTGTTGTGCACATGGACGGCCACGGCGGCCATGCCCGTGTAGTGCATGCCGGACACCGCGATACCCATGACGAGGCTGGCCCCGAGGCTCGTCAGGAATCCCCGGATGGAGACGGCGGCCCAGAGCGCGGCGGTAGCGGCGACGATCGCGATCAGGACGGACAGGCCGACGGTGACCACGTTGTACTCGATGTCCCCGTTGAGCTGCATGGCCGCCATGCCGAGGTAGTGCATCGCGGCGACACCGAGCCCGGT
Organism: Streptomyces sp. NPDC092369; assembly: GCF_044755245.1. NCBI lineage: Bacteria > Bacillati > Actinomycetota > Actinomycetes > Kitasatosporales > Streptomycetaceae > Streptomyces > Streptomyces sp. NPDC092369. Next base: position 498,154 of record NZ_JBIVQP010000004.1, read on the forward strand.
GATGACACCGGCGACCGCCAGTGTCGTCCGGCCGGCGCCCAGATAGCCGACGATGAACACACCGATGGCGACCACGAGGATCGCGACAACCAGGCTGAGTACGGTCAGAGCCACGTTGTAGCGGATCCCGGTCTCCTCGACCTGGAAGCCGAGCATCGCGATGAAGTGCATGGTCCAGATGCCGCAGCCGATGGACGCGGCGCCGAGCGCCAGCCAACCGGGCTTCCAGGACTCCTCGTTGAGCAGGGAGCGGACGATGCACCGCAGCCCCAGCGCCCCTCCCAGGCAGGCCATCAAATAGGCCGCCACCGGGGTCACCGCACCATAGCGGAACCCGTCGATCGTGCCGTTCATGCGCCAACTCCCCCCAGAGCAAAGGCACCTTGTGGGTGAAGATTACGGTCACGGCGCGTGAAAGCAAGCCCTTCCTCGCAGTTCGCTGTGAACTCTGTGCCATCAGCAGCTCACTCAGGCCGCACGGTGGGCCTACAGCGCGACCAGCCGGGCACTGCCGCCCCGCAGACGCACCGAGGCCAGGGCGCCGCAGATCAACGCCGTGCCGAGGAGCGTGCCGCAGGCCGCCGCGACGCTGTGCGTGCCGCCGGTGAGCGCGGCGTGCAGACCTCGGGTCGCCCAGTAGCCGGGCGAGGCCGGAGCCACGTCCGACACCCAGGCCGGCAGGACGCTGAGCGGGACGAGCGCGCCACCGACACTGCTGAGCAGCATGCCGCCGACGTCATAGGCGGCGGACAGCTCGCCCATGCTGCGCACCACGACCCCGAGCAGCGCGCCGAGACCGAGCAGGGTGCAGCTCCAGCACAGCAGGACGCTCAGCAGCAGGAACGGGTGCGGCACGGCCAGCCCGAAGACCCCCACGCCGAAGCCGACGATCAGCAACTGCTGGGCGAACAGCGCCGCGAAGACGGGGACGGCCTTGCCGGCGAGCAACTCCGCGGGGTGGAGCGGTGTGCCGCGCAGCCGGTCCCATGTGTGGGCGAGCCGTTCGGTGAGGATCGCGCTGCCGGAGATGCTCAGCGCGAGCAGCGAGAAGGTGACCAGGGTGCCGACGACGGCCTGCTCGGTACCGGCCGTCCGGCCCTGCGCGGCGAGGTAGAGCGGACGCAGCAGGGTGATGAAGACCAACGGCAGGATCATCCGGCTCAGCAGCGGGCCCGGTTCGCGCAGCATCAGCAGCGCGTTGTGGCGTATCAGGACACTCACGCGGGCGGCGGACTCACGCGGCCGCATCGTGCGGCTCCGGGTCGGTCGGGGCATTCTGCGGCTCCGTGGTTTCGAGGGACCGGTAGAGGTCGTCCAGGCTCGGGCGGCGGATGTCGACGCCGGAGGGCGTGCGGCCGGCGGCGAGCAGGGCGGCGAGATCGGCGCCGGGGTCCGTGGTCGACATCCGTAGCTCGGCGTCGGCCGGATCGGCGAACGAGACCCTGAGTTCGCCGGGGAGGTGGCGGGTGAGTTCTTCCTGGGTGCCGCGCGCGATGACCCGCCCGGCTCGTGCGAGCGCCAACGTGGCGTCGAGGTCGACGAGTTCGGGCAGGTAGTGCGTCGTGTAGACCACGGCGGCACCGGCCTCGGCGCGGGACCTGACGGCGGTCAGCAGGGCCGCTCGCGTCTGCGGATCGGCCCCGGCCGTCGGCTCGTCGAGCAGCAGCAGGGGCGGGGAACCGACCATGGCGGTGGCTGCCTGGACGCGGCGGCGCTGCCCGCCGGAGAGTACGCCCACGGGCCGGTCCGCGAGAGCCGTCAGGTGCAACTCCTCCAGGACACGGGCGATCTCGGCGGCCCGGCGCCGTCCGCGCAGCCCCGCCAGTCCGGCGTACAGCCGCAGGTTCTCCCGCACGCTGACACCGCCGTACAGGGCCAACTCCTGCGGAGCCACGCCGAGCAGCCGTCGCGCGGCCCGGCCGGCGCGTAGCGCGTCGAGCGCCCCGACCTGGAGTCGGCCCGCGTCGGGACGCACGAGACCGGTGACGATCTCGACGAAGGTGGTCTTGCCGGCGCCGTTGTGCCCGATCAGGCCGACGATCTCGCCGGGCGCGACCGACAGGTCGAAGCCGTCGAGCGCACGCCGCCTGCCGTAGCGCTTCACCAGTCCGTCCGCGACGAGCATCTGCCCTCCAGGTACCAGCGATGGATCCGGGAATCGGCGTGCGTATACGCCGTATACGTCTACACTGTAGACCCATGAGCGGCAGACGTGAAGAGATCCTGGACGCGGCGCTGGCCATCGCCGACGAGCACGGCCTCGACGCGGTCTCCATGCGCGCACTGGCGGAGCGCGTCGGCGTGACGCCGATGGCGTTGTACCGGCACGTCAAGGACAAGGCCGAGCTCCTCGACGGCATGGTCGGACGCCTGCTCGCCGCGCTGCTGCGGTCGGGCGTGGTCGAGGACCTGGCCTGGGACGAGCGGCTCAACGCCCTCGCGTACGCCGTCCGGGAGGTGACCGGGCAGCACCCCTGGGCCGCGCAACTCCTCTTCTCCCGTCCCGCCGTCACGCCGGACGCCGTGCGAGCGGTCGACTTCATCTACGTCGCCCTCATCGAAGCGGGAGTCCCGGAATCCGAGGTGCCCCGACTGGAACGCCTGGTCAGCACCTTCGTGATCGGCTTCGCCGCCTCCGAGGCCTCGGGCCGCTTCTCGCCGGGAGCCCTGGACCCGCGCGGCCGACGCGGTCAACTCCCGGACGGCGAGCTCCCGGGCCACACCAGACTCGGACCGTGGCTGGACCTGCCCGTGGACCTCACCGCCGAGTTCGAGGCCGACCTGGACGACATCCGGCGACTGGTCGTGGCGGCCGCTCAGCCCAGGGGTTCCGCCCCGTCTTCATCCAGGGCCGACATGCCGAGGACGAAGCGGTAGCGGACGTCGTTGCAGGTCGGTGGTCTCCACGGTGACCGGTCCGGGGTGGCCGAGTTGGCTGAGTGTGCCGTCCATCGCGACCAGGCGCGGCCGGAGGCTCACAGCAGCGTCGGCGCGTGGAACTCGCCGAGGCCCGAGGTCAGGTCGCGGTCCAGCCAGTAGCGGCGCGGCTCGGTGAGCATGACGTCGACGCTGACGGCGAGGAGGCCGGGGATCCTGGCCAGCTCGTGGTCGACGAAGAGCGCCAGGGCGGAGCGGTCGGCGACCAGGCCGGTGGCGAGCACGGACATGTCGCTCGCGACGTGGGCGACGAGCCGGGTCTGGGGGAGGTGGTCGATGCGGCGCATCACGTCGGGGGTCTCACCCGGAGCCACCCGCAGGCGGAGGATGAAGGACGTCTCAAAGCCCAGCCATTCCGACACGACCTCCAGACGCGGTTTCACCCACTCCTCGTCCAGGACCCGACGGACGACGCGGTGCGCGGTGGAGGTGGCCAGGCCGGCGGCTCGGGCGATGCTCGCGGCGGATGCCCGGCTGTCCCGGAGCAGTTGGGCGACGGCCGTGCGCTCCGCCTCGCTGAGCGGTTTCGCCGGGGGCGTGGCGGTCGCGGTGCCCTCGGGGCGGGCGCCGGTGAGCTTCAGCAGGTCGGCGCGTTCCGTCTCCGTGAGGAACTGCGGGTCCCAGGTTCTGCCCCGGCGCAGGGTGCTGAGCGCCGGCAACGCCTTGACGCGGCGGACACCGGGGACGGAGAACATCCGGTCGATCGCCTCGCTGGTGGCCGCCTCGGACGGGGCGTGCACGACGGCGTAGAGCGGGTGGTCGCCCGAGATCTGTGCCAGCAGCTGGAGATGGGGCAGGCCGCGGAGCCGGTGGAGGACGGCGAGCGGGGTCTCGCCGGTGATGTCGAGGAAGACATGGACCGGCATGGCCGTGGAGTGCATGCCCCAGTCGGCCTGTCCGATCACGCGGACCATCCGTGCCTCGTGCAACCGGTCGTAACGGCGTTTGAGCGTGCTGGCGTCGGCGGCGAGGATCTCGCCGATGTCGTCCCAGGTGGCCCGGGGTGCCAGGTGGAGCGCGCCGATGAGGCGCCGGTCGAGCTCGTCGAGGAGAGGACGGGTCATGGTGCTCCCTTTAGGGTGCCGATTCATCCCACTCTTACATCGGAGATATAGAGAATCTCTCATCAGGATGCCATCGTTCGCAGGAACGTCCCCCCACTGCACGAAGAGGTATCCATGAGTGTCACCTCCGCTCAGCCTCAGTCCCCGCCCCCGTCCCAGCCGACCGAGCCACAGTCGAGAGCTCTTCGCATCGCGTTCCGGAGCTTCGCGGCGATCGAGAAGGTCGGCAACAGACTCCCCAACCCCTTCTGGCTGTTCTGGATCCTCGCGGGGGTCGTGGTCGTCCTCAGCGCGGTACTGGCGGCGGCCGGTGCCGGCACCGTCCACCCGGGGACGCACGAGGCCATCAAGGTGCAGAGCCTGCTCAGCAAGGCCGGCCTGACGACGATGATCGAGGGGGCCGTCGACAACTTCGCGACCTTCCCGCCGCTGGCCACCATCCTGATCGTGGGCTTCGGCATCGCCGTCGCCGAGGCCAGCGGGCTGTTCACGACCATGCTGCGCGGCATGGTGGCGCGCGTGCCGGGCAGGTACCTCACCTTCGCGCTGTCGATGACGGCGATGGTCGCCCATGTCGCGGGCGACGCCGCGTACGTCACCCTCATCCCGCTCGGCGCCCTCGTCTACCGCGCCGCCGGCCGCAGTCCGGTGCTCGGCTGCATCGTCGCCTACGTCTCGATCTCCGCCGGTTACGACGCCTCCCCGGCGATCACCACGACCGACGTACTGCTGTCCTCGATCTCCACCGCCGCGGCCCACACCATCGACGCGGACCACGTCGTCACCCCGGTGGCCAACTACTTCTTCGCGCTCGCCTCGTCGGTCCTCGTCGCCCTGGTGATCACACTCGTCGTCGACAAGGTCATCGCCAAGCGCTCGGACCTCGACCCCGACGAGCCGATCGCCGCGCTGACCGCCGACGAACTGAAGACCATCGAGGTCACCGAGGAGCAGCGCCGGGCATTGCGGACGACCGGCCTGGTCGCGCTCGGCTTCGTCGCCCTCCTGGCGGCGGCCCTCCTCCCGGCCTCCTCACCACTGCGCGGCCCGGGCGGCTCCATCGTCGAGTCCCCGCTGATCACGGGCATGTCGCTGGTCCTCTTCCTGTTCTTCACCCTGCTCGGCTGGGTCTACGGCCGGATGACCGGCACCTTCCAAGCCCCGCGCGACATCGTCGACGGGCTGGTCGAGGGCACGCGCACCTACGCCCCGATCCTCGTCCTCTTCTTCGCGATCTCGCAGTTCCTCGCCTACTTCAAGTGGACGAACATCGGCAACGTCATCGCCATCGAGGGCGCGCAGACGCTCAAGGACATGCACCTGGGCGGCTGGACCGTGCTGGTCGGCATCGCCGTACTGATCACCTTCATGAACCTCGTCATCACCAGCGGCTCCGCCCTGTGGGCGCTGGCCGCGCCGATCCTCGTCCCCATGCTGATGCTCATCGGCATCGAACCCGAGACCACCCAGGCCGTCTACCGCGTCGCCGACTCGGTCACCAACTGCGTCACCCCGATGAGCCCGTACTTCGCGATGGCGCTGGGCTTCATCCAGCAGCACAAGAAGTCCGCCGGCATCGGCACCCTGGCCTCCTTCACGATCCCGATCGCCGCCGTCGTCTGGATCGTCTGGGTCGCGTTCTTCGTGGCCTGGTACCTGCTCGGCATCCCCTTCGGCGTCGGCTGATCCCGCGACACCGCCATGCCCGCATGCCTCCGTACGAGAAAGCAGATGATGACCGCCTCACCCGCAGCCGCCCCCCTCACCGCCCGCGCCCAGGACGTCTCGTCGAAAATCGTCGACGACATCCTGACCCTCGTCCGCCAGGAGACCGGCAGTTACGACCTTCCCGGCCTCGCCGGCGGCCTGGACCTCCTGCGTGAGCTGACCGTCCGGCGACTCGGCCGGCCTGACCACGAACAGCGCCACCCCGGTGGCGCGTGCGGCGACACCCTCACCCTGAGCTACGCCGGTACCGGCGCCGGGCATGTCGCGCTCGTGGGCCACTACGACACCGTATGGCCGACCGGGACCCTGGCCGGGTGGCAGCAGCCGGGGCCGTCCGACGACGGGCGGGACAGGCTCGGCGGGCCGGGCATCTTCGACATGAAGGCCGGTCTGGCGCAGGGCATTTGGGCCCTGAAACTGGCCCGGGAGAGTGGTGTGCCGCTGCCCACCGTCACCTTCCTCTTCAACGGTGACGAGGAGATCGGGTCCCTGTCCTCGCGGCCGGTGATCGAGGAGGTCGCGCAGCAGGCCGACGTCACGCTGGTACTGGAGCCGAGTGCCCACGGCGCGGTCAAGACCGCCCGCAAGGGCACCGGGATCTTCCAGGTCACCGTCACCGGAGTGGAGGCGCACGCCGGGCTCGCGCCGCAGGACGGGGCGAGTGCGATCACCGCGCTGTCCGAGTTCGTAGTGGCCGCCGCGATGGTCGCCGCGCCCGAAAAGGGCACCACGATCAACACCGGCCTCTTCAAGGGCGGTTCGGCCATCAACGTCGTCGCCGGACAGGCCACCGCCGGTGTCGACATCCGGGTCAGCAGTCAGGCCGAACAGGACCGTGTCGACGCGGAGTTGGACGCCATCGAGGTCAGCGACCCGCGCGTCCGGATCGATATCGACCACGCCTGGAACCGGCCGCCGATGACCCTCAACGCCGCCTCCGTCCCCCTGCTCGACCTAGCCCGCGCGGTCGCCCGCGAACAGGGCCGCGACGCCCTGCGCGACACCGCGGTCGGCGGCGCCAGTGACGCCAACTTCGTCGCCGCGCTCGGTCTGCCCGTGCTGTGCGGCATGGGCGCCGTCGGCGACGGAGCCCATGCCCAGGGGGAGTTCATCTACCCGGACACCGTGCCCGCCCAGACCGCCCTGGTCGCAGGCCTGCTCGAACGACTGGCGCAGCCGCTGCGAGGCTGAGCCCGGGAGACCTCCCCCAGCAGTACACCTTCCTGGCCCTGCGCGGCAGCACTACTCGGGCGGCAGGTGCGCCAACGCGTCACGCAGGGCGGCGCGTGAGGCCACGCCCAGCTTCGGGAAGAGCTGGCGCAGGTGGGCGGCGACGGTGCGGGGGGAGAGGAAGAGGCGTTCGGCGATCTGCTTGTTGGTGAGGCCGGCCGCCGCGAGCATGGCGATCTCCCGTTGCTGCGGGGTCAGCGACGCCGGCCCGGAGGTCCCGGCGGCTCCCAGGGACAGACCGGTCGCCCGCAGTTCGTTGCCCGCGCGTGCCGCCCAGGGTCGTGCGCCGAGTCGTTCGAAAGCGTCGATGGCATCGCCGAGTTGGGTGCGCGCCTCAGAGGTGGCCTTGGCGCGGCGGAGGCGTTCGGCGTAGGCGAGTCGGACCCTGGCCAGCTCGAAGGGCCAGCGGTCGGTGCCGGGTACGGCGAGCGCCTCCTCGAACAGCGCGGTCGCGTCGTGGTCGACGGCCGCGATCGCCGCCGACGCCTTGACGAGCAGCGCGAGGCGGGGCGAGATCGCGTCGATGCCGGCCTCGCGCGCCACCGCGGCATGAGCGGCCGCCTCCTTGATCCGGCCCGTCCTGACCGCGGCCTCGACGAGGTCCATGACGACGAAGAGGGCCGGAGGGACGTGCGAGGCGAGTTCCCCCGGGCGGCTGATGGCGGACGCGTGCCGGTAGGCGTCCTCGAACCGGCCGCGGCCGATCGCGGCGAGCGCCCGCGCGTGCGAGGCGCAGGACAGATAGGAACCCACCCCGCGCGGTGTCGCCCACAGAGTCATCTCGTCCGTCAGCGCTCGCGTGGTGGCCTCGTCACCGCGCGCCGCGGCGACCAGCGCCCGCTGGTACAGGAACTCCGTCGACAGCAGCTGATAACTGTGGGCTTCCCCCAGATCCCGTCCCTGTGTGGCCTGTGCTTCGAGCTCGTCCCACTCGCCCGCCGCGAAGTGGTCCCTGCCCAGGTAGACCAACCCCTGGATCTCCACGGCGAGCGAGCTGTTGTCCCGCCCTTCGCGCAGGACGCGCCGCAACGCCGTCCTGCACCCGGGCAACCGGTCCACGTAGAGAGAGGTCATGGCGATCCGGATGACGCGGACGGGGTCGACCTCGCGGTCGAGCGAGGTGATCGCCTCGTCGAGCTTCGCGAGCGCGGGCGGTGCGGTCCGCGCCGGATCGGCCATCGTGCTGAGGGCCAGGGCGAGTTGGTCCGGAATCCCCGGCTTCACGAGGCTCAGTGCCGTGTGCAGCGGTTGCCACAGCTCCGCGCGCTGACTGCTCTGGCACAGCCAGGCGAGTGTGTACAGCGCGTTGATCATGGTCGGGTCGGTCGCGTCGTACGGCTGGTGCTGCATCCGGATGGCGCCGACGAGCAGCCGGTGGGCGGTGTCGAGGTCGCCCTCGCCGCTGAGCAGGATGTGGTGGGCCGCCGCCACCGCGGCGACCAGCGGCCCGGCCCGTCCGCCGTCGGCCAGGCGGGCCTCCTCCAGCAGTCTCGGCACATCCCGCAGATCACCGGTCAGGTCCGCGCCGAGATAGGCCGCCTCGGCGATCCGGCGACTGCGCTCGTAGCCGCGCGGACTCAGCTCCGCGGCGCGCAGCAGCGCATTGATGGCGCCGCCCGCGTCACCCCGCCGCACGTTCGCGCGCGCCACCTGCTCCAGCAGTACCGCGACGTCCTCGTCGGGTTCGACCGCGGCGTGGGCCAGGTGCCAGGCGCGCCGGTCGGGCCGGTCGGTCCGGTAGGCGGCGAGGGCGCGATGCACCTCGCGCCGCTGATCGCTGGTCGAGAGCTCCACGACGGCGGAGCGCGTGAGCGGATGCCGGAACGCCAGGCGTCCGGTGCTCTCGTCCACGTACACGAGTCCCGCCCGCTCCGCATCGCTCAGGTCTTCCATACGGGTCGCCTCGGAACCGGCCGACGCGAGGACGCGCAGGTCACCGGTGCCGTCCAGGACCGCGTACAGGAGGAGCAGGCGGGTCGAGGCGGGCAGTGCCTCCACGCGGGAGGCGAACACCGCCTGGAGCCGGCGGCTCAACGGCAGCAGTTCGGGCATCCCGGCGCCGGAGCGTTGCGTGCTGCTGAGGGCGGTGGGCAGTTCAAGGAGGGCCAGCGGGTTGCCCTGCGCCTCGGTCAGCAGGCGCTCCCGCACGCGGGGGGCCAGGGAGGGGGAGCGCGACTCGATCAACGCCGCCGCCGCGGCCCTGCCGAGCGGCTGCACGTGGTGCCGGGGGACTCCGCCGTGCTCGAAAAAACTTCCCTCTCCCGACCGGTACGCGCCGAGGACGCCGACCCTGCTGCCGCCCAGGCGGCGCGCGACGAAGCCCAGCACCGTGGCGCTGGCGCGGTCCAGCCACGGAAGATCGTCGACGACGACCAGCAGCGGGCGCTCCGCGGCTCCCTGCGCGAACAGGGTCAACACCGCGTTCGCGACGAGGAGTTGATCGGAGGGTGCCCCCTGGTCCAGCCCCAACGCGGCACCGAGGGCGTTGCGATACGGATCGCTCAACCCCTCGATCCCCGCGAACAACGGCTGCAGAACCTGATGGAGCCCCGAGAAGCTGATGGTGCTCTCGAACTCCACGCCGGCCGCACGCACCACCCGCGCACCCGCGCCGTGCGCCCGCTCGGCCGCCGCGTCCAGCAGCACCGTCTTGCCGACACCGGCATCCCCGGACAACAGCAGCGCCCCGCCGCAGAGCAGGGCCTCGTCGACGAACTCCCGCATCAGTACGAGGTCGTGATCGCGCCCGACCAGCTGTCCCGTCGGACCCGGCAGCGGAGACCCATCCCGGTGCATGCACATCTCCCTTCCGACCTCGGCACTTTACCTGTGGCCCGGACGGGCACCGGCCACCCGTCACGCCAGGCGCAGCAGCTCCGCGAGGTTCCCGCCCAGCACCCGTTCCCGGATCTCGCCGGGCCGAGTGACCCGTTCCACCGTGGTGCGCGCGACGACGGGGTCGCCGTAGGGGGCGTCCGAGCCGAAGAGGGTGCGGGTGGGGAGTTCGCGGATCGCGAGCCGGACCGCGAAGATCAGGGCGGCCGTGGAGAGTTCCAGGTAGACGTTGGGCGCGGTCCGGGCCAGTTCGACCGCTTCCATCCAGTTGGTCCCGGCCAGTTGGCTGATCACCAGGGGGACTCGCGGGTAGCGGGCCGCCAGGGCGACGAGCGTGCGCACGTCCGCCGCGGTGGTGGGGGCGAAGCCGTGGACGACCACCGGCAGCCCGGCATGGTCGTGCGCCGCCCGGAGGACCGGCTCGACCAGGTCCGCCCGGTCGGGCGGGGGAGTGAGCTCACCTACGCCGTGCAGTCCGCGAGCGACCACGTCCCGGTCCACGGCGGCCGCGATCTCGGTGGCGGAGCGGTCCAATCGGACGGAACCGAAGCCGAGGAACCGGTCCGGGTGGGTCGCAAGGGCCTCGTCCAACTCCCGCCATGCCACAGCGAATCCGTCGTCTGCGCGCGGGACGTCCGTACTCCCGCCGCCGCCCAGAGCACGGTCCAGCACGCTCATCTCGCGGCGCAGGGAGGCCAGATCAGTCGCCCGCTCCGGGTGCGGTCGGGTGGGAAAGAGGACGGCGCGATCCACACCCGCGTCGTCCAGCGCGGACAGATGCACGTGGAGCGGGTCGTGGACGTGGCTGTGGGCATCGATGATCATGTCTGCCTTCCGGACTGATACGGACTCCGACGCGGCGGGAACCCGGCGGAGCGGTACGGCCCCCGACGGAATGCCGGTGGCCGTCAGCAGTGTTGATCCCTGACACCGTTGGAAGGTCAAGCGAGAGGAGCGGGCCGATGCTGATCGGGGAGCTGGCCGAGCGGACCGGAACCAGCGAACGGCTGCTGCGCTACTACGAGCGAGTGGGGCTGCTACGGCCCGAGCGGCTGCCCAACGGCTATCGCCGGTACGGCGATTCCGACACCGCCGCCGTGCTGCGCATCCGCTCCCTGCTCGCCGCCGGGCTGCCCACCCGGGTCATCCGCCAGGTCCTGCCCTGCACATCCGGCACGGCCGCCGTGCGCGCCTGCCCGGGCGTGCTCGACGCCCTTCGGGACGAGCTCAGTGCGCTCGACCGACGGGCCGCCGAACTGGACGCGGCGCGCGAAGTGTTGCGGGACACGATCGCGAAAGCCGCGACCGAACGGGTCTAGCCGCGTCGGCACAGGCAAGCAGATTCGAACATACGTTTAATTACGGCGCGCGGTGGAAGGTGCCGTACGTGCCGATCCCACCTCTCCCCGAACAACTCGTCCGCACCGCACGCTTCACCCACGGCGTCCCCGCCCACCTCGCCATCACTTCCGACGGCAGGACCGTCCTCTTTCTGCGCTCCCGCGCCGGAGACGATCCGCTCACCTGTCTCGGGGCCCTGGACCTCGACTCCGGCACGGAGCGCCTGCTGGCGGACCCGGTGACGTTGAGGCGGCAGAGGTCGACCGGCGTCGGGGCGTACGCCATGAGCCGACGTGGTGACCTGGTCGCCTTCGTCCTGGCGGGGGAGTTGTGGGCGGTGCGCGTCACCGGCGGACCGCCGTGGCGGCTGCCGACGCCCGGCCCGGTGTCCGACCCGCGCCCCGACCCCACGGGACACCGGATCGCCTACGTCAATGGCGGCGCCCTGCGCCTGATGAGCGCCGACGGCATGGCGGATCGAGCCATCGCCGAACCCGACGCCCCCGACGTCGAATTCGGGACCGCTGTACACACCGCGGCCACCGCACCGAACGGCCCCCTCGGCCACTGGTGGTCCCCGGGCGGCACCCAACTCCTCATCGCCCGTACGGACTCCAGTCGCGTCCGCCCCTGGCCCGCACTCGACTCCGAGGCACCCGGACGGCGTTTCGCGGCCGTCGGTACCCCCAATGCCGACGTCACACTCTGGATCGCCGGAGACAACGGCCTGGTGGCACAGGCACGTTGGGACCGAGAGGGGTTCGAGTACGTCGTCGGGGCCGGCTGGGACGAGCACGGGCCCTACGTCGTCGTGCAGTCCCGCGACCAGCGCACGGTCCGATTGCTCTCGATCGACCCCGGCGACGGGCGGACGACAGTCCTGCACGAACAGCGCGACGACCGTTGGGTGCACCTCGTCCCGGGGATCCCCGTCCGTACCGGCTCCGGCGCTCTCCTTGCCCATGCCGATCTGCACGGCACCCGCCGGCTCACCGTCGACGGCGTCCCCGTCACGCCGACCGGGCTCCAACTCCGTTCCGTGCTCGGTGTGGACGGTGACGAGGTGCTGTTCGCCGCGTCCGAGTCCGCCGAGCCCACCGAGGCGCACGTCTACAGCTATGGGCGCACGGCAGGCGTCCTCAGGTTGAGTTCGGGTCCCGCCGTCCACTCCGGCCTGTGCCGCGCCGGCACTCTCGTCGAGGTCGAGCGCGGCGCGGACCGGCCCGATGGGCGGATCCGGGTGCGGCGCAGCGGGAGGCCGACCGTCACGATTTCCTCGTACGCCGAGCAGCCTGTACTCGACGTGCATCCCCTCGGTCTCGTCCTGGGCCCGCGTGAGCTGCGCGCCCGGCTCCATCTGCCCTCCTGGTTTCGGGCGGGGAGCGGTCAACTGCCCGTGCTGGCGGATCCGTACGGGGGTGCGGCCGTACAGCGGGTCACCGCGGAGCTGGACTGGCGGGTGCTGGTGTCGCAGTGGTTCGCCGAGCACGGGTTCGCTGTGCTCGGCGCGGACGGGCGGGGCACTCCCGGGCGTGGGCCGGAGTGGGAGCGTGAGGTCCACGGTGATCTGTTCGGGGCGGCGGTCGAGGACCAGGTCACCGCGGTACGGGAGGCGGGCCGGCTGCATCCGGAGCTCGATCTGGGGCGGGTCGGTGTCCGGGGGTGGTCCTTCGGTGGTTCTCTCGCGGTCGCCGCGGTGCTGCGTCGCCCGGACGTCTTCCACGCCGCCGTCGCCGGGGCGGGCGTCACCGACCAGCGGTTGTACAACGCCCATTGGCGTGAGCGGAGTCTCGGTCATCCCGACCGGTTTCCGGAGCGGTACGAGGCCTGCTCGCTCGTGCGGGACGCGCCTCGTCTCCTACGGCCGTTGCTGCTGATGCACGGCCTCGACGATCGCAACGTTCCGCCGCTCAACACGGTGCGTCTGTCCGACGCGCTTCGGGAGGCCGGGCGTCCGCATGAGGTGTTTCTGATGCCGGGCGTCGGTCATCAGCCGATCGGAAGTCCGGTTACGGGTCGGCTGATGAGCCGTCAGATTCGTTTCCTGCAACGGCACTTGGGTGGACAAGGGGTCGTCCCTCTGTCTCCGCGCGGCGCAGAGGGATAACCCTCGATTGTCCCCGACCGTGCTGACATGCCTCGGTCAAGCCTGCCATCCTCCCCCCAACTGCGGCACGTACCCCCCACGTTCTCTCCACGCAGTCTCGGTCCCGCACAGCTCGGCTCGTCCCGGTCAGCACACCCGGCTGCCCGGTCTGTCCGGCCGCCCCACGCGGCCACCGCAGTAGGAGAACGAGTGAGACGCATCGCCCGCAAGCGGATGGCGGTAGGAGCCCTGGTCTCCACCGCAGCCTTCCTCGCCGTCGGCATCCAGTCGGTTCCGGCGAACGCGAAGCCCGCTGCCCCCCACCCCAGCCCTCTGCGCACCGGTGGTCTGGAGGCCAAGCTCACCCCGGCCCAGCACACCGCGCTGATCAGGAGCGCGGCACAGAAGACCACCGCGACGGCCCGCACGATCGGCCTCGGCGCCCAGGAGAAACTGGTCGTCAAGGACGTCGTCAAGGACAACGACGGCACCCTCCACACCCGCTACGAGCGGACCTTCGCCGGCCTGCCCGTCCTGGGCGGCGACCTCGTGGTGCACACCCCGCCCGCCGCCGAGGCCACCGGCACCGTGAGCACGACGTTCAACAGCAAGCGCAGCGTGAAGGTCGCCTCCACGACGGCGACCGTCACCAAGGCGTCCGCCGAGACCAAGGCCCTGAAGGCGGCCAAGTCCCTCGCCGCCGACAAGCCCACCACCGACAGCGCGCGCAAGGTCGTCTGGGCGGGCAGCGGCACCCCGAAGCTCGCCTGGGAGACGGTGGTCGGCGGTCTGCAGGACGACGGCACGCCCAGCCAGCTGCACGTCATCACCGACGCCACCAGCGGTGCGGAGCTCTACCGCTACCAGGGCATCAAGACCGGCACCGGCAACACGCAGTACAGCGGCACGGTCACGCTGAACACCACGCTGTCGGGTTCGACGTACCAGCTGTACGACACCACGCGCGGCGGCCACAAGACGTACAGCCTCAACAACGGCACCTCGGGGACCGGAACCCTGATGACGGACGCCGACGACGTCTGGGGTACCGGGGCAGGCTCCAACACCCAGACCGCCGGTGCGGACGCGGCCTACGGCGCCCAGACCACGTGGGACTTCTACAAGAACACCTTCGGTCGCAGCGGCATCAAGAACGACGGCGTGGCCGCCTACTCGCGCGTCCACTACAGCACGGCCTACGTCAACGCCTTCTGGGACGACAGCTGCTTCTGCATGACGTACGGCGACGGCACGAGCAGCACGCACGCGCTCACCTCGCTGGACGTGGCCGGGCACGAGATGAGCCACGGCGTCACCTCCAACACCGCCGGGCTCAACTACACCGGTGAGTCGGGCGGGTTGAACGAGGCGACCTCCGACATCTTCGGCACCGGCGTCGAGTTCTACGCGAACAACTCCTCGGACGTCGGTGACTACCTCATCGGCGAGAAGATCAACATCAACGGCGACGGCACGCCGCTGCGTTACATGGACGAGCCCGACAAGGACGGCGGCTCCGCCGACAGTTGGTACTCCGGCGTCGGCAACCTCGACGTGCACTACTCGTCCGGTCCCGCGAACCACATGTTCTACCTGCTCTCCGAGGGCAGTGGCACCAAGACGATCAACGGCGTCACCTACAACAGCCCGACCTCCGACGGCGTCGCCGTCGCCGGCATCGGCCGGGCCGCGGCCCTGCAGATCTGGTACAAGGCGCTGACGACGTACATGACGTCCAGCACCACCTACGCCCAGGCCCGCACCGCCGCGCTGAACGCCGCCGGGGCGCTGTACGGCACCAGCTCCGCCCAGTACGCCGGAGTCGGAAACGCCTTCGCCGGCATCAACGTCGGCAGCCACATCACCGTGCCGACCACCGGCGTCACGGTCACCAACCCGGGCAGCCAGTCCTCCACCGTCGGTACCGCGGTGAGCCTGCAGATCTCGGCCAGCAGCACCAACAGCGGCACCCTGACCTACGCCGCGACCGGCCTGCCCACCGGCCTGTCGATCAGCTCGACGGGCGCCATCACCGGCACCCCGACCGCGGCCGGCACCTACAGCACCACCGTCACGGTGACCGACAGCACCGGAGCCACCGGGACCGCCGCCTTCACCTGGACCGTGAGCTCCAGCGGTGGCGGAAGCTGCACCTCGACCCAGCTCCTGGGCAACCAGGGCTTCGAGTCCGGCAACACCACCTGGACCGCCACCAGCGGGGTCGTCACCAATGACAGCGGCGAGGCCGCCCGCACCGGCTCCTACAAGGCCTGGCTGGACGGCTACGGATCCACCCACACCGACACACTCTCCCAGTCGGTGACCATCCCCAGCGGCTGCACGGGGACCACGTTCACCTTCTACCTCCACATCGACACGGCCGAGACCACCACCAGCACTCAGTACGACAAGCTGACGGTCACCGCCGGGTCCACCACCCTGGCCACCTACTCCAACCTCAACGCGGCCTCCGGCTACGTCCAGAAGTCCTTCAGCCTGTCGGGCTTCGCGGGCACCACGGTCGCCCTGAAGTTCTCCGGCGTCGAGGACTCCTCGCTCCAGACCAGCTTCGTCATCGACGACACCGCGGTGACCACCAGCTGACCGGCACCGGCACGGTTCGAGGCCTCACCCCGCGCAGTGCGGGGTGAGGCCTCGGCCGTCGGTCACAACTCTCGTTCGGAACCGTCTAGTTGAAGGGGTCCAGCGTCAGGTTCGCCTGCTGCGGGTTCCCGTCGTGGACCAGGGACTCCTGGTTGCCCACGTCGTCGAAGGCGAACGCGTAGGCCTTGCCGTCCGCCATCTGCGCGTGGATCTTGCGCGCGTAGTGGTTGGTCACCGAGTCCAGGTAGAAGTTCGCCGTGCTCGTGTCCGGCTGGTTGGGATTGACCAGGAGCGTGGAGCGGTTGAAGCCCGCGCACAGCGTGCGGGAAATCGGGCCGCGCACCAGGTCGTTGGGCGCGTCGAGGTACTTGTAGCAGCCGAAGATGCTGGCCGCGTCCGGTTTCTGGAAGCTGGTGACGACCGCGCCCGAACTGTTGGTGAAGTTCATGACGTTGCCCGACACCCGGCCGAAGTACTTCGTGTTCGGCTGGTCGGCGAACGGGGTGACCGTGAGGTTCGTCGTCGCGTACTTCGTCCATACGCGGTTGATGTAGTCGTTCATCACGGTGGCGGGCAGGGCGCCCGTCTCCAGCCCGTACGTGGGTGACAGTGCCCGCAGCACGGTGCCGTCGGACCGGGTCTGGATCAGGTTCGCCCAACCGCCCGGCTGACCGCGCAGGGCGGTGAAGAACCCGTTGTAGCCACCCGACTTGAGGTGACCGGTGGTCAAGGTGCTCCCGTCGGCGCGCTGCACACCTACCGCGTAGGGCGCGGAGAACATGTCCACCTGGGTGCTGTTGATCCACAGGCCGGAGTCGTTGAGCGTGTACTCGGACCAGTTGAAGAGGATGTTGCGGTTCGGGTCGGTCGGGTTCTGCACCGCGGGCTGTACCAGTCCGCCCGTGGTCAGCTTGAAGACGAGCTTCTGTCCGTAGGAGAAGTAGATCCGGCCGGAGAACTTCGGGATCCGGATGGTCTTCGTCTGCCCGTTGGCGGGACCCGCGATGGAGGCGTCGGGAGCCGGTGTCGGCGGATTGCCGCCGGCCGGCCAGGCGTGGAAGGTGCCGTTCGCGTCCGCCCAGCCCTGCTGCCCCGTACTCAGCAGGGTGCCCAGGGTGTAGACGTAGACCGCGTCACCGCGGCCGGAGTTGTTGGTGAGCTTCAAAGGGATCGTGGCGGGCACCGCCGCGTCCGCGGACGACGGCGTGATGACGGTGAGGACCGCGCCGAGCAGCGCGGCCGCCACGGCCGGCGCCATGATCCGGCGAGTGAGCTTTCTGAGCACGCTCCACCTCCGTGTGGGGGTCACTGGGGGAGATTGGTCCGTACCTGTTTCTGAGAGCGCTCTCAAAGTGACACCGCGATTGCGTGCATGTCAACGGCCGGAACATTCAAATACGCGTCGGCGCCCGCGGATTGCGTTCCGCGGGCGCCGACGGGTGGCGGAGAAGCGCGTCAGAAGGTGCGGTCGAGGAGGTCGAGCAGTGCCGCCCAGTGCCGCTCGTCGCCCTCCTTGTTGTAGGAGGAGGTGTCCGCCTGGGTGTAGCCGTGGTGCGCGCCGGGGTAGACCTCGCAGGTGTGCCGTACGCCCGCCGCGGTGAGCGCGTCCTCAAGCCGCTGCTGCTGCTCGGGCGGGAGCGACTGGTCCTCGTCGGCGTGGCCGAAGTACAGCTCGGCGGTGACGTGTTCGGCCACCAGGTGCGGGCTGTCGGGCGTGTCCGTCGCCAGGCGTCCGCCGTGGAAACCGGCCGCCGCCGCGACCCGGTCCGGGTAGGTGCCGGCGGTGAACAGGGCCAGCCGGGCGCCCATGCAGTAGCCGGTCAGGGCGACCGGGCCGTCGGTGACGAGCGGGGAGTCGGCCAGCCAGCGCAGGTAGGCGTCCGCGTCCCGCATGGCCAGTTCGGGCGTCAGGGCCTGCATCGCCGGCATGATCTGCTCGAAGATCTCCGGCCGCGCCGACGGGTCGATGAACTCCGGCAGGTCGAAGACCGGCGTACGGCCGCTCCGGTAGAACACGTTCGGGACGAGCACCGTGTAGCCGGCCGCGGCGAGCCGGTCGGCCATCGACTTCAGGTGCGGGCGGATGCCGAAGGCGTCCTGGTACAGCAGGACGCCCGGGTGGGGGCTGCCGTCGTCGGGGTGGGCCAGATAGGCGTCGGCGACGCCGTCCGCGGTGGTGATGTCCACGTCTGATCCCTGTACGGAGGTCATGGGGGCTGCCTCTCTGCGCGGTGGTCGCAAGTGACCGGGCGGCCTGACGGGCCGGTTCATGGTCATCGTTGCACGCACCATCCACCCGCCCGAGGCGACCCCCGCCGTCGGCGCGAGCGGCCTCACTCGAAGCGTGAGGTGTCCCCGGCCCCCTTGCGGATGATCTCCGCCTCGCCACCGGAGAAGTCGATGACGGTCGTCGGTTCGGTGCCGCAGTCCCCGGAGTCGACGACCGCGTCCAGCACGTGGTCGAGGCGGTCCTTGATCTCCCAGCCCTGCGTCATCGGTTCCTCCTCGTCGGGCATCAGGAGGGTGCTGGACAGCAGCGGCTCGCCGAGTTCGGCGAGCAGGGCCTGGGTGACGACGTGGTCGGGGATGCGCACGCCGACCGTCTTCTTCTTGGGGTGCTGCAGCATGCGCGGCACCTCCTTCGTCGCCGGCAGGATGAAGGTGTAACTGCCCGGCGTGGACGCCTTGATGGCGCGGAACACGTCGTTGTCGATCCGTACGAACTGACCCAGCTGCGCGAAGTCCTGGCACACGAGGGTGAAGTGGTGCCGGTCGTCCAGGTGCCGGATGGTCCGGATCCGGTCGATGCCGTCACGGCTGCCGAGCCGGCAGCCGAGCGCGTAACAGGAGTCGGTCGGGTAGGCGACCAGCCCGTCGGAGCGGATGATGTCGGCGACCTGCGAGATGGTGCGCGGCTGCGGGTTGTCGGGGTGCACGTCGAAGTACTTGGCCATTCGTCGAGCTTAGGGCGTGCCCCGGCGGCCGGCTGCCGGGGACATCCCGTCGGTCGCAGACCGCGACCGGCACAGAACGGTGAGGTAACGTCCCCGACCGAAACGCCGGGGCCGATCCGGTGGACCTGAAGGACGAGACGAACCGGGAGAAGGCCGGGATGGCAGGCCGAGAGGACGGGGGCCGTCCCGCGGACGGGACGGACGTCGACGGTGCGGCATGGGCGCGGGAGCTGCTCGACCATCTGCGGCCGGGCGGAGGGGACCTGAGCAGGGTCGTCGCGTGGCTCGCGGACGCCGTACGGGGGACGGCCTGCCTGGAGGACGGCGCGGGCAACCTGCTCGCGGGCACCCGGATCCCGCTGAACCGGCAGCTCGTCGCGGACCTCGTCACCGGCCGGCTCGCCTCCGCGGCCTGGGAGGACGCCGGCCGCCACCAGCGTCTTGTCCGTGTCGCGTCCACGGACCCCGGCACGGCGGCCGTGCTCGCCGTCTGCCGCACGGCACCCTTCGACCGGCGGACCTCCGACATCGTCGGCCGCACCGCCCAGGTGGTCGAACTGCTGCTCAGGGCGCGTGAGACGACAGCGGCCGACCGGCGGCTGGCCCGTGCCACCTCCGACCTGCGCCTGGCCATACTGCAACTGCTGATGGTGGAGGACACCGTCTCCGCCCGCCGGGTGGCCTCGGGCCTGTGGCCCGGGCTGCTCGACACCGACTCCGCGTGCGTGTACGTCCTGGAGGGGCCGGCGGAGGAGCGCGACCGGATCGCCGAGGAGTGTCTGGACGCGACGGCCGAGCACGCGCTCGTCGTGCGCTGCCCCGCGACGGACGAGCACGTCATCGTCGTCACCCCGCGCGACGCCGCCCGCCGGGAGCTGCGGTCCGTGACCGACCGGCGGTCGACCACGTTCCTCGGCGGCAGCGTCCCGCACAGCCTCGCCCGTACGGCGACCGCGTACGGCCAGGCCGTCAGCGCCCTCGCCGTCGCCCGCTTCCGCCCGGACAAGCAGGCCGTGTACGCCGAACGCACCCACCCCGAGCGGCTGATGGACCCGGACACGCTGCACGGCTGGACGGCCGCAGTGCTGCGCCCGCTCGACGCGCTGGCCCACCACACCCACGCCGAACTCCTCGCCACCACCCGGCTCGGCCTGGAGTTCACCGCCGTCAGCGCCGCGAAGATCCTCGGTGTCAGCCGCAACACCGTCCGCGCCCGGATGGAGCGCGTGGAGGCGCTGCTGCACGCGGACTTCAGCGATCTCACCGTCCGCGCCGTCGTCCATCTCGCCCTCAACTCCCAGGTGGGCCTTGCCGACGAGCCACGGCCGTCGCCCTCCACGGCGGGCGGCGACCGACTCGGCGACCTGCTCGCCGGACCGGCTCTGCGCGCGTGGGCGCACGACCTGCTCGGCCGCCTGGATCCGGACGCCCGCGGCCTGCGCCGCACCCTGTGCGCCTGGATCGACGCCGGCGGCAACGCCGAGCGGGCCGCCCACGCGCTGGGCATGCACCCGCAGACGGTCCGCGATCACGTACGCAGCGCCGAACCCGTTCTGGAACGCCAGTTGCTGGCCGGTGGCAGCGATCTCTACGAGGTCGTTCTCGCCCATCTGGCCCTCGGTGAGCTCGAACCGCCCGCCCTGCACCGGACAGAACCGGACCATCCGGGCTCACCTGTGCACAGGTGAGCCCCGCGCGCGCCGCAGAGGGCATGGGCACGATTCACACCGTATGGGTACCGCGCGTAAGTTCGACGCACCGCGGGAGGCACGACCGGAACGGGGGACCGGTCGGGCCGCCCGCGTCCCGGTTCCCGGTCCTTGCTCAGGGCCGCAGCCGCACCGGTACTTCCTGCCAGCCGAACGCGATGAACGACGGCACCTGCCGCAACTCGTCGGCGTCCACGGCGAGGCGCACATCCGGGAAGCGGTCGAAGAACGCGGGCAGGGCGGTGAGGGCTTCCACCCGGGCGAGCGGTGCGCCGACGCACCGGTGCACGCCGATCCCGAACGCCATGTGGTCGTCCGCCCCGCGTGCCGCGTCGAAGACGGCCGCGTCCGGCCCGTAGTGCGCCGGGTCGAGACCGGCGGCGGCGTACGTCGTGATGATGGCGTCACCGGCGGGGATCGTCACGCCGTCGACCGTGATGTCCTCGACGGCGTAGCGCAGCGGCAGCGAGGCGATGGACGGATGCACGCGCAGTGTCTCCTCGACGACCGCGTCCCAGCCGACCTTCCCGGACCGCACCGCGGCCAACTGCTCCGGCTGCCGGAGCAGCGCGACCACGGCGTTGCAGATCAGGTTGACGGTGGTCTCGAAGCCGGCGCCGATGACCAGCAGCAGCGTGTACAGCAGCTCCTCGTCGTCGAGCCGGTCGCCGTCCTCGTCGCGCACCCGGATCAGCTCGGTGGTCAGGTCGTCCCCGGGATGTTCGGTGCGGTGCGCGATCAGCGCGGGCAGCACCGTGCCGATCTGCCGCTGCACGGACTGCGCGTGCGCCGGGGTCGGGTCGGAGGTGTCCATGATGGCGGCGATCATCCGCCCGGTGTCGGCCGTCAACTCATCGGGCACGCCGAACAGTTCGCAGATCATCCGCATCGGCAGCGGGTACCCCAGCAGGGCGCGTACGTCGACCGGCTCGCCGTCCGCGCCGGCCTCCGCCAGCGTGTCGAGAAGTTCGGCGGTGATCGCCTCCACCCGGGGCCGCATCGCCTCGGTGCGCCGTTGCGTGAAGCTCGGTGCCACCAGTTTGCGCAGCCGGGCGTGGTCGACGCCGTAGGTGTTGAGCATGTTGATCACGCCGACCCAGACCAGGATCCAGCCCCAGGAGGGGTGTTCGTCGATCTCGGGCCACAACTTCCAGTGCAGCCGGGGGTCCTTGCTGACCCGTGGGTCGAGGATCAGTTCCTTGAGGGTGTCGTAACCGGTCGGCGCCCAGGCCGGGATGGAGCCCGGCAGCTCGACGGGCACGATCGGGCCGATCGAGCGCAGCCGCTCGATCTCACCGGGGATGTCGGTGCCTAACGGGTCGAGGGCGATGCGGTCGGTCACGGTCATGTCGGATCTCCAGGCTGGTCGGGGGAGCGGGGAGTGAACCGGACGGGCAACGCGGTGAGCGAGCGGTGGAACGGGCCCGGCCGCCAGCTGAGTCGCTCGCGCGGCAGGACCGGATCCAGGTCGGGCAGCCACTGGGTGAGCCTTTCGATCGCCTCCGTGGCGATGAGCAGCGTGTGCTGCTTGACCGGACAGGCGTGCGGGCCCGCCGACCAGGACAGATGGGAGGCGTCCTTCGGGTGCCGGCCGGTGGCGACCTCCTGTTCGGCGAAGTGCGCGAGCGCCCCGTACGAGATGACCACGGGTACGGCCGCGCGGATCCAGGCCCCGTGGAAGGTCAGGGGCTCACGGGCGAAGTGGACGCCGTAGTTGGCGAGCGGTGTCTCGTGGTGCAGCACTTCCACCACCGCGTCCATCACGGGGCGGGCGCCGCCGGTGAGGGTGGAGTAGTACAGCGAGTGGCCCAGGATGCGGGAGAGCGCGTTGGACACCAGGTTCGCGGTCGGCTCGTGCCCGGCGCCGAGGGTGAGGAACACCTGCCAGGCGACCTCCTCAGGGGTCAGCCCGGCCGGATGGTCAAGGAGCCAGCTCGGCAGATCGTCGCCGCGCAGTGCGGCCTTGGTCTCGATGAGTTCCAGTACGTAGCCGCCGAACTCGGCCTCGCCCGCGGCCGCTTGGTCGCCGCCCTCCATCATCTTGCCCAACGCGGCGTTGAGCCGGTCGCTCTGGCTGTCCGGCAGCCCGAAGAGGCTGTTGAAGACCAGTGCCATCAGCGGCCGGGCGAACTCGCCCACCAGATCGGCCTCACCGCGCGGCCCGATCCGGTTCACCAGCAGCCGTACCGCCCGGTGCACCAGTGCCCGCAGATCGTGCGGCTCGATCCGGTCGAAGGTGTCGATCAGCGAGGACCGGTAGCGGACGTGCGCCGCGCCGTCGGCGAACAGCGAGTTGGGCCGCCAGCGCATCATGCCGAGCACCGGCGAGTCGTCCGCGACCGTCGTCTCCCACGCCCGCGGGTCGTGTGAGAACGTCTCCTCGTCGTGCAGCAGGTCCAGCGCGGCCCGCCGCTCCGTCACGACGTACGCGGGCACGCCCGGCGCCAACTCTGCCCAGCCGACCGGGCCTTGTGCGCGCAGGGTGTCGTAGTAGCGGTACGGGTCCAGGGCGAAGCCGTCCTCCCACAGGCGCACCGGCGCCGAGAGGTCGAAGTCCTGCTGGTCGGGGGGATAGGTGGTCACCGGTGCTCCGATGGGTCGCGGTCGATGAGGTGGTGGACCAGGGCGAGCAGCGCGTCGAGGGAGGAGCCGGCGTCACGCGCGTCGCACGTCACCATCGGCGTCGTCGGATCCAGGTCGAGCGCGGCCCGCAACTGTGCGTCGGTGTGGTGGCGGGGCGAGTCGGGAAAGGCGTTGAAGGCGACCGCGTACGGCAGTCCGGACTCCTCCATCAGCCCCAGCACGTCGAACGACGCGTCGATCCGCCGGCTGTCGACCAGCACGAGCGCCCCCAGCGCCCCGTACGCGATGTCGTCCCACAAGGCCCGGAACCGCTCCTGCCCGGGCGTGCCGAACAGATACAGCACGACCCCGTCCGGCAGGCTGATCCGCCCGAAGTCGACGGCCACCGTGGTCGTCGACTTCTCCCGCACCCCGTCCAGGTCGTCCACCTGAGCGGACGCCTCGGTCAGTTGCTCCTCGGTGTGCAGCGGCCGGATCTCGGACACCGAGTCGATGAGGGTCGTCTTGCCCACCCCGAACGGACCCGCGACCAGGATCTTCACCAAGTCGCGTGCACTGTCGGGGAGATGGACGGCGCCAGGGCCTGCCCGGCGGATCATGCCGGCGTCGCGGGGTCTGGCACGCACATCTGCGGCGTTGTCGTCACTCGCCATGGCTCCGTCATGACTCCCTCCTCCGCCTTGCGGCTGCACGCACCAGACCCCGCTCGGGTCGGCCAAGGCGCACCGCACCGCACAGCCGGCCTGATCCGCCGGACAGGCCCTAGTGCTTGAGGGCGCGGAGGCCATCGGCCACTCTCTTCAGCAGGTCGGGGTCGAAGCGGTCGGCCGCCGGGATCGGCGCGCGGGACAACAGCAGGCCGCGGTCGATCAGGTCCGCGGCCAGCACCCGCACGGCGGAGACCGGCAGCCGCAGCAGGGCGGCGGTCTCCACCACGGTCAGCGAGCCGCCGGCCAGGACGTCCAGCAGGGCGAACCCGGCCGCGGGCAGTTCGGCCGGGGCGGGCGGGCCCGCGGCGGTGAGGACCGACAACCGCTCCAGATGCGAGCGACTGGGCCGGGCCACACCGCCGGTCGACAGATACGCGGGTACCAGGGGACGGCCGCCACGGCGGCCTGTCATGCCGGCGCGCCGCCGTCGGCTCCTCGGGGCCCTGCGGACATCGCCTTCTCGCCCAGCTTCGCCACCTGGGAGTGCACCCGGTGCGCCAGCAGGTCCAGGCGCACCTCGCCGTCCCCGTAGGCGGCCACACATGTGCCGTGGTCCGTGGGCACGATGAGCACGTATCCGAGGTCCGTCTCGATCACCACCTGCCGCACCTCGGCCTGATCCCGGTCGGCGAAGGCGGCCGCCGCGGTACGGGCCGCCCCCTGTACGGTGCCGGTGATGGCCGCCACCCGCTCGGCCGACGCCTGCGACAGCGCGTCGGTGTAGCCGGACACCAGCCCGTCCCGGGTCAGCAGCACGGCGGCCACCACATGCGGCACCTCCAGGATCGGATCGAGCACCCACGCGTGCTCGCCTGTCTCGCGGCTGGTCATTGAGCCGCTCCCCCTTCGAAGTCGGTCTGATCGATGTCGTCCCCGGTCCGTGCCGCCGCGGTACCGGTCTGCAGCGCGCCCAGCGCCGCGGCCGAGTCCGCCGGGCGCCGCACCGCCCGCTTCTTCGCAGCCGCCCCCTCGCCGGACGCCCGCACACGGCGGCGGCGCTGCGGCAACTCGCCCGCTTCACGCGGGCCTTGATGCCCTGATACGGCGGGGGAGGCGCCGTCTTCGTCCTCGGCGCCGAACCCGTGCGCGGCGTCGGACACCGTCGGCCCGCCGCCGGCCGGCTTCCGCGTCGAGCGCGACGCACTGGCCGCAGGCGGCCGCTCGACCGGGTCGACACGGCTCAGCAGATGGCTCTCGACCCGCAGGACCGCGCGCACACCCCCGTACGCGGAGGGCGAGGACACGTCGACGCCCAGGTCGAACTGCCGGGTCAGCTGGCCGATCGCGGCGAATCCCATGCGCGGCGGATCGCCGAGGTCGGTGAGCAGCACGGGCTCGGAGCCGGCCACCAGCCGCTGGGCGCGGGCGCGTTCGTCCTGCGTCATGCCGACGCCCGCGTCGTCGACCGTGACGCACACGCCGTGATGCACGTGCTCCAGGTTGACCACGACGTCGGTGTCCGGCGCGGAGTGCCTGAGCGCGTTGTCCAACAGCTCGGCGACGATGATCGCGACCGGTTCCACCGCGTGCGACACCAACGCGGTGCCCGCCTCCAGATGGTTGTTGACGCGCACCCGGTGGTAGCCCGAGAGCCGGGCCTGGCCGCCGGTCACCGCGTCCACCAGGTGCGACTCCTCGCGGGCCAGCCCCACCCACGCTCCGCACACCACCGCGGCCACCTGAGCGCGCCGCAGCGACTGCTCGTTCTCGTGGTCGAGTTGGAAGAGGGTCTGCGCCAACTCCGGGTCGTCGTAGTCCTGTTGCAGTTTCCGCAGGGCGTCCTGCAGCCGGTACAGGGCCGCCTGGATCTCCCGGGTGGCGCCCCGCATGCCGGCCTGTGCCGCCGCGTCGATCCGGGTGCGCTGCGCGACGAGCTCGGCGCGCAGCGACCGCAGGACGCCCTCCAGACCGATGCCGAGCGGCGACGAGCTGGTCCGCGGCTGCAGCGGCCCGGGAACCAGCACGTTCGGATGCGTCAGCTGCCGGGCGGCGGCGGGCACGCGCTGCGCCGCGAGGTGCTCGACCTCGGAGGTGAACGTCTGCAGCACGCCGTCGAGTTGGCCGCGCAACCGGGCGGTCTCCGCGCGCTGCTCGGCCAGTCGGCGTCGTGCGCGCAGCAGTCCACCGCCGAGGGCGAGCGCGGACAGCGTGCCGAGGGCGAGACCGCCTGCGGCCAGGTCCGGTAATTCGATCATCGAATCGGTTCCAGGGGGAAGTCGGGCAGGGGTGAGTCCGCGTCCCCTCGGGGAGGCATGCGCAGCACAGTACACACAGTCATCGATCGATCTCGCACGGTTGAACGAGACTTCGCTTCGAAACTTCCCGCACCCGTTCGCTTCTGTGTGAAGTGTCTGAATTGCCGTGCGGGTTACGTCAGTTGCGGCCCCCGGGCCCCTCCATGACCTCCACGAGTCGCCCGAGCGCCTTGAGGACCCACTCCCGGTCCTCGCCGAGCCCCTTCAGGAGGGCGACCTCGGCCGCGAGTTGGCGGGGAAAGAACTCATCGACGGCCTTCGCGCCGGCCGGGGTGATGGTGACCAGCGCCGCGCGCCGGTCGGCGGGATTGGGGGTGCGGGCGATGAAGCCGCGCTTCTCCAGCTTCGCGAGGGTCTTGCTGACGCCGGCGCGCGAGAGGCCGAGACCGTCGGCCAGACCGCGGGCGATCATCGGGTCCTTCGCGTGCCGGAGGGGGATGAGCATGTCGACCTCCGGCGCGGTGAGCGGGGCGCCCGCGTAGAGGGGTTCGACGGCGTGGGCGAGCAGGCCGGTGACGTGTTTCAGGAGACCCACCAGCTCCATGGGGGAGGTGTCGAGTTCGGGGTGGTGCTCGGTCCACTGTGCGCGGATCTCGGCGGGGGTGGAGGGCATGCGGCTCGTGTTCTCGCTTCCGGGGTGTCGCCACTATTTGTTAACCGGTGAATCATCGGTTACCTTTTCTCCATGGTATCGCCGTCCCCCTCCTCTGGCGCATCCTCACGCGCCCCCGTCGCAGTCACTTCCTCGCCGGGATCCGATCCGTCCCGGCGATCCGCGATCGCGCTGATCGCGGTCCTGAGCGCCCTGACCGCGGTGGCCCCGCTCGCCATCGACATGTACGTCCCCGGCTTCCCCGAGCTGGGGGACTCGCTCGGAGCGGGCAGTTCCGCCGTGCAGCTGACCATGACCGCCTTCCTCGCGGGACTCGTCGTGGGCCAACTCCTGATCGGCCCGATCAGTGACGGACTGGGCCGACGCAGGCTCCTGACCGGCGGCGCGATCGCCTTCATAGTCTTCTCCCTCGCCTGTGCCGCCGCACCGAACATCGCCGTCCTGACCGGCGCCCGCTTCCTTCAAGGCCTGGCCGGAGCGGCGGGCATGGTGCTGGCCCGAGCCGTCCTCACCGACCGCTTCCACGGGCCCGAACTGCCGCGCTACTTCGCTGTGTTGTCCCAGATCATGGGCGTCGCGCCGATCGCCGCACCCGTGATCGGCGGAGCACTCCTGGCCGTGTCCACCTGGCGCGCGGTGTTCGTCGCCCTCGCGGTACTGGGCGCCCTGCTGGTCCTCGGCGTGGTGCGCGGTGTCCCGGAGTCCCTGCCGCCAGAGCGGCGGCACGGCGGCGGTGTGCCGAGCACCTTCCGCGCGATGGGGAGCCTGCTGGCCGACCGCACCTTCATGGGCTACGTCCTCGTCCTGGCGATGGTCTCGGCGGCGCTGTTCGCCTACGTCAGCGGCTCCAGCTTCGTCTTCGAGAACCTGCACGGCGTCTCCTCGACGACGTACTCCCTCATCTTCGCGAGCAACGCCGTCGGCATGCTGATCTCCGGCGCCGCCTTCTCCCAACTGGCCTCGCGCGTCGGCCTGAACGCGCTGCTCACCGCGGGTGTCGTCATCACGGCGCTCGGCGCCGTGGCCCAGGTGCTGCTGGTGTCGACCGCGGGTGAGACCCTGGCGGGCACCTGGGCGACGCTGTTCGTCACCGTCCTCGGCATCGGCCTGGTCATTCCCTCGACGATGGCCATCGGCCAGACCCTCGGCCGCGGCGCCCACGGTGCCGCCTCCGCACTCCTGGGCGGCTTCCAGTTCTTCTTCGGCGCCCTGGCTTCACCCCTGGTCGGTCTCTTCGGAGAGGACAGTTCCCTGCCCATGGCCGTCATCATGCTGATCGCCGCCGGCGCGGCGGGGGTCGCGCTGGTCCTGCTCGCCCGGCCGTGGCTGGGGAACGGCGAGCCGACGGCGGTCGAGCCGGGCAGAGCCGACCGCTCTTCGTAGGGAGGTGGTGGTCAGGGGCGAGGCGGAGTCGGCCGGGCGGCGCGATGACACCTCGAACGAGCCAAGGGCGGGAGACCTGTAGAGGCCCCCGCCCGTTGCGGTTCCCGCCGGCTCACGCGGCCGGCGTGTCCAACGGTCGCAGCTCGTCCGCGTACGAGACGGAGATGCGGCGCATCAGACCGTCCTCGGTGATGTCGTACTGGCCAAGACGCCACAGCGGCGGCGAGTACGCGTGGATGGAGACCGCGTCGTCGGTCGCCCCGGTGAGGCGGTGGATGTGTTCGGGGCCGAAGCAGAAGGACTGGCCCGCGGGGACGGTGACGGACAGATGCGTGCCGCCGATGCGCGGGTTGGACTCGTTGAGCGCGCCCTGGACGACACCGACGGCTCCGGAGGAGATGTCGTGGTCGTGCCACCCGGTGTCGTTGCGCCGGGTCCAGCACAGCAGCCAGACGTCGACGTACTCGTCGCGGTACAGGGAGGCGTAGTGCCGCTGTTCGTCGGAGAACGCGACCTGCTCGCGCCACAGGTCCGGCCGCGCGGCGAGTTCGTCCACGAGGGCCTGGAGTTCGCGCTTGTCGAGTGAGCGGTCGGGCAGGGCGTCGTACGTCATCGGGTGGCTCCCTTCAGGAGGCGGGCGGGATTGACGGTGCGCACGGCGTGGGCGGCGGCGTCCGCACCCAGGTCGGCGGGGATGGCGTACGGGCGGTCGCTGCCGGCGACGAGCACATCGATGCCGACGGCGCGCACGAGCGCGTCCACCGCGCGCGTGCCGTACGACGAGGTCTCGTAGAACGCGTCGAAGTCCACCTCGCCGCGCCCGCCCCCACGGGCCGCGAACCGTTCGCCGTGCAGCGGTGCCAGACCGGCGAGCGCGGCGAAACAGACACGCAGGCGCGGGTGACGTGCGCGGCCGAAAGCCCGGAAGGCGAACCAGGACGCGTGCAACTGCTGGAGATAGGGGACGAGCGCGGCCCACCACGGGGGAGCGCCGGGCGTCGGCGGGGCGACTCCGGGGTGCACGAAGAGGGGCTTGTCGTGCCGGGTGAGGACATCCAGCAGGGGCGCGCAACGCTGCCAGCCGGCCTCGTCCAACAGCGCGGTGGCGGGGAGTTGGAGTCCCACGCAGCCGCGCCGGAGTTCACGCTCGACCGACTCCGGCTCAGGCGCGGTGAGGCAGACCGAGGCCCAGGCGCCGAACGGTGGCGGGAGCGCGAGCACGCCGTCGTGGAAGGCCGTGAGCAGGGGCCCGGCCTCGGCGGGCGGCAGGTGTTCGATGCCGAGCGGGCAGGAGAGCGACACCAGGGCCAGGTCGAGGCCGTCGGCGGTGGCGAGACGGGTGCGGGCCGCGAGGTCGTGGTCGGCGGGATCGACTTCGTAGGGCGGCTCGCCCGCCAGGTGCAGGGTCCAGGCGTCGAGGTACGGCGGTGTCGAGCGGGCGCGCAGCAGCTCGGTGAACTCGGGGGGCCAGAAGTGCTGGTGGACGTCGGTGGGCACGGGGCGGTCCTTGTGAGCGCGGCGTGGGCGGGGCTCGGTCGATGGGTAGTTAAGCGCTTCACTGATGCGGTTAAGTTAAGCGATTAACAAGAGTGCGTGTCAAGGGCACGAGTGGGCGCCCGAGCGCGGCTGCGGGTCCCGGCGGACCGGCCCCGGTAGGCTTCCGTGCATGGCCAGGCCCGCAAAGCGCACCACCCTCCGGGAGGTGGCCGAGGCCACCGGTCTCTCCACCGCCGCCGTCTCCTATGCCCTGCGCGGCAAACAGGTCTCCAAGGAGACGGAGGAACGAGTCCGCAGGGCGGCCGCCGAACTCGGCTACGAGGCCGACCCCATCGCCCGCGCCCTGGCGAGCGGTCGCACCAGCATGGTCGGCGTGCTCGCGGGCGACCTCAGCGACCTGTGGCAGCAGCAACTGATGGCCGCCATCGGCCGGGAGCTGCTGGCCTGCGACCGCTACGCGCTGACCGTCGACGCGGGCGGCGACCCCCACCGCGAACTGGCGCTCGCCAAGCAACTGCGCGACCAGCGGGTCGACGCGCTGGTCGTGTCGCCCGTCGACCCCTCGGCCGAGGAATGGGGCGCGCTCGCCGAAGCCCTGCCCGTCGTGGCCGTCGGCGACTCCCTGCAGAAGGCCCGCACGGCCGGACAGGTCATCTTCGACAACCGCGCCGGCATCGACGCCGTCCTGGAGTACCTGCACGGCCTTGGCCACCGCCGGGTCACCGTACTGACCCCGACCCGCCCCAGCACTCCCGACCGCCCCGCCGACGTCTACGTCTCCGAGGCGGCCGAGCGCCTCGGCCTGCGCACCGAACTCGTCCCGTGCCCGCAGGAGTTGGGCGAGGCGACAGCGGTGGCACGCCGGGTGCTGGAGGGGCCGAGGCCCGCGACCGCGGTCTTCTGTTTCTCCGACTCCCTGGCCTACGGGGTCTACGCGGCCGCGGCCGAGGTCTCACTGGAGGTCGGGCGGGACATCTCGGTCGTCGGCTTCGACGACCACCCGGTGTCGCGGGTGCTCACCCCGCCGTTGACCACGGTCGGCTGGGGACAGGCCGGAATCGCCGCGGAGGCGGCCCGGCTGACCGTCGCGGCGATCGAGGGGAAGCGGGTGCGGAAGAAGCGGATCCTGTGCGCACCGCGGATGAGTGAGCGGGGGTCGGCGGTGCGGATTTAGGGGGCTGGTTGGTTTGCCCACCGTGGAACAGGTGCCCCGGTGGACTCGCCCACAGGTACGCACGGTTGGATGGCGCGCGTAACGGAATCCGCGGCTCACTTCTTGTGGAAGCCACGGGTCAGTTCTTGTGGAAGCCGCGGGTCAGTTCCTGTCGAGCCGCGAGTGACCCCACCGCTCCGCACCTCCAGCGCTCCGCCCCTCCACCGACCCCTCCGCATCGCACCGCATCCGGGAGACACGCATGCCGCAGCTCGAAGTCGACGGCGCAGCACTGACGTACGACGACGAAGGTCCCCGCGAGGGCGACGGTGTGCCCTTGGTGTTCGTGCACGGCTGGACGGCCGACCGGCATCGCTGGGACCACCAGTTCACGCATTTCGCGGGACGGCGACGGGTCGTCCGGCTGGACCTGCGTGGCCACGGCGAGAGCACGGGCGCGGGAGTGAAGACGGTGGGGGAGGTGGCGCGGGACGTCCTCGCGCTTCTCGACCACCTGGAGATCGACCGGTGTGTTCTGATCGGACACTCCATGGGCGGGATGATCGCCCAGACCATCGCCCTCGACCACCCCGAACGGGTCGAGCGTCTGGTGCTGGTCGACTCGATCAGCCGGATGACATACAGCCGAGGCCGGGGCCTGCTGATGGGTGCGTCGACGCTCCTGCCGTTCAAGGTGTTCGTCGCCGTGAACATCCAGCGGGCCTTCGCCCCGGGCTACCCGCGTGAGGAGATCCGCACGTACATCGCTGCCTCCGAGGCCACGCCGAAGGAGGTGGTGATGACGCTGTACGGCGCCATGCGGGCCTTCGACGTCCTCGACCGGCTCGGTGAGATCCAGGCGCCCACCCTCATCGTGCACGGCTTCCACGACATCCAACTGCCGTTGCAGCAGATGCTCCGGACGGCCAAGGGCATCCCGGACGCGCTCGTCCGCATCATCGACGCCGGCCACGAACTGCCGGTGGAGAAGCCCGCGGAACTGACCGCCGCCCTCGACGCCTTCCTCGTCGACCGGGTCTGAGACGCCGACCGGCCGATCACGCCCACCGCACCACGGACGGGTCATTACCGCTCGATCGGATGGGCTGGTGTTGGGATGGTCACGGTGAAAGGGGATGGTGTTGGACGGTGACCGGATGGCCGGGCCCGCGGCGGGCGAGGCGGATCGATTCGCCCTCGCCCAGCGGGCCGTCGGCGTGATCGGAACGACGCTCGACGAGCGCAGGACGGCGGCGGAGTGCGCCGGGTTCCTCGTCGAGGAACTGTGCGACGCCGCGGCCGTGGACCTCTTCCCGGTCGAGTTCGGGGAACCGTTCGCGGACAAGCCGGCGCGGGACGAGTACCGGTGGGCCGACCGTGGCGCGCTGCGTGCCGTCGCCTCCGCGGGCCGCCGCGCTCTCCTGGACAACCTCCAGCATGTGCCGCGCGGCGACATCCTGGTCCGGGCGCTGGACGCGGGCCGCCCCATCACGGCCTCCTTCACCCCCGACGACCAGGAACCCGTGGCCGCCCTGTCCGTCCCGCTCCTGGCCTGGGAACGGGCCTACGGCGTGCTCCTCGCGGTCCGCACCGGCACGGCCTTCGACGACGACGAGGCCGCCGCGATCCACTACACGGCCCGGCTGACCGCCGCCCACCTGCACCACGCGGCGGAGAACCGCCGCCTGCGGGACACGGCGTTCAACCTCCAGGAGGTCCTGCTCGCCGAACCCAGCCGCCCTCACCCCAACCTCGACATGGCCACCCGCTACCTGCCGACCGGCAGCAACGCCGTGGTCGGCGGCGACTGGTTCGAGACCGTGCGCCTGCACTACGGCCGCACGCTCCTGGTGATCGGCGACGTCATGGGGCACGGCCTGGACGCGGCGGTCGACATGAACGCCTACCGCTCGATGCTGCGCTACGTCGCCTCCACCGACCTGCCCCCGCACCGCATCCTGCGCCAGATGGACGCGGCGATGTCCAAGGACGGCAACCGCCGCCCCGCGACCTGTCTGCTCGCCCTGGTGGACCCCGCGCGCGGTACGGCGGCGTTCGCCACGGCGGGCCATCTGCCGCCCGCCGTCTTCCACCGCGACGGCACCGGCGAACTCATCACCCTGCCCGTCGGGCCGCCGCTCGGCACGGGCTTCGCCGACTACGAGACCAAGAGCCTTGCCCTCGCCCACGACGACACCTTGGTGATGTTCACCGACGGACTCGTCGAACGCCGCGGCGAGGACATCGACGCCTCCTTGTCCCGCCTCGCCCACCTGCGTCTGTGCCCCGACCAGGACGTGAACGCCGTCCTCGACGAGATCCTCACCCACCTCGACGCGGAGCGGGCGGACGACGACGTCGCCGTCATCACGGCCCGGCTGCACCCACGCCCGAGCTGAGCGCACCGCGGAGCGACTGTCGGACCCCGGCGCTACCGTCGGACACATGAGAGCCACCGGAACCTTCACCGTCAAAGCGTTCACCCCGACCGAACTGAAGCCGGAACCGGACATCACCACCGGACTCCCGGTGGGCGTCGCCACCCTGGAGAAGGACTACGAGGGTGACATCACCGGCCGCTCGGCGACCTTGTTCACCGCCGCCTTCGACCAGGGCACGGGCGTCGGCACCTATGTGGCGATGGAGTCCTTCGAGGGCACGGTCCACGGCAGGGACGGCACCTTCAACTTCGTTCACTCGGCGACCACTTCGGGCACCGACCGCACCGCGGAGTTCTTCATGATCGTGCCGTCGAGCGGCACGGGAGAGCTGACCGGGATCACCGGCGGGGGCGGCATGGCCGTCGACGCCGACGGAACGCATCGGATCTGGTTCGACTACGAGGTGGGCTGAGCCAGGGCGGTCGCGGACGGCCGGGCGAGTCACTCAGCGCCGGCCCCGTCCCCACCGCTTCCGCCGCATCACCGCAGACACGCGCTCGCGCTCGTATCCCGTATGGGTGAGGAACGCCTCGATCACCTCCGCCGCGTCCCGATGGGGCACCGCCGCCCGCAGCTCCGCGTCGTACCCGTCCGGCAACGGCGGTGCCACCAGAGCGACTTCGTCCCCGGACCGCAGCCGCAGCACCACCGCCCGCAGCCCCTCCGGATCACCCGGCACGGTACGCAGACGCGCGTGCAGCCGGTCCTGCGAAGGGGCGTACAGCCGCACCCGCGCCAGCAGCGGACCGGACTCGAACTCCGCCCAGCGATCGAGTCCGAGGGCGCGGAACGGTGGCTCCTGCCAAGGCCGTTGCGCGTCCAGGTGCGCCAGCAGCCGCACCAGGAAGTCCCGGACCGAGGGTTCGTCGTGCGGCTGCCAGGACAGGTCGTCCACCCAGGAGGCCGCCGCCACAGCCTCCTCGATGTCCGCGTACTGCTCCTCGGCGGTGAGGTCGTAGAAGGGTCGTTCCAGCATCATGCGCGCGATCCGCTCGACCTCGGCGTCGCTCAACTCCCGACTGAACTGCACGCAGTAGAGGACCGCGACGACCACCCCGAGACGCATGCGCACAGTATGACCACGCCGGGGCCGCCGGTCAGGAGGTGAGGGCGTCGAGGAGTTCCGCGCGTGAGGGGCCCGGCGGCATGAGGCCCTTCGACTCGGACACCAGGCGGGCGACGGCGTCGGTGATCGAGGGGGCGCGCAGTTCCTCGTGCGCACCGGGCAGCAGGTGCGCCGCGGCCCGCTCCGCGCGCAGGGCATCCGGGTCGCGCTGGGCGAGCCGCCCAAGTGCCCGGGCGCGGAGCCAGTCGGGGTGTTCGTAGGGGAGACCGGCCTCGTGAGCGTCCATCTCCGCCAGCCGGTGCCGGGTGTAGGAGACGGTCTGCCGGTACGCCCGTCCCAGCCCGTCGTCGGTCGCCCTGCCGAACGCTGCCGCGAACTCCGGCGGGTCGTCCGTGCCCGCCCGCTCGCGCAGCAGATCGCGCAGGATGACGCTGTGGTGCAGGCTCATCGCCAGACCCCGCCCGACCGTCGGCACGGTGAGGGCCCAGGCGTCCCCGATCGCCACCAGCCCGGTCACGAGGGGCTGTTCGACGTCGTACAGCGTCCTCCTGCGATGGGTGAGACGGGCCATCGTCTGCACTCCGTCGGTGATGGGTCGTCCCGTCAGCCACACGCCCGCGCCCGGGAACAGGCGTACCGCCGCCGTCCAGGCATCCTCGTCGCGCAGGAGATCGCGCAGTTCGTGGTCGTCGGTGCGGCTGATGAGGCCGAGCGAGTACGTGCCGTGGTCGGCCGGGATGCGCAGGAGACCGAGCGAGCCGTGCTCGACGACCAGCGGGAACGTGTCGGCGGGCAGGGTGCCGTCGGGGGAGCGGAAGTAGCGGCTGTGGTACGTGAATCCGCGCTCGCCTGACTCCTCCAACGTCCCCGGCACGCCGATCTCCCGCAGTCGCGCGGGGAGCCGGGATCTGCGCCCGGTGCAGTCGACGACCAGATCCGCCGACATTCCGCCCGCGCTCGTCTCCACCCCGGTCACGTGCGGTACCCGGCCGCCCTCGGCGGCGCGCAGCCCGAGCCAGCTGACACCCCACCGGATCCGGATGCCGGCCGCCTCGGCCGCGTGGAGAGCGGCGGATTCCAGGAGCGGACGCCGGGCGGCCAGGGTGTCGAACCGGGCGTCGTCCGGGTGCAGCCTGCCGCCCAGACCGGGCTCGGGTGCCACCACGTTCATGCGCACCGCTCCGGCCGCCGTCATCATCTCCACGAGGCCCGGCAGATGAGCCTCGGCCCGCTGAAGCCAACTGGCGAGCGGGAGATGGACGAGGCGCAGTTGAGGGATGCCGGGGCGCTCCCACTGCGACCATCCCGCCTCCGGGTCCGTCGGTGGCGGCTGCGGGTCGCGTTCGAGGACGGTCACGTCATGGCCGTCCTGGGCGAGGAGCAGGGCTGTCTGCAGGCCGCCGAGGGCGGCGCCGAGTACGACGATCATCGACACGAGGACATCTCTTCCCGCGCGGGCACGACCTGGTGCATGGTCGGACGCCGTGCCCCTCTGAGGGGTTGCTCCCGGACTCCGGTCGGTCCTCTGGCCGGCACGTCTCGAACAGGTTGGCGGCCGGTCGGCTCGACCACCGGTCGTTCCCGCCCGCTACGCCCCGGCGCCCTCCCGGCCGACCGTCGCACGCCACAACTCCAGCGCCTCCTCGGCCGCTCCCGGCGCGACCAACAGCAACGGCTCGTCGTAGTTCGGGAGTTGGGGCATCGCCACCGCGCCCGCCTCGGTGGCGATGAGGAGGGCGGGCAGGCCGTCCACCGGGTGGAACTCGCCGATCGCGGCGGCCGTCGCCCGGCCCGCCGCGACCTGGGCGAGGGAGAGGGCGGTCGAGCCCATGACGCGGGCCGTGCAGTGACGGGCCGAGAGCTGGGCGAGCAGGGTGTCGAGTCCGGCCCAGTGCGCGTGTGCCGCCCACTCCGTCATGAAGACATGGCCGGTCAGCGTCGTGTGGTCCGCCGCATGGATCGGGACGCCGTTGAGGTGGGCGCCGCCGCCCCGGACCGCTGTGAAGACCTCGCGCCGCCATGGGTCCGCCACCACGCCCAGCAGCGGCGAGCCGTCCGGCTCCGCGAGGCCCAGCGAGAAGGAGCACCAGCCGATGCCGTGGGCGTAGTTGGTCGTGCCGTCCACGGGGTCGATCACCCAGTGCGGTGCGCCGGACGCGCCCTGCTGGGCGCCGTACTCCTCGCCGTCGATGCCCCATTCCGGGTACTGCCGCCGCAGCACCGACCGGACGTGCGTCTCCACGGCCTCGTCCGTGTCCGTGACGATGTCCGCCGGGCTCGCCTTCTGCCGGACCGGGCCGTCGGCACCGCCGTTCCCGCCGCGGATCGTCTCCGACGCCCATTCGGCCAACTCCACGGCCACCCGTAGGGCGCCCTCCAGGTCATGCCCGGTCACAGCTGTCCACCACCTTGATCATGTCGTCGCGGCTGTCCCGGCCGGTGCGGCCAGGGACATGGGACACGTGTCGGGTCCCATGTCCGTCGTCCCCACGGCATACATGACCGGAACGATGGGTCAACAACCAGGGCCGAGCGCGCGCCGCACTGAGAAGATCTGACCATGACGCGATCCGTTCGATCCCAGACATCCTGCGGCCGCCCCGGTTCCGGCTCCCGGCTCTCCCTCTGTTCGAAGAACTCGGTGCTGTCCATCGGCTCGGTGGACTCGTTCATGTGCATCGGCTCCGCCTCGTCGGTGCTGTCGATCGGCTCGGCCGCCTCCGCGTTGTCGGTCGGTTCCGCCGCCTCGCTGCTGTCGCTGGGCTCCGCGACCAGCGTGCTGTCCATCGGGTCCGCGTTGTCGGCCGGTTCGGTGCTGTCGTTCGCCTCCGTGGGCTCCCGGCTCAGCTTCGGGACGGTCTTCGCCGAGCGCCCCTCCCGGGCCCTGGCGACCGGCGCGCTCGCCCTGGGCGTCGTCCTGGCCCTCTCGACCACGCAGGTCGCGCGCCGCCGCCGTCTCCGCCCCTAGGCCGGCCGAACCGCGCGAAATTGCCGCCCGGCCGCCGTGGGTTCCGTCCTAATGTGGCGCGGTGACGACTCAGGTGATCGTGTTGAACGGTGGTTCCAGCTCGGGCAAGTCCGGGATCCTACGGTGCCTTCAGGCGGTGCTGCCCGATCCGTGGCTGGCGTTCGCGGTGGACACGCTCGTCGACTCGATGCCCGCGTCCCTGACCACCTCGGCCGCGGGCATCGAGTTCGCGCCGGACGGCGGAGTGAGCGTGGGTCCGGAGTTCCGGACGCTGCAGGCCGCCTGGCGGGAGGGCGTCGCCGCGACCGTGCGCGCGGGCGCCCGGATCGTCGTGGACGACGTGTTTCTCGGCGGGGCGGCCTCCCAGCAGGAGTGGCGCAAGGTCCTTGAGGGGCTGGACGTGTTGTGGGTCGGCGTCAGATGCGACGCCGAGATCGCCGCGGGCCGCGAGATCGCGCGCGGGGACCGGGTGCGGGGGATGGCCGCCGCACAGGCGGAGCTGGTCCACCGGGGCATGGACTACGACCTGGAGGTGGACACCTCGCACACCGAGTCCTTGGAGTGCGCGCGGATCATCGCCGCCCAGGTCAGGTGAGCGCCGGGGCGTCGTCAACGCCGTGCGTCCCGGCGCAATTCCGGTGAGCGGGGCGGCCGCCTCTTGTTAGGTTCACCAAAGGCCCGCCCCGCAGGCCGCCCAGAACTCCGCTCGCCCTCCGGAAAGAGCACCATGCCGACGACCGCAGACCCCGCCGCCCTCGCCGCACACCTCGACCAGGCACGCCGTGACTACGCCGACCTGCGCGACCGCAAGCTGTCCCTGGACCTGAGCCGGGGCAAGCCCTCGCCCGAGCAACTCGACCTGGCCGCCGACCTGCTCTCGCTCCCCGGCGACCGGTACACGGCCGCCGACGGCACCGACTGCCGCAACTACGGTGCCCCGCTGGGCCTGCGTGAACTGCGGGAGATCTTCAGCCCGTTGCTCGACGTGCCGACGGACCAGCTGCTCGCGGTCGGCAACTCCAGCCTGGAACTCATGCACGACTGCGTCGTCCACGCCCTCCTGGGCACCACCCTGCCGGGTGCGCGAGGGCGGTGGGTCGACGAGGGACGGATCGCGTTCCTGTGTCCCGTGCCCGGCTACGACCGCCACTTCGACCTGTGCGAGCGGTTCGGCATCGACATGATCCCCGTACCGCTCACGGAGACGGGCCCGGACATGGACGTGGTCGAGGACCTCGTCCGCACCGATCCGCGGATCAAGGGCATCTGGTGCGTGCCCAAGTACAGCAACCCCTCCGGCATCACCTACAGCGACGACACCGCCCGCCGACTCGCCGCCATGCCCACGGCCGCCGCCGACTTCCGCATCTTCTGGGACAACGCGTACGCCGTGCACCACCTCACCGACGAGGAGACGCCGGTCGCCGACATCCTCACCGCGTGCGCCGATGCCGGTCATCCGGATCGCGCGTTCGTCTTCGGTTCCACCTCGAAGGTCACCTTCGGCGGTGCCGGGGTCGCCTTCTTCGGCTCCTCACCGGCCAACGTCGACTGGCTGCGCCGGTACAGCGCAAAGCGGTCCATCGGACCGGACAAGGTCAACCAGCTCCGCCACGTGCTGTTCCTGAAGGACACCGACGGGGTGCGCCGGCACATGGTCAAGCACCGGGAGATCCTGCGGCCGAAGTTCGACACCGTGGACCGCGTCTTCACCGAGCAGCTCGGGGGCACCGGCCTCGCCGAGTGGGCGCGGCCCAAGGGCGGTTACTTCATCACGCTCGATGTCCTGGCCGGTTGCGCCCGGGAGGTCGTGCGGCTGGCGAGCGAGGCCGGCATCGCGCTGACGCCCGCCGGCGCCACTCACCCCTATCGCGAGGACCCCCAGGACAGCGTGATCCGGATCGCGCCGACCTTCCCGACGGCGGACGAGGTCGGGCAGGTCGCCTTCGCCGTGACGGTGTGTGTGCGGCTGGCGGGCTACGAGAAGCTGGTGGGCGGGTCCGAGGAGGGGCGGACCAGCCCGCATTGACGGGCGGTGGCCTCGACGTCAGGAAGAGACGTCCTTGTCGAGGTGCCGGCGCAGCTCCGCCGTGACGGCCGGGATCTCGCGGCGGAAGGCCGCCTGGTCCAGGCCCTCGTCCGTCACGACCGCGAGCAGCGCCCGGTCGCCGACGGCCGTCACGATGACATGGCCGGTGCTGCAGCGCGCACTGATCTCGCGGAGCTGTCCGGTGTCTCCCTGGTCGGCGAGTCGGTGGCCGAGGGAGAGCGTCGCCGCCGCCACCGCGGCCATGGACTCGGGGTGGGTCTTGTTGACGTCACTGGCGACGACGAGCCCGTCGACGGTGGCCAGGGTGCTTTCGGTGACGCCCATGACGTTCTCCCGCAGGGCGGTGAGAAGGTCGATCACGGGGTCGCTCATGGCGTCTTCTTCCTGTTGCGGGCGGACAGTTCAGTCCTGAGGCCGGTGCGCCGGTGAAGAGGTGCGGCCGGGGCGGCGACGCGGGAGCGATACGGGGCCGGGTGCGGTGCGCGTCGTCGCGATGGGTGCGCTGCGTACCGCCGTACTCGGTCTGGCGTCGGCCGAGGGCGTGCGCGGTCGGACGAGTCCGCGGTCCAGCAGGTGCCGTAGGTCCATCATCACGGCGAACAGACCCCGGCCCAGCGCGAAGGCGATGTCCCTCGCCGTCTTGCGTCCGTCCGCGTGGGCCAGGACGTCCTGGTGCCGAGCGGGGAGCGTGCCGACCGCTCCGGGGAGGTCGGCGGTGGACGCCGGCTCCATGCGCGTGCGGGCGAGAGCGGCCACCGAACCGGGTTGTCCGGCAAGGAGATCGACACGGCGGGACACCTCGTCGAGGAGCCGCTCGGGGGTGACCCCGGCATTGCGATACAGCGTCGGTACGGGATCGGTGACCTCCCAACTGTCGGGTGTGGCGAGGGAGAGCGCGAAGGCGGCGTCGAACAGCGCGCTCAGGCTGATGACTTCGAGTTCTCCGGCGCCGACGAGCCCCCGGTGCACCAGCTCGTCGGCCAGATGTTCGTGTGTGGTGTCGGCCGCGCGGACCGACGACCACGTCTCCTCGCTGATCCGGCCCGACCTGAGGAGCAGGCCCTCGGCGCTCGGGGCGCCAGGGGTCTCCATGGCGACCACGAGGCCGTCGCGCACGTGGATCGAGCCGCCCGGGGTGCCGGCGACGAGGACGGTGCAGGACCGCCCCTGACCCCGTAGCGCCGACAGCAGCGCGGGGATGTTGCGGGCGTCGGTGAGCGGCTGCGAGGGAGCCTCGGTCATGCGAGCAACTCGTCGGCGTACCGGGTCAGTTCGCGCAGCGCCCAGGTGAGGTTGGTGCGTTCACGGTCCACGGTCGCGCACAGCAGCAAGGGGTCGCCCTGCCGGGGGAGTTGGATCGTCACGATGTGCTGGGTGGAGGTCGTCACGATGACGTTCTCCAGGTCGCCGGACGCGCCCGCCCGCGTGAGACGGGTACGGGCGAGTTCCGCTATGTCGCAGGAATCCCTCCCGGCGCTCACCTCGCCCCACTCCGCGAAGGAGAGGCCGGTGACGGCGTCGAGCAGTGCGGCTCCGCTGATGCCGGGCGTGTTCATGGCACGGCTGAGCGCGGCGTCGAGCGATGACAAAGGGCCCCCCTTCAGTCACTCCGGCGAGCAGACTACTTTATTTGCCAACTATCGCAACACTGGCCAAAGAATGGTGTTGTCTGATCCCGCACGGCTCGCATTGAGACCGTTTTCGGGGCGAGATCCTCCGTCTCGCCCGGTCGTGAAGGAAACGAGGCACCACGTGAACATTGAGGCGACGCTCAAGGAAGCGATGACTATCGACGGGGCCCTGGGGGTGTCCCTGGTCGACTATGAGAGCGGCATGACGCTCGGCGTGCTGGGCGGTGGGCCGAATCTCGACCTGGAGGTCGCGGGGGCGGGCAACACCGAGGTCGTGCGCGCGAAGCAGCGGACGCTGAAGTCCATCAATCTGGACGACGAGATCGAGGACATCCTCATCACCCTCGGTCGGCAGTACCACCTGATCAGGCCGCTCACGCAGACGAGCGGCTCCCTGTTCCTGTACCTGGCGTTGGACCGGGGGCGCAGCAACCTCGCACTGGCGCGGCACCACCTCAAGCGCCTTGAGGCCGGCCTGGAGATATAGGCCCCTTCCGGCATATGACAATTGGGTAGTCGCGAGGCCGGCCGGCCTCGGCGCGTGAATTGGCGCCGGGGTCGACCGGCTCTCGGAATGCCTTATTCCGGGATGACGTACGCCGATTCAAGCGGCCTCAATTGTCTAGGCCAGAAATGTCTAGTCCATTTTCCTCATCTCTGTCATTCGGCCGGTCCGGTCGCAAAGGCCAGTGGCGGCGCAATTGCCTGGACGTCCGCCCCCTCGCCCACCCACAGAGCGATGAATAGGGCCGCGGTCGCCTCCAGGAGCCCCGCCCTTTCGAGTCCGCCGCCGGCTACCGGCGAGCAGCCGACGTCCCGTACCAACTCGTGCACCCGCGCGATGGCCACCTCGTCGTCCCCGCAGACAGGCACGGCCAGAGGGCGGCCGTCGAAGACGGGCGGGCGCATCCGCCACACGTCCTCGTGACAGAGGTTGAACGCCTTGACCACATGGGCTCCCGGCGCCGCCGCGGCCAACCGCCGCGCGGCCGAAGGGCCAGCATCCGTCAGGAGCCGGAACCCCGGCCCGACCGGATTGACGCAGTCGACCAGCACCTTGCCCTCAAGAACCGCTCGCAGCTCACGCACCACATCGGCCGCCGCACCGAACGGCAGGGCGACCAGCACCACTTGACCGAACCCGGCCGCCGCCCGCAGGTCGGCAGCCCTCGCGCCGTACCCGATACGCGCCGCCAGCCGCTCCGCCCTGCCCGCGTCCCGTCCGCCGACCGTCACCTGGTGACCCGCCCGCGCCCAGTGGGTGGCGAGGGCGTCCGCCATATTGCCCGTCCCCAGCACGCCGATTCTCATCACGCGATCCCTCCCCGTGCCCGCTTCGACCGTTGAGGACGACGCTAGGAGGCCCGTCAGGCACCATTCGGTACGTGACGACCGATGCCTTCCTCGCCGACTGCCGCGCCCGACTCGCCTTCGACCTGCTCTCGAACACCTGGAACGCCGTGGTGATCTGGGCGCTGCGCGACGGCCCCAGGAGACCGGGCGAACTGCGGGAGCGGATCGGGGGCATCAGCTCCAAGGTCCTCACCGAGACACTGCGGCGACTGCAGTTCAACGGCCTGGTGACACGGCACGCGCACCCCGGGGCACCGCCGCGGGTCGAGTACGAACTCAGCGCTCTGGGGCGGACGTTGCTGGCGCCCATCGACGCAGTCGGAGCATGGGCGTTCGAACACGGCGACGAGGTCATGGCCGCGCAGGAAGCCGCGTGCGGCGCCGCCACCGAGCAGTGGCCTCCTCGTACGGGTTGACCGGATCAAGGGGGTGGCTGCACCAACTGTCGTTTCTCTAGGATGGTGGATCCGGCGGTAGGTCCGCCGGTGCGCGGAACTGGGGGAGACGATGGAGTCCGAGAAGCGGTTGTCCACCAAGATCGATGCCACGGTACCGACGGCCGCGCGGATGTACGACCACTACCTCGGCGGCAAGGACAACTACGCCGTGGACCGGGCAGCCTGCGAGGAACTGGACAAGGTGGTGCCCAGCACCCGCGCGCTGGCACTGAACAACCGGCGCTTCCTCCAACGGGTGGTCAGGACGCTGGCGGGGGAGCACGGCATCCGGCAGTTCCTCGACCACGGCTCAGGCCTGCCGACCCAGGACAACGTGCACCAGGTGGCGCAGGGGATCGATCCGGCCTCGCGCGTGGTGTACGTCGACAACGACCCGATGGTCCTGGTCCACGGCCGCGCCCTGCTGGAGCAGAACGAACGCACCGCCGTCATCCAGGCCGACCTGCGCGAGACCGACCAGATCTTCTCCCACCCCGACACCCAGCGGCTGATCGACTTCTCGCAGCCGGTCGCGGTGCTGTTCAACTCCGTCTTCCACTGCATCCCCGACAGCGACACCGAAGGACCGCTCTCGGTGATCGCCCGGGTCGTCGAACAGCTCGTGCCCGGCAGCTTTCTGGTCATGTGTCAGCTGGTCAGCGAGGACCCCGAGGTCCGGAAGTTCGTCACCGACTTCATGGACCAGGCGACCCAGGGGCACTGGGGCCGGGTGCGCGAGCAGAAGGACGTCGCGGAGTGGTTCGCGGGGATGGAGATCCTCGACCCGGGACTGGTGGAGGTCTCCACCTGGCGCCCCGACAGTGAGGTGGCGCCACGTCAACTCACCCAGGAATGGATCGAGTTCGGCGGAGTGGGCCGACTCCTCTAGGGAGCGGCTCCCGCGGTCACGCCCCGTCCTCGGCCATCTCGCTCACGCCTCCGGGTACCGGCTTGCCACGGTCTCCCGGAGGCGGGCCAGCGACTCGCGCGGGTTCAGGG
Source organism: Streptomyces sp. NPDC092369 (assembly GCF_044755245.1). Lineage (NCBI taxonomy): Bacteria > Bacillati > Actinomycetota > Actinomycetes > Kitasatosporales > Streptomycetaceae > Streptomyces > Streptomyces sp. NPDC092369. The sequence continues at coordinate 541,781 of NZ_JBIVQP010000004.1, forward strand.
CCTCGTCCGCGAGCCGGTCCAGCACCACTCGGTACTCCTCCGTCTCGTCGCGGTCCTCCAGGAACGTGGCGCTTCTGATCTGTTCCAGATAGACGACGTCGGGCAGGTCCAGGCCGCCGAAGCGCAGATAGGTGACGGGGATGTTCGGCGCGGAGGCGTTCGTGACGTCCAGCGGCACGATCTGCACGGTCACATGAGGCAGTTGGGCCATCGTCACCAGGTGCTCCAGCTGCTCGCGCATCACCTCGGGGCCGCCCAGCACGCGCAACAGCACCGACTCGTCGACGACCGCCCAGAGCTGCGGCGCGTTCCCGCGCTCCAGCAACTCACGGCGTCGCATGCGCAGTTCGACCCGGCGCTCGATCTCGCGGGCCGGCGCCGAAGGCAGCCCGCGCTCCACCACGGCGCGGGTGTAGGCCGGGGTCTGCAGCAGTCCCGGAACGTACTGGATCTCGAACGTACGGATGGCGGCGGCCGCCTCCTGGAGTCCCACGAGCCGGTCGAACCACTCCGGCATCAGCCGCTTGTCGAACCGCTGCCACCAACCGGGTTCACCGGCCCGCCGCAACAGCTGCAGCAGGACCGACGTCTCGTAGTCCTCCGTCTTGTACAGCTCCAGGAGCGCGCGGACATCACCCTCGGTGGGCGGCTTGCGCCCCTTGCCGGCCTCGATGCGGGACAGCTTCGCCGGACTGAACCCCACCATGCGGGCGGCCTGTTCCTGCGCGTACCCCGCGTCCTCGCGGATGCCCGCCAGCTGGACCCCGACCAGCATCTTCAGCAAGGTCGGGGCGGGCTCGGTGCGATTCAGATACGGTTCGAGGCGGGAGACGCGCGGTGACTCGGAGGGCATCCTGGCTCCCGGTGGGCAGGGGACGACAGCTCGCATTATCGCATTCCGGCCGCCGTCGGCGCATCCGTCGGGCGAAGCGGAACGCGGTTGTCCGACTTGGTTGTTGAGCGGCCTCGCCCCGGGCTGACTCACAGCAGGTGGTCGAACTCGCCGTCCTTCGCGCCGGCCAGGAAAGCGGCCAGCTCGGCCGGTGTGTAGACCAGCGCCGGGCCGTGCGGGTCACGGGAGTTGCGCAGCGCGACACCTCCCTCGGCCAGGGCGGCGACCTCCACACAGTTGCCCTCGGCATTGCTGTGGCGGCTCTTGATCCAGTGGACGCCCAGTGAACTCGCTCGCACTCCGTTGGGAACTGCTGCCACAGCACTCTCCTTGCACGTGTTCCGCCACGGTGACCACCCGCCGACCACAGGTCAGACAGGTCTCGCGTGACGCCGACTCCCTTGACTCGTGCGCAATTTCTCGTGAAATTGCACAGAGTCGCTCTCGTCGTGGATAATAACCAAGGCGTCAACCTCCGTGTCGGCGCCCGGTCCTGACATCACCTCAGGGAGGCGCCGTGCCCTTGCCCGCACACGCAGCACCCTCGCTGGGCCCGTCCGCGTCACCCGCGGAGCGGACCGCACCTGCCGGTGTCCCTCCGCGCAACGCACCGAAGACCGCCACGATCCGCCTCACCGGCACCGACCGAGGGTGTCTCCAGGCAAGCGAGTTCGTCGAACGCACCCTTGGCGACTGGCAGTTGGACCGGTGCCGTGCGGACGCGCTGACCATCGTCACCGAACTGGCCGCCGGAGCCGTGCGGGACACCCTCGCCGACAACCCGGGCGAGGAGACGGCCCCCGAGGTGTGGCTGAAGCTCACTCTCCGCCCCACGCACCTGGTGTGCGCCGTGACCGACAGGAGCCGCAGCCTGCCCCGATATCCGCTGGCCACCGGCCCGCTCAAGGAGCACGGCCGCGGCCTGCACCTCGTCGAGGCCCTGTCCGAGCACTGGGGCTGGACCCGGTACGCCCCCATGGGCAAGACCGTCTGGGCCATGCTGCCCACCCGGCCCCGCACCTGAGATGACGGAACGGCGAACACCCGCAGCGATGACCGCACCTGTGAAGAGAGGGAACCCCTCGGCGACACTCGGGGACGTCGGGCACGTCCCCTGGCGTGACATCAAGGACTCCACCGGCTCCGCCGCGGCCATCCCGTTCCTGCTCGCCGCCATCGCCTCGGGCGACCCGGCCGCCGCCACCACCGGCCTCGAACGGCTGCAGAACCGCATCTGTCAGTACGGCTTCGTCGTCGGCCAGGCCACGGCCGTCACAGTCCCCTTCCTCTGGGACCTCGCCCAACGCCCCCAGGTCACCTGCCGGGTGCAGATCCTCCACCTGCTGCGGAACATCGCCGGCGCCCGCCAATGGGGCACCACGGCCGCCGCCTACCCCAAACTCCGTCGCCACCAGGATGATTACGTCGGATGGGAGTCCGCGGCCCGTCGTGCCGTGCGCGCCGACGGGGGCGCCATCCCGCGCCTGCTCAGCGAACGGGACACCGCACTCGTCCACGCCACCGAGGAACTCGCCGGCGCCCTGGCGGAATGAGACCGGCCGTACGCCGAGCCTCTTCTTCCTGCGCGAACTCGGGTCGCCTTATGCGCGCTTGGGCAGAGCCGCGTCGATCAGGACCGATGCCGCCGCCCGGGCGGTCGCGCCCGCCGAGGGGTCGCGGTCCATCCGGGCGGACAGTCCGCCGCCGTCGTACAACAGGTGCAACTGGCGGGCCAGCGCCTCCGGTTCCGCGGCGCCGGCGTCCCGGGCGAGGTCGGTGAACAGGGCCCGGATGGCGGCGCGGTAGGTGTCGGTGGTCTCCTCGATGGCGCTGCCGTGCTTCGCCTCCGCGCTGGCGGACACGAACGCGCAGCCGTGATAGGTGGGTTGGGCGAACAGCTCGCTCTGCGCCTCGAAGACCGCCAGAAGTTTCTCGCGCGGATCGTCGACGCGGTCGATGGCGCGCAGCAGCCGGCCGGTCACCGAGGCGTGCCGTGACTCGAGATACGCCTGGATCAGCTGTTCCTTGCCGCCGAAGGTGTTGTAGAGGGAGGCCTTGGCCACTCCGGCGTGCTCGATGATCCGGTCGATCCCGACCGTCTGCACACCCTCGGCGTAGAACAGTTCACCCGCGGCCGAGAGCAGTCGCTCCCGTGCCGTCGGAGTCTGCGCGGTCCGCGTCTTCGCCATGCCGCTCACCTTCTCGACAGATGATGCAAGTCTAACTCGTGACCAGACAGGTCTACTCAATCGCCGCCAGCGCCGCCCGGGCCCGCGCCGCGCGCACGGCCGCGGACAGGGAGGCGACGTCGTACGCGCCGTAGTGCCGTCGGCCGTTGACGAAGAACGTCGGTGTACCCGAGACGCTGCTCAGATCCGCGGACTCGACGTCGTCGGCCACCCGTTCCGCGCCCGCGCGGGCCCGCAGATCGCGGCGGAAGGCGTCGGTGTCGAGGCCGATCTGCTCGGCGTAGGCCAGCAGATCCTTCAATCGCAGGTCTCCCTGATGGGCCATGAGGATGTCGTGCATCTCCCAGTAGCGACCCTGCAGGGCCGACGCCTCGGCTGCTTCGGCGGCGATCTGCGCGTTGGGGTGGACGTCGGTGAGGGGCAGGTGCCGCCAGACGTAGCGCAGGTCGTCCCCGAACTCGGCGAGCAGCTCGCGGACCACCGTTTCCGCCAGGCCGCAGTACGGGCACTCGTAGTCCCCGTACTCGACGACGGTCACGGGTGCGTCCAGAGGTCCGCGCACGTGGTCGCGCGCGATGTCGACCGGCTCGCTGAGGTCGACGATGGGCTGGCCCTGGCCGAGCAGGGCGCGGGTGCGGGCCGGCCCGGGCAACAGCGCGATGATCCGCGTCACCGCCCAGGTGATCAGGAAGGAGGCGAGCACGGCCGCCAGAATGCCGATCTTCGCCTGTTCGAGCTGCGCTCCGTCGAATGCGAGGGTGGCGATCAGCAGCGACACCGTGAAGCCGACCCCGGCGAGGGTCCCGCCCGCGGTGACCGCGCCCCAGCCGACCGCGGGACGCAGCCGCCCCCGGCCGAGGCGGGCGGCGATCCAGGTGGCGCCGAGGATGCCCACCGGCTTGCCCACGACGTAGCCGAGCAGGATGCCGAGCGTGATGGGCGAGGTGAACGCGTCCTTGAGCGCGTCGGCGCTGATCGTGATGCCCGAGTTGGCCAGGGCGAACAGCGGCACGATGACGTAGCTCGTCCAGGGGTGGAACATCCGCTGGAGCCGCTCGTTGGGCGACAGCGCGGTGGCCAGTCCGCGGCGCAGGGTGCGTTCCAGCTCGGGCGTCGGCTGTTCCCGGAAGCCCAGGAAGAGCCGGCTGACCCGCTCCAGCGCGCTCCGCTCGGCGGGATGGGCGTACGTGAGCAGACCCATGGCCAGGCCGCTGACGACGGGATCGACCCCCGACCGCAGCAGCGCGCCCCACAGCGCGATGCCCAGCACCGCGTAGACCGCGCCATTGCGGACACCGGCGCTGCGCACCACGAGCAGGACGGCGAAGATGCCGACCGCGGTCAACAGGGCGGGCAGGTAGACCGAGCCGCTGTAGGCGAACGCGATGACGGCCAGCGCCAGGAAGTCGTCGGCGACCGCCACGGTGAGCAGGAAGACCCGCAACCCGCTCGGCAGCCGCGAGCCGAAGACGGCCAGCATGCCGAGGGCGAAGGCCGTGTCGGTGGACATGGCCGCGCCCCAGCCGTGCGCCGAGGGCTCGCCGGCGTTGATGGCGAGATAGATCGCGACGGGTACGAGCATCCCGCTGACGCCCGCGACCCCCGAGAGCATGACGCGCCGGCGTTCCCGCAGTTCACCGAGGTCGAACTCGCGGCGGGCCTCCAGCCCGACGATGAAGAAGAACAGCGCCATCAACCCGCTGTTGACCCACTCGCGCAGATCCAGGGACACGCCGACCGAACCGATACGGAACGACATCACGGTCCGCCACACCGACTCGTACGAGTCGGGGGCGGCGTTGGCCCAGACGAGCGCGGCGACCACCGCACTCAGCAGGACCGCGGCGCTGCCGGTCTCGGTCTCCAGGAAGGCGCGCAGGGGGCCGTGCGCTCCCTTCGGGCACTCGGTCTGCCCGGTCATGGAGTCGTTCGTGGAACCGTTCGCGGAGCCATTGACGGACGACGCGGTCGTCCTTGGCGCTTCGTCGTGCACGCGCATCCCGATCACTTGTCGTGTGTCCGTCAGTGTAGTGAGCAACCGATCAGGACACGCGTTCCGCGCTCTCCGCCTCGACCGGCCGACGCCCGGCGACCGCGGGTCCGGAGGCCACGGTCAGCCCGTGGACGGGCTGCGGCCTGCCGCGCAGCAGCAGGGCGACCAGGGCCAGCAGCGCGAGGACGATGACCAGCGCCCCGTACTCCTCGGAGGTCTGTATCAGGCCTCCGCCGTGGACCACGAGAATGCCCGCGACGACGGAGGGGATGCCCATGCCGAGGTAGGAGGTGACGAAGAGCAGGGACAGGACGCCGGAGCTCTCGTGGGGGCGGGTCAGCGGCAGCACCGTGCGGATGCCGCCCTGGAAGCCGCTGCCGAAGCCGAGGCCGGCCACGGCCGTGCCGACGAAGAACAGAGCGGGCGAGCTCCAGTGGATGGCCAGCAGCGTGAGCGCGACTCCGGCGACGAGTGCGGCGATGCCGGTGTACATCACCGTGGTGGTCTGTGCCTTGCGCAGGGCGAGGACGGACATGGCCGCGACGATCGCGAGGACGAAGAGGCCGAGGCCGCCGTAGACGGCGGAGGTGGAGCCGACCAGGGTGCGGATCAGGGCGGGGCCGAGGGAGCCGTAGAACCCGGCGAGTGCCCAGACGGCGAAGATGACGGGGGCGGCCGCCAGGACCGCGCCGCGGACCGTGCGCGGGAGCTTGATCTCGGGCACCAGGCTGGCCAGGGCTCCACGCTCACGGGCGACGGTCTCGTCGATGAGGGAGACGGCGATCGCCTGGAGGACGAACACCACGAGCAGCCCGAGGTAGATCGCGTGGGTCGGAGCGGGCAGGTACTGCACGACGAAACCGCTGACCAGGGCGCCTGTGGCGGTGCCCAGGCCGGGCACGAAGGCGTTCGCCATGGTGCCGCGCGGGCGGTCGATGTCCATCATCGCGGCTCCGACCGCGCCCAGTGCGGCGCCGGTCGACAGGCCCTGGATGATGCGGGCGAGGAGGAGCTCGTCGACCCCGCCGGCGGTGGAGAAGACCACCATCGCCACGGCCTGCGCCGCGATCGCGGCGATCAGGACGGGACGGCGTCCGACATGGTCGGAGAGTTTTCCGAAGACCAGCAGGCTCGACAGCACGGCGATCGCGTAGATACCGAACACGACCGTGGTGGTGATGGGCGTGAAGCCCCATTCGGCCTGGTAGGCGGCGTAGAGCGGGGTGGGTGCGCTGGAGGCGGCGAGAAGGGAGATCACGATGGAGGCGAGGACGTAGAACGCGGCCCGTGGCGGGATGGGGCGGCTCGACGTCATGGTGCGGTCGGATGATTCGACGGGGTTCATCGGAGGCCCTTCGCGAGGACGAAGACGTGGATCATCGGAGTCCTGGGCTGTCTGCGCGACGTTGAGTAGACAGGTCTGTCTGTGATGTGTGGGGCAACAAGGTAGACAGCTCTGTCTATTCCCGTCAACGTCCGTGAGTGCGACGCCGGTGTGCCCCCGGCTTCGTTCCGCGGCTTCGGTTTCAGCGGGCGGCCATGGCTGAGAACACTCTGAAACCGCGCTGAATCCGGGATCGGTCACGCTCTGCCGCATGAAGACGACGCCCCCGCCGGGGGCATCGGTCGGGGAGGGGGCCACCATGAACAGCCTGAGACTCATCCGTCGGCACGCGGCGGCCTTCGGGCGTTTCGCCGGGCTGGGGTGCGGGGTCACGCTGGCGGCCTCCGCGGCCCTGGTCCTGCTCGCGCAGTGGATCCCGTGGATGGCGGCGAACGCGCTGACCACCGTCGCCTCCACCGTGGTCGCCACCGAGCTGCACGCTCGCGTCTCGTTCGGCCACGGCCGGCCCGGGCTGTCCGGACACCTGAAGAGCGCGGCCACCATGATCGCCGGTTGGCTGGTCACGTCCGCCGCGGTCGGCGCGCTGGACGCGTTGCGTCCCGGCAGCGGGCTGGTGCTGCAGCAGGCGGTGTACTTGTCGGCCACCGCGCTCGTCGGGGTCGGTCGGTATCTCGTGCTGCGGCTGGTCGTGTTCGCGGACCGCGCGCCGAGGACGCGGGCCGGGGGGAGCGTTCGGCTGCGGGTCGCGTACGACGCGGCGGCGTGAAGGTCGGCGGCGAGGACAACTTGCCTGCCTCGCACCCTACTTGAGGCCGTGTGCGGCCGTCGGGAATCCCGTCGGCCACCTCCTGCATGTTCATGACGCACGACTCTGGTGACGCCGAGATCTCCTGGGCTACCGTCGGTAACACCTGGCTGCCGCAGCAGGCACCCGCGCATCTCCCACCCCCTCACCTCCCCTGGAGGCAGTCCATGGAGAATTCGTCAGCCCCTGCGGCGTTCACCCGTCGGCACGCTCTGACCGTGACGGGCGGCGTGCTCGCCGGGGCCGCCCTCGCCGCGAACGCCGTCCCGGCCTTCGGTGCCGAGTCGCAGGACGCCGACGCGATCGTCGTCGGCCACGGACTCGCCGGACTCGTCGCGACCTCCGAGCTCGTCGCCGCCGGCCGAAAAGTGCTGCTGCTCGACCAGGAACCCGAGGCGAGCCTCGGCGGCCAGGCCTTCTGGTCCTTCGGCGGACTGTTCTTCGTCAACTCCGACGAACAGAGACTCATGGGCGTCCAGGACACCTACGACCTGGCCTGGCAGGACTGGCAGGGCGCGGCCGGCTTCGACCGCGGCGTCGACGACCCCAACGGCCAGGACTACTGGGCCGCCAAGTGGGCCAAGGCCTATGTGGAGTTCGCCTCCGGCGAGAAGCGGTCCTGGCTGTCCGGGCTCGGCGTGCAGTGGTTCCCCATCGTCGGCTGGGCCGAGCGCGGCGGCGGCCTCGCGACCGGCCACGGCAACTCCGTACCCCGCTTCCACGTCACCTGGGGCACCGGCCCGGCGGTGGTCGAGCCGTTCGAGAAGAAGGTGCGCGCCGGCGTCGACGCGGGCAAGGTCACCTTCAAGTTCCGCCACCGCGTGGACGAGTTGGTCACCACCGGCGGAGTCGTCACCGGCGTCCGCGGCGCGCTCCTGGAGCCCTCCACCGCGGCCCGCGGCACCTCCAGCTCCCGCACGGTCGTCGGCGACTTCGAACTGCGCGCCCCGGTCGTCGTCGTCACCTCCGGCGGCATCGGCGCCAACCACGACCTCGTCCGCCACAACTGGCCCGCCCGGATGGGCACTCCGCCGACGTTCATGGTCACCGGCGTTCCCGCCCACGTCGACGGGCGGATGCTCGGCATCACCCAGAAAGCGGGCGGCCGGATCGTCAACCCGGACCGCATGTGGCACTACACCGAGGGCCTCAGGAACTACGACCCGATCTGGCCCAACCACGGCATCCGCATCCTCCCCGGCCCGTCGTCGATGTGGTTCGACGCCACCGGCAAGCGGTTCGACTCGCCCGACATCCCGGGCTACGACACCCTGCACACCCTGAGATCGATCACCGCGTCCGGTTACGACTACTCCTGGTTCGTCACCACCCAGAAGATCATCGCCAAGGAGTTCGCGCTCTCCGGCTCCGAACAGAACCCGGATCTCACCAACAAGAACATCTGGCAGCTGCTGTCCCGGATCTGGCAGACCCCGGAGCCGATCGAGAAGTTCAAGAACAAGGGCGCGGACTTCGTCGTCGCCACCACGCTCACCGACCTCGTCACCGGCATGAACAAGCTCACCGGCGACAACCTCATCGTCCTCGACGACCTCAAGCGCCAGATCGAGGCCCGCGACCGGGAGATCACCAACTCGTACACCAAGGACGTCCAGGTCATGGGCATCCGCAACGCCCTGAGCTACACGGGCGACTCCCTCAGCCGTACCGCGGCCATCCACCGGCTCCTCGACTCCAGCGCCGGACCGCTGATCGCCGTGCGCCTCAACGTCCTCACCCGCAAGACCCTCGGCGGCCTCCAGACCGACCTCTCGGGCCGCGTCCTGAACGCCGCGGGCAACCCGATTCCCGGTCTGTACGCGGCCGGTGAGGTCGCGGGCTTCGGCGGCGGCGGTGTCCACGGCTACCGCTCGCTGGAGGGCACCTTCCTCGGCGGCTGCCTCTTCTCCGGCCGGCAGGCGGGACGAGCCGCGGCGGCGGCGACCGCGACCTGACCGGCGGACCGCTCGTCGAGCGCGCCCACGTGGCCCACCCGGCCCGCTGCACTAGACGCGCTCGACGAGCAACTCCGCGAGGCTGTCCGCGAATTCGGTGAGCAGGTCCAGCAGCGGGCCGCCGCGGGCTCGTCGGAATCCGTGGCGCCGGCCCCAGAACGCGGCCTGGACGGCATGGAACTGGGCCCACCGCCGGACGCGCTCACGGTCGACCTCCGCCGCCTCGGCGAAGACGTCCAGGACGCGATGGACCGCCTTGCGCGGGTCGTCCGCCGCCAGGATGGCGAGCGCGCGGGACTTGAGCAGAGTGCCGCCGTCGTAGGCGGGGTCTCCCACATAGCCCTTGGGATCGACGGCCAGCCAGGGGTCACGCTCGGCACGCAGGATGTTCCCGCCGTGCAGATCGCCGTGGACGAGGAGATCGGGCTGCTCGCGGCCCACCTCACGGACGGTCGCCACGGCGGCGTCCACCGCCCGACGCGACAGCGCGTCGCTGAACTCTCCGGCGTCCGTGCACAGTTGCTCCTCCCAGGCGCCGGTCTGCTCCCGCAGCCGGGGCAGGTCGTGCGGCGCGGGAACGGCCAGACGCCGATTGAGTCGGCCGGCGACCGACACCACCTCGTCGCCGTCCTCGACCTCCGCGAGCGTGGACGTGTGCACCCGCTCCAGCAGCATGGCGAACCGTTCGTCGTCACGCGCGTACAGGAGGACGGCTCCGCGCCCGTGCCACGCCTCGAAGGCGTCCGGCTCGCGGACGTTGCCGGGGTGGGGGAACGACACCTTCATCACAGCCGGCGACCGGTCCGGCCGCCGCACCGGGACGATGACCCCGACACCGCCGTGCACGACCTCGCCGTCCCGCGTACATGCCCATCGACGCATCAACTCGTCGACAATGGCGGGCACTTCGGTGAGCCAAGCCGCTCCCGTGGCGCCCTCGCGCTCGATCGTGCTCCGCGCGAACGTCTCCGGTACCTCGATCATCCGGGAACCCTACGCGCGGTCGTCCGCCCCCGTCTCCTGGGCCGAGCGGTGACGCCCGGCCAGGAGACAGACGGAGTGATCAGGCCTGCGCCGCTTCCTCCGGCGCCAGCAGGATCGCGGCGTGGCTGGTGTGCGCGACGGCGTCGCTGACCCGCGGGTCGAAGAGCGCCTCCAGGGATCCCCGGTGGTGCGGGGTCAGGACGATGAGGTCGGCGCCGAACTCGTCGGCCGCCTCGGAGATGGCGGCGGCGACCTGGGTGGTCAGACCCCTGGCCAGAGCCGGCTCGGCCTTGATCCCCTTGTCCCGCAGGGTGGCCACGGCCTCGTCGAGGATGGCCTTCGCCTCGGAGTCGTCCTCCAGCGGAACGACCGCGGCGAGGTTGGCGGCGGAGGCGACGACGTGCAGGACCCGGACGTCGGCGTCCGTCAACTGGGCCAGCTCACTCGTCAGCCGGAGGGCGGACTGCCGGGAGGGGCTGGGATCGACGGCGACGAGAATGCGCTTGAACATGGCTGTTTGTTCCCCTTCTAAGAAGGCCCGGAGGCCTTCGGTGTGATCAGGGACGCCGAAAACCGGTGTCATACACAGCAACATCCGAGGCGCCGCCAGGCTTCCCGAAATCCCCCACGTGATCGTTTTGTCCGGTGATCACCGGATCGGAATCGAGGTCCGACGAGGTCTACGGTGCTGTCATGCACGCTGAGGCCCCGCACCGCGAACTGATCCGACGTCTGCACAGCGACCTCCCCGAGGGACGCGTCGTCACCGATCCCGGCGTGATGGCGGGGTACGCGCACGACGAGGCCGAGTGGGCGCCGTACGGCAGCCCGGCGGCCGTGGTGCGGCCGCGGACCGCCGAGGAGGTGCAACGGGTCGTGCGTGCCTGCCTCGATCACGGGGCCCCGGTGGTCACCCGCGGTGCCGGGACCGGGCTGTCGGGCGGGGCGAACGCCGTGGACGGAGCTGTGGTGCTGTCCACCGAGGCCATGACGGCCATCAAGGAGATCGACCCGCTGGAGCGCCTCGCGGTCGTGGAACCCGGCGTCGTCAACGACGACCTCCGCGCTGCCTGCGCGAAGCAGGACCTGTGGTACCCGCCGGACCCGGCCAGCGCCCCCTGGTCCACGATCGGCGGGAACGTCGCCACGAACGCGGGCGGGCTGTGCTGCGTGAAGTACGGCGTCACCCGCGACTACGTCCTGGGGCTCCAGTTCGTCACCGGGACCGGCGAACTGGTCCGCGTGGGCCGTCGTACGGCCAAGGGCGTGGCGGGTTACGACCTGACTGGTCTGCTCGTCGGATCCGAGGGAACGCTCGGTGTCATCACCGAGGTGACGGTCCGCCTGCGTCCCAGCCGCGCCCCGGAACACACGGTGGCCGGCTACTTCTCGTCCCTCGTGGACGCAGGGCACGCCGTCGCCGCCGTGGCCGCCGCCGGCGTGGTCCCGTCGGCGCTCGAACTCATCGACCGGTACTGCCTCGAAGCCGTCGACGCCTGGAAGCACATGGGCCTGTCGACGGAGGCGGACGTCGTCGTGCTGGGGCGGACCGACGCGCCGGGGAAGGCGGGGGAGGAGGAGGCGGAGACCATCCGGCGCTGCTTCGAGGGCGCCGGCGCCACCTGGGCGGTCCGGTCCACCGACCAGCAGGAGGCGGACGCCCTGTTCGCGGCCCGGCGCCTGGCCTATCCGGCGCTGGAACGGCTCGGCCCGGTCCTCACCGAGGACATCTGCGTGCCGAAGTCCGCCGTGCCGGAGATGCTCGGCCGCATCCACGCCATCGCCGAGCGCCACGAGACGCTCATCGCGAACATCGCGCACGCGGGTGACGGCAACCTCCACCCGCTGCTGATCACACCGCCCGACGACGAGCTCGCGCGGGCCAGGGCTCAGGCCGCGTTCCACGACATCATCACCGAGGCTCTCGCTCTGGGCGGCACGGTCACGGGCGAACACGGTGTGGGTCTGCTCAAGCGCGAGGGTCTGCTTGCCGAGGTCGGTCCCGAGGTGATGGCGCTGAACCGGGCGGTCAAGGACGCCCTCGACCCGCGGGGACTGTTCAACCCGGGCAAGGTGCTGGGCAGTTGAGATACGGGGACTCGACGCAGTGCCTCGTGTCAGAGGCAGGCACCGGCTCCGCCAAGGGGGACATCCGCTGTCTCTCGGGCGGGCCGCATTAGTGTCGTAGTCATGACCGACAACTCTCTGCGCACTGTCACCGTCGAGCGGACCGCCCCCGGACGATTCGTGGCGACCAACGCCCGCGGCGGCACGCTCGCCTTCGGTACCGGCTCCGATGCCGACGACACCGCGTTCACCCCCGTCGAACTGCTGCTTGCCGCGCTCGGCGGCTGCACCGCCGTGGACGTCGACGTCGCGACCAGCCGGCACGCGGAGCCCACGACGTTCACCGTCACGGTCAGTGGCAACAAGGTCAGCGACGAGCTCGGCAACCGCATGACCGACCTCGCGGTCGCCTTCTCCGTCGCCTTCCCGGACGGCGAGGGCGCCGACCGCGCCCGCGCGATCCTGCCCCGCGCGGTGAAGACCTCCCACGACCGGCTCTGCACGGTCAGTCGCACGGTCGAGATCGGTACGCCGGTCACGTCGACCGTCGAGGACGTGTGACAGGGGGCCGCTGATCCGGGCCGGCGTCAGGCCGCCTGGTGCTCCTCGTGTCGCCAGAACCCGGAGAAGGTGATGCGTTCCTTCGGCAGGCCCGCTCTCCGCAGGTGGCGTCGTCCCTCGGTGGCCAGCGTGGACTCGCCGACGACGAAGGCGTAGCCGGTCTCGTCGGCGGGGGCGTGCCGCAGGAGTTCGCCGAGGGCGGCGCTGCCGGGTACGGCGGTGGGGTCCTCGCGGACGACCCAGGTGACGCAGACGCCGGCCGGGGCATCGAGGTCACGGCGGTCGTCCGCGGTGGGTACTTCCTGGATGATCCGGCCCACCGTCTCGCGGGGCAGGGACCGCACGATGCCGGTGGTTGCGGGCAGCCCGGTCTCGTCGGCGACGACCAGGACCTCGGAGGCGTCCGGCGGGCAGTCGAACAGGAGACCCTGGTCGAGGACGGCGAGGGCGTCGCCGGGGCGGGCACCGCAGGCCCAGATCGCTGCCCGTCCGGCGAGTTCGCCGGTGGGACCGTGGTGCACGACGAAGTCGATGTCCATCTCGGCCGCTTCGGGACGGAAGTCCGCCACGGTGTAGTTGGCGCAGTGCGGCCGCACCTCCTCCGGCATGGCGAGGTAGGGCGGCCACCAGCGCGATCCGGTGAACTCCGGTAGGTGGAGCCGCTGTTGGTGGGGGAGTGGGAAGAAGAGACGGAACCAGTGGTCGTAGCCCTGCCAGGAGAACTCGGAGAGGTCCGGCCCCGTGACCGTCACGCGGTGGACGGAGGGGGTGACACGCTCGGTGCGCGCGACTTCGGCGCGGAACATCCCGGGCTGCTGCGGGGCCAGTCTACGGATCTTCGCCATGTAGAAGGTTAGCCTAACCTTAGGTTAGCCTTCGCTCGTGAGTTCTGGTGAAGAGACGAGCGAGCCCTCCCGCCCGCGTGGACACGAGCTGACCGCGCGGGGCGTGACCGTGGCGTACGACGGAACGGATGTCGTGCACGAGGCGGCGATCACGCTTCGCCCCGGACATGTGACCGCGCTCGTCGGCCCCAACGGCAGTGGCAAGTCGACACTGTTGCGCACACTGGCCCGACTGCAGCGCGCCCGCACCGGCACGCTCGCGCTGGGCGCCGAGAACGGCGGCACCGCCGACGGACTCGCCCTGACCGCCCGTGAGTTCTCCCGACGGGTCGCACTGCTGACCCAGGGCCGTACCGCCCCGAGCGGTCTGACCGTGCGGGACATCGTGGAGTTCGGCCGCTACCCCTACCGAGGACGCTGGGGCAGGGCGGACCCGGACGGAGCGGCGGCCGTGCGACGGGCGCTCGCCCTGACCGACGTGGAGAGCCTCGCCGACCGCGGCGCCGAACACCTCTCGGGCGGTCAGCTCCAGCGCGTCTGGCTCGCGAGCTGCCTCGCGCAGGACACCGGAGTCCTCCTCCTCGACGAACCCACGACCTACCTCGACCTCCGCTACCAGGTCGAACTGCTCGATCTCGTACGGGACTTGGCGGACGACCACGGCATCGCCGTCGGTGTCGTCCTGCACGACCTCGACCAGGCGGCGGCCGTCGCCGACCGGATCGCCCTGCTGGATGCGGGACGCATCGTCGCCGACGGCGCACCCGAGGACGTATTCACCGCCGAGCGCCTCACCGAGACGTACGGCATCCGCATCGAGGTCGACACCGACCCCCTGACGGGCCGACTGCGCACCCGCGCGATCGGCCGCCATCACGCACGGACCGAAAGGCTCAGCACCACCTCATGAGACGTTCCCTCACAGCTCTCGCCGCCGTGTCCGCCGCTGTCGTGCTGGCCGGGTGCGGGACGACCGAACCTGCCGCCACCAGCGCCGAGAAGAGTGCGAAGAGCATCACCCTCACCGATGCGAGCGGCGCGAAGGTCACGCTCGACGGGCCCGCCGAGAAGGTCGTCGGCACCGAGTGGAACGTCGTGGAGAGCCTCGTCACGCTCGGCGTCGACCCCGTCGGTGTCGCCGACGTCAAGGGCTACAGGACGTGGGACACCGCGGCCCCGCTGAAGAACACGCCCAAGGACATCGGCACCCGCGGCGAGCCCAGCATGGACACCATCGCAGCGCTCTCGCCCGACCTCATCGTCGCCACCACCGACCTGTCGGCCGCGGCTGTCAAGCAACTGCGGAAGATCGCGCCGGTGTTGGAGGTGCGCTCCGCGAAGTCCGCCGACCAGATCGGGCAGATGGAGGAGAACCTCGACCTCATCGCCGAGGCGACCGGCACCACGGCCAAGGCCGACGCGGCGAAGAAGGCCTTCGACACCAAGGTCGCCGAGGGGAAGAAGGCGCTCGCCGATGCCGGCCTGGCCGGCCGGAGGATCGCGTTCGCGGACGGTTGGGTCGCCTCCAACCAGGTGTCGGTCCGCCCCTACACCGGCGGTTCGCTCCTGGGCGCCGTGAATGAGGCGATAGGCCTCAAGAACGCCTGGACGCTCAAGGGTGACGCCGCCTACGGTCTCGCCGCCACCGATGTCGAGGGCCTGACGAGCCTCGGCGACGTCGAGTTCGCCTACATGGGCAGCAAGGCCGAGAAGGCCAGCGACCCCTTCTCCAACGACCTCGCGAAGAACGCCGTTTGGAAGTCGCTGCCGTTCGTGAAGAAGGGCAACGTGCACCGACTGCCCGACGGCATCTGGATGTTCGGCGGCCCGCAGTCCATGCAGGCGTACGTCGACGCGGTCGTCAACGCCCTCACGAAGTAGCGCCATGACCGTCACCGCACCCGCTCCCACCACCGGCGCGCCCGCCGTCAGCTCCAGGACGGGCGCTACCGCGGTGACGGCCGCGCTCGTCCTGCTCGTCGCGGCCCTCGCGGTCGTCGACATCACCCAGGGCACGGCGGCCGTCGGCCCCGCCGAGGTGTGGAAGGCGCTCACCGGCCACGCCGACTCGGCCGACGCGTCCGTCGTGATCTCCTCGCGGCTGCCCCGCATGACCGCGGGGCTGCTGGTCGGTGCCGCGCTGGGCATCGCGGGCGCGGCACTGCAGTCCGTCACCCGCAATGTGCTCGCCGCGCCCGACACCCTTGCCGTGAACGCCGGCTCCTACCTGGCCCTGGGCCTGCTCAGCGTCACCGGCGCCACGCTGCCGCTGCTCGCGTCCTCCGGCGTGGCGTTCCTCGGCGGGCTCGGCGCGGCGGCCGTCGTCCTGTCCCTGTCCGGCCTCGGCACGGGCACCGTCCGGCTTGTGCTGGCCGGCAGCGCCCTGACGCTCGGACTGTCGGCGGTCACGGAGGGACTGCTTCTCCTCTTCCCCGAGCGGACCCAGGGCCTCTACCAATGGAATCAGGGCAGCATCGGCCAGAACGGTTTCGACGGCGTGGCGCAGATGGCGCCCGTCGTCCTGGCCGGTCTTGTCGGACTGCTGCTGGTGGCCCGCCGCGTGGACGCCCTGGCCCTGGGTGACGAAGCCGCGCGCGGCCTCGGAGTCCCGGTCCGGGCCACCAGGGTCACGGTCGTGGTGCTCGCGTCGCTGCTCTCGGCGGCGGCCGTCACCCTCGCCGGACCCATCGGCTTCGTCGGCCTGTGCGCACCCGCCCTGACACGACCGCTGGCCCGGTACATCCGTCCCTTCGTCCGCACCCGGGCGAGCCTGCCGATCGCCGGCCTGGCCGGTGCCGGACTGGTACTCGGTGCGGACGTCCTGCTGCGCGCCCTCGTCCCGGCCGAGACCGCGGTCGCCGTACCCACCGGAGTCGTCACCGGCATCCTCGGCGCGGTGTTCCTGATCGCGATGGCCCTGCGGGTACGCGACACCACCACCGCGACCGGGCCGGAACGGCTGCGCATCCCCAGCAGGGCCGTGTTCTTGACGACGGTGACGGCACTCGTCGCCGTCCTGATCGCGGTGACCGTCGCCGGAGTCCTGTTGGGCGACACGAAACTCCTGCTGGGCGATGTGGCGAACTGGGCCCAGGGCAGGGCCGCGCAGTCCGTCTCCTTCGTTCTCGACACCCGGGTCCCGCGCGTCCTGGCGGCGCTCCTCGCGGGCGCGGCCCTGGCCCTGTCCGGCACCCTGGTCCAGGCCGTCACCCGCAACCCGCTCGCCGAACCCGGCACCCTCGGCGTCCTGGGCGGTGCCGCACTCGGCGCGGTCCTGCTGGTCACCACGGCATCGTCCGCCGGATCCTGGGGCGTGGCGGGCGCGGCTTTCGCGGGCGCGGCCCTGACCGCCGCCCTCGTCTTCGGACTCGCGGCGCGCGGCGGATTCGGCCACCACCGACTGGTCCTCGTCGGCATCGGAGTGTCCGCCGCCACGACCGCTCTGATCAGCCTGTTGATCGTCCTCACGGACCCGTTCAACGCCACGAAGGCGCTCACCTGGCTGTCCGGATCCACCTACGGCCGCACTCTCCCCGACACCCTCCCCGTCGCCGGCGCCCTCGTGCTGGGCCTCGCGGTGGCCGTGGCGCGACGCACCGAGCTCGACCTCGTGTCCCTCGACGACGACACGCCCGCCCTGCTCGGCCTGCGCCTCGCACCCGCACGGCTCGGATTCCTGGTCGTCAGCGTCCTGTTGAGCGCCACCGCGGTCGCCGCCGCGGGCACGATCGCCTTCGTCGGCCTGGTCGCACCGCACGCGGCCCGCACCCTCGTCGGCCGCCGCCATGTCCGAGTCGTACCGGTGGCGGTCCTCCTGGGTGCGGTCCTCGTCGGCACGGCGGATCTCCTGGGCCGTACGGTGATCGCGCCGGCGCAGCTGGGTGCGGGCCTGATGACGGCCGTCATCGGCACGCCGTACTTCCTGTATCTGCTGGTCCGGACCCGGCGCTAGGTCGCGAGGGGCAACCCCCAACGCGGTGCGTCCTCGTTCGGCCGTACGGGGGTGAGGGTCAGGTCGGGCCGGTCGCCCCTCGCGGTGATCAGCGCCAACTCGCCCTTGCGCAGGGCGATGTGGATCGCGCCGTCGCCCGCATCGGAGTGGGGGAGGGTACGGCCGTGCCCGTCCCGTACGTCGATCGGTCCCGGCAGCCCGTGCCGTACGACGCAGGGGGCGCCGGCCTCGCTGACCAGCCGGACCCAGCGGGTGGTACCGCCCTGTCGACGGGCGCTGAGCAGAAAGGCGCCCTGTGTACGGAAGTCGTGCACGGCCAGGTCCGCCCAGCCGGCGGGGAGGGCGGGGAAGACCCGGATGACCCCGCCCCACGACTGGCACACCATGTCGTGCAGGGACTGGGCGGCCGACAGAGGTGTCTCGATGACCGGCCCCGACTCCTTGTACATGGTGTTGGGCTGGATGAAGCGGGTCATCAGTTCACCGAGGTACTTCAGCGCGTCCTCGCCCTTGCCGAGCAGCGCCGATATCGAGGCGGCGCCCGTGAAGGTGTAGCCCTGGAGGGCGCCCTCGAAGCCGACCCAGTGTGCCAACGAGCGCTCGATCAGGGCGCGTTCGTCGGGGGTGCGGCCGGTGACCTCGTACAGCGGGTAGACCGCGAGGAGATGCGAGTAGTGGCGGTGCGACTTCGCGAAGGGGATGTCCGCGCCGATCATGAAGCCGTTCGCGTCCGTCGGATACGAGACTCGCTTCGCCAGCACTTCCCGCCACCGTGGCGCCAACGGGTCGTGAACGCCCAGGAGTTCGGCGGATTCGAGAAGGGTGCGGCAGCCCCAGGTCAGGACCATCAGGTCGTAGTTGCAGTCGCGTGAGTTGCCGCCGTACTCCGGGGAGAACGTCGCGGGCAGGTGCAGCTTGCCGTCCGGGCCGGGTTCGAGGAAGTGCAGGTAGTAGTTGATCGCCTTGCGCAGGAGCGGGAAGAGGACGTCCCGGAGGATCGACTTGTCCATCGTGTGCCGGTAGCTGAGCCAGACGTTGTGCAACGCCCAGGTCAGGTCGCCGACTTCGGGGGTGGGTGGGTCCTGGCCGGGGATGCCGACGCCGTAGCCGGTGAGGGTGCCTGCGGCGCCGTTGACGAGGTGGGGGTCGGTGGTGCGCGGGATGCCCAGGGAGTCGCCCCGGTAGGGCTGGGCCACCTCCTTGGCGAGGTTGTCCCGGAACTCGCTCAACGCCCGTGTGATCGCGTCGAGTTCGAGGTGGTTGGAGCCGTGGATGAGCCAGTACTCCAACTGGGCGTTGAGGTTCCACCAGGTGTTGGGCCACGGGGTGGGCTCCAGCCAGGGGCCGCTCGTCGCCATCACCGGTGCGTCGCGGCGGGCGGCGGAGGCGGCTTTGTAGAGCTGGATCCAGTAGAAGCGCTGGATGCGGGCGTCGGGGAGGGACAGGAAGCTCTTTCGGTAGTAGGCGTGCCACCAGGCTCGGTGGTCCGACGCCAGGTCGGGGTAGGGGAGTCGGGCCGAGGTGCGGACGGTCTTGAGAGCCCTGTCCAGGGCGGTGCTGCGTGGGTAGGAGTGCGCGACATGCGCGTACAGCGTGCGTGTCCGGCCCCTGGACCGGTCCTGCCAGGCGGTCACGTGCTGGCCGCCCGAAAGGAGGGGTTGTACGGCGGCGGTCACTCCGTCGTGGTCGGCCACGTCGGCGGGCGGGTTGCCCTGGTAACCGTCCGGCAGCGGCTTGAAGGCGGCGCGCGGACTGATCGCGTCGGCCGGGTGGAACACCCAGCGGAAGTCGCGCTCGCCCGCGCTCGGCGTCACCTCCACGGCGAGGACCGAGCGGTCGTTGTGGACCAGGGCCCGCAGGGTCAGGCTGCCCTTCTCGGTGGTGAGCGTGCCGGTCAACTCGGCGTCGTGCAGCGACAGTCGCCAGTCGAGACCGGTGATCGCCCCGACTGGTTCGAGCGTGAAGTACCCGATGGGCAGCCGTGCCAGGCCGAACAGCGACCCGAACTCGGGGCGGTGGTCCTGCACTTCGGAGTGCTGAATGTTGAAGCGCACGGCGGTCGAGGGGGCGCCGGGCTCGGCGTAGATCCCGGAGCCGAGGAAGCCGTTGCCGAGGAAGGGGCCTTCGTACCAGGTGGTCGGCGCGCGCTGCCAGACCGGATCGGCGTCGTCCAGAACGGTGCGCCAGGGGTCGGCGGGCTGTCCGGCCAGGTGCGCGGCGGGGTGTCCGGCAGCGGCTTCGGCGCGATCGGCCGCGTTCGCCTGTGTGGTCGTCAGGCCCGTGGTGAGGAGGGTGCCGCCGAGGGCGGATCCGGTAGCGAGGACGGTACGTCTGGACGGGGCGTGCTCGGAGGGATGGGGCATGATGCCTCCAGGCGGCTCGGATGATTCATCGGATCTATCCCGTGACGCAACATAGAGATGGGGGTGACGCGAGTCAATGCGGAGTGATTGATCCGATGTGTTGATTGGCGGGGAGTCAACGGGCCGCCCCGTCAGGCGGGTTGAGGAGGCTCAGTCCGACTCGGCCGCCGCCTGGTCCGTCAGCATCCAGGTCCGCGTCCCGAACGAGCCGGACGCCCGCGAGGCCACCACGGCCGCGTCCCGGAGTGCTTGAGTGAAGCCCTCCGGCGTCAGGCTCAGGCGCCCGCCCTCGGCCCGGGACTGAGCCGCGAGGTGGTAGGCAAGCGCTCCGTGCAGCACGTCCCCCGCGCCCAACGTGTCCGCCACCCGGACGGCGGGCACGTCCACCGTTCCACCGCTCGCGGGCCCCGCCCACAGGATCGGGCGCCCGCCCCGGCTGACCGCCGACCACGCGACCCCGTGCTCGCCCAGGAACCTCAGCGTGTCCGCCGGGGTGCTCGCGCCGGGCGGGTGGAAGTCGGCCGAACAGACGGCGACGTCGATCCACTGCAGCAGGTCCGGCGTGCCGTCCTTCCAACTGCCGCCATCGAGAAGGGTCGTACACCCGGCGCCACGCGCCGCACGCGCCACGGCCACCGCGAGTTCCATGTGGTGGCCGTCGAACTCGACGACATCCCGCCTCGCCACCAACGTGTCGACATCGTCCGGCGGGGCCAGCCAGTGACCCGTGGCGTTGGCCGACGCGACGGCGCGGTCCCCGCTGGACTCGGTCACCAGGATGGAGGACACCGCTGGCGGGTCGACCGCGCCCGATGCGAGGTCCGAGACGACGACACCCAGCCGGTGCAGGTCGGCCGTGACCCCGAGGCTCAGGGGATGGGAGCCGATCGCGGTCAACAGTTCGGCCGTGCCGCCGAGGTGACTGAAGGTCACGGCCGCGTTCGCCGCCGGACCTCCCGCGGCGAAGGTCTGCTCACGGGCCGTCAGTTTCTCGTCGGAGGACGGCACATGGTCCACGAGCTGGATGACATCCAGCGTGCACAGCCCCACGAACAGCCCGTCCGGGCGCCCTCGATCCGTCGTCCTCACCTGCCGACACCTTTTCCTGGCCAGAGACCCGATTCCCCGCAGCCGCCTCAGTATCAACCAGCGGTCCCCTTCTCCTCATCGTCCACCGCCGCTTCACCAGCGTTCACCTACGCGGCCCACCCTTTGCCATGGGCATGCCGTGCAGCGGTTTCGTCGGCATGCCTTTCACCTTGCCACTCACCTTGCAGCGATCAGGAAGGGCGACCTGATGAGGCCAACTCAGCGGCGAAGACGGCCGGACGGCGGACACGGGCCGCGTGCCACGCGCGGATCGGACGGCACGCGCCGCCTCGTGGGAGTGGTCCTCACCGCCCTGCTGCTGGTGAGCGGCAACCTCACGACGGCCTACGCCGACACGGATCCGGAGGAACGCGGCTCGGACCGGGACCGGTCGGCGGGGGCCACGAGCCTGCCCACCCTCACCCCCGGCGAGGGAACGTACCTGGAGGGCACCCAGAAGGTCGACGCCGTGCCGACCCTGGCCGGTGACTCGGTGACGAAGCTCGCCGTCGACGGCAAGGCGATCGACGCCGAGCGGACGGTCGGTGTGTCCCGGCTGAGCTTCGACGTCGGCTCGAACTCGACCGAGGCCCGCTACCACAACTACGTCCTCGTCAACGGTGACTACCGGGTCGACATCGGTGATCTCCTCAACGAGCGCGGCACGCTGGAGATCCCGAACCAGGAGCTGGTCAAGGGCGAGAACCGGATCGAGATCTTCGCCGGAACCGTCGACAGCTCCTGCGGCACCAACTACGACGACTTCGTGCTCTCCGACATCAGCCTGGACCTGCTCGGCGAGGTCGCGGACGGTGAGGAGAACGAGTACACCTACTCCTTCGGCGACGGCAGCTGCGGCTCCAACACCTCGCTGCTGACGAAGGCGACACTCAGCTTCTTCGTGCTGGGCGACCCGCAGGGCACCACCGGACTCACCGCCGACCTCGACTCCACGAAGCTCGCAGGCGGACCGCACACCCTGTCCGCTACGACCACCTCGGGCAAGTCCGTCAAGAACAAGGTGACGGTCAACAACGCCCCCGCGGGCGCCCCGCGGTTGCTGCCCAAGGACGGCACGCTCGTGGCGGGCCGTCAGCCGGTGTTCGCGAACTTCCCGGCCGGCACCGACGGTTCCGTCGGCTCACTGACCGTGGACGGCAAAGCCCCGGCCACCGACCCGCACCTCGGCAACGGCGCGGCCACCTTCTCCTTCGACGTCGGCTCCAACTCCATCGACGACCGGTACGACAACTACCTGCTCGTCAACGGCAAACGCATCGACCTCGGCGGCACCTGGGTCAGCCAGCGCGTCGACATCGCGATCCCGGCACGCTTCCTGGTGCCCGGTGACAACGTCATCAAGGTCGTCACCGGCCCCTACAAGGAGAGCTGCGGCAACAACCGCGACGACTTCGACCTCGCCCATCCGGCCCTCGCCCTGGACGCTGCCACTGTCACCGGCCACGACATCGCCGACACGTACGCCATGGGCGACGGCACCTGCGGCAGCACGGACACGCGGCTGCGCGAGGCGGAGTTGCGCTACACGATCGACGCCCCGGCCGTGCCCGTCACCGAGACGCTCGGCTCCGGCAACGCGACGCTCGGCTTCACCGTCGGCAGCAACTCGATCGAGGCCCGCTACCAGAACTACCTCCTGATCAACGGTCAGAAGCACGTCCTGGACGGCGACTTCGTGAGCCGGCATGTCGATCTGGCGCTGCCGAACGAGTGGCTCGTCCCCGGCTGGAACACCGTCGACTTCGTCACCGGGACCTACGCGACCTCGTGCGGCGACAACCGCGACGACTTCGCCCTCTCCGACATCACCCTCACCCCGGCGAGCGGCACCGCCGAGGGCCGGATGCTGAAGGGGTCGTACAGCTTCGGCGACGGCAACTGCGGTGACAACGTCAATCCGTTGACGGAGATCGACCTGGAGTTCTTCGTCGACGGCCCGGCCCAGGGGCTGCGCGCCGACCTCGACACCAAGAAGATCGACGACGGCACGCACACGCTGGCCGCGACGTCGAAGAGCGGCAAGACGGCGACCCGCGTACTGGCGACCGACAACTCGGCCCCCCGGGTGACCTCCAGCACCCCGGCCGCCGGGCAGAAGATCACCGCCTCGGTCGTCCTCGACGTGCGGATCGACGACCTCTCCGGTGTGGTGAGCGGGCCCGACGTCAAGCTCGACGGCCGCCCGATCCAACCCGGCGCCTCCGTCGGCCCGGGCCTCTCCGCCGGCGAGCACACCCTGTCCGTGTCCGGCACGGACAGTCTCGGCAACTCCGGTACCAGGGAAGTGAGGTTCACCTCCGCCGGGATCCCCGACGCCCCCGCCGGCCTCACCCCGAAGTCCGGCACGACCGACGCCGGCAGGAACGTCACCCTCTCCGCCGAGGTCGCGGAACCGGACGGCGGCAAGGTCGACGCCACCTTCTCCGAGGCCGAGATCCTGACCCCCGGCCGGGTGTACCAGGGCACCGCACCGACCGTCCCCACGACCCTCAAGGTCAAGGGCGAGCGCAGAGTGAAGGCCTCCGGCCTCGAACCCGCCGACGGAAAGACGCTCGACGCGCCGGCCGCCGAGGACGTCACCTTCCAGCGCTTCGACGTCGAGGTGAACGGCCACGTGGACGCGCCGGTCCTGCGCTGGGAAGGCGTCATCGACCCCGAGCGGCTCGCCGCCCTGCGCGTGTGGAACACCGCGGCCAAACGGTGGGACGTCCTGACGAGCACCCGCGGCGCGGCAGAGGGCGACACCGTCCTGACCACCGTCGTCGACCGCCGGTACATCGACCGGAAGCAGATCCACGTCATGGTCACCGGCGAGGACCCGTTCGCCGACGACATCGACGCCGGCGACCCCAACTCCTTCGCCGACCCGGACTCGTACGACTTCTCGATCGTCCACTACACCGACACGCAGTACCTCTCCGAGGGCGCGGTCGAGCAGGAGACGTCCGAGGAACGCGCCGTGTGGGAGAAGGCGTACGGCGATGTCTCGCGGTGGATCGTGGCCAACAAGGACCAGAGGATGATCGCGTACGTCGCCCACACCGGCGACATCATCGAGAACAACATCCGCAAGCCCGCCGACGAGGCCACCCAGAAGCAGGTGGTGGGCGAGATGGAGGTGTCGTCCGAGCAGCAGAAGATCTTGGACGACGCGGGTGTGCCCAACGGTGTGATCGCGGGCAATCACGACAACCAGTCGGGCACCGAGAACGGCCCGGACGCGATCTACAACCACTACTACGGCCCCCAGCGCTACGAGGCGCTGTCGAAGGGTTGGGAGCACGCCGAGTACGGCGGTCCGTGGCGGGCGGGCGACAACCAGAACCACTACGACCTGTTCTCGGCCGGCGGCCTGGACTTCGTCGTGGTGGGCCTGTCGTACGGGGTGACACGCGAGGAAGCCGAATGGGCCGACTCGATCTTCAAGCGCTACCCCGACCGCAACGGCATCCTGCTCTCGCACGACTACCTCGCCCCCAGCAACAACCCCGACGGACGCGGCGCCGCGTTCTCCCCGCCGGACGGCTCGATGCTCTACAAGACGGTCGTGCAGAACAACCCGAACGTGTTCCTGATCCTCGCCGGTCACGAGCACGGCGTGGGCACCAACGTGAAGCCGCGGGTCGGCGAGGTCGCCCACGACGTCGTCGAACTGCTCGCGGACTACCAGTTCTACACGGTCTCCGCGGACCGGCTCGGGCTCACCGAGATCGGCGGCTACCAGCCCGACACTCAACTCCAGTTCGGCGCCAGCTTCTTCAGGATGCTCCAATTCAACGTCAAACGCGCCGAGTTGACCGTGGACACCTACTCCCCGCTGCTCGACGAGTTCGGCTCCACCGAGTACGACACCCTCCACCGGTACGACGGCACCGAGGACAACATGGTGCTCCCCGTCGACCTGAGCAGCCGCAAGACGACCTTCCGGACCGACTCGCTCGCGCTCTACAACCCCGTGAGCGTCATCGGCAGGGCCAAGGCCGACTCCGGCAAGGTCGCCTCGGTGACCTGGAAGGGGCTTCGGCCCGGCTCGACCCACGCCTGGTTCGTCACGGCACGCTCCACCGGCGGCGGCGTGACCGCCTCCGAGCCGAGCGTCTTCGTCACCCAGGACGCCCACGGCCGTCCCGGCACGTGGGGTCCGGACGTACCCGGCTACCAGTGGTTCACGTCGTCCGGGGGCCAGTCGTGACGGCACCCTCGACGCCGGCGCGCCCGCTCGCCCCGCGGGCGCGCCATGCCCTCCTCGCCGTCGTGGGCGCCCTGTTGGCCTTGCTCACCGCGGGCTTCGCCAACCCGGCACCGGCCGCCGCGCACGACCTCACCTCGACCGCGTACGCGGAGGTGACGGGCAGTGGAGCCTATGTGGAGGCGGACCTCGAACTCGAATACGACCTGCTGATGAAGTCGGCCTGGCTGTACGCCGAGGCGTACGACGCGAAGGGCTCGACCGCACAGCGGCACCAACTCAAGCAGAACGCCGACGCGGTGACGGATTACGTCACGGCACGGTTCGCCCTCACCCACGACGACAAGCCCTGCGCGCCCCGGTTGGCTCACGACGCTGATGTCCGCACCCGCGGCACCAAGTCGTTCGCCGTCCTGACCCTGGCGTACAACTGCCCGGGCACCGGCGGAACGTACGCGATCTCCAGCGCCCTGTTCCCCGACGCCGAGACCTTCGTCCACAGCGCCCGAACGATCGTCCACTACGACCTCGACGGCCGACGCGGCTCCCAGGTCCTGACGGCCGGCGAGCCGACCGTGGGGACCGGAGGGCACCACGAGTCCCACCAGATCGCGGAGTTCTTCCTGCTCGGCACCGAACACCTGCTGTTCGGCCTGGATCACATCCTCTTCCTGCTGTCCCTGCTCATCGGCGCCCGGACCCTGCGCGAGGTACTTCTGACGGCGACCGCCTTCACCGCCGCGCACAGCGTCACGTTCCTGCTGGCGGCGACCGGCGTGGTGCACGTGCCCGCGGCGGTCGTGGAACCCGTCATCGCCGCGTCCATCGCGGTCGTGGCCCTGGCCGGCATCCTCCTGCGCGACCGGGAGGGAAGCGGACGCTGGCGGCTGCCGACGGTCTTCCTCTTCGGCCTCGTGCACGGCCTCGGCTTCGCCGGGGCGCTCGGCATCGACGAACGCTGCTCCTGGGAGCTGCTGTTGTCGCTGCTGAGCTTCAACGTCGGTATCGAAGCGGTGCAGTTGGGGATCATCGCCGTGGTCTTCCCGCTGCTGCTGCTCCTGCGCCGCACCACCGTCCACCGGTGGGTGCTGCCCGCGCTGACCGTACCCATCGTGGTGGTGAGCCTGTACTGGTTCTGGGACCGGGTGTCGTTCGGGGGCGTGCCTTTCGCCTCTTAAGCTGTCCTCAATTTCCCCTCCTAGTGTTTTCCGTGTCGCAGCCGAACGGCTTCGGCAAAGGGAACCACGCAGCAATCGAGCTGCACTCATGGAGGAACCGTGGCTTTCACGAAGGTCGTTCCGGTCAAGTCCACCAAGCCCGCGAAGCCGGCGAAGGGAAAGCCGGCCAAGCCGGCGAAGCCGCGTAAGACCCGCCCGGTCAAGTAACGCAAGCTGGTGAAGCGGGCCCGCGCCATTCAGTCGCGGGCCCGCTTTCGCATACCCGCACTTCTCTTGATCCCCCCTCGTCTCTTAATCCCCCATCAAGAAAGTCCTCTTCGGTGAACTCGTACGACGACCGGCAGACGATGCGGCTGCGGTTGCGGCCGGGGCCGCACCTCTCCGGCCGCCACCGTAGGACGACGACACCACCGGCGACCGGCTTGACGGATCGTCAGGCATTCGCCCGCTTCTGGCCTTTGACCAAGGGCGACCGCCACTGGCTGGCACTGATCTGTGTCTGCGTCACGGTCTCCGCCCTGTGCGAGACCGCCGCCATCCTGCTCTTCGGTGAACTCACCGACCACGCCCTGCGGAAGGGTTCGCCGGGCGCTTTCTGGGGGCCGGCGGGAAAGTGGCTGGGCGTGGCGGTGGTCGGGGCCGCGGTCGGATACCTCGGCAACTCCCTTGCCGTATGGACTGCTGAGCGATTCGTCATGCGGCTGCGCGCCCATGTCTTCGGACATGTCCAGAGTCTGCCGCCCGATTTCTTCCAACGGCATCGCCAGGGCGATCTGGTCGAGCGGCTGACGGGTGACGTGGAGGCCATTGAGGAAATGGTCGTCTCGGGGGTGGTCGGCACCATTTCGTCCGCCTGCAATGTCCTGCTGTTCTCGGCCGCCGCTCTCTGGCTGCGCTGGGACCTCGCGCTCGCCACTTTTGTCCTCGTACCCGTGCTGTGGCTGACCGTGAGGAGATTCTCCGGGCCGCTCAAGTCCGTCGCCCGCGACGAGCGCGTCGCCGACGGGGCGATCACGTCCGTCGTCGAGGAGGCCCTCGGGAACATCGTCCTGACGCAGGCCTACAACAGGACGGCGGCCGAGGAGAACCGGCTGCGCCGGGAGGCCCGGGCGTGGATGCGGGCGTCCGTGAGCGGCGCGCGCATGAGCGAGTTCTACGAGCAGTTGGTGGAGGTGATCGAGACGCTGTGCGTCCTCGGCGTCATCGGGCTGGGCGCGTGGGAGATCTCCCAGGGCCGTATGACGCTCGGTCAACTCCTGTCCTTCTCGGCGTTCTTGGGCTACCTCTATCCACCGCTCCGCGGTCTCGGCCAGCTCGGACTGACCGTCACCGCCGCCACCGCGGGCGCCGAACGACTCCTGGAGATCCTCGACGCCGAGCCCGCCGTCACCGATCCGCCACCGCACCGGGCCGTCCCCGAGTGGCGGGTCCACGGCACGCTGCGACTCGACCGGGTGGGCTTCCGCTATCCCGGACAGGACGCGGCCACCCTCAGCGAGGTGTCCCTGAGCGCCCGGCCCGGTGAGTTCGTCGTGGTCACCGGCCCCAGCGGCGCCGGCAAGTCGACGATCGCCAAGCTGCTCCTGCGCTTCTACGACCCGACCCAGGGACGCGTCCTCCTCGACGGCGTCCGCTTGGACGAGGTGGCGGTGCCCTTCCTGCGCGAGCAGGTCACGCTGTTGCCGCAGCAGACCCTGATCCTGCACGACACGATCCGCGAGAACATCGCCTGCGGCCGTCCCGGATCCACCGGTCAGGACATCGAACGGGCGGCGCGGGCCGCGGCCGCCCACGAGTTCATCACCGCCCTTCCGGAGAGCTACGAAACGCGGATCGACCCGCACACCGCCCAGCTGTCGGGCGGGCAGCTCCAACGCATCGCGATCGCCCGTGCCATGCTGCGCGACGCCCCGGTCCTGATCCTCGACGAGCCCACCAGCGGCCTTGACGCCCTGGCCGCGCGCCGGATCATCGGCCCGCTGCGCCGGCTGATGTCGGGCCGGACCACCCTGATGATCACCCACGATCTGCGACTCGCCCCGGAGGCGGACCGCATCGTCGTGCTCGACCGGGGAAGGGTCGTGGAATCCGGGACCCATCACGAACTCCTGGCCCTGCGCGGGGCCTACACGCAACTGCTCGGCGCGCCGCGGGGAGTCCGGTTCGGGAGGACCGAGCCGGGTCACTGACGCGGGGGCCGGGATCCCGCGCCCCCGACGAGCTGCACCCCGAGCAGGTGACCACCTGCTCGGGGTGCAGCTCGCAGGCGTCGGGAACGTAGCCGTCGTAGCCGACCACCTGAAGCCGCGGCGGAGACGTGAGTACCTCACCGACCTCCGCGCATCTGCGCCAGTGCAGGTGGAGCACGATCTCGAAGCTGCCCGCGCCGTTTACGTCGAAGGGACACCAGAAGACCTGGAGCAGATCACAGCCGTCCGGGCCCGGCGACCCTAAGTTCCCGGCGGTGTCGGGCTTCCGGCATCCCCTCGGTCGCGCTGATCCGCCGACGAGCGACTTCGCGACAGACTCCGCTACGAGTCCTTCGCCGCCCGTGCCCGATACGCCGCGACCGTCGTCCGGCTCGCGCAGGCGTTGGAGCAGAACCGGCGTGTCCGGTTCCGTGACTGGTCCACGAAGTAGTTCCCGCACCCGGCTGCCGCGCAGCGTCCGAGCGTCACCGTCGGATCTCCCGCCGCGACCAGGGCGAGCTGGGCGGCGATCAACTGGCCGGCCCAGCGCTCGGCCGGGGTGCCGTTGCGGCTGAAGTGGATGTGCCAGCCACCGAGGCCGTCGTGGTCGGAGAGGTGCATCTCCGGCGGATAGTCGCGCAGCAGGCGGTGCACGGCCTCGGGGGCGTCGCCGTCGACCGCTTGTGCCAGGGCCGAACGCACGAGGTCCGGCAGTTCGCCGTAGTCGCCGTCCGGCGGCGGAGCGACCTCGTGCTCCGCGAAGAACGTGGCGGCCAGTTCCCCGTGTTGGTCGAGGGTTCCCGTATTGGCCAGCTCGACAGCCAACCGCACCACGTTGCCGACGTAGTCACCGTATTGCACTTGACCGCCTACATCGCCGCTTCCTAGTGTAGGTGCCATGGTAGCTGATGGCGCCTACGTGGCCCGCCGTCTGTACGTGCTCGGGGAATGGGACGCCGCGCTCGCCGCATTGGGCCCGGACGCCGAGCCCGAACTGCGCGCGGAGATCGCCGTCGACCGATGGTTCTTCCGGATCGAGGGCCACGAGGAGGCCGCGAAGGCGGTCGAGGCACTTGATCCCGCGTCTCCGACCCGGTACCTGCTCACCGGGCGACTGGCCTACAGCCGCCTGCTGTTCCGGCGCGACCCCCGCCCCGACGACCGAGCCGTGGCCGAGGCCGGCTACCGCGCGGCGGTCGAGAGCGGCGACGAGAAGACACGCGCCTGGGCCCAGTTCCACTGGGCCGTCCTGCTGGACAACATCGACGAGGACCAGGACGGCGCCCTCCCGCTCTACGAGACGTCTCTCGAAGTGGCGACGAAGACCGGTGACGGCTACCTCGAGTCCTACATCATCCGGCACCTCGCCGTGCACAAGGAGCCCGCCGAGCGGACGGCGATGCTGCGCCGCTCACTTCACCTGCGCGCAGCGCCCGGCGCCCGGCCCCAGACACTCGCCGCGCAGGCCCTCCTCGCCCACAACCTCCCCGAGAACGACCCCGAACGCGCCGAGCTCCTGCGGGTGTTCCGGCCGGGTGCGGAGGAACTGCGGATCGGCTGGCTTCTGCGCGAGGCCTGATCCGCCGAACGCCGTTTCTCCTAGGGCTCCGTCCGCCCGCTCTGCACCGAAAGCGTCGCCATCAGTCCGCCGCCGGGCGCGTCACTGAACGCGAGTGCGCCGCCGTGGAGTTCGGCCTGCTGCTGCACCAGGGCCAGGCCCAGCCCTGAGCCGTGACTGTGGGGTTGGGGTCCGCGGGCGAAGCGCGCCTTGACGGCTTCGCGTTGCTCGGCGGGGATGCCGGGGCCGTTGTCGGAGACGGTGACGTGCGCGCAGCCGGCGTCCCAGCTGAGGGAGACGTGGACCTGGCCGTGGGGTCGACGGCCGTGCAGGGCGGCATTGTCGAGGAGGTTGTCCACGGCCAACCGCAGTCCGGCGGGCCAGCCCTCCACAGGGGGAGCCGGTTCCGCGGCGGCGAGGTGGAGGGCGTAGGCCGTGCCCGGGTGGCGGTTGCGGGCGTGCCGTACCGCCTCGTCCAGCAGCGCGGGCAGATCCACCGCAGCCCGCGGTGGCAGCGCGTGGGCGTCGCCGCGGGCGAGGATCTGCAGGCCCTCCAGCAGGGCCGTGATCCGGCGATGCTCGACGGCCATGGCGTCCAGGGCCTCCTGGCGCTGGGCGGTGGGGAGTTGGGGGTTGCGCTGGAGTGTCTCCAGGTTCATGCCGAGCGTGGTCAGGGGGGTGCGCAGCTCGTGGCCCGCGTCCGCGGTGAAGCGACGGGTGGCCCGCATGCTGGTCTGGAGCTGGCCCAGCATGCTGTTGAGGGAGGCTGACAGGTCGGCGACCTCCTGCGGACGCGTGACCTGAGGGAGCAGCCGGGAGGTGTCGGCGGGGCGGATGCGCTGGGCGCCGGTGCGCAGCCGCTGGAGCGGTTGCAGGATCACCCGGGTGATCAGCCAGACGCCACCGCCCGCGACGAGGGTGGCAAGGGCGGCCACCCCGGCGACGATGCGCGTGTTGTCGGCGAGCCGCTGCTCGATCGGGTCGAGATCCTGCAGTACCTGGATGTGTGCGTCGTCGGTGCCGTCGCCGGTCGTGTCGACGGGCTCCACCAGGGAGCGCCAGGACTGGCCGCCGACCTGGACGGTGCTCAGGCCGTCGGCGGTGGGGACGGGGATGTCCACTCCAGGCTGGTCGCCTCGCGAGTCGATGATCCTGCCGCCGGAGATCAGGCGGACCAGCGACTGGCTGCCGGCCAGCAGCCCCCCGTAGTCGTCGCCCCCGTTGCCGCCCGCGCCGTCCCCTTCGGAGAGCAGCTTGTAGGCGTCTCCCTGGGCCTTGTTGGCGCGTACGGCCAACTGCCGGTCGGCGTCCGTGCGATCGCGGTGGTCGATCCGGTCCACGATGATCAGCCCGGCCAGGGCGACCACCACCACGACCAGGACCGCGACGCTCGCGGTGATCTGTGAGCGCAGGCTGCGCGGGAGGGGGAGTCTCACGGCCGCAGCGCGAATCCGACGCCGCGCACCGTCCGCAGGATCCGCTGCTCGCCGCCGGCCTCCAGCTTCTTGCGCAGATAGCCGACGAACACGTCGACCACGTTGGTGTCCACGTCCCAGGTGTATCCCCACACCTGCTCCAGCAGCTGGGTCCGGCTCAACACCTGCCCGGGCCGCTGGGCCAGCGCCATCAGGAGGTCGAACTCCCGTGTCGTCAGGCCCAGTTCGCGCCCGGCACGGGTGGCCTCGCGGCGGACGGGCTCGATGGCGAGGTCACCCAGGACGAGAGGGCGTTCGTGGCTGGTCTCGTGGAGACGGACCAGGGCGTGCAACCGGGCGGCGAGCTCCACCACCGAGAACGGCTTGACCACGTAGTCGTCGGCGCCGGCCGCGAGACCCGCGACCCGGTCGTCGACCTCGTCGCGGGCCGAGAGCATGCACACCGGGATGGTGCGCCCCTGCTGCCGCAGCCGGCGTACGGCCTCGACCCCGCCCAGACCGGGCATGACCATGTCGAGCAGGACCACCGAGGGCAGCCGCGCGGCGACCTCCTCCAGCGCGGACTCGCCCGTGCCGGCCTCCCGGATGTCGAAGCCCTCGACGGACAGCCCGAGCCGCAAAGCCTGACGGACGCCCTGGTCGTCGTCCACGACGAGGACCTCCGGCTTGCGCCGCGCCATCGACATCACGCTCACTTCCGTGCCGGGGCGAGGGACGGGCCGCCACCTGAGTCCAGTATGTCCGGACGATTCACAAGACAGATTAAGAGCGGAACCCGCAGGTCACCGGCTTCTCCTGCCTGGCGCGGCGGCTGTGTGGGGCAGGGCGCTCAGACAGGGCGGTGTACGGACACCGGAAGGTGTGGCGCCCCGAGCCGTTCGCGAGCGGGGCGCTGCCGTCGGGTTGTCGGGCCGGTCGGACAGTGGTGGGATGGATGCGCTCGCGCGTCGCAACGCGCGCGACAGGGAGGTGACCCGCAGGCGACACATGCCGGGCACGATGTCACGCTCCGTGGGTTTCTGTCGTGCCGGGCGTGCTCTCCGGCGAGGCCCGCCCCCTCACCCCTCCTGCTCGACTTCTGTTCGACGCGCACGATCGGCCCCGGCTGATCCACTGGTGCGGGGGCGGTCGTACGCGACTTCCGGGGAGACCTATGAGTACCTATCGAGTGGCACAGGTGGCCGCCGCAGGCGGGACCTTCGAGATCATCGAGCGTGACGTACCGAGGCCGGGCCCCCGACATGTGCGGGTGGCCGTCGAGGCCTGCGGGATCTGCCACAGCGACACCCTGTTCGTGAACGGCGCCGTACCGGGCCTGACGTTTCCGGTGGTGGCCGGGCACGAGATCGCAGGCCGCGTCGACGAGCTGGGCGAAGGAGCGGACGAGTACGGCTGGCAGGTGGGCGACCGCGTCACGGTCGGCTGGTTCGGCGGCAGCTGCGGCCACTGCAAGCAGTGCAGGCAGGGCGACTTCATCGTCTGCCAGAACCTCAAGGTCCCGGGCTGGGCGTACGACGGCGGCTTCGGCGAGATGATGATCGCGCCGGTCGACGCCCTGGCCCGGATCCCCGAGGCGCTGTCGGCGGCCGACGCGGGCCCCATGGCCTGCGCGGGCGTGACCACGTACAACGGACTGCGGCGCAGCTCCGCGCGGGCCGGCGATCTGGTCGCCGTGCTGGGCATCGGCGGCCTCGGTCACCTGGGGGTGCGGTTCGCGACGGCCATGGGCTTCGAGACCGTGGCGATCGCCAGGGGAGCCGACAAGGCCGACTTCGCCAAGCAGCTCGGCGCCCACCACTACGTCGACAGCACGGCGGACACCTCCGTCGCCGAGGCTCTGCAGTCCCTCGGCGGGGCCAGGGCCGTACTGGCCACCGCCAGCAACTCCGCCGCCATCAGTTCGACCGTGGACGGGCTGGCGTCGCGCGGTGAACTGATCGTCATCGGAGGGGCGCCCGAGTCGCTGGACATCAATCCGACCCAGCTGCTCATGAGCGCCAAGATCGTGCGCGGCCACCCCTCCGGCACGGCCCAGGACGTCCAGGACACCCTGGAGTTCAGCGCCCTGCACGGCATCCGGCCGATGACCGAGACCGTGCCGCTGGACCAGGTCGACGAGGCGTACCGGCGGATGCTCTCGGGAGCCGCCCGCTTCCGGATGGTGCTCACCACCGGGTGAGGTCACCCGGCGGCTCGTTACGGCGGCGAAACAACGCCGGGCCGGCAGACGAAACAAAACGGAAGAAGTAATGGTCAAGACTTGTAAATGAACACTTGTGCGCTTTTGTGCGGGGCCCGATCATTGGCCGAATCCCACCCGTGGCACGAGCACGCAGGAGCTCCCGGTGACCGCTGGCCAGACAGTTTTCGACGCCGTCGGCACGCCGGCAGCGGCCCAGACGGAGCGGCAGAAGCTGCGCAAGCACTTCGGCCGCTTCGACATCCTCTTCTTCCTCCTCTGCACGATCGTCGGCGTGGACACCATCGGCACGGTGGCCTCGTCGGGCGCGGAGGCGTTCACCTGGCTCATCGTGCTGGCCGTGGTGTTCTTCGTGCCCTCCGCGCTGCTCATCGCCGAACTGGGGGCCGCCTTCCCGGACGAGGGCGGCCCCTACATCTGGACCAGCCGCGCCTTCGGCCGGCTCGCGGGCGCCGTCAACAACTTCCTGTACTGGATCACCAACCCGGTCTGGCTCGGCGGCACCCTCGCCGTCTCCGCCGTCACCGCGTACACGACCTTCTTCAACGACGGCAAGGACCTGAGCACCCCCGCCTTCTACGTCTTCACCCTTGTCTTCATCTGGGTCGGCGTCCTCGCCGCGATCCTCTCCTTCGACGTCGGCAAGTGGATCCCCAC
This sequence comes from Streptomyces sp. NPDC092369, assembly GCF_044755245.1. Lineage (NCBI taxonomy): Bacteria > Bacillati > Actinomycetota > Actinomycetes > Kitasatosporales > Streptomycetaceae > Streptomyces > Streptomyces sp. NPDC092369. The sequence continues at coordinate 576,249 of NZ_JBIVQP010000004.1, forward strand.
CATCGGCGCCTGGAGCCGCTTCGTCCTGCTCGGTCTGTTCACCGTGACGGTCGTCGTCTACGGGATCAAGCACGGCCTGCACGGATTCGGGTTCGGTGACTTCTCCCCGACGTACGCGGGCTTCGTCGGCCTGGTCCCCGTCCTGATGTTCAACTACGTCGGTTTCGAGCTGCCCAACACGGCGGGCGACGAGATGACCGACGCGCAGAAGGACGTGCCCTTCGCGATCTTCCGCAGTGCCGCTCTGTCCGTCCTGCTCTACGCCCTGCCGATCCTCGGCATCCTGCTGGTTCTCCCGGTCAAGGCCATTTCCGGCCTCGGCGGCTTCATCGACGCGATCCGCCAGGTCTTCACCGTCTACGGCGGTCACGTCGGCGGCGACGGCACGGTCACCCTCAGCGGCGCGGGCAGCGTGCTCGGGGATCTCGCCGCGATCATGTTCATCCTCACGGTGCTGTCCTCCGGCGTCACCTGGGTCATGGGTTCCGACCGCGCGCTCGCGGTCTCCGGCTACGACGGCGCCGCGCCCCGTTTCCTGGGCGTCATCTCCAGCCGGTTCGGCACGCCGGTACGGGTCAACATCCTCAGCGGCCTGGTCTCCACCCTCGTCCTGGTCCTGGCCCACGAACTCACCAACGGCAGCGCGGCCAAGCTCTTCGGCGCGGTGCTCGGCCTCGCCATCTCGACCACCCTCATCAGCTACCTGGGCATCTTCCCCGCCCTCGCGGTACTGCGCCGCAAGGCTCCACACGTGCCGCGCCCGTACAAGGCACCCTTCCCGCGCACCATCAGCGTGGTCCTCACCCTGCTCATCCTGTTCGCGAGCGTGCAGTTGGTCGCTCCGGGACTCGGCGACCACTGGTTCGGCGCCGACTATGTGCCGGACGGCTGGAGTTACGACGAGCGCTGGAAGTACCTCCTGACGGAGGCCGTCCCGCTCGCCGGGTTCATGCTGCTCGGCGTCCTCTTCTGGGTACTGGGCAGGCCGACCCGCAGGGCGGCGGCAGTGAAGGAGTGACCGAGGCTCAAGCCGAAGCCCAACATGCGCCGCCGCACCAGCTGTTCACGTGGATGAACTCCGCACACGTGGGTGTACACCGCTGAGACTGCTGTGCAAAGCTCGGTCAACTGCGTTCTCCCGTTGACCAGTTGGAGGTGCGAGCATGACTGTTTCCCGACGTACGGTCCTGGCCACGGCGGCGGGTGCCGCAGCCGTCTACGCGTCCGCGTCACCGGCCGCGGGTGCGGTCGGTGGCCGGTTACCGGTATCGACCCTGAGCACGCTGAGCGCGGCGGCCGACTACGCGGTGGCGAAGGTCCGCGCGGTCGCTCCGAGTGCGACCGGCTTCCCGGTGGGGACGAAGTTCGAGAAATGGACGTACTCCCAGAACGGCGACTGGGTCGGCGGCTTCTGGCCCGGCACGCTGTGGATGGCCTGGCTGCACAGCGGGGACGCCGCCTTCCGCACCTGGGCACTCGCGTCAGCCGCCAAACTCGCGCCCCGGCAGACCGACACCGGAACCCACGACCTCGGCTTCCTGTTCTACCCCTCGTGGGTCACCGCCTGGCGCCTCACGGGTGACGCCAGTTGGCGCACCGGCGCCGTGCGGGCGGCCGACTCCCTGATCCAGCGCTACAACGCGCGAGGCCACTTCATCCGCGCCTGGGGCGCACTGAGCGACACGGCCAACGCGGGCCGGGTCATCATCGACACGATGATGAACCTCGACCTGCTGGCCTTCGCGAGCAAGCAGACAGGCGACCCGAAGTACCTCAACATCGCCGTGGAGCACGCGAAGACGGTGCAGCGCGTCTTCCCTCGTGCCGACGGATCGATCCCGCACGTGTACGACTTCGACCCGACCACCGGCGCGGCCATCGGGCCCAACACCGTGCAGGGCTACAGCCCCACGTCCGCCTGGTCGCGCGGCCAGGCATGGGGCATCTACGGCTTCACCACGATGTACCGGCGGACCGGCAACACCGAGTTCCTGACCACCGCGCGCAGACTCGCGGACTACGCCGTCGCGGCCCTGACCCCCGACAACGTCCCGGTGTGGGACTACCGCGCACCGCAGGCGCCCAACGACATCAAGGACGCGTCGGCCGGCGCCATCACGGCGTGCGGACTGATCGACCTGGCCGCCGCGTCCGGCCGCCCCGCCTACCGCGATGTCGCCCTGCGCCTGCTCACCGCGCTGTCGGAGACCTGCCTGACGAGGAACTCGACCCGCGCTGACGCGGTCGTCGCCCGCTGCACCCGCAACCGTCCCGCCGAGGACGGCATCGAGGTCTCGCTGCCGTACGCCGACTACTACCTCCTGGAAGGCATCCTGCGGGTACTGCGCCCGGCCGACGTCGACCGGGCGATCGACCTGTCCACCGTGGCCTGACCCGCCCTGGCCCTGACCTGGCCCCGCCCCCCCCGTCTTCCCATGTAGACGGCATCCGTACCCTGGGACGTGCATCACCCGGGCCCGCTCTGACAGCAGGCCGAGTCGCAACGGCGCGGCGTGGGACCGCTCGACCCAGGGAGCAACCGCGTGGACGCCGGCTCCGTACTGCTGCTCGCGCTCGCCGGCGTGGCCTCCGGTCTTGCCGGATCGATCGCCGGGCTCGCCTCGCTGTTCAGCTATCCGGCGCTGCTGGCGGCTGGACTGCCGCCGGTGGCCGCCAACGTGACCAACACCGTCGCGCTGTTCACCAACACCCTTGGCACGGCGGCCGGTTCCCGCGAGGAACTGCGCGGCCAGGGGCGCCGCCTGCTGCGCCTCTCGCTCCTCGCGGCCACCGGGGGAGCGGTGGGGGCGGCGCTGCTCCTGGGCACTCCGTCCTCGGCGTTCGAGCAGGTCGTGCCGTGGCTGATCGCCCTGGGATCGGTACTGATCCTCGTCCGCGAACCACTGCGACGGCTGGCCGCCAGGCGCGAGGGGAAGGCCGACGGCGCACGCCGACAACTGCCGCTGGTCTGCGCGGTGTTGCTGGTCGGCCTGTACGGCGGCTACTTCGGCGCCGCGGCCGGCGTGCTGATGCTGGCCGTGCTGTCCCTGTCGGCGAATGAACCTCTGCCCGTGACCAACGCCGTGAAGAACATCGTCACCGGCGCCGCCAACGTCACCGCGGCCGTCGCCTACGCCTTCCTCGCCCCCGTCGACTGGACGGCCGCCGTCGCCCTCGGCGTCGGGTGCCTGGTCGGCAGCCGGGTGGGGCCGGTGGTCGTACGGAGGCTTCCCGAGAAGCCGCTGCGCCTCGCCATCGCGCTGGCGGGCCTGGGACTCGCCCTCTCGCTGTGGCTGCGGGCATAAGGTGCCCGCATGGAACGGATCTTGGTGGTGGGTGTCACCGGTGCGGGAAAGTCGACCCTCGCCAGGGCAGTGGGCGAGCGGCTGGGCATTCCCTACCACGAGATGGACGCGCTCTACTTCGCGGGCCCGGGCTGGGCCGTGAACGAGAAGCTGACCGAGGAGATGACCCGGATCGCCGCCGAACCCCGGTGGATCATCGACTCGATCGGCTCTCCCGAAGTCCGTGACCTGCTCTGGGACCATGCCGACACCGTCCTGTGGCTGGACTATCCCAGGCACGTGATCATGCCGCGTATCGTGCGCCGCTCCCTTCGGCGCACGATCACGCGCGAGCTTGTCTTCGGTGGCAACAGGGAGACCTGGTCGGACTGGCTGAGCAAGGAGCACCCGGTGTGGTGGTCCTGGTCCCAACACCCCCGCCGGCACCGGGAGATCGCCGACCGTACGAGCGACCCGCGCTTCGCCCCGCTCAGCACCGTCCGCTTCAACCGCCCGGCCGAGACGGTGACTTGGCTGGCCTCTCTTCGATCTCCGAGGTAAGTGTGGGCTCGGGACGGTGGCCGCCCCGCAGAGCCGAGGCCACGGCGGAGACCAGGGCCATGCCGGCGGCGACGCTGAACACGATCGCCAGACCGTGGTGGAACGGACCGGAGACAAGGCGCGGGAAGAACGTGTGGCCGGTCAGCACCGCCCGCTGGGCCGCCGACACATGGTCGAGGGCGCCGTCGGCGGACAGCAGGTGCTGGATCGGGTTGTTGCCCAGGAAGGTCGCGAACAGCGTGCTCACCGGCGGCAGCGAAGCCGCATGCTCGGCCGCTCCCGCCGGTACGCCGTTGGCCTGAAGCCCGCTGCTCAGCGTCGCCGGCAGCCTGGACGCGAGCCCCGAGACCATCAGCGAGAAGAACACACCGATGGACAGGGCCGTACCGGAGTTCTGGAACGTGGAGCGCATGCCCGAGGCCACGCCCCGGAACTCGGCCGGCACGCTGCCCATGATCGAGGAGGTGTTCGGCGCGGAGAACAGGCCCTGGCCGAGGCCGTTGAGCAGCAGGAGCGCGGCGAAGAGCCCGTAGTCGAAGTCGACGGGAAGCGCGAGCAGCCCGAGGAAGGAGAGCGCGACGACGATCAGCCCCGCCGTGGAGAACAGACGGGCGCCGAACCGGTCGGACAGATAGCCGGAGACGGGACCCGCGACGAGGAAGCCGATCGTGAGCGGCAGCATGAAGATGCCGGCCCAGAGCGGAGTGTCCTCGAAGTCGTAGCCGTGCAGCGGCAGCCAGATGCCCTGCAGCCAGATGATCAGCATGAACTGCAGGCCGCCCCGCGCGATCGAGGTCAGCAGCGCGGCCACGTTGCCCGCGGTGAACGCCCTTATCCTGAACAGGGCGAGGTTGAACATGGGTTCGGCGACGTGCGTCTCGATGTAGCAGAAGATCAGCAGCAGGGCGACGCCGCCGAACAGGCCGGTGAGCACCCAGGGGTTGCCCCAGCCGGTGGCGCTGCCGCCGTAGGGCTGGATGCCGTAGGTGATGCCGGCCAGCAGGATTCCGGCGCCCGACGCGAAGGTGAGGTTGCCCAGCCAGTCGACGCGGCCGGGGCGGCCGGCCGAGGTCTCCCGGAGGCTGAGGTAGGACCAGATGGTGCCGGTGATGCTGATCGGCACGCTCACCCAGAACACGGCACGCCAGTCGACGACGGCGAGCAGGCCGCCCGCGAGCAGGCCGAGGAACTGGCCCGCGAGGGCGGTGATCTGGTTGATGCCCAGGGCCATGCCGCGCTGCCGGGCCGGGAAGGCGTCGGTGAGGATGGCGGCCGAGTTGGCGGTGAGCATGGACCCGCCGAAGGCCTGCACGACCCGCCACAGGATCAGCCACATCGCGCCCGCTCCCGCCCGGAACGGGTCCAACGAGAGCGCCACGGAGGCACACGCGAAGATCAGGAAGCCGAGGTTGTAGATCCGCACCCGGCCGAACATGTCGCCGAGCCGGCCCAGTACGACGACCAACACGGCCGAGACCAGCAGATAGCCCAGGATCATCCACAGCAGATAGCCGATGTTGCCCGGCGCGAGCGGATCGAGGCCGATACCGCGGAAGATCGCCGGCAGCGAGATGATCACGATGGAGGCGTCCATCGTGGCTATCAGCACACCGAGCGTGGTGTTGGACAGCGCGACCCACTTGTAGCCCGGGCCCACGGGAGTGGTCTTGTGGCGGGCGGATCGCAAGGAGCCCGGCCTGGACACGCCGCTCACAGTCGCTCCGCCAGGAGGTCGAGCAGCGGCAGGGCCGACGCGAGCGTGGCCCGCTCCTGGTCACTGAACTCGTCGAGGACGGTGCTGAGCCGGTGGATCGACTCGGAGCGCCGCTCGTCCAGCATCGCGCGACCCTCTTCGGTGACGGCCACGATGCTGCGGCGCCCGTCGGCGGGGTCGGGGGTGCGGTGGACGAGCCCGCGCTGTTCGAGGAGGGCGAGCGTGCTCGCCATGGCCTGCGGGCGCACGCGCTCCGCCTCCGCGAGCGATGTCGGCGAGTCCGGACCGTCCGACGCGAGCCGGGCGAGCACCGAGATACCGGAGAGGGACACGTCCCCCACGGCGTGCGCCTGTCGCAGCCGCCTTCTGACGCGGCCCACCGCGAGCCGGAGATCGGCCGCGAGCCGCGCGGTGTCGTTCGGGTCGAGGGTGTCGCCGCTGTCTGCTTCTGTCTCTACCTGCACATTTACTAACAGTAGGCTTAACAGCTTGGACTGCTCAATCAATTGTTAGTAAATCCGTGGCGGCCGCCGACGGTGCGGGCGTGATCCCACCGCTACGGCTGTCGCAGCCCCGCGATGAGCAGCTCGACCAGTCGGCGTGCGTCGTAATCGGGATCGCTCTCCGCGCCGATGCAGAGGTTCCCGACGCCTCGCATCAGCTCGTAGGGCTTGAGGCCGGAGCGGATCTCGCCGGCGTCGGACGCGGCTTCGAGGAGCCGGCCGCACACGGGTACGAGGCGGTCGAGGAAGTAGGCGTGCAGCGTGTCGAAGCCGGCGTTGTCGGACTGCAGCACGGCGGCGAGACCGTGCTTGGTGACCAGGAAGTCGACGAAGAGGTTGATCCACTGCCCGAGAGCGGCATGCGGCGACGGGCTGCTCGCCAGCAGGGCCGGGCCCGCCTCGGCGCAGGCGTCGACCTGGTGCCGGTAGACGGCGACGATCAGGTCCGCGCGGGTGGGGAAGTGGCGATAGATCGTGCCGAGCCCGACGCCGGCCTTCGCCGCGATGTCGCGTACCGGCGCCTCCACTCCCGAGGTGACGAAGACCGACGTCGCCGCGTCGAGCAGCGTCTCCTTGTTGCGCCGGGCGTCCTTCCGCTTGGGCTGGGCGGCCTGCCCCCGGCCCTCGTCGTCGTTCCCCACCGCGTCGCTCCTTTCGCCACCGCGCTTGCCAAAGCGGAACACGGTTCCGTATTGTCGTTTCCGGAACGGTGTTCCGTTTGCTCATGATGCCAGAGCAGGTACCCCGGCAACCACTCCGCGCACTCTCCCCGCGCTTCACCCGCCATGGAGGAACACGTCATGCAGTACCGCACCTTGGGCCGCACCGGCATACAGGTCAGCACACTCGCGCTCGGCGCGATGAACTTCGGCCGGATCGGGCGCACCACCCAGGACGAGGCCACCGGCATCGTCGACGCCGCCCTGGAGGCGGGGATCAACCTCATCGACACCGCTGACATGTACGGCCGGGGCGAGTCGGAGGAGATGGTCGGCAAGGCCGTCGCCGGCCGCCGCGACGACATCGTGCTCGCGACGAAGGCGGGCATGCCGATGGGGGAGGAGCGCAACCAACAGGGCAGCTCCCGCCGCTGGTTGGTCACCGCACTGGACAACAGCCTGCGCCGCCTGGGCGTCGACCACGTCGACCTCTACCAGATCCACCGTTGGGACCCGAAGACCAGCGACGAGGAGACCCTGTCGACTCTGACCGACCTCCAACGCGCCGGAAAGATCCGTTACTTCGGCTCCTCGACCTTCCCCGCCCACCGCATCGTGCAGGCCCAATGGGCCGCCCGCGACGGCCACTTGAGCCGCTACGTCACCGAACAGCCCGGCTACTCGATCCTCCAGCGCGCTGCCGAGACCCACGTCCTGCCGGTGACCGAGGAGTACGGGCTCGGCGTACTGGTGTGGAGCCCGCTGGCCTCGGGCTGGCTGTCCGGCGCCATCCGCGAGGGCCAGGAGGTCACGACCAGCCGCTCGACCTTCATGCCGCAACGCTTCGACACCACCGTCCCCGCCAACCGGGCCAAGCTCGACGCCGTCGAGCGACTCGCCAAGGTCGCCGACGAGGCCGGCCTGACGATGATCCAGCTCGCCCTCGGTCTCGTCACCGCCCACCCGGCCGTCACCAGCGCCCTCATCGGCCCCCGCACCCTCGACCACCTGCACGCGCAGCTCGCCGCCGCCGACACCGTGCTCACCGCTGACGTCCTCGACGCGATCGACTCGATCGTCGCCCCCGGTCTCGACCTGGCCCCGCACGAGAAGTCCGACACCCCGCCCGCGCTGCTGGACCCGTCGCTGCGGCGCCGCTGACCGCCCGAGAGGACCGACAACCTCATGACACCCACACCCACACCCACACCCCGCCCCCGCTACGGCATCATGACCGCCCCCCAACAAGTGGACTACCACGACGTCTTGAGGGTCTGGCGCGAGGCGGACGCGATCCCCGAGATCGAGCACGCCTGGCTGTTCGACCACCTGATGCCGATCGGCGGCGACCCGGACGGACCGGCTCTCGAGGGCTGGACCCTGCTCTCCGCCCTGTCCGCCCAGACCCGACGACTGCGGCTCGGCGTGATGGTCACCAGCAACCGATTCCGGCCGCCCGCGATGCTGGCCAAGATCGCCACCACCGTCGACATCGTCTCCGAAGGCCGCCTCGATTTCGGCATCGGAGTCGGCTCACGGCCCGATCACCCACTGGCGCGACGCGAATACGAGGCACACGGACTGCCCTTCCACGACTCCGCGCACGCCGTGGGCAGCCTCGCCGAAGCCTGCACACTGATCCGGCGCCTGTGGACCGAGGACAAGCCCTTCGACTTCCACGGCACGTACCACCACCTCACCGGCGCCTTCGGCAGCCCCAAACCCGTCCAGCGTCCCCACCCGCCGATCCTCATCGGCGGCCGCTCCTCCGCGACCCTGCGCGTGGTCGCCGAACACGCCGACCTGTGGAACATCCCGGGCGGCGACATCAAGGACGTGATCAGCCGCACCGCACTGCTGGACCGCTACTGCGCCGAGATCGGCCGCGACCCCGCCGAGATCACCCGCTCGATCCACCTGCCGGTCTCCTACGATCACCCGGGCGTCACCCGCGCCGCGATCGGCCTGGCGATCGACGCCGGCTTCCACCACATCGTTCTCGGCCTGCCGACGCCGTACCCCGCGCAGGTCGCTCGATGGGTCGCCGACGAACTCATTCGCTAGGCGGATGCGCGACCCGCTCCCAGCCCTCGCCGACCGGGTGCCGTATCGGTCCGGGGTCCGGCCGGTGAACTGCTCGGTGGCTTCTCGGGGGACCCGCTGGACGCCGCGCTCCATGAGCCGGCGGGGGAGTGCCGGCCGACGGCTGCCCTCAAGTGGCGTGGTTCGACACCGAGTCGGCGGATCCGTTCGAACCGGATCTGCCGTCCAAAGGAAGCGTCGAGGTTCTCGTACGCCGGGTCGATCCCGCCACGGACGAGGCCTTCGCGCTGATCCTGGCGTCGCTCGCGCGCGGGATCGCCGTCCCGCTCGCCCTCACCGTAGAGTGCGCCCACCCCGAGCGCATGGGCAGTTGCCTCTACTCGCCGTCCGGAAGCGGCTCTCGCAGCAGGCGTTGACCCTCGCGTGCCCACTCCGCCCGGGTGCGGGCGACGGCGGCCACGCCCGCGAAGACGTGCGCTTTGAGCCGGACGATGGGCTCGTGGTCGTCGGGGTCGCGCCTTTTGAGCCGCTCCACGAGCAGCGGGGTGTCCCGGTTCAGCAGGCGCTGCCGGTGTGCCTCCGCCTCTTCGGCGGCCTTTTCCTGCTCGGTGATGAACTGTTCCAGCACGGCGTGCGCGGTGTCGGCGTCGATCATGTCGAAGTTGAGTGCCTGCAGGAGCATGTGATCGCGGACCGGGCTCGGCTTCGCCGGGATGCCCAGCCAAGTCTTCAGCTCCGCAAGGCCCTTGGGCGTGATGGAGTACACGGTCCGGGTCAGCCGGGGCCCGCGGGCCTCGTCGTCGCCCTGGATGAGTCCGATGTCCTCCATCCGCCGCAGGGTGGGATAGATCTGGCTCTGGGGAGCGGCCCAGATCCAGCCGGAGGAAGAGCTGAAGAACCGGACAAGGTCGTATCCGCTCATCGGGCGTGCCTCCAGCACCCCCAGGAGCGCATGCTTAAGTGACATCGTCGATTCCTAACTCTCCGATCCGCCGGCGGGAGCCGCGGTCATGCGTCGATCCGCATCGTCACGGACTTCGGCTCGGTGAAGAACTCGCGACTGAACGTACCTCCCTCGCGGCCGATGCCGGAATCGCCCACACCGCCGAAGGGCGCTCTGAGGTCCCGGACGAAGAAGCAGTTGATCCATACGTTCCCGCTGCGCAGTCCGGCGGCCACCCGGTGCGCGCGGTGCAGGTTCTCGGTGAAGGCCATCGCGGAGAGGCCGTAGGGAGTGGCGTTGGCCAGGTCCACGCCCTCCTGTTCGGTGGCGAAGGGGGTCACGGTCACTACGGGGCCGAACACCTCGTCACGCTGGATCGGCGCGTGCGCTGGGACGTCGGTGACCACGGTCGGGCGCACGAACCAGTCATGGGCGAGTCCGCCGGTGACGATGCGGCCTCCCCCCAGGGCACGCGCGTCCAGGTAGCCGCTGACCTTGCCGAAGTGCTGTGCGCTCGCCAGCGGACCGATCTCGGTGCCCGGGTCGGAGGGGTCGCCCATGCGCAGAGCCTCGGCCGCCCGGGTGAATCGGTCCAGGAACTCCTCGTGGACCGACTGCTGCACGAAGAGTCTCGACCCGGCCAGGCACACCTGCCCGGTGTTGCCGAACGCTGCCTTGATCGTCCACTCGACCGCGCTGTCGAGGTCGGCGTCGGCGAAGACCAGGGCGGCACCCTTGCCGCCGAGTTCGAGGCTGACGGGGGTGAGCCGTTCGGCCGCGACGGCACCGATGGCCCGGCCGGTGGCGGAGGAACCGGTGAAGGTGATGCGGTCCACGTCCGGATGGCGGGTCAGTGCCGCGCCGGCGTCGCCGTAACCGAGCACGACGTTCAGAACGCCGTCGGGAATGCCCGCCTCCAGCGCGAGGCGCCCCAGCAGGGCGGCTGAGTGCGGAGTGTCCTCGGCCGGCTTCAGAACGACGGTGTTGCCCCAGGCCAGTGCGGGCGCGATCTTCCAAGTGGCCAGCATGAGAGGGAAGTTCCACGGGGCGATCGCCGCCACGACACCGGCGGATTCGTAGCGGACATAGACATGGTGTCCGGCGTCCGACGGGAGAGCCTCGGCCGCGCTGAGGCGGGCGTGGTCGGCGAAGAAGCGGAGGTTCGCCGCGGCACGTGGCACGTCATGGCCGGCCACCGCGGCCCGGGGCTTGCCCATGTCACGGGTCTCGGCATCGGCGAGGTCCTCGGCGTTCCGCTCGATCAGTTCAGCGAAGCGGTGCAGCAGACGGCCCCGTTCGGCGAAGCCCATACGACTCCACGGACCCGTGTCGAAAGCGTGCCGCGCGGCACGCACGGCGAGGTTGACGTCGGCCTCGGTGCCGCGTGCGGCCGTGGCGTACCCCGCGCGCGTGTAGGGGTCGATGTCCTCGTAGGTGGCGCCGTCGAGGGAGTCGGTCTCCTGGCCGTCGATGACGTGGCGGATCTTCACGGTGTGTGCTCCCTGGGAGTGGGCGAATCGGCTGGAGAGGTGGGTGTGGTGTCCGGCGTGCTTGCCAGGTAGGCCCAGATACGGCCGAGCAGTTCCGTACCTGCGTCCTGCCACGCGCGCTGTTCGGCCTCGGACAGGGGCCTGGCCGTGCCGGCGGCGGAGGAGATGACGGCGAGTCGCGCCGATTCCTCCAGCACCCACATGCGGGCCACGGCCTCGCCCACGGTGTGCCCCACGGTGACCGCTCCGTTTCCCCGCATGACCAGGCCGAACGCGTCGCCCAAGGTTTCCGCGAGAGTCGCGGCCCGGTCCGGGGCACGGACCAGCCGGGCGTCGTCGAGCACCGGAGTCCGGCCGCCGAGCAGTGCCCCCTGGCCGTGCAGGGGACGGATGGCGACACCCAGGGCGGTGGCCGCGTTGGCGTGGAAGGGCTGGGCGCGGCAGACGGCGCCCACGTCGGGACGGGCGGCGGCGACCGCACGGTGGATCCATGCCTCGGCCGGGACCCCGGCCGGCAGCTTCTCCCCGGTCACCGGAAGGGCTAGGAGCGCCGATTCGGTGACCGTGCCCAACGGCCGCGGCGGCGTGATGAGCAGCATGCCGTCGCCCACCCGGGCGCTGACGTGGCCGAACGCACTGACCAGCCCTGTCGCGGAAAGGACCCGACCAGCGCGTACCAGGTCGGAGCGGATCTCTGTAACACTCACGAGTTCACGATTACAGGTATAGAGATACCTGTCAATCAAAACTATTGACAGGTATCTCTATACCTGTGAGTCTCAAAATGCTTTTCGCATCGCATCGCAGTGGGAGGAATCCGATGAGGAGCCGACACGGCACCAGGGTGAGGTCATGATCGAACTCAAGGACATCGCCTACGTCCGCTCCGGCAGCGCCGACCTGGCCGCGGCCGTGGCCTTCGCGGTGGACGTGGTCGGCCTGGAACTGGTGGCGAACGCCGACGGCGTCGCCTGGCTCCGGGCTGATCAGCGCCACCACTGCCTGGCGTTCGTCGAAGGCGACAGCGGTGTGCTCTCGTCCGGGTTCGCCCTGCGGGACGAAGCGGCGCTGGCCGCGGCCGAGACGGAGCTGGAGGGCGCCGGGGTCAAGGTCGTGCGAGGTACGGCGGCGGGCGCACGCGGTCGACAGGTGCGCGACTACCTCACCTTCGAGGACCCGTTCGGCAACCTGGTGGACCTGGTGGTCGACCAAGTGGTGCTGCCCGGCCCGGTGGACTTCGGTCGCACGGCGGGGATCACCGAGTTCGGGCACCTCTGCCTGGACGCGCCGGATGTACGGGAGGCGTACCGGTTCTGGTCCACGCTGTTCAACGTCCGTGTCTCCGACTGGATCGGGGACCAGGCCTGCCTGATGCGCTTCGACCCCGTCCACCACAAACTCGCCGTGTTCAAGGGCGACCGGCCCGGGCTGTGCCACATGAACTTCCAGGTCGAGTCCATCGACGACGTCATGCGCAGCTGGCACTTCCTGCGCGAACGCGGTGTGGAGATCGAGCTGGGCCCAGGACGCCACCCTCAGTCCACAGCGATCTTCCTTTACTTCAAGGGCCCTGAGGGGCTGACGTACGAGTACTCCTACGGCGTGCGCCGCATCACGGACGAACAGGCATGGCGACCGCGCTACTTCGATCCGGACCAGCCCGATGCCATCGACCTGTGGCGCGGACCCACCCGGCGTCCCGGCACGCAATTCCAGATACCGAGGAGACCGCGATGACCCGACGGACCCCTGCCATCGCGCGCGGCGGAGACCGCCGTACGAACTCAGACGACATGCCACGACCGCACCCGGAGACCACCTCATGAGCTGGACCGTTCAGAAGGCCGCCCGCGAACTGCTCGCCCGGGAGGACGAGTGCAGAGACGGCGCACCGCTCACCGAGCAGTGGACCGATCTCGACCTGCCGACCGCCTACGCGATCCAGGACGAGACCCTCCGGCTGCGGCTCGCGCGCGGCGAGACCCTCGTCGGCGTGAAACTCGGACTCACCTCCCGCGCCAAGCAGCGCCGGATGAACGTCGACGCGCCGCTGACGGCCTGGCTGACCGACGCGATGATCCTCCCCGCAGGCGAGCGCGTGCCCCGTGACCGGCTCATCCACCCCCGCGCGGAACCCGAGATCGTGCTCGTGCTCGGCCGCGATCTCAAAGGCCCAGGTATGACTGCGGCGACCGCACTGTCCGCCGTGGCGCACGTCTGCGCCGGCATCGAACTCATCGACAGCCGCTACGAGGAATTCCGCTTCACCCTGCCCGACGTCGTCGCCGACAACGCCTCGTCCGGCTTCTTCGTCACCGGCCCGGTCGTCCGGACGCCCGAGGGAATCGACCTGTCACTGGAACCTTGCGTGCTGCGGTCGAACGGCTCCGTCCATGACACCGCGACCGGGGCCGCAGTCCAGGGTCATCCCGCCGAGGCGCTGGCTCTTGCCGCCAACGACCTCGGCCGCCGCGGGCACGTCCTCCGCCGCGGCTGGCTGGTCCTGACCGGCGGCATGACCGACGCCGTCCCCGTCGGGCCCGACACCACGGTCAGCGCGGACTTCGGCACACTCGGCCACATCGCGGTGGGAGGGTGACATGCCGATCGTGACCGTGTCCCTGGCCCAGGGCCGGACTCCGCAACAGCTCCGCGCCTGCCTGGCAGCCGTCCACCAGGCGGTCACCGAAAGCCTCGACGTCCCTGACGCCTCCGTGCGCGTCCTGCTGACAGAGGTCCCTCCCACGCTGTGGAGCAGCGGTGGAGTGACGCTGGAGGAACGCGGGCGCGGCGGAGCCGAGCCGGGCGGCGCCGCAGGAGCCTGAGCCGCCCGGCAGCCTGCCGACGGCTCCCCACCACCACCGCTCCCCGGCCTGCGGGGGCGGACCCCGAATCCGTCCGTACGAAAGGCAGTACCTCCCGTGACTCTCTCCACCAGCACAGACGTGATCACACCCGCCCCGGACCGACTCGGCCTCGACGAGGTCTACGGAGCCCTCGTGGGCGGCCAGTTCCGGCCCGCCGGACCCGACACCTTCGACGCCGTCGCCCCGGCGACCGGTGCCCACCTGGCGAAGATCTCCCGCGGCACCGCCGAGGACATCGACGCCGCGGTGGCCGCGGCGCGCGCCGCGTTCCCGGACTGGAAGGCCCTGTCCTACGAGGAACGGTCGGCGCTGCTCGTCCGCTTCGCCGACGCGCTCACCGAGGACGCCGAGCGGCTCGCCGCCATCGACGCGCTGGACATCGGCCGACGCCTGTTCGAGACACGGCTGGACTACCGGCTGGCGGCCTCCCAGTACCGCTACTTCGCCGGTGCCGTGCTCACCCACGAGGGCATGGGCCGGCCCATGCCGGGTGGCTACCTGGTCGCCAAGCGAGAACCCCACGGAGTGTGCGGACAGATCATCCCGTGGAACGTGCCCGCCATCATGACGTCGTTCAAGCTCGCCCCCGCCCTCGCGGCGGGCAACACGGTCGTGCTCAAGCCGGACGAGAACGCCTCGCTGTCCACGCTGGAGGTCGCCAAGATCGCCGCCGGTATCTTCCCGCCCGGGGTCGTCAACATCGTGCCCGGCACCGGAGAGGAAGCGGGTGCCGCGCTGACCGCTCATCCCGGCGTCGACAAGCTCGCCTTCACCGGCAGCACCGAGGTCGGTCGCCTCGTCGGCAGGGCGGCGGCCGAGCGACTGGTGCCCGCCACGCTGGAACTGGGCGGCAAGAGCCCCAACATCGTCTTCCCCGACATCGACGACATCGACGCGGTGGTCGACAACGTCCTGTTCGGCGCGCTGTGGCACAACGGCCAGGCATGCTTCGGCGGGACCCGGCTCTTCGTGCACGACACGGTGTACGACCGCCTGGTGCCACGTCTGGTCGAACAGGCCGAGTCCCTCACCATCGGTGGGCCGTTCGACGAGACCGCCCGGCTGACCTGCCTGGTCTCCGAGAAGCAGGGGCGGCGTGTGCTGGAGTACATCGAGATCGGCAAGACCGAGGGGGCCAAGCTGCTCTCCGGCGGCGAACGGGTCACCGTGGCGGGCAACGAGCACGGCTGGTTCATCGAGCCCACCCTCTTCGAGGCCACCAACGACATGCGCATCGCCCAGGAGGAGATCTTCGGTCCGGTCCTGTGCGTCATCCGCTGGAGCGACATCGACGAGGTGGTTCGGCAGGCCAACGACACCGAGTACGGACTCGCCGCCGGCCTCTACACCCGGGACCTCAAGAACGCCCTGGAGACCGCCGACCGCCTCGACGCGGGGTCCGTCTGGATCAACTCCTACGCCAACCTCGTACCCGGCATGCCCTTCGGCGGGTACAAGAACAGCGGCATCGGCCGCGAGTACTCGCACGAAGCCCTCAACATGTACAGCCAGTTGAAGGCCATCACGGTCCAGTACGAGGTGGGGGAGCCCTGGTTCGCCGGAGCGTAGGCCTCGGCGGCGGGTGGTAGGGACGACTGGGCCTGTCGGATCCGCGATGGAGATATGTGCGGTCAGGCCATGGGTCCATGGAAGTTTGTCCCGGAAGTCGCTGGTCGGGTTGGTGTTCCTCCTGGCCGGTCGGCAAGGTGGTCGGCAGGCGGAGCCCCGATGGGACGACTCGCGGCACAGCGAACGTCCCCGAACGTCCGAGGGCTTGGTGCAATCGAATGCAGCCTATGCGGCTTCCTTCACCAGCGCCTTAGCATGTCGAACGCGTTCACGTCGTGCGTACTTCTTGCAATCGAATACAGCCAGGTCCATCATCGTGGACAACTCCACCGCCCCGTCGGAGAGGCTTCCCATGACCGACCCAGACTTCCCGCCGCGAGGCATTGTCGAGGCGATCGGCGCGAGCACCGCCGAATACACGGAGGAGGAGCGGCGCAACCTGGCGTCGTTCCACGCCCAACGCCGAGCGTTGATGGCCGACCGAAAGAACTATGAGGCGGAGGGCTTCGTCCACCACCAACGCGGGATCGTGCACATCCCGGCGCTGGATCCCGCGGCACCGAAGGGGATGACTCCGGCCTCGATCCCGGACCGTACGGACGAGATCGTCGACGTCATCGCGAAAGGGGATCGCGTCTGGGCGCTGTGGTACGTCACCGGAACCCATGACGGCGACATCTACGGCATCCCGGCCACCGGACAACCCATCCGGATGCTCGAACTCGGGCTGTGGCGCTTCGTCGACGGCAAGGCCGTCGAAGCCTGGTTCTGGGCGGACGAGATGGCGCTGCTGAGGCAGATCGGCAAGATCACAGAGCCCGTCTGGTGAAGCCCGGCGTCCGGACACCCGAACTCCCGCCGTATCAACGACGCACCGACCGCAGAACACAGGAGCCTGTCGTATGTCGATATTCGCCGAAGCCAAGTCCTCCGCGACCGGCGGTGAGACCGCCGTCTGGGGTGCCTTCATCGACGGGCGTTTCGTCGTGCCCCCGCGAGCCAAGACCTTCGAGGTGCGCGAGCCGGCCACCGACGAAGTCATCGCCTCCGTCGTCGAGGCGGACGACGATCTGGTGGAGCAGGCGGTGGCGAGCGCCCGCAGGGCCTATGAAGATGTCTGGAGGCATCTCAGCCCGCGAGAGCGAACCGGCTATCTCCGCGCCGTCGCCGACGCGATTCGCGACCACGCCGACGAACTGAGTGAACTGGAGAGCCGGGAAGTCGGCAAACCCCGACGTGATGCCCTTCGCTTCGACATCTCGTTCTGCAGCTCAGGCTTCGACTATTTCGCCGGACTGACCGAGACCCTGCACGGTGAGTTGCTCGACCAGGGGCCCATCGAGACACGGGTCCTGTACGAGCCCTACGGCGTGGTCGCCGCGATCCTTCCCTTCAACTGGCCGCCGATCCACTTCACCAAGAAGCTGGCGCCTCTCCTCGCGGCGGGCAACACCGGGGTGGTGAAGCCGGGGGAGCAGGCACCACTGACCGTCCTTCGTCTCACGGAGATCGTGAACCAGGTCCTGCCGGAGGGCGTCGTCAACGCTGTTGCCGGCCGCCCCGCCGGCGCCGCCCTGGCAGGACATCCGACAGTGGAACGGATCACCTTCACCGGTGCCACCGCGACCGGCAGGGCCGTCCTGAAGTCGGCGGCCGAGAACGTCACTTACGCCACCATGGAACTGGGCGGCAAGAACGCGCTGATCGTGCTCGACGACGCCGACATGGACGTCGCCGTGGCCGTGGCCACCGAGGGCATGTTCTACAACCAGGGCGAGGCATGCACCTCGACAGCGCGCATTCTCGTCCACCGGTCCCGTGCCGACGAGTTCGTCGAGCGGTTCTCCGATGCCACCCGATCTCTGAAGGTCGGTGACGGGCTGGATCCCGAGACGGACATCGGCCCCATGGTGGACCGGACACAGCAGGAAAAGGTGCTGGCCCACCTCCAGTCCGCGTTGGACGAAGGAGCGACAGTCCAGGCGCAGGGTGCCATCCCCACGGACTCCCGGCTCGCCAAGGGCTACTGGGTGGCGCCGACGCTGCTGACCGGAGTCACCCCCGAGATGCGCGTCGCGCGCGAAGAGATCTTCGGACCGATCGCCTGCGTGATGACCTACGACGACATCGACACCGCGATCGACATCGCGAACTCGACTCCGTACGGCCTGACCGCGGCACTGATCACGCCGGATCACTTCAAGGCGGCCCAGCTCGCCGGCCGGCTCGACGCGGGCATGATCTTCGTGAACAACTACATGCGCCGTGCCTTCCTCGGCTCGCCGTTCGGAGGTATCAAGGGCAGCGGTTTCGGACGTGAGAACTGGGCCGAGACGCTGAAGGAGTTCGTCCGCGCCAAGACCGTCAGGTTCCCCTCGGGCCGCGGCGAGATCCCGGGCTGGCCGCCGCCGAAGGACTGAGCCCGCCAAGACTCATCCGCACGTCGGGGCGGGCCGCACTCGGACCGACAGGCGGCCGCGCCCTGACCTGTGCCCGAACGCGACGCTACGCGCGCGGTGGTGCCGTCGAGCCGCCAGGGCCGAGCGACACGGGCAGGACGATCGCTCGGGCCAACAGATCCGGGTTCGCGATCTTGTCGAGCAGGAGCGTGGCGGCTTCCGCCCCGATCCGGTGGTGCGGTACGACCACTGAAGTCAGGGGAGGAGCCAGCTTGTTGAGGAAGGGCATCCCGTTGAACCCGACGACGCTGATGTCGTCCGGGCAGGAGATGCCGCGCTCGCCGAAGACGTCGTAGCAGCCGAGGGCGAGAAGGTCGTTGCCGGCCACGACGGCGGTGAACTCGGTGCCGGAATCCAGCAGTTCCCGCAGAGCCTCGGCGCCGGCGTCCTCGTACCAGGCACGGCAGTGGCGGACCAGGGCCGGATCGTCGCTGAGCCCCCTCTCCCGGACGGCGCCCGCGAAGGAACGAGCCCTGACCAGTCCGGTGGACGTCGTGGACGGGCCCGCGAGATGAGCGATGCGGGTATGACCGAGCTCGGCGAGATGCCGCACGGCCATGTCGATGCCCGCCGCGTCGTCGGGGACCACCGTCGGGACGTCCAGACCCTCGGTCCGGCGGTTCACCATGACCATCCGCGCGCCGCTCAGGGCGAGTTCGCTCATCAGGGGATGATCCAGCAACGCCGTGGCGATGATGAGCCCTTCCACCTGCCGGGACTGCAACGACTCGACCAGTGACCGTTCCCGATGGGAGTCATTGTCGGTGTTGACCAAGAACCCGCTGAACCCCGCGGGCTCGAGCACCTCTTCAATACCCCGCACGATGGGCGGAAAAAGCGGGTTGGTCAGATCGGGAATGACGATTCCGACGGTCCCCGTCTTCGACGTCTTCAAAGAACGCGCTATCGGGTTCATCCGGTAGCCGAGGGACTCCGCCGCGCGCAGGACACGACGGGCTGTCGTCTTGTTGACCAAATCCCGTGTCTCGGGATTGAGGGCTCGCGAAACCGTCGCCGGATGGACGCCGGCGGCGTCTGCGACCTGTCGCATTGTGGGTCCACCCATGGTGGGCGATCCTAGCCTAGGTCGCGAGACGTCGCGAAGGTGCTCGCCGGCGCCGGACCCGGCACGTCAGGCCACAAGACCGGAGCTCGATGCGAGTGCGTCGCTGGCGTCCTGGACGGAAGACGGCAGATAGCGCTTCCGCAGTTGAATGAGGGTATTCAGGGATCGGGCATCCAGCACGCCGCCGCCGACAAGTCCTTCGGACGGATTCCTCAGTCTGTCCACGTAGCGCGCGGGCAGGTCGCCGGTCAGTCCGAGGACTCGCGACGCCGAGTCCGCCGCCTCCGTGCTGAGTTCGCCGGCCAGCACGTCGTCGATCGTCGCGACGAGCACGCGGGACAGGTCTCGTACACGCGGGAGTCTGCTCTCGCCCTCGACGGCGAGCACAGTGCCCAGGTAGGGCGACAGCCGCTCCGACACCCGGGCGACGCACCGGCATCCGGCCGCCTCCGCCTTGAGTTCGTTGCCTGCGTTGAGCATCGTCGCCCGGCACTCCGCGTTCAGCAGGGCCCCCAGCCGCTTCGGTGTCGACCCCAGGGCCACCACGTCCATGTCCTCACGCCGGACGCCGAACTCCTCGGCCAACGCGTACAGCGCCAGTGCGAAACCCGAGTCCGGCACATCGACACCGACGCGACCGGTACGCAGAACATCGGCCGTGCAATCCGGTGCGACGTACAGACCGAGCCCCAGACCCCGGTCGATGGCCGACACGATCCGCGCGTCCACGAGCCTGCCCAGTCGGTTGCCGGGGTCGAACCGGTACGCCAGGACGTTGTCGGGGCTCGTCAGCACAGCGTCCAGGTCGCGCTCGACGAGCGACTTGAACTGCTTGGCAGACGAGGCCACCGGTACCTCGGTGACGTCCAGGTCCGCGTCCGCGAGCCGGCCGGTGGCGCGGGCGATGTCGAGCAGAACCGAGGGGGTGAACGTGCCGAGGACCAGATGCTCCACGCGCTTGTCTCCTTACATGGGGGTGGGTCGTGAGCCAGAGCGGAGGTTCACCACACCAGAGCGGCGCGTCCGATCAACGAACCCTCGCGCACCTGGGCAAGAGTCTGTGCGACGTCGTCGACGGAGACAGTGCGGCTGACCACGGGGCGTACGCGTCCGGACCTGACGAGTTCCGCGGCCAACCCCTGCTCGAAGCGGGAGTTGTACCGGGAACCCAGGATCGCGAGCTGGCGTTGGACCAGCTCTCTGGAGGTGACGTCGAACTGCTGGTCGCGGAAGGTCGTGAGACAGACCAGAGACCCGCAGGCGGACAGATGCTCGATCGCCCAGCGCTGCGCCGGCCGGCGGCCGTAGAGATCGACGATGACGTCCGCCTGGCCACCCCACGACCTGGGCAGCTCCAAGCTCCCGAAGTCCGAGGAGTCCATCGAGATGATCTCGAACTCCCGCTCCAGGTACTCCAATTTGGCAGGCACCACGTCCAGGCCGACCACATCCGCGCCGAAGGACTGTGCGACCTGCACCATGTGGACGCCCACGCCGCCGCCGGCGGCGAGCACCACCACCCGTGACCCCGGCCCCATCCCTGACCGTCTGGCGACATGCACCGGGGTCGCGATCGCGTCGGGAATGGTGGTGGCGAGTGCCGGCTCCACCTCGTCCGGCACGGCGATGGCGTTGAGCGCGGGGAGAACGGCCCATTCGGCGAAGCCGCCGTCGATGGCGACCCCGACGTTGCCGCGGAACCGAAGACACAGCGAGTCCCGCTCCCGGAGGCAGTTCGAGCACTCGCCGCAGATGAGATAGAAGTACGCGCCGATGCGCTCCCCGATCCGTCCGGCGTCCACTCCCGTGCCGACGTCCTCGATGACGCCGACGAACTCGTGCCCGGGGGTCAGCGGCAAGTAGGAGGCATCGTCCCCGAGTTGCCCCTGCATGCAGTTGAGGACCGTGAGGCCGATACCGCATGCTTCGACCCGCACCAGCACCTGGCCCTCGGCGGGTTTCGGTCTGGGTACGTCGGTCAGTCGCAGGGCCCCGCCCCACGAAGCGATCTGCAGTGCTTTCATCTACGGCCCTTCCTCATGGCCGGGGCCTTTGGGCCGCGACCGACCCGGCGGTCTCTGTCGGAGCGTGGGAGCCGCGGTCGCGGCTGGCGACGATCCCCAGCCCGGAGACGATGCCCAGGCCGACGGCTCCGGCGCCGAGCCAGTCGGGACCCCCGACCGCCCACGCGTGGTCGAGGCTCCAACGGCCCGCGCCGACGAGCCCGATGGCGACCACACCGGCCAGCAGCGCGAGTTCGAACTCGAAGCCGTGCTTGCGATGGTCGAGCCCGTTGCGGACGTGCACGGCCACGATGTTCGTCAGCACACCGCCGAGCATGGTGACACCGAGCGGAGTCAGCAGCCCCGACGCCAGCGACAACGACCCGCCGATCTCGGTCAGACCGGCGACGACGGCCATGGCGCGCGGCGGACGGAATCCCTGGCTCGCGAAGAAGCGGGTGGCGCCGTCGAGCCCTTGGCCGTCCCACCACCCGAACAGCTTCTGCGTCCCGTGAAAGAACATGATCAGCGCGACCGCCAACCGCAGGACGAGCATGCCCGCGTCTGCCGAGGTTGTCATCGTGGGGCCGACCCGTTGGCCTGGAACTGCGGCAGGACCTCGGTCAGGAACCGGTCCAGCGTCTCCCCGGACTCCTCGGGCGTCTGGTATCCGAAGTCCGACAGGACCGACAGGTGACGGAGCCCGACAGCCTCGTACTCGGCCATCTGCCGTGCGACGGTCTCGGCCGTGCCGACCAGCATGGCCCGCTTGAGGAACTCGTCCGGATGCTGGGGCGACACCGTGACGACCGTCTTCATGTACTGGCCGGCCTCGGGGTTCGGGATCTTGTTGAAGTTGCGGCGCTGCCGCTCGCCCATCTCCACCATCAGATGCCTCGCGAAGTCCTCGGCCTCCTTGTCGGTGTCGCGGATGATGATCTGCTTCTGGCACAAACTCCAGTCGAGCCGGTGCTGGATGTAGGGATCGTCGTAACCCGCGTCGACGAGCGCCTGCGTGTAGAGCTTCAGCCGCTGCTGGATCTCCGCAACCTCGTCCCGTGCGGTGAACAGGAACCAGCCCTTGCTGCCGGCCCAGACGGCGCTGGAGTCGGTGCTGGTGGCCCGCGCGAACTGGACACCACCGGACCGGTACGGCGCGGGCATGATCCGGGTGAGCAGTGTTCCGCTCTCGCGGGCACCGTGCCATTCGTAGGCGTGGCCGTCGTCGGACTTGGCGAGTGCCGTCTCCAGGACGTCGAGGTTGGTCATCATCTCCTCGACGCGCCCGGCGGGGTCGACCCCGAGTCCGGCGTACTCCACGGGGGAGCCGCCCGGCCCGAAGCCGATGACGCAGTTGCCCTTGGTGAGGTTGTCCAGCAGCGTGCAGGACTGGGCGAGGCGCAGCGGGTTGTGCAGCGGCGGCACCGCGACGCCGATGAAGAACATCGTCCCGGGCGGCGTGAGAGCGGCCAGATGGGAACTCATCATGAAGTTGTTGCCGTAGGTGTTGTAACCCGAGAAGTGGTGCTCGGTCAGGAGCAGTCCCTGCACTCCCGCCCGCGTCGCCTTGATCGCCTGCTCGATCGTCCTGTCGATGATCGCGGCGTCCTCGTCGGCTCCGCGCGTCTGCGGGTTGAGATAGATCGAAAAGCGCATGCGGTGCACAGCCCTTCCTGCGATGGGGCGCCGGGCCGGCGTCTCACCGACCTGGTCGCACAACCTTCGCAATGGATTGCAGTCCCAACGTGGGGCTTTTTTACCCTCCGGTCAACCCCCCGGTCAAGGTTGCGGCAGAGGTCGGCTGCGGGTGACCGCATACCGGGCATGCGGTGGAAAGCGGCATTTGGCGGAGGTCCGAGGCTTCTTCTCAGGAAGTCGACAGCGCTGGCGTCACCGGAAAACTTCGGTCGGACCCGTCCGTTCCCTTGACAGGGGCGGGGGCGATGAGGAGATGCTCTGACTGCAATCGGTTGCCGTCGCGGGAGCTGACTCGACCGGGTCTCAACGACCAGCACCACGCGGTGCGAGGGACTTGCCACGACCGGTAGGTGACCACATCGAGGAGGAACACCTCACATGACATCGAGCCGCGCTCTGCCCATCCTGGCCGTGTCCCTGGCGCTGTCCTCGTCGGTTCTCGCGGCCTGCGCACCGGCCTCGTCCGACAACTCGTCGGCGCAGGCGTCCGGTCGGTCCGCGGGCGGGGGACAGGGCGGAATCAGGATCGGGTTCTCACCCCTGACACTCGACTTCACGTCGTTGCAGGACTACGCGAACGGACTCAAGGCGGTCGCCGCGAAGGCGGGGGACACCGTCACGGTCGCCGACCCCAAACTCAACGTGCAGACCCAGGTCACCCAGCTGCAGCAGTGGATCAGTCTCAAGCAGGTCGACACGATCATCGTGATTCCCGCGTCACCGGAGTCAGTGGCGGCGCTGATCCCGCAGGCACAGCGCGCCGGCATCGGACTGATCATCAAGGCGTCGCCGCAGGACGTCGGTGTCCCGGGCCCCCTGCCCGGTGTGTCCTTCGACGTCACCGACAACGGGAAGTACGGCGCCGCCATCGGTGACCTGCTCAAGCAGTGCATCGACAGCCGGCTCGGCGGCGCCGCGGGCCAGGTCGTCTATCTCAAGGACCCCCGTGGGCAGACCTCCGACGTCCGCACGGACAAGGCCGTTCAGGCGACGGTCGCGACGGCCCACGGCCACATCGTCCAGACGCTCGCACCACCGAGCCAGATCGAGGCTCAGCGGTCGGTCGCCAGCGCCTTGCAGAGGTCACCCGGCGCCAACGCGGTGGTCGCGACCAATGACTACAACTCGCTCGGAGCCGCGGCGGCGTTCCAGGCCGCGGGCAAGAACCCCGCGAAGGCCTGCATCGTCGGAGGCGCGAGCGGCGCGGATGCCCTGGCAGCCATCAAGGCCGGCACGGTGTACGGCGGCGTGGCCTTCGACTACTCGAAGAACATCGACGACCTCGTACCCGCACTCGAGCGGATGGCCGCGAATCCCAAGGCCAACGGCGTGCGGACGAGCATGCCGCTGAAGGTCTACACGGGGGCGACACTGTGACCGCGGCTCCCGAGTCGCCTACGTCGGACTCGGACACGTCCCCTGACTCCGAGACGCCTCCGGACGACCGGCGGGGACCGCGGATCGACGGTCGGCAACTCGCTCTGGGGATGCGCTCACGCGGCGTCGTGATCATGTGGCTGTTCCTCGTCCTGTTCTTCTGGGCGTGGGCGGGCTCGGTGTTCTTCTCGCTGGAGAACGCCAGACTGGTCGCCAACGCGGCCGCGACCACTGCCCTGTTCGGCGGCGCGGTGGCCGTCTGCCTGCTGGCCGGCCACCTCGACCTCTCGGTGCCGGGCACGGCCACCCTCGGGGGCATGACGGCCGCACTGCTCATCCGCGACGGCACACCGGTCGCCCTGGCGCTGGCGGCGGCGGTCCTGATCGGCGCGCTCACCGGTGTGGTAAACGCGGGACTGGTGGAGGCCGGCCTGAACCCGCTCGCGGTGACCGTCGGCATGCTGGCCGTGCTGGCGGGCATCGCGAGCATCATCTCGGACAGCCAGTCGGTCCCGCTCGGGACTCCCTCACAGTTGGCCTGGCTGGGCCTGGACCGGTACGGGAGCATTCCTGCTCCGGTCCTGGTGGTCGTGGCGGTCTTCGTCATCTACTGGTTCGTTCTGTCCAAGACCTACATCGGTGCCCGCCTCTACGCGGTCGGCGGCAATCCCGACGGCGCTCGACGCGCCGGCCTCCGCGCTCCGATGTACCGCCTCCTGGGCTTCGTCCTGTCAGGCATGCTGTCGGCCGTCGGCGGGGTGACGGTGGTCGCGACCATCAACCAGGCGAACCCGACTCCGGACACCGGTCAGTTGTTCCAGGCCATGACGGCGGTGGCCCTCGCGGGAATCTCGTTCGGCGGTGGTCGCGGGCAGTTCCTTCGCGTCGCGGTGGGGGCGCTCATCATCGCCACGGTCAGCAGCGGACTGATCATCCGCGGCGTCGCTCCGGCCTGGGCCACCTTCGCCACGGGCGCCCTGCTGATCGCCGGCCTGGCTTTCGACAAAGGCACCGCCCGGTTGGTCACGACGTTGACCTCGGCGTCCGAGGCGGCAAAGAGCCGTCGGCTCCGAAGGAAGGAGGTGGGCTGATGTTCGAACTCCGAGACATCGACATGAATTTCGGCGCCGTCCACGCACTTCGATCCGTGAGCCTCACGGTCCGGCCCGGCGAGGTCGTGGGACTGCTGGGAGACAACGGTGCGGGGAAGTCGACCCTGTTGGCCATCATGGCCGGAGCGCTCAGGCCGACCGGCGGTGCCATCTCCGTGGACGGACACCGCGTCGAGTTCCACGGGCCCAGGGGAGCCGAACAGGCGGGAGTGCAGATCGCCTACCAGGACCTGGCGCTGTTCGACGTGGCGGACATCGCCACGAACATCCTCATCGGCCGAGAGCCGCGCAGGTCGGGCCCGGCCGGCTGGTTGGGCATGCTCGACCGCAAGAAGATGCGGCGCATGGCGCAGGAGCAGATCGCCGCGCTGGAGGTCTCCAACCTCCACACCGTGACCAAGCCGGTCGAAGCGCTCTCCGGCGGGCAACGGCAGGCCGTGGCCCTTGCGCGGGTGGCGGTCCGGCTCAAGACCGACGACGCGCGAGTCCTCCTGCTGGACGAACCCACCGCGGCGCTCGGCTATCAACAGTCGCGGCAGGTCGAGCGATTCATCGAGCGGGTCGCCGCCGACGGTGTCGCCGTCGTCCTCGTCACCCATGACCTGCCGCTCTGCTTCGAGGTCGCGCATCGCATGATCGTCCTCAACCGAGGAAGCAAGGTCGCGGACGTGCCGCGCGACCAGGTCGACCGCGACGGAGTCGTCGGGTGGATCACCGGTTCCCGCCCGCCACAGCACACCCCGGCGCCCTAGCGATCGTCATGGAATCTCCCAGTACGAGGAGTCAGATGTGACTTCCGCCTTCGACCCGATCGAGCTGTTCGGACGTACGTTGCCGAACCGGATCGTCATGGCGCCCATGAGCCGGGCCCGCGCCGACGCGGTCACAGGCCGAGTCGGCGCCTCGACCGCCCTTTACTATCGACAGCGGGCATCCGCCGGGTTCATCGTCAGCGAGGCGATCTTCCCGTCCGAGGCGGCACGGGGCCAGCCGTCGGCCCCTGGCCTGTACGACGACGACCAGATCGGCCCCTGGCGGGCCGTCACCGAAGCCGCTCACCACGAAGATGGCGTGATCGTCGGCCAGTTGATGCACACCGGGCGCATCGGCCACCCCGCCAACCTGGCCGACGGCCTGCCGCCGCAGGCGCCCTCCCGGGTGCGGGCCGATCACCAAGTGGTCACCCCGCAGGGGCTGCAGGCGTGCGTCGAGCCCCGTGCGATGACCGGCCGAGAGATCGAGCACACGATCGACGCGTACGCGAAGGCTGCCCGGCGCATGGTGGAAGCCGGCTTCGACGGACTCGAGATCCACGCCGCCAACGGGTACTTGGCGCATCAGTTCCTCTCGTCGCACACGAACCACCGTGAGGACAGATGGGGCGGCACGGTATCGAATCGCATTCGCTTCGTGACGGAACTGGTCGAGGCCGTCAGTGAAGTCTTCGGAGCACGTCGAGTCGGCGTGCAGATCTCGCCCGGCAACGACTTCAACGACATGCGTGACCCGGAGGCCGACCTCGTCTACCCGGCGCTGGTGACGGAACTGAACAGGGCGGACATCGCCTACCTCGCCGTTTCGGAAGCCCCTGACAACACGCTGGTCGCGGAATTGCGTCGGCAATGGGCGGGCCCGTTTCTGCTGAACCCCCGCACGGGTCCGCGGTGTACGAGCGAGGAGGATCTCGCGATCGTCGAGCGCGGCGAGGCTGATCTGATTTCCATCGGGCGAATGTTCATCGCGAATCCCGACCTGCCTCGCAGGCTCGCACAGGGCGGCCCCTTCAACGCTCTTCGCCCCGAGGGCTTCTACGGCGGTACGGACGAGGGGTACGTGGACTATCCAGCGCTGCCTTTGCAGCCCAGTTCATCGGGCAGCGTTGAGCAGTCCGCCGCGCAGGCAAGAAGTATTGACCTCAGGTGAAGCAGCGACCACGAGAGGGGCCGAACATGTCGGACCAGGAACACCTCGGCGAAGCCAACTACATCTATATCAATGGCTTCGAAGTACCGGTGGGCAGGGATGAGCAGTTCTTCGCCGCCTGGAAAAAGATCGACGACTATATGGTCGTCAAGCCTGGATACCGCTGGAACCGTCTCCACAAGTCGCTCGACGACAAAGCGGCTCTGCGGTACATCAACGTCGTGGGCTGGGACTCCGTCGAGGAGTTCGAGGCGGCGCACGATGCCGGCTTCCATGAGCTGCGCAGGTCGCTCCAGGAAGGAGCGTTCCACTCGACTCCCGCCCTGTACCGGGTCGACAGGGCGTCGGACGCCGAGCCGGACGCGAACTGAAGCAGGCCCGGGAGACGGAGTGTCGAGCGGCGCGCACTCCGCCGGTGGGCCGGGCGGAGACCTGCTCGACGAATGCGCCACGAAAAGACTCGGCGGCGAAGCCGGAAAGCCATCCATGTGACCGACCCCCGCATCCACCAGCTCCACAGAACGAGGAGAGCAACCATGGAACTCGCCAATTTCGTCTTCATCAACTGCTTCGAGGTCCCTGTGGGGCGAGAAGACGCCTTCTACGAACTCTGGGACGAGATCGACGAGTTCATGATCAAGCAGCCCGGATTCAAGTACAAGAGGCTGCACAAGTCGATCGACGACAACGCCACACTGCGCTTCGTGAACATCGTCGGCTGGGACTCGATCGAGCAGTTCGACGCCGCCCATGTCGACGAGTTCCGGGCCATGTGGTCACGGCCCGGTTGGAGCGAGTTCGCCGCTCGCCCCTCGCTCTACACCATCGTCCAGGCCAACGAAGGAAATGCCGGCGAGTGACGGACAGACTCAGTACACGGTGACGGGGAGGGCGTGCCAGAACATCGAATCGCCGAACAGATCACGGTAGTTGGCGAACCGGGAGACGCTCGGCGCCGATACGGCGGTCAGCCGCCCACGTGCAGACCGAAACCACTACGGCCCGCCGGCTCCAGCCCCTCCCGCAGACTCAGTGAGGGGATCTCGTAGTCACCGAAGTTCTGTCGGCGGAACGCGATCGGCTCTGTCGACTCCAGTGTGAGCAGGCGCTGTTCCCACTCCTTGGCGACGGCCGCGTAGTCCTCGCCGGTCATCCGGTCGGTGCCGTACAGCACGAACGGCGGCAGGACCTCGATGCCCGGGTAGTACAGGATGCCGTGCTGGATCGGGAACAGCAGATCGTCGATCGGGCCGTTGATACCGCGCGCGGAGTAGTGCGACTCGGGCCCACCGGCGGTCACCGACAGCAGTGCCCTCCTGCCCGCGAGAGTGCCCTCACCGAAGCGCTCCCCGTACTTGGTGTCGCTGTGCTCGCCGACGCCGTACGCGAAGTGGTAGGTGAACACCCGGTCCACCCAGCCCTTGAGGATCGCGGGCATCGTGTACCACCACAGGGGGAACTGGAAGATGATCGTGTCGGCCCACAGCAGCTTCTCCTGCTCGGCGCGGACGTCGGCGGTGAGCGTTCCGGCGTCGAAGGCCCGGCCCGAGTCCAGCGCGACCTTCAGCGGTTGGGAAGCCGCGGGGCCGTAGTCGGCCGCGTCGACGACGGCCTTCCAGTCCATCGCGTACAGATCGCTCACGCGCACCTCGTGCCCGGCGGACTCCAGTGTGGACACCGCGAGATCCTTCAGTGAGCCGTTGAGCGACCTCGGCTCCGGGTGGGCGTGGACGATCAGTGTCTTCATGGCAACTCCCAAGGAATCATCGGCGATCCGGTTGGACCGGTGCCTCCGATCCTGGGCGCCGCGGTGCCCCGCGTTCAGGGGCGCCGCTTCCGTCGGACCGGACTTCCTGGTAACGGCAGGACCACCTTCGCGGGGCACCGCGCGGCCATACTGGACGTATGGACGATCTCGCGGGCTTCCTGCGGACCCGGCGCTCCCGGGTCGACCCGGCGACTGTCGGCGTTCCCACCGACAGCCGGCGCAGAGTTCAGGGGCTCCGCCGTGAGGAGGTCGCGCACCTGTCCGGAGTCAGCGTCGACTACTACGTGCGACTGGAGCAGGGCCGTGCGACCCAGCCTTCGGAGCAGGTCCTCGACGCGCTCGCCGGGGTTCTCGGCCTCGACGCGACGGAACGGGGGCATCTGTACCGGCTCGCGCGGCAACGTCGCCGCCGCGCGAACGTGCCGGGCGGACGGGTCAGGCCGGAGCTCCTGCGCGTCCTCGAACTCGTCGGCGACGCACCCGCCCTGATCATGGATCACCGCCTGGACGTGCTCGCAGGCAACCGGCTGGCCAAGCTCCTCTACGGGCGTCCGGTCCCGGGCCTGAACACCGCGCGGCACATCTTTCTCGCGGAGGCCGAGCGAGGGCTCTACGCGGACTGGGAGTCGTGCACCCTCGACGTGGTCGGGCACCTGCGCCTGGCGGCAGGCAAGTACCCGGACGACCCTCGACTGGCCTCGCTCGTCGGGGAGTTGGCGATGGGCAGCGAGCGTTTCCGCCGACTTTGGGCCCGTGCGGACGTGCGGGCCCGTACGCACGGACGCAAGGCGTATCGGCATCCGTTGGTCGGGCTGCTGGAACTGCACCAGGAGAACTTCTCACTGCCTGATGAATCGGGCATGGAGCTGCTGGTGCTGTCCGCCGCTGACGGCAGTCCGTCCGCGGACGGACTGCGGCTGCTCGCGGGTCTGGACACGGACAGTCATGCCCCGCACTTGCCGGCGGGCTCTCTCGGCGTCACCGCCTCGGACTGAGGACGGCCGCGCCCGGTCGGATCGGCGTTGAGCGTTCTTGCGTGCATTCGTTTGCATCCGAGTCCGGAACTGATGACCTCGGCCGGTAGGTGAGCGGTGAGCGCGGGCTCTTCTGTGTGCTGCGGCAGCGAATTTCGTCCTGGTTCTTGACGGAGTGAGCCCTTGTTCATGACACTGCGCGGAACCGCAATCGATTGCGGCCGGTAAGGAGGCACCATGCCAACCAGCCCACAGCGTCGTCGGCTCACAGCCGTGACCGCTGCCAGCATCCTGCTTCTCACCGCCGCCGGGTGCGGCAGCGGAAGCGGCAACTCGACGAGCGGGCCCGTCAAGATCGGCGCATCCCTGCCGCTGACCGGCGAGTTCTCGCAGCCCGGCCAAGCCGCGAGGCGCGGCTACGAGGTCTGGGCCAAGGCGATCAACGCGAAGGGCGGCCTGCTGGGTCGCCGGGTTCAACTGGTCATCAAGGACGACGCGTCCAACCAGAACTCCATCGTCGCCGACTACAACGCCCTCATCAGCCAGGACCGGGTGGATCTGCTGCTGGGCACGTTCTCCTCCCTGCTGAACCTGCCGGCCTCCGCCGTCGCGGAGCGCAATCGCATGCTCTACGTCGAGCCGGCCGGCGGCTCGCCCGAGATGTTCAGCCGGGGATTCAAGTACCTGTTCTTCAGCCAGCAGACCACCGCCGACAAGCAGGGCGCCGCATTCGCCGACTGGATCGCGAAACTGCCCGCGGCACAACGGCCGAGGACGGCCGCCTACCCGAGCATCGACGACCCCTTCGCCGTACCGACCGTCCAGGGTGTGCGGAAGATCCTGGAGAAGGCCGGCATCAGGACCGTCTACCGGCAGACCTACGCCATCGACACCAAGAACTTCGACACCATCGTCAGCAGGATGAAGGCGGCCGCTCCCGACCTCGTCGTCAGCGGAGCCCAGTTCGAGGACGGCGTGGGACTGACACGCTCGATGGAGAAGGCGGACTTCACTCCCAAGTGGCTGTTCCAGACCAATGCGCCCACCTTGGGCAGTCAATACGCGAAGGCCGTGGGCACCGGCACCACTGAGGGCGTCCTGTTCCCCGTGAGCCACGCGGCGCAGGCCAGGACTCCGGGCAACCAGTCGTTCGTCGACGCGTACCGCACTCAGTACAAGGACAGCCCGCCCGAGGACGCGGCCGACGCCTACGCCGCGGCCCAGACACTGCAGTCCGCGGTGGAAGCCGTCGGCACCGTCTCCGACCAGACCAAGATGGCCGACTGGCTGCGCGCGAACAAGGTGCAGACCGTCCTGGGCCCGCTCGGCTGGAAGGCCGACGGCAGCCCGACGGGCTCCTTCATGACCGGGCAGTGGCAGAACGGGCAGGTACAGATCGTCCTCCCGGCCGGCGTCGCCACCACCCGGACCATCGTCCAGGGCTGGAAGCCCGGAGGCACAGGATGACCGACCTCCTCCAGAACCTGATCCTCGGTCTTCTCCTCAGCGGCGTCTACGCTCTGGCGGCGGCCGGCCTCACCCTGATCTTCGGCGTCATGCGGGTCATCAACATCGCGCACGGCGCCTTCCTGATCCTCTCGGCGTACATCACCTACACCCTCTGGGACTCGCTGGGGATCGACCCTCTGCTGTCGATCCTCATCACCACACCGGTCGTCTTCGCCCTGGGCTGGCTCGTCCACCGCACCGTCGTGTCCCCGCTGCGGGACGCGCCGATGTCCTCCACGGTCCTGCTCACCTTCGGTCTCGCGCTGGTGCTCGAAGCGGCCATGGGAGCGCTGTGGGGCAACGACTCCACCGCCATCCGCCCCGCCTACGCCGACCAGTCGTTCTTCCTCTCGGGCGTCTTCATCCCCAAGGCCCAGCTGTACGGCGGCATCGTGGCCGTCCTCGTTCTCGCCTCGCTGTGGTTGGTGCTGACCAGGACATGGTTGGGCCGGTCCATTCGCGCGGCGGCCGTCAATCCCTCCGGCGCGCAGCTGGTCGGCATCAAGGTCGCGACGGTCGGGTCCCTCGTCTTCGCTCTCGGGATCTCTGCAGCGGCGGCGGGCGGCGCCCTGGTGGGAATCATGTACCCGTTCGTGCCGGGCGCTCATTACCAGTGGATCGCCAGGCTGCTGGCGGTCGTCGTCCTGGGCGGCTTGGGCAGTATGGGCGGTGCGATTCTCGGCGCCCTGGCCTTCGGCGTGGCCGAGACGTTCACCTCGGCCTACATCTCGCCCTCCTGGGCGACGGCCGTGCCCTATCTCATCGTCTTCGCCGTACTGCTGCTGCGGCCCCAGGGCCTGCTCGGCTCCCGACTGCGTGAGGATGCGGTGGCGGCATGAACCTCGTTCTTCGACGTCTGTCGACACCCGAAGGGCTCGGACGCCTTCTCGCGGTCGCCGCCGGAGCGGCCCTGCTGGTCTATCCCCTGGTCTCGCAGGACGCCTACTACCAGAACATGATCATCCTGTCCCTGGTCTTCGCCGTCGGCGCCGGGGGACTCAACATCATCACCGGCCTGGCCGGCTATGTCTCCCTGGGGCAGGGCGCGTTCGTCGGTATCGGCGGATACACCATCGGTATCCTCTCCGCCCACGTGGACGGCGTCTCGGCCTGGTGGTGGATCCCCGCCGCCGGAGTGGTCACCGCACTGGTCGCCGTACTGCTCGGGCTGGTCTCGCTGCGCTCCAGCGGCCCCTCCTTCGTCATCATCACGGTCGCCTTTCTCTTCCTCACCCAGGTCATCGCGATCAACTGGACGGGACTCACCAACGGCACGGCCGGACTCACCCTCCCGCTGCCGTCATGGAGTCGCGACATCATCAACCTGCCCTTCTACTACGCGCTGCTGGGCATCCTCGGACTTCAGCTCGTCATGACCTGGTGGGTGCGGCGGACCAAGTTCGGCATGGGGCTCGTCGCCGTCCGCGAGGACGAGACCAAGGCCGCCACCATCGGCATCGCACTGCCTGCCCACAAGATGCTCGCCTTCGTCGCCAGCAGCGTCTTCGTCGGTATGGCGGGTGCCGTGTACGGCTACTACCTCACCTTCATCGACCCGCGGGGCATGTTCAGCATCCTCATCAGCGTGCAGATCGTGCTCTCTCTGCTCATCGGCGGCAAGGCCACGCTGTGGGGGCCTGTCATCGGCGCCTTCCTGATCGAACCGCTCAACGAGTACGCGAACAACAGCCTGGGCGGCGGCAACACCAGGCTCTTCCTCTTCGGCGGTCTGCTGATGGCCGTCGTCATCCTGCTGCCCAACGGTGTGGTTCCCGCGGTGGAAGGCCTGCTGCGCCGGCGTCGGGCCAGCGGCGCGCCCGCTCCGGTCGGCAGCCGGATCAGCCCGGGATCCTCCCTTGCCGCACTGGCCTCGTACACGGATCGCCCGACCGTCCCGAAACCGGGCGCCGACGAGGCGACGCCCCTGCTCGTGGTGAGTGGCCTGCGGAAGAACTTCGGGGGTGTCGCCGCGGTCGACGACTGCTCGTTCAGCGTGCCCGAAGGCTCGATCACCGGACTGATCGGCCCGAACGGCTCCGGCAAGACGACCGTGTTCAATCTGATCGACGACACGATCTCGGCCGACGCGGGAACGATCACCTTCGCCGGCCGGCGGATCGAGACGCTCCCCTCCTGGGATCGCGCTCACCTGGGCCTGGGCCGGACGTTCCAGATCACCCGCCTCTTCGGCGAGATGACGGTCCTGGAGAACGTGGTCGCCGCGCAACGGGACTTCTCGTGGCGGCACTTGGGGCGCATCGCCGTCAGCGGACCGGAGGCCGCGGCGGCGGACGAACTGCTCGAGTTCGTGGGAATGCGCGGCTACCGCGACCGGAAGGCCGCCGAACTGTCCTACGGGCAGCGGAAGATGGTCGAGTTGGCCCAGATCCTGATGCTCGACCCGAAACTCGTTCTTCTCGACGAGCCGGCGGGCGGGATCAACCCCGTCCTCATCGAACGAATGGGCCAGATGATCCGGGACCTCAACTCGTACGGCAAGACCTTTCTCATAGTCGAGCACAACATGCCCTTCATGCTCGACCTCTGCGATCCGATCCACGTGCTCGCCGGCGGTTCGGTGATGGCCAGCGGTGTACCGGCGGCCATCAAGGCAGACCCCAAGGTCATCGACGCCTACCTCGGTGACGACTTCCAAGTGGATCAGGAGGTGGTCCGGTAATGCTCGAGATCAGCAATTTGATCGCCGGGTACGGGGGAGGCGACGTTCTCCAGGGCGTGCACCTCTCCGTGGAGAAGGGAGCGATCGCCTGCATCGTCGGCCCGAACGGCGCGGGCAAATCCACCGTGCTCAAGGCCGTCAGCGGACTGCTCACCCCACGCGTCGGCGAGATCCGCCTCGACGGAGAGCGCATCGAACGGTGCGACCCGGCGGACATCCTCCGCCGCGGCGTGTCCCAGGTGCCCCAGACGAACGCGCTCTTCCCCAATCTCACGGTCCGGGAGAACGTGCTGCTCGGTGCTTACACGATCCGCCGCGACCGCAGGCTGGTCCGCACGAGGTACGAGCGCGCGTGCGAGATATTCCCGCTGGTGACCGAGCGCGCCGAGGACAAGGCCGGGAACCTCTCGGGCGGCCAGCGCAGAGCCGTGGAGTTCGCCCGGTCCCTCATGCTGGATCCCGCCTTGCTGCTCCTGGACGAGCCATCGGTGGGACTCGACCCGAAGTCGCTGCAGACCCTTTTCCGATCAGTCCTGCTCCTGCGGGAACTGGGCAAGACGATCCTCGTCGTCGAACAGAACGTCCGGTTCGGAATGCGGATGGCCACCGACGGAATCGTGATGGAGAGCGGGAAAGTCGTCATCCAGCGGCCCGCGCAGGCGCTCATCGACGACCCCGACATCGCGGAGATGTATTTCGGTGGGGCCGTGACTCAGCCCCCGGCCGGAGCTCGCGTGGAGTCCCGCACGACGAGTGAGGTCGGCAGGAGGACCGAACGGGACGGCCGATGAGGATCGTCGATCGCCTCCAGAAGCATCCGAGCGGCTTCCGCGCCGATCCGGTGGTGGGGAATGGCGATCGTGGTCAGGGGCGGACCGAGCTTGTCGAGGAAGGGCATGCCGTTGAACCCGATGACGCTGACGTCGTCGGGGCACGACAGGCCCCGCCCTCTGAGGGCGTCATATGTGCCCAGCGCGAGCAGGTCGTTGCCCGCCACCACCGCGGTGAACTCCGTACCGGAACTCCAGGCGGCGCGGACCGCCCGGGCGCCGTCCTCCTCGGACCAGAAGGCGCAGGGCGCGACGAGCGCGGGGTCCTCGTCGAGTTCGAGTTCGCGGACGGTGTCGCGAAAGGCGCGCACGCGGGTGATGCCGGTGGAGGTGGTGGCCGGTCCGGCGACATGGAGGATGCGTCGGTGACCGAGCCGGGCGAGGTGGCCGACAGCGGTTCGGATGCCGGCGGCGTCGTCCGGTGTGACGGCCGAAACGTCGAGGTGCTCCGTCCTGCGGTTGACGAGCACGATCTTGACCCCCTGAGCGTGCAGTTCGGTGAGCAGAGGGTGATCGAGTCTCGCGGTGGCGATGATGAGGCCGTCGACCTGGCGGGAGAGAAGGGAGTCGATCTGCGCCTTCTCCCGCTGCGGGTCGTTGTCCGTGTTGACGATCAGGCCGCTGTACCCGGCGGGCGTCAGGGTGTCCTCGATGCCGCGCACGATCGGCGGGAACAGCGGGTTGGTCAGGTCGGGCAGTACCACTCCGATCGTGAGCGACCTGGCGGTCTTGAGGCTGCGGGCGATCGGGTTGGGTGTGTAGCCGAGAGACTTGGCCGCACGGCTCACCCGGCGTGCAGTGTTGGCGTTGACCATCGACCTCGTCTTGGGATTGAGCGCTCTGGAGGCCGTGGCGGTATGGACGCCGGCGGCCTGGGCCACGTCCCGAAGTGTCGGTTTCTGCACGGTGCAATCGTAGAACCGTCGTCCGGGCTTCCAGGATGGACGTGTGCGTCGAGTCGTCCTCCGGACGCATGCAGTCGATTGCAGGAGATCAAACGTTCTCGCGGCAAGGTGTGTCGTTCGCACGATGAAGCCCCGTGGTCCTGGGCTTGTGTCATGGGGCTTGACGACTCGATGTGACCTGGAAGATGCTTGCATTCGTTTGCAGTGACTGGTCGGTCTCTGTAAACGGCACTTTGATTGCAATCGATTGTGATGGAGGTTCCATGAGCAACGTATCGACTCCACTGCCGAACCTGCGGCTCGGGTGGATCGGGGCCGGCCGGATGGGAGCCGCCATGGCGGCGCGGCTCGGGGACGCCGGTGCCTCGGTGGCGGTGTGGAACCGCACTCGGCACAAGGCCGAGGCCATCTCCGCCCGCGGGTGCACGGTCGCGGACACGATCGCCGAACTGCGCGGCCTGGACGTCGTGTTCACCATGGTGTCCACCCCCGCGGACCTGGAAGAGGTCCTGCTGGGCGACGGCGGCCTGCTGGCGGATCCGGCCAGTGTGCCGGGGGCGGTGGTGGACTGCTCGACCGTCTCGACGGCTTCGTCGCAGGAGATGCGCGCCGCCTGCGAGGAGCGCGGCGTCTCCTTTCTCGCGGCGCCGGTGAGCGGCAACGCCAAGGTGGTCCGCGCGGGAGAACTGAGCCTGGTGGCATCGGGCCCACGCGAGCTCTACGAGCGGGTGGAGCCGTTTCTCGGGCGCATCGGCCGATCGGTGACGTACGCGGGCGAAGGTGATGTGGCCCGGCTGGTGAAGATCTGCCACAACCTCTTCCTCGGCGTGGTCACCCAGTCCCTCGCCGAGATCACCGTCCTGGCGGAGAAGGGAGGCGTCACCCGCGCGGCCTTCCTCGACTTCCTCAACAACAGCGTCCTGGGATCGCCGTTCACCCGCTACAAGGCACCCGCCTTCGTGAACCTCGACTACACGCCGACCTTCACCCCCGTCCTCCTGCGCAAGGACTTCGACCTCGGCCTCGCCGCCGCCAGGGAACTCGACGTGCCCATGCCCCTGGCCGCCGCGACCGCCCAGCTCGTCCAGGCCAGTGTCAGCAGCGGCCGGGTGGAGGAGGACTTCGCCATCCTCCTTGACCTCCAGGCCCACAACTCCGCGCTCAAGCTCAGCCCCGAGAACGCGACACTCGACGACGGCCTCGGGGCCGCTGACCAGGGCGCGCAGTGACCGCGCTCGGCGCCGTGACCGCGGGGACGCCCATGGCGGCTCCCGGCCACATGGCAGTGGACTACGAACAGCGGGTCGACTTCGACCGGCTGCGGACCTATCGGCTGGCTCGGGCCAAGGCCTCCCTCGACGCGAGCGACTGCGGGGCCTTCCTGCTCTTCGACTTCTACAACATCCGGTACGTGACCCAGACCTGGATCGGCGGCGCGCTCGGGGACAAGATGACCCGCTACGCGTTGCTGACCCGTGAGGGCGAGCCGAAGCTGTGGGACTTCGGGTCGGCGGCCAGGCATCACCGCCTGTACGCGCCATGGCTGGCCCCCGAGGACTGCCGTGCGGGCATGCTGGGTCTGCGGGGTGCCATCGCCCCCACCGCCGGGCTGATGGAGTCGGCCGTCCGTGAGCTCAAAGGGCTGCTCCAGGAAGCCGGTGTCGCCGACGCCCCGATCGGGGTCGACATCGTGGAGCCCCCGTTCCTCTTCGAGATGCAGCGGCAGGGCCTGCGGGTCGTGGACGCCCAGCAATTGATGCTCGACGCGCGACAGATCAAGTCCCGGGACGAAATAACCCTGTTGACCCAGGCGGCGGCGATGGTGGACGGCGTCTACCAGGACATCGTCGACGTACTGAAGCCCGGAATCCGTGAGAACGAGATCGTGGCGCTGGCGAACAAGCGGCTCTACGAGATGGGTTCCGACCAGGTCGAGGCCGTCAACGCGGTCTCCGGCGAGCGCTGCAACCCGCATCCCCACAACTTCTCCGACCGGCTGATACGGCCGGGGGACCAGGCCTTCTTCGACATCATCCACTCCTACAACGGCTACCGGACCTGCTACTACCGCACGTTCGGTGTCGGCAGCGCGACCCCTGCCCAGCGCGACGCCTACGCCAAGGCCCGGCAGTGGATGGACGCCGCCATCGCCGCGGTCAAACCGGGGGCCGGCACCGACGAGGTCGCGGCTGTCTGGCCCAGGGCCGAGGAGTTCGGGTTCGAGAGCGAAATGGCCGCCTTCGGCCTCCAGTTCGGCCACGGCCTCGGGCTCGGTCTGCACGAACGACCCATCATCTCCCGCCTGAACAGCATGCGTGAGCCGGTCGAGCTGCAGGTGGGCATGGTCTTCGCCCTGGAGACCTACTGCCCGGCGAGCGACGGATTCTCGGCGGCACGGATCGAGGAGGAGGTCGTGGTCACCGAGGACGGGCCGCGCGTCCTCACCCTCTTTCCCGCTCAGGACCTCGTCGTCGCCAACGCGTACTGACACCCCTCGCGAAAGGTGACACCCGATGGTTGGCACATCACACACCGCCTACGCCACCGACCTCTATATCGAGGGGAGTTGGCGTCCGGCCCTGAACGGCGGCCGGTTCGACGTGGCCGACCCCGCATCGGGACGGGTCTTCGGTTCCGTGGCCGACGGGACGGTGACCGACGCCCTGGCCGCGGTCGACGCGGCGGACCGGGCCGCACGGGACTGGGCGGCCACGAGCCCGCGCGAACGCTCCGAGATCCTGCGCCGCAGCTGGGAGTTGATGACCGCCAGGTCCGAGGAACTCGCCCACCTGGTGACCCTGGAGAACGGCAAGGCGCTGCCGGACGCGCGCGCCGAGATCAGTTACGCGGCGGAGTTCTTCCGCTGGTACGCGGAGGAAGCGGTACGGGTCTACGGCACCGTGCTGACCGCGCCCTCGGGCTCCCACCGCATCCTGGTGGTCCCGCAGCCCGTGGGCATCGCCCTTCTCGTCACACCGTGGAACTTCCCCGCGGCCATGGCCACCCGCAAGATCGGTCCGGCGCTCGCGGCGGGCTGCACCGTGGTCCTCAAGCCGGCCAGTGACACGCCGATCACCGCGTTGGTGCTGGCCGGCATCCTCGAAGAGGCGGGCGTTCCGGCGGGAGTGGTGAATGTCGTACCCTCACGCCGTTCGGCCGATGTGGTCTCCGCCGTGCTCCATGATCCACGGGTGCGCAAGCTGTCCTTCACCGGGAGCACCGAAGTGGGCAGGCTGCTGCTCGCGGAGGCCGCCGACCAAGTGGTGAACTGTTCCATGGAGTTGGGCGGCAACGCGCCCTTCGTGGTGTTCGCCGACGCCGACCTCGACGCGGCCGTCGACGGGGCCATGGTGGCGAAGATGCGCAACGGCGGCGAGGCCTGCACGGCGGCCAACCGGTTCTTTGTCGAAGCCTCCGTGGCCGAGGAGTTCGGCAAGCGGCTCGCGGCGCGCTTCGACGCGCTGACGGTCGGTCCAGGACTGGACCCCGAGACCCAGGTGGGGCCCCTGGTGAACGAGGACACCGTCGCAAAGGTCGACGAACTGGTCCGTACGGCGGTGGCGGCCGGAGCACGGACCCTGGCCGGCGGCCGGCGGCCGGAGCGGGAGGGCTTCTACTACGAGCCGACGGTCCTGCTCGACGTTCCGCAGGGCGCGACGATCCTGCGCGAGGAGATATTCGGCCCGGTCGCCCCGCTGGTCACGTTCCAGGACGAGGACGAGGCCGTCCGCCTGGCCAACGACACCGAGTTCGGCCTCGTCTCCTACGTGTACACCGGCGACCTCGCGCGCGGCCTGCGCGTGTCCGAGGCCATGGAATCCGGCATGGTGGGCCTCAATCGCCCGCTGGTGAGCGACCCCGCGGCCCCCTTCGGTGGGACGAAGCAGAGCGGCATCGGCCGCGAAGGCGGTCACGAGGGGGTGCTGGACTACACGGAGCAGAAGTACATCGCGGTCGGCTGGTGACCACTCCCGCTCCGGCACCGGTCGCGCGGGATCACGGCGACGGGGTCCGGAAGATCTCGGGATGGTTGCCGAGGTCGATCCGGGTCCGCCGGATGTGGCTGCTGAGGAAGCGTTCGGCGGCGACCTCGTCGCCGCGTTCGACCGCGTCCAGGATCAGCCGGTGTTCCGCGTTGATGACCCACATGCGGCCGGGCCCGTTGAGCGACACGAACGCCCGGCGGTAGTGCTGGGTGGAGTTCCACAGTCGGGTGACGGCGGTCGTCAGCTGCGGGACCGTGCAGCCGGCGTACGAGCCCAGATGGAACTCCCGGTCCAGGTCGAGGAACTCGTCGACGTCGACCGTGTTCTCGATAAGGCTCTGGACGGCTGCCAGACGCTCGATCTCGGCCTCGCCCAGCCGCGGGATGCTCTGTGCGAGGACGAGCGGTTCGAGCCGCTCGCGCATCTGGTAGACCACATCGACCTCGTGGGCGGTCAGCCGGACGACGCGAGCCCCTCGATTGGCTTCGTGCTCGGTCAGGCCCTCTGCCTCAAGGATGCGCAGTGCCTCACGGACCGGCAGTCTGCTCGCGCCCAGGCGCGCGGCCACCTCTTCCTGGCGGATCCGCTCGCCGGGCGCGATGGCGCCACTGAGGATGGCTTTCCTGAGATGGGCGGCCACTTGGATGCCGGCACCGGCCGTCGGTGCCGCCGTGGAGTCGTCGGGTGACGCGCTCGGCTTCATGTGCCGCTCGGCCTTTCGTCGTATGCGGCGGCCCGGTCGAAGGCTTTGCCGCCGGGGTAGGAGACCAGCTCGAACTGCATGCCCCAGGGGGCGAGGAAGTAGATCCAGCGGTTTCCCTCGGCGGGTCCCCTGCTGGCGGTGGGGCCGGCGAGCACATGGACCCCGTGCTCGCGCAGGTAGGCGACGGCCTCGTCCAGGTCGTCCACGTACAGCGCGATGTGGTGACCGCCGATGTCGCTGTTCTTCGGCTGGTCCGTCACCTGCCGAGGGGCGGTGTAGTCGAAGACCTCGAACACGGCCTGGCCGCCGCAGCGGAAGAAGCGGTTCTCCCGCATCTCCGCCCGCGGATCGACGTTGAGATGGTCGCGCATCCAGTCGTCCTCGGCGGCGAACGGGCCCAGCGAGTAGAGGTACTCGCACCCGAGCACGTCGACGAGGAAGCGCGTGGCCTCCTCGAGGTCCGGCACCGTGAACCCGATGTGGTCCAGCCGCCTCATCCCCGGTATGCCCATATTGGATCCCATCCTTGGGAGACCGAAGCTTGGTCTCGGCCGAATGTCAGTAAATCAGTGAATGGCTCTCATGTGACCCCTAGCCATTGGATCCAATCATGTGGCAGCCTGCCACTGCAATCGATTGAGGAGGTGGGCTCTGTGACGGAGCACCGCACACTTGAGGCCGCGTCGCCCTGGGTCGAGATCATCACCACGGAGGACGACTGGGACGCGGCACCGCCGGCGCTGCTGCGGACGATGCTCGGCCAGCTGACGCTCATCCGCGCCTTCGAGGAGTACGTCCTCGAACTGGCCGGTGCGGGACTGGTCCATGGCCCGGCACACTCCAGCATCGGCCAGGAGGGCGGGGCGGTCGGATCGGTGCTGGCTCTCACCTCCGCCGATTCCGTCAACGGTTCGCACCGCGGCCACCACCAGTTCCTCGCGAAGGCCCTCCATCACGCGACGCCCAAAGGGCTGGATCCGCAGGAGGCGTACTCCCCGGAGGTCCGGGACATCGTGCTGCGTACGCTGGCGGAGATCTGTGGCCTCGACCGGGGCTGGAGCCACGGGCGGGGCGGCTCCATGCACCTGCAGTGGCACGAGGCCGGAGCGGTGGGAACGAACGCCATCGTCGGTGGTGGGGTTCCGCTGGCCGCCGGCTATGCCTGGGCGGCACGGCAGGCCGGCACCGACGACGTGGCGGTGACCTACTTCGGCGACGGTGCGATCAACATCGGCTCCACCCTGGAGACGTTCAACCTCGCCTCGGCCTGGCGGCTCCCGCTCTGCTTCTTCATCGAGAACAACCTGTACGCGGTCTCCACGAACGTCGCCGAGGCCACCGGCGAGCCGAGGCTCTCGGCCCGCGGGCTCGGATTCGCCATCCCCAGCTGGAAGGTCGACGGGATGAATCCGCTCGCCGTCCATCTGGCCATGCGCGAGGCCGTCGCCCACATGAGGGCCGGGAGAGGGCCGACGATGATCGAGGCCGACACCTACCGCTACTTCCACCAGAACGGCGGCTTCCCCGGCTCGGCCTTCGGCTACCGCTCGAAGGAGGAGGAGCGGCAGTGGCGCGCCCGCGACCCTCTGGAACAGGTCGCCGGTCACCTCGTCCGACGCGGCATCATGCCGCCGCAGGACATCGCCGCAGTCACCGAGCGGGCGGCCCGTCTGATGGCGGAGACCGGGGACGCCCTTCTGGAGCCCCTTCCCGGCGGCAAACAGGGGCAGCGCCGGATCCGCCCTGCCGAATGGCCCGACACGGCGTTCGCGGACGTCGGGGTCCGGGGCGACCTGAGCGAGTTCGAGGGTGCCCGTTTCGCGGAACCCGACTCCTACGAGGGTGAACTGGGCGAGCAGCGGCTCGTCGAGGCCGTGGCCGCCGTCCTCGGACGCCGGATGGAGACCGACCCGTCCGTGGTGGTCCTGGGCGAGGACGTCCACCGGCTCAACGGCGGAACCAACGGCGCCACCCGAGGGCTCAAGGAACGCTTCCCGGACCGCGTCCTCGGGACGCCCATCAGCGAGAACGCCTTCACGGGACTGGGCGGCGGCATCGCGTTGGACGGCCGGTACCGGCCAATCGTCGAGTTCATGTACGCGGACTTCATGTGGGTCGCGGCCGACCAGCTGTTCAACCAGATCGGCAAGGCCCGCCACATGTTCGGCGGCGGCGGGGACGTCCCGTTCGTCCTGCGCAGCAAGGTGGCGATGGGCACCGGATACGGCTCGCAGCACTCCATGGACCCGGCGGGAGTGTTCGCCACCGCTCCGGGCTGGCGGATCGTCGCGCCGACCACACCCTTCGACTACGTGGGGCTGATGAACAGCGCCCTGCGCTGCAAGGACCCCGTGGTCGTCCTGGAGCACGTCGACCTCTACAACGCCTCGGGACCCGGACCCGTCGACGACCTCGACTACTGTCTGCCGGTCGGCAAGGCAGCGCTGCGGCGCACCGGCGCCGACGTCACGGTGATCTCGTATCTGGCGATGGTCGGTTACGTGCTCGAAGCGGTGGACCGCCTGCCTTCGGTGGACGCCGAGGTCATCGATCTGCGCTGGCTCGACCGAGCCAGCATCGACTGGGACACCATCGGCGCCAGCGTGCGGAAGACGGGCCGGGTGCTGATCGCGGAGCAGGGCCCGCCCGGCACCTCGTACGGCTCCTGGCTCGCCGACGAGATACAGCGCAGGTACTTCGACTGGCTGGACCACCCGGTGGAACGGGTGACCGGGGGAGAGGCCTCTCCCAGCATCAGCAAGGTGCTGGAACGAGCCGCGATCGCCCAGGCGGACGAGGTCGTCGCCAAGCTGCGTGAGATGACGGAGTTCTGACATGGCCCATCTGCTGCGGATGCCCGAAGTCGCCGCGAACGTCACCGTGGCCGTTCTGCACGAGTGGTTCGTCGCCGAAGGGGACAGCTTCGCGGCCTTCGATCCGATCGTCTCGGTCGAGACCGACAAGGCACTCGTCGACGTCGAGGCCGAAACCCCGGGCGTCGTCCTGCGCTTGGTCGTGCCGGCCGGATCCCAGGTCGACGTGGGCGCCCCCATCGCCCTGATGGGCAGCGCCGACGAACAGGCGGGCGACATCGACGCGTTGCTCGCGGAGTTGGGCGCGGGTACGACATCCGCCTCCCCGGCGTCGGAGCGCCGGACCGTTGCGGAGCCGGCTGCCACGATTCTGCCGGCGGCCGCCACGAGTCCGCTCTCGCCCGCAGCGGACCAGCCCGCGTCCTCAACGGCTGTGCACGGTGAACGGATCTTCTCCAGCCCACTGGCCCGGCGGGTCGCCCGGGAGGCGGGCCTCGCACTCGACCGGATCAACGGAACGGGACCGCACGGCCGTATCACCCGCCGTGATGTCGACGCCGCCCTGGCCGACGAGCGGGCGCGGAACGAAGACGCGCCGGACGGTGAAAGCGAGGACCCCGCACCGACTCCGATGGACCTACGTTCCCAGCCGCGCGTGGCCGCCGGCCACACCGATGCCCCACACGACCGGATGCGGCGGGCGATCGCCTCCCGCCTCACCCGGAGCAAGCAGGAGGTACCGCATTTCTACCTCCGGGCCACCGTGCGGGTCGACCGGCTGCTGGCACTGCGACAGAAGCTCAACGCGTCGGGCGACCTGAGGATCTCCGTCAACGACATGGTGGTCAAGGCGGTGG
Organism: Streptomyces sp. NPDC092369; assembly: GCF_044755245.1. NCBI lineage: Bacteria > Bacillati > Actinomycetota > Actinomycetes > Kitasatosporales > Streptomycetaceae > Streptomyces > Streptomyces sp. NPDC092369. Next base: position 620,545 of record NZ_JBIVQP010000004.1, read on the forward strand.
CCTGCGCCCACAGCCAGGTACCCGCGATGAACGTGGTGTGGCTGCCGGATGCCCTGCGGCGGTTCGACCAGGTCGACGTGTCCGTCGCCGTCACCACCGAGCGGGGCCTGGTCACCCCGGTACTGCGCGGGGTCGACGGCATGACGGTCTCCACAGTGGCCAAGACCGTCCGTGACTACGTGGAACGGGCCCGAGCGGGCCGGCTGCGCCAGGACGAACTCGAAGGAGGATCCGTGACGGTCTCCAATCTCGGCATGTACGGCACGGAGGACTTCACCGCGATCATCAACCCTCCGCAGGCAGCCATCCTCGCTGTCGGTGCGGCGCGCGAGGAGCCGGTCGCACACAAGGGCAAGGTCGCGGTGCGCAACACGATGCGCGTGACCCTGTCGGTGGATCACCGGGCGGTGGACGGCGCGTTGGCGGCCGAGTGGTTGCGCGCGTTCGTGGGGGTCGTGGAGGACCCGATCCGTCTGCTCGCTTGAGGGTCCTCGACGGTGCATCGGTCCGTCCCTTCCATGACGGAAGTGTGGGAGTGCTCTGCCGAGCGATATGGAACTTCGGCCGCGGTACGGGGGTCTGGCTAGGAGCGCAGGGCTGGGCTGCACCACAGTGGTGCCTCGTCTCGCCGCCGCGGTTCCGCCCGAGTCGTGGCGGCGATCGACCCTTTGTTCGCGTAAGGAACGCTCCTGATGACCAACCCCCTGCCCGGCGGCGAGCTGCGGCTGTCCGATGATCTGTCGGTGACGCGAGTCGGCTTCGGCGCGCTCCAGTTGGCCGGGCCCATGGCCTTCGGGCCGGGGGACGACCGTGAGGAAGCGTTCGCGGTGCTGCGCGCGGTGGTCGAGGCGGGAATCACCCACCTGGATGCCAGTGACCACTACGGACCCTTGGTCAACCCTCATCTGGTCAACAACCTGATCCGTGAGGCACTGCACCCCTGTCCCGGGCACCTGCACATCGCCACCAAGGTCGGTGACCTCCGCACCCCGGACTCCAGTTGGCCCACCGCGCTGTCACGAGAGGAACTGGTGCAGGCGGTTCACGACAACCTGTACTACCTCGGCCTTCAGACGCTGGACCTGGTGTACCTGCGCATGACCCACTCCCTGGAGGCCGCCGACGTCATCGAGCCGTTCACCGTGCTGTCCGAGCTGCGCGACCAGGGTCTGATCCGCAACCTGGGGCTGAGCAACGCCGGCGCCGACCAGGTCAGGACCGCCCAGCACATCGCACCGGTGGCAGCGGTCCAGAACCACTACAACATCGCCTTCCGCCAGGACGATTCGCTGGTCGACTGGTGCGCCGAGCAGGGCATCGCGTTCGTCCCGTTTCAGGCCGCTGGGCGGCTTCCGCCCGTTGCGGTCCAAGGTCCTGGAGCAGGTCGCCGCCGACCTGGGAGCCACCGTCCGCACGACAGCCCTGGCCTGGCTGCTGCATCGCTCCCCGACGATGCTGCTGATCCCCGGCACGTCCTCGCGTGCCCATCTCGCCGAGAACATCGCCGCGGCGGATCTGCGTCTGCCCGAGGAGGTGCTCGGAGCGCTGGACGCGGTCGCGGACACCGCTCACATGTCTCCTTCGTCCAGCTCGTTCACCGGCTGGTAGGGAGCGGCCTGCGCGGTGTGCGGGCCGTGGCATCGGCCACGGCCCGCAGGTCGGTCAGCCGGTGGGGCTCGGAAGGGGTGAGGCCGCGCACTCCAGGTCGGCGTGCCGGCCGGGCGTGCGTGCGGGCAGGGCGCCGGTGGTGAGGTACGCGGTGATCGCCGCGTCCACACAGGAGTTGGTGCCGGGTGTCCCGCCGTTGGTGGTGCCGCCCGGGACACTGACGAGCGCCGAGTGCGGGAAGCGTGCGCGTACTTCGAGGCTGCCCTCGAACGGTGTGGCCGCGTCAAGGGTCTCCCCGACCAGCAGTGCGCTGCCGACCGCCTTACCGGTGACACGAACCGGCGTGCCGGCGGGAGCGCCCCAGGTGCGGCAGGGAGCGTTGAACCACGTGTTGCCCCATGTCGTGTTCGGTGCCACGGCGGCGGACGCCTCCGTGTCGGTCCTCCAGATCGCGAAGTCCGTGGGCCAGGGAGCGTCCGTGCACACCTCGGCGAGCAGGGCGGCATAGGTGTTGTCGTTGCCGAACTGCATGAGCTGGTCGAACAGGGCCTTCAGTGTCGCGCCGTCGCCCTGGTGCACCCACCCGGAGAACGCGCTGCCCAGAAGCGGCCAACTCGCCTGGAAGTAAGGGGCCACCAGGAAGATGTCGGCCCATTCGTCGGGACCTATCACTCCGGCGGCGGGCGTCCGGGAGACCGAGGCCAGCTGGGTGTCCCATTCCTGCGTCACCGCCTGGCGGGTCGCACCGAGGTGGTAGACGTCGTCGTGTGCGGCGAGCCAGTCGAACCAGAGGAGGGTGTTGTCCTCCAACTGGGCGTTCTGGTCGAAGTTCGCCGCGTCGTACCAGACGCGGCGGGGGTCGACGTTGCTGTCGAGGACCATCCGTCGGACGCGCTGCGGATGGAGCGTGGCATAGACCTGGGCGATGTACGTGCCGTAGGAGTGGGCGTAGAGGTTGAGCTGCTCGGCACCGAGCGCGGTGCGGATGGCCTCCATGTCCGCCGCCGTGTCGGTCGCCTTCATGTGGTCGAGCAGCGCCGACTGTTCCGGCGTGTCGCAGGCTCGGGCATAGCCGTCGGTCCGCGCGAGCCAAGCCTGTTCCTCGGCGTCTGTCGCGGGTTCGTAGGCCGGTCGGTCGTAGGAGAAGTACCCGCTCTCGCACGACAGGGCCGGCACGCTCGGGGCGAGGCCTCGGCGGGCGAAACCGACCCAGTCGTACGCGCCCGCGGCGGTCGCGGGCAGCCGCGTGCTCTGGAGCGGATCGCTGTAGCCCGACCCGCCGAGCGGATTGGGGGCGGCCAGTACGACTCCCTGGTAACGGTCCGCGGGTACGGTGTGCCGGATCCTGGACAGCGCCAGGGTGATCTTCGTTCCGGTCGGATGTGCGTAGTCCAGGGGCACTTGGAGCTCGGCGCACTCGGCGCCCGCCTGGACGAGGGCGGGGTCCGTGCAGTCCGTCCAGGCGACAGGGGCCGAGGGAGGTGCGGGGGCCGCGTACGACGGGGCTGCCGCCGGAAGGGGCAGCAGAAGGAAGGCGCCCGTGATGGCGCCGACCAGGGACCGTCTCATGTGACTGTCTCCATGCTGTGGGGGTTCAGAGCTACCGGGCACACAACTCTCTTCACCACCACGGGAGTTCCCGTCAGCTGCAGTTGAGCGGCAACGCTTCCCAGGGAGACCTATGAAGTGGTGTCGGGCGCGATGCCGTGCATGATCAGGTCGGTGAGGACGTCGACGGCCATGGGCCCGTTGTCCGGTGAGGTGCGGAGCTGCGCGTAGCAGAAGGACTCGAGCATGCACACGACCGCCTGCGCGGTCATCGTGGTGTCCTCGCGCGGGCCGCGCATCTGCTCGATGTGGTCGGCCCACATCGCCACGTGGTGACTCCGCAGGTTCTCCCAGGTGCGGGCGAATTCCTCGTCGGCCTGGGCGGCCTGGAAGATGCCCGTCATCTCGGCGAGGTGCAGGCGGCTGTTCTCCCAGTACGCCTCCACATGTGCCCGGACGTCGTCACGCGTGGCGAAGCGGTGGTCGGGGCCGAGGGTTCCGTGTGCGTGGTCGCGGTGTGAGGCGAGGAAGTCCTCCGCCAGCGACCGCATCAGGTCGTCCTTGTCGGTGAAGTACCGGTAGAAGGATCCCGCCGCCTTGCCGGCCTCCTTGGTGATGTCGGTGATCTTCGTCTGCGCGTACCCCTGGCGGAGGATGAGCCGTCTCGCCGCCGCCTTCAACTCGGCCTCCGTGCGCTGCGACTTGGCGGTCTGCACCGTGTTCACTCCCTGAAGTCCTGCGGGTGGTCCCGTGTCCAGTTTGACAGATCGACGACCAGGAGTGAAACTGAATTCAGATTCACTTCTACTTCCTCCTCCATTTCTGCTTCTGCCTCCACTCGACCTGTCACCGCATACGGGAGATCCGAGACCATGCCCCTCATCGACTCGTCGGATGCTCCGGTCACTCCGGTCCGGGGCGCCGGCCCTGCCACGCCCTCGCGTCCGTGGTGGGCCGTGGCCGTCATCGCACTGGCGCAGCTCATGGTCGTACTCGACTCGACGATCATGAATATCGCGCTGCCGTCCGCCCAGCGGGCGCTCGACTTCTCGGACGGCCAGCGCCAGTGGGTCGTCACCGCTTATGCGCTGGCCTTCGGCAGCCTGCTCCTCCTGGGCGGCCGGCTTGCCGACCTCTTCGGCCGGCGGCGGATGTTCGTCACCGGGATCGTCGGGTTCGCCCTGGCCTCCGCGCTCGGCGGGGCGGCGCCCGGCTTCGCCTCGCTCGTCACCGCCCGAGCCCTGCAGGGCCTCTTCGCCGCGCTCCTCGCACCGGCCGCGCTGTCCCTGCTCACCACGACCTTCACGCAATCCAGGGAGCGCGCGAAGGCATTCGGCATCTACGGAGCCGTGGCCGGTTCGGGCGGCGGTATCGGGCTGCTGCTGGGAGGTGTACTCACCGGATATCTGTCGTGGCGATGGACGATGTACGTCAATGTGGCCATCGCCGGTGTGGCCCTCGTCGGCGCGCTCCTGTTGCTGCCGCGTTCGACGCGTACGAGCAGGCCGAGCTTCGACCTGCCGGGCACGCTCCTGGCCTCGTCGGGTCTCTTCGCGGTCGTCTACGGTTTGTCCGACGCGGAGACGTACGGGTGGACCTCACCCAGGTGCTGGGCCCTGCTGGTCGGCGGCCTCGTCCTGTTGGCCGCCTTCACCTGGTGGCAGGGGAGGGCCGCACAGCCCCTGCTGCCCCTGCGGGTTCTCCGTGACCGGCTCCGTGGTGGTGCTTTCGCGTCCATCCTGCTCGTGGGCGCGGGGATGTTCGCGATCTTCCTGTTCCTGACGTACTTCCTTCAGGACATCCAAGGCTATTCACCGGTGCGAACCGGATTCGCCCTGCTGCCCATGACCTTGGGCATCATGACGGCCGGGCAGATCTCCACGATCAAGCTGGTGCCGAAGCTGGGTCCCCGAGTCGTCCTCACCGCAGGGTTCGTCGTGGCGGCACTCGCCATGGTGTGGCTCACTCGCATCGGCCTGACCACGAACTACGCCACCGAGGTGCTGCCGCCGCTTGTCCTGGCCGGGCTGGGACTGGGTTGCGTCCTGCCGCCGGCCATGAGCTTGGGTACCTACGGTGTGGCAGCGCCGGACGCCGGAGTGGCTTCGGCGACCGTCAACACCATGCAGCAGATCGGTGGTTCGATCGGCACGGCGCTTCTCAACACGATCGCGGCAACCGCGACGGCGACTTTCCTCGCGACGCACAACACCGCCGATCGCACCGTGGATGCGCGAGCATCCATCCACGGCTACGTCACCGCGTACTGGTGGGCCGCGGGAATCTTCGCGCTCGGCGCGGTGACGGCGGCGGTGCTGTTGCCGCGGCGTCGGACCGGTGACCGATCGTAAGTCGCCGCCGCTGTATGGCTGTTGGGGAAGGCCGAACTCGGATGCCTGCCGACCACCCGATGATCTACCGTCTGTCTGTCAGGGCGGTTGAACGGGGGGAGCGATGATGAGCAAGTACTTCGACATGGGTGACGAGACCCTGTGGAATCCGTCGAACGGCGCCGGACGCCTCTTCCTGAAGCAGACCGAGGTCTTCGAGGCGGAGCTCGAGACTCCCTCGGGAATCGGTCCGGGCAAGCACTGGGGCGACCCGGACACCCTTGCGGTCGACCAGGCCGCGTACGCCGAGTTCGTACGCGCCCTGGTCGCCTGGCACTGCCGAACGAGCCACACCGTGATCCTCGCCCTCTCCGAGGGCTTCGTGGCGACAGCGCTCGCGCTGGCGCGACGGGCGGGCATCGAGGTCCCGATGCCCGAGCCGGTCTCCGGCGATGTGAGCGGCGGCGTCCGCTACGACATCCAGGCCCCCGGCAATCCTCTGGGCACGACGGCCGCCGTGGTCGAAGCGCTGGAGACAAGGGCGCGGGAGATGGACCGCTGGATGGCCCGCTGATCTGCATGGGGACTCCGACCAACTCGCCCTCGACCTGCAGACGTTCGGCGATCGGCCCCCCTCAAAGCAGCAGCCTCGGAGGCCGGGTTGGCCATTCGGTTCAGGACGACGGTCCCCAATTGTCGTCGCTCGGAGTCGCGTTGTTCGGTGACGTCAATGGCAGGTTGATGAACGAGGGCGCCTCCGGGGAGCGCTCGATCGTGTAGAGGCCGCCTGTCAGGTCGGTGAGTTGTTGGGGGGTGGGGGCGACCTGGAGGTGGTAGTTGGCGGGGGGCTGGCTGTTGATGGTGAGTTGGATGCTGTAGCCGGCCGGGATCTTTTCGAAGCGTGACAGGAGGGAGATGTCGTACCTGGTCGTCCGGCCGGGGATCACTGGTTGCTGCGAGGCCTGGGTGAAGGGGTGGCTGGGCTTGAGGAGTGTCTTGTTCTTGCCGTACAGGCTTTCCTCGGCGTCCGTGGCGCGTTGACTGCCCAGGAGGATTCCGTCGGCTTGTTTGGTCACCGTTCCGTCCGGCGCGACGACGTTGAGTGTGGCCGTCAACTCGGTCTCCACCGTTGTCGACTTGGCGTAGAGGGTGACGTCGGTCGGTCCGTCGAGCAGTGCCGCCTTGGTGAGCGGAGCCGTTGTGTAGGTGAGGGTGTTGGCCGTGGTCGCCGCGGCCCAGGAGAGGCTGTCGCTGCCTTTCGTTCCCGGCTTGGTGGCCGTCAGTGATCCGCTGCCGAGGTAGTAGGTCCGGGCGTCCAGTGACAGCGGCCACGCGCCGCTGTCGACCCAGGTGTCCGCGCCGTTCTCGAACAGATGAAGGGGAGTCGAGGTGGCCGCCATGCCGGTGGGCGCGTTCTTGAGCCAGGTGTCGAACCACTCCAGGCGAATGGCCTGCAGCGACTCCTCGTTGACGTGTTCACCATGGGTCCAGGGCCCCACGATCGCCTGGTACCGGCCGGTGACGGGTTCGCCCGGCGTGATGGGTGTCGTCAACGGCCGGTGGTAGTAGGCGTTCTGGCTCGCCACGTAGGCGTCGAGGTTCCCGCCCGGGAAAATGTCGTTCCATCCGGCCTCGCTGAGCGCGGGGATGTCGTTCTTCACGATCTGCGGGATGAGTTGTTTCTGGACGCTCCGCGCCTGCCAGTACGCGTCGTTGTACGAGCGTGAGCCGCCCGTCGCCTGCTGGGCGATCGTCACGGCCTGCGGGTCGGTCGCGGGATCGTCCTCGGGACCTCGGGGTTCGGCTCTGGCGATGCCGGCCACGAACGTGGTGGGAATGCCGCCGGAGGCCGTGAGGTCGTTGTAGAAGTCCGAATCGGTGCAGAACGGCGCGATGGCTTTGAGGGCGGAGTTCTTGCCCACGGCCGCCGCGGTGAACCACTGGTTCACCCCGAGGTAGGAGCAACCCTCAAGACCCACCTTGCCGTTGGAGCCCGCCAGACTGTGGGCCGCCCAGTCGACCAGATTGGCCCCGTCGCGGCCTTGGCGGTCACCGAACCAGTCGACCTGCCCGCCGGAGTCACCCGTGCCCCGGACCGCCGAGGCCACGTAGATGTACCCCCGCTGGACGAAGTAGGTTCCGGTGTCGGTGGGGGCGGAGCGCCCCGCGCCGTAGGGATTCTGCGTCAGCAGTACCGGGAACGGGCCCGCCGCTCGCTCGCCGGTGCTCGGGTCGGTCGGATAGACGACGTCCACGGAGATCTTCACGCCGTCGTCCATGGTGACGGTCGTGCGCACGGGCTGGCTCGGGGCGTACGTGGCAGCCGGTGGTTGCCAGGTCGAGGCCGCGGCCGGCGTGCTGGTGGCTGCCGTCTGACCTGCCACTACGAGGATGAGCGCTGCTGAACTGCTGGCCAGTACCGCGATCGGGCGAGTCGCTCTGCTGCGGTGCCCGGTCCTGGATTTCGGCATGCGGGTTCCTTGAGGTCGGTGGTGCTCTCCGTTGTGCGTGGGGAACAAGGCCCTGTTCGGTCGGCTCGGGTGAGGGGTGGTGGTGCGCCGACGACGGCCGCTCGCCAGGATCCTGGACGACCGAATGTTCGGTAGTGTCAGGAGGGTTGTGGGGCACTGTCAAGGGCTTGCGCACGTCGGGAAGTCGGCGTGGATTCAGGTGCTCCGGGGTGACGGTCGGCCTGTGTCAGGAAGTTGTGTCCGAGGGCTTCCCGTGCTGCAGTAACCGGAGGTACGTTCTCCAATTGAGTCGGTTCGCGCCCAGTGGGTCGCCCCGCGCCCAGCTACGTACCGAGAGGAGAACGTCGTGGCCGTAACCGGACCAGGACGTGAACTCAGCTGTACTCGTGGATCACCTTGAGGGCGTGTTCGCGCGCCGGTGCACTCAGGAGGTCGTTCAGTTCGGAGAAGAGGGCGCCCGCGGTCACGCCGTTCCACCCCGGCGGCAGCAGTGACAGCGGCAGGCCCGGGTCGCGGTAGGGCAGTCGCCGCCACTGGGTCAGCATCGGGATGTACGTCCGGAACGCCTCGGGCGGTGTCGTCCCGCCGGCCGCGACCCCTTCGCGGACGGCGTCGTAACGACGTAGGAAGTCGGCGTAGAGCTCGGTGAGTTCGTCCAGGTCCCACCAGGTGCGGACCTTCGACCGCAGGTCCCCGAACGCGAAGTGGTCGCCGGTGAAGATGTCGACGTACGCGGACAGGCCCCGACGCTCCAGGGTCCGCCTGGTCTCCACCGCGAGGTTTCCCGGTGCGACCCATACCCCCGGTGCCGCGGTGCCGAGACCCAGCCGGGTCAGGCTGGTGCGGAGGTCGTGGCGCTTCTCGCGCTCGGACTCGGGCACGGAGAAGACGACCACGAGCCAGCCGTCCTCGACGGCCGCCCGGGCGCGCTCGAAGATCCGGACGTCTCCCTCGGCGAGTGCCGCCAGGGTCGAGTCGGCGAGGGAGTAGCCCGCCGCGCCCTCGTGGGGCCGGCTGCGCAGGACCTCGCGACGCTTCAGGCGCGAGACGGCCGAGCGTACGGCGGGGCCCTCGAACCCGAGGTCCGCCATGAGCCTCACGACCGACGCGACGGAGAGCCAGTTGTGCTCGCCCCGGGCGTACAGGCCGAAGATCGTGGTGATGAGCGGGCCCAGACGAGTGTCACGTCCGCCGGCGGACTGCGGTTCCGCCGTCATGGCGACACGCTCCTCTGTGCTCCCGGCGGGCCTGCAACGGCGGCCGGATCGTCGTTCGGCGGGCAGTTTATCGCCCTGTGGTCGATCGACGTTCCGCCCGTCTCCTCCTGTGCGGGCGCTGACCTCGGCGAACGCCGGCCCGGGTGCGAGGGCCGGTCACGTCAGGCGGGTACGCGTCACCGTGTTGCGCAGCTCGCCGAGGCCGCTGACCCGGGTGACGACGACGTCGCCGGCGCCCAGGAAGATCTGCGGATCGCGCGCGCTGCCGATGCCGCTCGGGGTGCCGGTGAGGATCACGTCTCCCGCGCGCAGGGTCATGCCGAGGCTCAGCTCCGCGATGATCTGGGCGAAGGAGAACGCCATGTCGCCGCTGGAGGCGTTCTGCAGCAGGCGCCCATTGACCTCGCACTGCACCCGCAGCCCCGCCGGGTCGGTGATCTCGTCGGTGGTGGTGAGCCAGGGACCGAGCGGCATCGTGGCGTCGATGCTCTTGCCCTTGAGCCACTGGCCGCCGTGCGCGCGCTGGAGGTCGCGCTGGGACACGTCGTTGGCGACGAGGTAGCCGAAGACGTGCTCCAGCGCCTTCTCCTCGGGGATCGACCTGCCGTCGCGGCCGATGACCAGGGCGATCTCGGCCTCGTAGTCCCACTTGGCGGACAGGTCAGGATCGTAGGAGATGTCGTCGGTGGGGCCGATCACGGTGTCCGGGCCCTTCGTGAAGAAGGTCGGGTGCTCGGGGCGGGTGACGGGGTCCTGGCCCTCGCGCTTGCCCCTGGACTCCTCGAAGTGGTCCCAGTAGTTCCAGCCGGTGCACAGGATGTCGCGGTTGAAGCGGTGCAGCGGCGGCTCCAGGCGGGCGCCGGCGAACGGGATCGTCTCGGCGTGGGCGAGGGCGGCCCGGGCCGTGTCGAGTGCGGACGGTCCGCCGCGGACGATGTCGTCGACCGTGCCCACCGACGGAGGCAGCAGGGCGATGACCTGCGTGGCCTCCTGCACGGCGCCGGTCCGGCGGACGCCGTCGACGGTGAGGGACGCGAGTTTCATGCCGGTGGGCCTTTCGGTTCTCGGGTGCGGCGGTCCGGTGGTGCTGTCGGGCGGCCCCTAGCGGCCCGGCGTCACGAGTCGCTCGTCCGGGATGACCGCCACGCCCACGATCTCGATCATGGCCTCGGGCTGCCACAGGGCCGTGCAGCCGATCCCCGCCATGGCCGGGTAGACGGCTCCGGCGAGCTCGCGCCAGACCTTGCCGATCTCCTTGCCGTGGGCCTGGTAGTCGGGGATGTCCGTCAGGTAGATGGTGATGCTGACCAGGTCCTCCGGCTTGCCGCCCGCCTCGCGGAGCGTGGTGAGCACGTTGCCGAACGCCTGGCGGAACTGCGCGACGATCCCGCCCGACACGATCTTCATGTCCGCGTCGAGCGCGGTCTGTCCGCCCAGGTGGAGCGTGTTTCCCGCGAGGGTCCCGTGCGAGTAGCCGCTGGGGGCGGGGAGCGAGTCCGGGTTCACGGCGACGGGCGTCATGGGGTCTCCAGGTCGAGTCGGGGTGGAAGCGGGTCCACTCGGCGTCTGGTATTGACTTTAATTGACGACAGTGAAAAATACGAGATACCGGCGTCATAGTCTCGACCCGCTCGCACGACTCACTCGTACGACCCCTTCGCACGACCCGCTCGCTCGTCCCGCGGCACAGGCGCCCTCCTCGCCACCGAACGGAGCCGACCACCATGGAGCCCGACCTCAGCAAGTACCGCCTCGAAGGCGACAACTCGATGTACCGACTGCCCAGCGGCCTCGTCGCACCCGTGGTCACGCGCGGCGGCCTGGAGGACGGGGGCACCGCCGACTCGGGCGGGGCCGTCCGCGTCTCGGGCGTCAGCATCCAGCACACCCCGGCCACCAAGCTGTGGTTCGGCAAGGTCAGCAACGAACCCGGCTACCGCTCGGTCTCCCACCACCACGGCGAGGCCGAGACCGGCGGCTATGTCCTGTCGGGCCGGGCGCGCATCTACTTCGGCGAGAAGTTCGAGGACTACGTCGACATGGAGGAGGGCGACTGGGTCTTCGTGCCGCCGTTCATGCCCCACGTCGAGTGCAACCTCTCGCGCAGCAAGCCGCTGACGTGGATGACGACCAGGACACCGGAGAACATCGTCGTCAACCTCCCCGACGTCGCCGACTCCGAACTGCGCGACTGGCTGAACCGATGACGGCCGAGACCTCCCCGACCTCCAAGGTCTTCACCGACGCCGTCGCCCTCACGGCCACCGAGCCGGAGCACTTCGACCTCGCCTTCACCGCCGTCACCCAGCCCTGCCCCTGGCCCAAGGCGTACGGCGGCGACCTCGTCGCCCAGGCCGCGGCGGCGGCGATGCGGTCGGTCACCGACGGCAAGTCGCTGCACTCGATGCACAGTTACTTCCTGCGCCCGGCCGACATCGGCGCGAGCGTGCGCTACGAGGTGGAGCTGCTGCGCGACGGCCGCGGCTACAGCACCCGTCAGGTCCGCGGCTACCAGAACAGCAAGCCCCTCTACGTCTGCCTGGCCAACTTCGCCGCGGGCGAGCCCGGCGGCACCTTCGAGGCCGAGTTCACGGACGACGTGCCCGACCCCGAGGAACTCCCCACCTCCGCCGCGTACTTGGCGGAACTCGACGGCGGCACGATGACCGAGGAGTCCAAGGCCTACTGGTCCGCCGGCCGCGGTTTCGACATGCGGCACGTGCCCGGCCCCGTCTACCTCACCGTGGAGGGCAAGCAGGTCCCGCACCAGGCCGTCTGGCTCCGGCCCTTCGACCCGCTCCGCCCGGTCGACGGACTGACCGACGCCCAGCGGGACTTGGCGGCACTCGCCTACGTCTGCGACTACACGATCCTCGAACCCGTCCTGCGGGTCCTCGGTCTGGCCTGGGCCATGCCCGGGCTGATCACCGCCAGCCTCGATCACGCCATGTGGTTCCACCGCCCGGGACCGGTGGACGGCTGGCTCCTCTACGTCCAGGAAGCCGCCGCCGCCGACGCGGGCCGCGGTCTGGGCACGGGCCGCTTCTACACCCGCGATCACCGTCACCTGGCCACAGTCGCCCAGGAGGGCATGCTCCGTTCCGCCTGACCCCGTCGGCCGCCGACGGATTCCCGGAAGGACCCTTCCGATGTCTCCCCCTTCCCTTCCCTCTTCCCTTCCCCCTTCTCCCGCGGCCCTCTCGCCCTCCGCGCACGTCGACGGCTTCACCCGAGACCACCTGCCACCCGCAGACCTGTGGCCGGTCATCGAGTTCACGACGCCGGAGCTGCACTACCCGGACCGCCTCAACGCCGCCACCGAACTCATCGACATCCCCACCGCCAGGTTCGGCCCCGACCGGCCGGCCCTGTGCACACCGGCGGGGGAGAAGTGGACGTACGGCGAACTGCTCACGCGCGCCAACCAGGTTGCCCAGGTGCTGACCGAGGACCTCGGACTGGTGCCGGGTGGGCGGGTCCTGCTGCGCTCGCCGAACACACCCTGGACGGTGGCCGCGTGGCTCGGTGTGCTCAAGGCCGGGGGAGTGGTGGTGACCACCATGGCCGCCCTGCGCGCCCGTGAGGTGACGCCGGTCGTCGAGCGGACCCAGCCCACGATCGCGCTGGTCGACCACCGGTTCGCCGAGGACATGCACACCGTCCGCGCCATCGCGTGGCCGTCGCTGACCGTCGTCGAGTACGGCGGCGGCACTCCCGAGGACCTCCTCGCCCGTGCCACGGCCAAGTCGGGCCAGTTCACCAACGTGGAGACCGCCGCCGACGACGTGGCGCTCCTCGGGCCGACCTCGGGCAGTACCGGCGTACCCAAGATCACCATGCACTTCCACCGCGACATCCTGTCCATCGACAACACCTTCGGCCGCCACGCCCTGCGCCTGACCCCGGACGACACCGTCGCCTGTACCGCCCCGCTGGCGTTCACCTTCGGCCTCGGCATGCTCGTCGTCTTCCCGCTGCGGGCCGGTGCCTGCGCCCTGCTGACCGAGTCGGCCACCCCCACCCAACTGGCCGATCTCGTCGAGCGGTTGAGCGTCACCGTGCTCGCGACGGCACCCACCGCGTACCGGGCGATCGTGCGCGCCGGGCAGACACGCCAACTCGTCGGACTGCGGGTGGCGGTCTCGGCGGGCGAGCACATTCCGCGCACCACATGGGAGCAACTGCGGGACGAGGCAGGGCTGGAGGTCATCGACGGCATCGGCGCCACCGAACTCCTGCACATCTTCATCACCGCCGTCGGCGACGAGATACGCCCCGGTGCCACGGGCAGGCCGTTGCCGGGATACCGGGCCACCGTGCTCGGGCCCGACGGCGAGGAACTCGACCCCGGTGAACCGGGCCGGCTGGGCGTCATCGGGCCGGTCGGCTGCCGCTACCTCGACGACGAGCGCCAGAAGGACTACGTCGTGGCGGGCTGGAACACCACCGGTGACATCTTCCACCGGGACGAGGACGGCTACTTCTTCTACCACGCCCGCGGCGACAACATGATCGTCTCCTCCGGCTACAACATCGGCGGACCCGAGGTCGAGGCCGCCGTCGACACCCACCCCGACGTGCAGGAGTGCGCGGTCGTCGGCCGCCCCGACAAGGAGCGCGGCTCGGTGGTGTGCGCCTTCGTCGTGCTGCGGGAGGGCGTGCGGGGCGACGCGGCCAAGGTCAAGGAGATCCAGGACCACGTCAAACAGGTCATCGCCCCCTACAAGTACCCACGAGACGTGCGCTTTTGCGACTCCCTGCCGCGCAACGTCAGCGGCAAACTCCAGCACTTCGCGCTCCGCAAGATCATCGAGAATGAGCTGGCCGCCGCGCCCGCCGTCGAGCAGGGAGAGGTAGCTCCGTGAAAATCGCGATCGTCGGCGGAGGCCCCGGTGGGCTCTACTTCGCCGCTCTGATGAAGCAGTTGGACGCGACCCACGAGGTCACCGTCTGGGAGCGCAACGCCCCCGACGACACCTTCGGATTCGGCGTGGTGTTCTCCGACGAGACCCTCGGCGGCATCGAGAACGCCGACACCGAGTTCGCCGAGGCGATGGCCAGCCGGTTCGCCCGGTGGACGGACATCGACATCCACTACCGCGGTGAGAGCCACACGATCGGCGGCCAGGGCTTCGCGGCCATGAGCCGCAAGGAACTCCTCCACCTGCTCCAGGAGCGCTGCCGCTCTCTCGGCGTCGACGTGCGCTTCTCGACGCTCGCCCCCGACGTCGGGGAACTCCGCGCCTCGCACGATCTGGTGGTCGGAGCCGACGGGGTCAACTCCCGTATACGGCAGGAACATTCGGACGTCTTCCGGCCCACACTGGACCGGCGGCACAGCAAGTACATGTGGCTGGGCACGGACCGCGTCTTCGAGGCGTTCCAGTTCTTCATCAAGGAGACCGAGTGGGGGACCATGCAGGTCCACGGCTACCCCTACTCCGACTCCGGCTCCACCTTCATCGTCGAGATGCACGAGGACGTCTGGCGCCGCGCCGGCTTCGACGCCACCGAGGGAACCGAGTTCGGGCCGGGTACCTCCGACGAGCAGGCCGTCGACCGCATCCGGGGCCTGTTCGCCGAGGAACTCGGCGGCCACCAGGTGTTCGCCAACAACTCCAAGTGGCTGAACTTCACCACCGTACGCAATGAACGCTGGCACCACGGCGGCCTGGTCCTCATCGGCGACGCCGCGCACACCGCGCACTTCTCCATCGGCTCGGGCACCAAGCTGGCCATGGAGGACGCCCTCGCTCTCGCCGCCTGTCTGCACGAACACCCCGACACCGAAACGGCGTTGACCGCCTACGAGACCGAGCGGCGGCCGGTCGTCGAATCCACCCAGCGCGCCGCGCAGGCGTCCCTGGAGTGGTTCGAGAACATCGGCATGTACGTCCGGCAGGAGCCGACCCAGTTCTGCTTCAACCTGCTGACCCGCTCCCGCCGCATCACCTACGACAACCTGCGCACCCGCGATCAGGAGTTCGCCGACCGCGTCGACGCCGCCTTCGCCAAGTCGCAGGGTCTGGGCGGCAGTTCACCGGCGATGTTCCAGCCCTTCCGGCTCGGACAGCTGGAGCTCAAGAACCGGGTCGTCGTGTCGCCCATGGACATGTACTCCGCCGTCGACGGCGTACCCGGCGACTTCCACCTCGTGCACCTCGGCTCCAAGGCCATGGGCGGTGCCGGACTGGTGATGACGGAGATGGTCTGCGTCTCGCCCGAGGGTCGCATCACTCCCGGCTGCACGGGCCTGTGGAACGACGAGCAGCGCGACTCGTGGGCGCGGATCGTGTCCTTCGCCCACGAGCGGAGCACCGCCCGCATCGGTCTCCAGATCGGTCACTCGGGCCGCAAGGGCTCCACGAGACTGATGTGGGAGGGCATGGACGAGCCGCTGCCGGAGGGCAACTGGGAGACGGTCGGACCCTCGTCCGTCGCGTACGGCCCCGGCTGCGCCGTACCCCGTGAACTCACCCGCGAGGACATGGACGGCATCGTCGCCGACTTCGTCGCAGCCGCCCACCGGGGCGCCGAGGCCGGCTTCGACCTCCTCGAACTCCACTGCGCGCACGGCTACTTGCTGTCCTCCTTCCTCTCCCCGATCGCCAACCACCGCACCGACGAATACGGCGGCTCCCTGGAGAACAGGCTCCGCTTCCCGCTGGAGGTCTTCGACGCCGTCCGCGAGGCATGGCCCGCCGAGCGGCCGATGATCGTGCGCATCTCCGCCACCGACTGGGTGCCGGACGGCAACACCGAGCACGACGCCGTAGAGATCGCCCGCGCCTTCATCGCCCACGGTGCGAACGGCATCGACGTCTCCTCCGGCCAGGTCACCAAGGACGAGGCGCCGGCCTTCGGCCGCTCCTACCAGACGCCGTTCGCGGACCGGATCCGGCATGAGATCGCTGCCGCGACCGGCACCGCGGTCATCGCCGTCGGCGCCATCGCCTCGTACGACGACGTGAACTCGATCCTGCTGGCGGGCCGCGCCGACCTGTGTGCCGTGGGCAGGACCCACCTCTACGACCCGCACTGGACCCTCCATGCGGCGGCCGAGCAGGACTACCAGGGCGAGGCGGCCCAGTGGCCGGTGCAGTTCGGGGCCGGTCGCCGCAAGCCACCCACCGCCCGCACCGACGCCGTACGCCCGCGTCTCTCACTGCTGCGGGCCGACGACACCGCCCAGGACATCCATCTGCGCTGGACCCCCTCGCATGCACCGGCCTCCGTCTGACGAGGAGGTGGACGGCAGCCGCAGCCTCGCCCGTGCCGTCCATCGAAGCCGCGTGGAGTGGATGGACACCGACGCGGCAGGGCACCACCACAACACGGCCGTGGTGCGGTTCGTCGAGGCGGCCGAGGCGACGCTGATGCGGGAGTACGGCGTCGACGGCTACTTCGGCTCCGCGCCGCGCGTGCGATTCGAGGTCGACTTCGCATCGCCGCTGTGGTTCGGGCAGGAGGTCACGACGACGGTCCTGGTCGAGCGCGTCGGCAGATCGTCGTTGACGTTCCGATTCGAGGTCTGGGGCGAGGAGTTCGAGCAGCTGCCACGACGGCTGTCGGCCTCGGGCCGGTACGTCACGGTGCATGTCCCGCGCGGTAGTCGTGAGAGCGCGCCGTGGCCCACCGAATGGGTCACAGCGTTGGGCGGCGAGACGGTGGGTCGCGGTACGGACCGTGGGTGATGTGACGTCAGTTCGCCTTCTCTTGAAGGGAGTTGCGCAGGCGAAGCAGCTCGCGACGGCGGGAGTGCGCCCGTAGCAGGAGCAGTCCGGCGGCGACCATGAGGGCAGTGCCGGCGAAAGCGGTGGTCAGTACCTCGGCCGTGGTGCCGCGGAGCGCGGCCAGCGTGGTGCCGGCGGCGCAGGTCAAGGTGGTGACGGTGAGGGCGAGGCGGGCGCCCAGCACCCGGTCCCGGGCGTACAGCGGTCGGCGCCGGCTCAGGACCCACCCGGCGAAGGCGGCCCAGGCGAGACCGACGGCGATCAGCGCGGCGAAGGCGGCCCGGGTACGGGCCGGAAGCGGGTGCGGCTCGGTCGCCCACAGCACCGCGATCAGGGCCGCGCCGCACCCTCCCGCGAGGCCCACGCACGCGTGTCGCATGCGGGCGGACAGCGAGACCTCCGCCGCCAGTGCGCGCTCCAGTTCCTTCGGCACATCACGGCGTTCCGCGTCGTCGTGCTCGCTCATGCCTCGTATCCCCTCTCGACAAGGACGTCCCGCAACATGCGGCGAGCGCGGTGCAGCCTGCTCTTGACCGTGCCCGGCGGTACACCGAGCACTTCCGCGCAGGCGGCCAGGGGCAGGTCCTGGAGGTGGAACAGGAGCAGCACTTCGCGTTCCAGCGGCGGGAGCCCGCCGAGGCCTGCCTGGATCTCCAGCGCGGTGAGGACGGCTGCGTCGCGATCGTCGACCTCGGTCTCCGTCTCCACCTCGGTGGTGGTCGGGGGAGTCCGGTACGTCCGGCGGAGGTGGTCGGTGACCGCGCGCCGGGCGATGGTGAACAGCCATGGCGCGAACCGCTCCGGCTGCCGTAGCCGGGGCAGGCCGCGCATCACCGCGACCCATGTCTCCTGGGCGAGGTCGTCCGCGGTGTCGGGGGAGCCCACCATGCCCTTCACATAGCGCCACAGCGGGTCGTGCCAGAGGTGCACCAGCTCGTGGAACGCCTCGCGCTCCCCGAGCTGGCAGCGCACCACCAGCAGCCTTCCGTGCCCGTCGTCGCC
Source organism: Streptomyces sp. NPDC092369 (assembly GCF_044755245.1). NCBI lineage: Bacteria > Bacillati > Actinomycetota > Actinomycetes > Kitasatosporales > Streptomycetaceae > Streptomyces > Streptomyces sp. NPDC092369. The sequence goes on from NZ_JBIVQP010000004.1 coordinate 638,454, forward strand.
CACCGCGTCTCCCTGCCTCGCCTCATGTTTCACCGAGACAGTCGGTGTGGAGGAGGGAAAGGTTCACGGACTCACTCGAGCACGATCCCCGAGCCAGGCCTCGGCCCGGCGCCGGGCCCTCAGACCACGTCAGCCACGTATCCAGGTCGTGTTAGCGTCGCCCGATTGTTTTCACCATGCGATCGGCAGGGGCGTGATGAAGCTTCTGCTCTCAGCAGCGGACAAACTCCCAGCCCCATGACCGAGTTGGGGTGGAAGTCGGTGGGCGTACTGGAGCTCACCGCGCTGCCGGCCATCGACAAGGAGTGACGACGGCACGCTGGGAGTCGTGGACTTATTCGTCCTGAGCCGCGACCGAGGATTCGAAAAGTCGTGCGTGTGCGCGGTGAGTAGACCCTATGATCACTTCGCCCGATCGTCCGCCGCGTTCACCGTGTCCGCGCAACCCTCCGAAGCAGGCCGAAGAAGATGACGAGTACCGCCCGTAGAGCTCCATGGATCCTTGCCCGGCTCGCGCAGGCGGCGGTGGGGGTGGCCGCTGTGACGGACGTGTTCCGTGCGGTGGCCGTGCGGGATCACTATCTGCACCCCACGGACGGGTCCTCGAAGGAGTCGGGCCTCGTCTCGATGGTGTTCGTCTACCTGATGACTCTTGCGATCGTGTTGTTCCTCGTGTGGCTCGCCCGGTCCCGGCGCGAGGCGCAGGAGCTGTCTCCTGAGGCCTCGCTGCCGAGTCCGGGCTGGATGATCGGCGCGTGGTTCATACCGGGAGTCAACTTCGTCGTCCCCCGCCGGTTCGTCCTGGACATCGGACGCGCCAGCGCGGCGGACTGGGACCGGAAGCGGGACACGACCCTGGTGAACTTCTGGTGGGGCGCCTGGCTCACGCACTCGTTGGTGCTGATGGTGGCAGTCCGGGCGGCCCCGGGGTCGATGGCACTCCTCGTGGTGGCCGAGGCGCTCATGATCGCGGCGGCCGTGCTGCTCGGGCTCGTCATCGAGCGCATCACGACGTCGCAGACTCAGCCGGCGACGTCCTCGGAGGCGCGGATCAGCGCCTGATCGCCTATCGGGGCGCGTCGGAAATCAGCGTCCCCGTCTATTCCGCCCAGCGCCCCACGGCGGTCAGCCACGCGATTCCCGGATTCAGCCACTTCGGGAAGCGTCGCACCATCTCGTCGAAGTACTCGACCCGACTGGTAGCGCCGGCGAAGACCTCCGCGGCCGCCTTCAGGTAGGTGCGAGTGTCAGTGATGGTGGACGCCGGATCGTCGCGCTCGGGATTCTTGTGGCCGGCCACCACCGTGGCCGGATTGACCGCTTCCACGGCATCGATCGCCTTGAGCCAGGACTCGATGCCGTGTTCGCCGGCCTCGGACAGATACTGGTGCACCTGGTTGTAGATGACGTCTCCACTCACGACCAGGTCCAGCGAGGGCACATGCAGGAACGTCGTGTGTTCGGTGTCGGTGTGCCCGGCGGCGTGCGGAACGACCGGCTCCCCGTCGACCTGGAGTCCACTCTCAGGGACTGCCTCGGCGATGACCGGGGTATCGCCTATGAGCGTCGGAAACGCCGCTCCCCAGAACGGGTCGGGCTTTCCACCCGGAGTGGTCCGGTGCATCTCCGCGATCGTGTCGGCCGTGGCCCACACCTTGAGGTCAGGGAATCGCTCACGCACGGGCGCGGTCGCGTACCAATGGTCGCCGTGCGCGTGAGTCACGTAGATTCCGGTGATCGTACGGTTGAATCCGGCCGCCCACTCTGCGACTTTGACTCCCTGCTCGGTGGTCAGTCCCGGGTCGACCAGAATGGCCTCACGAGGACCGTGAACAATGGTCGTGGACAACGGAGACCACAGCAGTGGCCCACCGTCAGGTCGGGGCGGCAGGGCGCTGGCCGACAGCGGCTGCATGGGGCTGACGTGTACCGCGTAGCCGAGAGATGTCATGAGTGGTCCTGTTCGTGGCTGAGAAAGTACTTACCGTTAGAATCGCGCCATGAATCGTGTGCGCCGTCATCGAGTCGCCGTTCTCGCGCTGGACGGCGTCTACCCCTTCGAGCTGGGCATTCCGGCACGCATCCTGGGCGCCGCCGACGGCCGCTACGAGGTCGATGTCTGCTCGGTCGACGGCGGGCCGGTCGAGACCAACGCCGGGTTCTCGATCACGGTCCGGCACGGCCCGGAGCTGCTCGAATCGGCCGACACGACGATCGTCACCCCGGTGGATCCGAGCAGACTCACCAGGGAACTGCCGGACGAAGTCACCGCCGCACTCGCCGGATCCCGTCCCGGATCCCGGATCGCCTCCATCTGCACCGGTGGGTTCGTCCTGGCCGCGGCCGGACTGCTGGACGGCCGGACCGCCACCACGCACTGGGAGTGCGCGCCGGTGTTCCGCCGCTGGTTCCCGCACATCCGGCTCGACGAGGGGGTGCTGTTCGTCGAGGACGGAGACGTGCTCACGTCCGCGGGTGCCGCGGCGGGGGTGGACCTGTGCCTGCACCTGATCCGGATCGACCACGGCATCCAACTCGCCAACATCGCCGCCCGGCGCTGCGTGGTGCCCCCCTTCCGCGAGGGTGGTCAGGCGCAGTACATCCAGCGCCCGATCCCCGACGGCGACACCGCGTCCACGTCCGCCACCCGCCAGTGGGCACTCGAGCGGCTCGGCGAACCGCTGACACTGCCGCAACTGGCGCAGCACGCCCACATGAGCCTGCGCACCTTCAGCCGGCGGTTCCGGGACGAGACCGGAGTGACGCCGAGACAGTGGCTCATCAAGCAACGCCTCGACCGCGCCCGTCAGTTGCTGGAGACCAGCACCATGTCCGTCGACCAGATCGCCACGGACATCGGCTTCGCCACCGCCGCCTCTCTGCGTCAGCTCATGCACGCGGAACTGGGTGTCTCCCCGGCCGCCTACCGGCGAACCTTCCAGGCGTCGGTCACTCCGGCCCCGTGACCGGCGTCGAGGCTCCGGCGGTGGCCGACCGAGCGGTGGATCACCGTCGGTGACCGTCCCCTCGTCACCCACCCCGTCACCCGCCCAGGAAGGCGTTCACCTCGTCGGCGAACGCGCCCGGATACTGGAAGAGGAACCCGTGGCCGGCATCCGGGTAGATGCTCAGCCTCGCGTTGGGCAGGTGCTCGGCCAGCAGGTAGGTGTTCTTGGTGGGGATCATCTCGTCGTTGTCGCCGTTGGCCACCAGAACGGGCTGTTGGATGGAGTCCAGCCGCTGCAGGCGCGAGTCGTCGCGCACACCCCACGCGGAGATCGCGGTCAGCTGCGCGTCTCGGACAGCCAGGTCCGTCGGGGCGTCCCGCTCCGCGGAGCGCAGCCCCAGACGCTTGAGGAACTCCACACCTCCGGCCTGGCTGGACGCACTCTTCTCGAAGAAGAGAGTGAGCAGATCGGTGGGCGCGGGAGCGTCACCGAAGGCCGCGTCACGGATGGCTCCCGCCGTGTACAGGTGGATGTCACGCCCGCCCCTGGGGGCGGTACCGGCCAGGACCAGACGGCGTACCTGCCACGGGCGGAAGAGGACGATCTCCTGGGCGATGAAACCGCCGAGCGAGAAGCCCAGCAGGTCATAGCGGCGCAGGCCGATGGCGTCGAGAAAGGCGATCGCGTTGTACGCCATCTCCTCGACGGTGTTCGGTGTGGTGCCCGTGGAACCGCCGACGCCGGCGAGATCGACCAGCACGACTTCGCGCTCGGCGGCGAGGGCGTCGACGAGTTCGGGATCCCAGTTGTCGAGGTTGGCGCGGAAGTGCACCAGGCAGACCAGCGGCAGGTCGCGGGCGTTGGCCCGGCCGAAGCGGCGGTAGCGGTAGGTGACGCCGTCGGCGGCCTCCACATGGAGATTGGGCGTCTCGATCTGGCTCTGTACGGTTTCGGTGGTCACAGCAGATCCCTCTCGTACTGGGGTCATGGACGAACAGGCGGGGGTTCGCTCGAACTAGTCGCGCGGACCGAGGCGTTCGCCCATGTTCAGTTCCAGGTCGTGGATGACCTCGGGGCCGGCCTTCGCCGAAAGGCTGAGGCGGTCCTGCACGAAGTCCCTTGCGAGCAGCCCGGCGAAGCGGGCGTGCGTGGCTGACAGCTGGGCGGCGTCGTGCAGGGGCGCCTCTTCGTTGATGACTTCCTTCACCGCACGAAGGGCGTCGGCGTCGAAGTGGGCGAGCCGCCGAGCGAAACGGTCGACGACGGCGTCCAGTTCGGCGTCCGGCACGGCACGGTTGACCCACCCGTACAGCTCGGCGGTCTCGGCGTCGTAGTCCTCACCGGAGGCGACGATCTCCAAGGCCCGTGCCCGGCCGGTCAGTTGCACGAGACGCTGAATGCCACCGCAACCGGGGATGACGCCCGTACCGATTTCCAGTTGGCTCAGTACGGCCTTCTCGCGGCTGGCGAAACGCACGTCGAGGGTGGTCAGGAACTCGTTCCCGATGCCGCGTGCACGACCACGGAGGGAACCCACCGTGATGAAGGGGGCGTTCGCGAGGCGGCCGATGATGTCGAACCAGGTCGGCATGCCCGCACCGAACTCGGCGAACCTGCCCAGATTCAGATGGGCGATGAAGAAGTCGGGAACGGCACTGTCGAAGACGACGACCTTGACGTCGGGCTCCGCTTCGAGCCGTGCGACGACCTCGGCGAGAGCGGTCTCCACCTCGGGTTCGTAGAGGTTGAGGGGAGGGTTGTCGAAGGTGACGCGCCAGTAGCCGGGGCTCTGGCGTTCGGCACGCACGGGTGCGGACGCAGGGGCCGTTGTGTTGCTCGACATGGGGGTGTTCCTGATTCGTAGGGTGCAAAGCGCGAGGAGTGCGGAGGCACGCCTGACACTTTTCCCGTCGCAGGGACACGCCGCCTATGGCAGGAACGTCAATAACCGCTGAAAAGCGGCCACGCCTGCTAGTCCTTGTCCGTGAAGGTCTCGGTGGTCGCGGCGGTCGCCGCGTCTCCGCCGGAGCGGCGCAGGCGTGCGCCGAAGATCACCGCGGAGATGCCCGGCACCAGGATCCAGCACAGGTACGCCCACTCGGTGGCGAGTGCGACCGGGATGGAGACCAGGAACCCCGCCGCCACCACGCTCATGCGACGCATCGCCCCGCGGAGCAGGTCGGGCGGGGTGCCCGGGCGGTAGAGGGCGGCACGGCCGATCTCCCGGAGCATGAGGACGAACAGCACGCACGCGACGAACTGCACGATCGCGTAGAAGATGAAGCGGGCCTGGAACGCGCCGTCGCCGCCGATCACGTCGGTCGCGAACGGGGTGATCACCAGCATGAGGAGCCAGTACACGGTCAGGCTCGTCATCAGCCTGTTCGACGACGTGACATAGCGGAACACCCGATGGTGGGCGCGCCAGTGCGCGGCGATGACCACGAAGCTGATCGCGAACGCCATGTAGGCGTCACGGTGATCGGTGGCCGAGTCCCACAACTCGGAATTGGTCGAGCCCTCCGGCACCGGCAGTTCCAGGGCCAACAGGGTGAGCGCGATGGCGACCACCGCGTCCCCGAAGAACGTGAGCCGCTCCGCGGCGACCGCCCGGATCTCCGTGTCCTCGGACAGCTGTTGATCAGTCGAGTGAGCCATGGCGCAGAGGATGCCACAGGCACAGGAGGGCTCAGGACGGCGGTTGCCCGCGAGCAGGATGCCGGCAGCCCGGGAGCCCGCGCGGTGAGTGGTACTACTGTTCCCACCCGCTCCGCTGGTGGGTGCCGTACGGGCCGGAGGAGGATCGCACCCGACCGTCGTTCCCCGCTGACGAAGGCGCCGTGCCCGCCGACGGCGCAGATCGGACCCCGTCATGACCATGGCCTATCTCGCTCAGCCCGAGCAGCAGCAGAAGCTCGAATGGCTCGACGGCGGCGAGTTCGCCGTACTCCTGGACAGCGCGGCCACCGCCGGGCAGTTGACCGTCGGGCGGTTCTCGGTCAGCAAGGGCGAGGCACCGCCGTACCACCAGCACACCCGTGAGGACGAGGTGTTCATGCTCATCAAGGGCAGCGCGCTGCTGTGGTGCGACGACCAGGAGATGGAACTGTCGGAGGGCGGCATCGTCTTCCTCCCCCGCAACGTTCCGCACGGCTACCGGATCACGTCCGACACCGCCGACCTGCTGATGATCTGCACCCCGGGCGGCATCGAGGGCATGTTCCGCCATGCAGGCCGCGACCTGGCCACCCCACGCCCCGAGGGCTTCGAGATCTCCCGCGACCTCATGGCCGAAGCCGCCGACAGGTACGGCCAGATCATCGTCGGACCGCCGCGCTGACCCTCGCCGTGCGGTCGGCGGCGAACGCCGTATCGCCGTATCGCCGTACGGAATTCACCTGATCCACCGGACCCGCCCGATGCGCGTGATCCACCTGGCGTACCGCAACCCGAAAGGCACAGCCATGTCCCGGCAACAGCGCGAAGCCCTCGACGACCTGCTGCGGCACGCCCCGCTCGACCTCGGGGGAGACGTCGGCGAGGCGCGGGCCGCCTTCCACGACATGATGACGGGCGTGCCCTTGTCGCCCGATGTCACCGCCACGGCAGGGGAGTTGGGCGGGGTACCCGTCGTCGGCGTGGAGACGCCGGCGAGCGACCCGGCGCATGTGCTGCTGTATCTGCACGGCGGCGCGTACGCCATCGGCTCGGCGGCCGACGCCGTGGGCCTGGCCGGGGATGTCGCCCGGCGCAGCGGAGCGCGTGCCGTGTGCGTGGACTACCGGCTGGCCCCCGAGCACCCGTTCCCGGCGGCCGTCGACGACGCCCTGGACGTCTACCGTGCCCTGCTCGGCGAGGGTGTGCCGAGCTCCGCCACCGCCTTCGTCGGTGAGTCGGCGGGCGGTGGCCTCGCCGTCGCGACGCTGGTCGCCGCCAGGGACGCTGGACTGCCCCAACCCTCCTCGGTCGCCGTCTTCTCCCCGTGGGCCGACCTGAGCGTGTCCGGTGACAGCGCGGTCGGCAAGGCCGCCGTCGATCCCTCACTGACCCCGGAGGGTCTGCGCACCCGCGCCCGCGACTATCTGCGGGACACGGATCCCCGCACGCCGTACGCCAGTCCCGTCTTCGCCGATCTCACCGGTCTCGCGCCTCTGCTCGTGCAGGTCGGCTCGCACGAGATCCTGCTCGACGACGCCGTACGGCTGGCGGCACGCGCCGCCGCGCACGACGTCCACGTCGAACTGCAGGTCTGGCCCCAAGTGCCGCATGTCTTCCAGGCGTTCGCCGCGATGCTCGACGAGGCCGACGACGCGCTGCGGGCCGCCGCCGACTTCACCCGCGCGCACTGGGAAGCCGCCGGGACCACCGACGCGTACGGTCAGGAGGCGTCGGCGAGTAAAGAGTCCGTTGTGCGGCAGTAGAAGCACCTTGCGGTCCCCGCCGTGTGGACCACGATGATCCGTATGGCAACGACGAACCACTTCGGCATCGCACTGCGGGGCTGGCGTGAGCGTGCGTCACCCGGCGACTGCGGACTGGCGGCCGACGGGGACCGGCGCATCCCCGGACTGCGGCGCGAGGAACTGGCCCGACTGGCCGGTCTTTCGGTCGACTACGTGGTGCGGCTGGAACAGGGCCGTGCCCGCCACCCCTCCGACCAGGTGGTCGCCGCCCTGGCCAGGGCGCTGCGCCTCGACGCGGCCGAGCGCGACCACCTGTTCCGCTGCGCCCGACTTGCGCCGCCCGCCACCGCTGGCCTGTCCCGTCAAGTGCCCGCACGCGTCGGTCAGTTGGTGAGCCGGCTGGGAGACAACCCCGCCGCGGTGTTCGCCGCCGACTGGACCCTTGTCGGCTGGAACGGGATGTGGTCCGCGGCGGTCGGTGATCCCCGTACCTACGGCTGGGACGAGGGCAATCTCGTCGCCGGCATGTTCCGGTCCGGCGGTCCCGCGGAGATCCCCATCGCGGCCTGGCCCGTTCGGTCCTGGGCCGGCGACGAGGCCGAGGAGGAGGACCTCGTCGCCGACCTGCGGGTGACGGCCGCCGCCCATCCGCACGACGGACGCCTCGCGTCCTTCGTCGACCGCCTGCGGCGCGGCAACCCCCGTTTCGCGAGGCTGTGGTCCAACGGCACCGCCCGTGCGCACGTCGGCGACCGCAAGACCATCGAGCACCCGCTGGTCGGGGACATCGACGTCGACCTCGACATCCTGATGCCCGCCGGTACCGACCTCAGGGTCGTCACGTACACGGCCGAGGCCGGGACCACCGGCGCGGAGAAGATCGACGCCCTGCGCGCCGTCCGGGCTGCGGCGAGTTCGAGTCCGTCCCGTCCCAAGTCGGAGATCTCCAGGGCCGGTTGATGGTCACGGTTCGGTGACGAAGGCCGGCGCGGTGTGCGCCGGCCGGGCCCCTGTGGCGTGGGAGTGGTGCGACGGTGACGGGGCCCGCCCCGGTGGTTCGAGCCGTCGTACTTTAGGTCCCGGGGACCACCGCGACCACCGGTACCGCGGGGGTAAAGGCGTCGGCCGGCGTCGGGGCCGACTCTCAACTGTCCAAGGAGAAGGAGGCGGCGTCCCCCGCCGGCGGGACCAAGCCTCAGCTGTCCGAGGAGAATCGACAACTCCTGGAGATCCAGCGGGAGATCAAGGTCACGACGGGCCGCCCCACCGCGGACCAGATCGCCAGGGCCGACACGTTGATCGGGCGGTTGAAGGCGGACGGCAAGGCCACCGCGGACCAGCTCGCGCCCCTCCATCACTCAGTCGCTGACCGCCACGCCGACCAAGACCGTGCGCGGCGGCACGATCACGCTCCGCGGCGCCGGCTGCGCGCCGGGCAAGGCGGTGTCCGTCGGAATCCGCTGGGAGCGCGGCGCGAAGCTGAGCCTCTCGATGGAGGAGCGGAAGGCGCGGAGCACCCCGCCGACCACCGCCACGGCCGCCGGCGCACACACGCTGACCTCGGTCGACGCGCGTGCCGACGGATTCTTCGAAGCCAGGGTCACGATCCCGACCAGTCCTCCGATCGCCGAGCCCACTCTGTGGGCGCGCTGCCGTACCCCCGCGCCTGCCCATCAGCTCACGCAGGACCTCTCGATCGTCATCAGGAGCGACTGAAGGCGATGTAACCGCTGAGATTCTATTGACAGGTTAGATGCCGGGTGGTTGGCTCCTGTCTGTAACCACTCATGGCGAAGTCAGGAGTTAGGCATCATGGCGACCATCCACCACCGTTACGCGACCGTTCGTGGGCAGCAGCTCTTCTACCGGGAAGCGGGACCGCAGGACGCGCCGGTCGTGGTGCTGCTGCACGGCTTCCCCACCAGCTCGTTCATGTTCCGGGACCTGATCCCGCTGCTCGCCGACCGCTATCACGTCATCGCCCCGGACCACCTCGGCTTCGGCCTGTCCGACGCGCCGTCCGTGGACGACTTCGACTACACCTTCGACGCCTTGGCGGACCTGACCTCCGGCCTGCTGGCCCAGCTCGGAGTCAGCCGCTACGCGATCTACGTGCAGGACTACGGCGCCCCCGTGGGCTGGCGGCTCGCGCTGGCGGACCCGGCCGCGGTCACGGCGATCATCAGCCAGAACGGCAACGGCTACGAGGCGGGCTTCGCGGAGGAGTTCTGGAAGCCGGTGCGGGCGTACTGGGAGGAGCAGAGCCCGCAGACGGAGCCGGGGGTGCGCGGGGCGCTCACCCTGGAGGCCATCCGGTGGCAGTACCTGCACGGCGTGGCCGACGAGAGCCTGGTCAGCCCCGACACCTGGCACCACGACCTCGCTTCGGTGTCCCGCCCCGGGAACGACCTGGTGCAGCTGAAGCTGTTCGCCGACTACGCGAACAACCTGCCGCTCTACCCGAAGCTCCACGCCTACCTGCGCGAGAGCGAGGTCCCGGTGCTGGCCGTCTGGGGCCGCAACGACGAGATCTTCGCCCCCGCCGGCGCCCTCGCCTTCGCCGACGACGCGCCCCACGCCGAGATCCACCTCCTCGACGGCGGCCACTTCCTGCTCGAAAGCCACCTCGACCAGGCCGCCGACCTCATCCGCGGCTTCCTGAACAGGAACCTGTCATGACCGGTCCGCTGCAGGGCGAGACCGTGCTCGTCATCGGACGGGGCGGTGGCATCGCCCGTGCCGTGGTGGTCGCCGCACGGGACGCCGGAGCCCATGTCATCGCCGCCGGACGCGACCGGAAGGCACTCGACGAGGCCTACGCCGGTGAGCCCGACATCGACACCGAGACGGTCGACCTCACCGACGAGACCTCCATCGCCGACCTCGGCGAACGCCTCGGGACGATCGACCACGTGGTGTCCACCGCCTCGGCGCGCGCCCGCGGCCGGCTCGCCGACGTGGACCGGGACGCGGTCAGGCGCTCCTTCGACACCAAGGTGATCGGCCCGCTCATGCTGGCCAAGCACCTGTCTCCCCGCATCCCCGAGTCCGGGTCCTTCACCCTCTTCTCCGGCGTCGCCGCCGCGAAGATCGCGGTCGGCACCCTGGCCGTGGCCATCACCAACGGAGCCGCCGACGTGCTGGCTCGCTCCCTCGCCCTCGAACTCGCCCCGATACGCGTCAACGCCGTCTCCCCGGGCGTCATCGACACCGGCGCCTGGGACGCCCTCGGCGAGGCCGGCAAGGCGGACTACTTCGCCGACATCGCCGCCCGCAACCCGACCCGCCGCATCGGCACCGCCGACGACATCGCGGGCGCCGTCCTCTACGCCATGACCAGCACCTTCCTGACCGGCGTCACTTTGCGGATCGATGGCGGCGAACCGCTCACCTGACCCGCCGCCGGACGAGCAGAAGGGAACGAGACGATGGGCCTCTCCTGGCAGCAAGGACCACTTGCTCGCGGCGCGGTCGGCCGGTTCCTGGTCCCCGACCCACTGCCCGAAAGAATGCTGTTCGCCGAACCGCTGCGCCGCCGCATGCGGGTCCGGTTCGGCGACGCGTGGATCGCCGACACCGAGGACGCCGTCCTGCTCCACGAACCCGGCCGCTATCCGGTGGCCTACTTCCCGCTCGCCGACATCAACCCCGAAGCCCTGCGGCCGACCGAGCACACCACCCACCACCGCGACCTGGGTCCGACGTCCTGGTACACGGTCGCGGCCGGTACGCGAAGCACGCAGCGCGCGGCCTGGCGGCACGTCGAACTGCCCGCCCATGCACGAGAGTTGGAAAGTCGCGTCGCCTTCGCCTGGCGCGCGATGGACGCCTTCTACGAAGAGGAGGAGCGGATCGTCGGCCACGCCGCCGACAGCTACCACCGCGTCGACATCCGCCGCACCAGCCGCCACCTCGTCGTCCGCGGCGGCGACCGGGTCGTCGCCGACACCACCGTCCCGCTGGTCCTGTACGAGTCCGGCTTCGCGCCCCGCTGGTACGTGCCGCGCGCAGATATCGACGAGTCCGCGCTGACCGCGGTCGAGGGGCAGACGTTCTGCCCGTACAAGGGCCTGGCGAGCTATTACGACATCGCCGGCGCCCGGCGCGCGGCCTGGTCGTACGAGGACGCCTGGACCGAGGTGCGGCGCGTCTCCGGGATGGTGTCGTTCGAACCGGACGAGGTCGAGGTGCGTCTCGACGGGGTCCGACTACGGTTGGAACCCGGCCAGAACGTCGTCCCGCACGGCGTCGACCGCAACCTCGACCTCGACGAGACGACCGGGCCGGCTGTCACCGTAGGAAGGAGCGCGCGATGCCGTCGCTGTTGTCGGTGAACGTCGGCATGCCGAAAGACGTGGCCTGGCAGGGCCGAACCGTCCACACCGGTGTGTGGAAGTACCCGGTGCACGGCCCGGCGACGGTCCGCCGCCTCAACATCGACGGCGACGGTCAGGGGGACACCGCGGGCCACGGCGGCGAGCAACGCGCCGTGCTGGTCTACCAGATCCAGTCCTACGAGCACTGGCAGCGCCACTTCGGGCGCGACGACCTCGAGTACGGGAACTTCGGCGAGAACCTCACCGTCGACGGCCTCCCCGACGACGAGGTCTGCATCGGCGACCGCTACCGCATCGGCGAGGCCGAGTTCGAGGTCACCCAGCCACGCGTCACCTGCTACCGCGTCGGCCTGCGCCTCGGCGCGCCCGAACTGCCCGCCCTCCTGGTCGGCCACCACCGCCCCGGCTTCTACATGAGAGTCCTCCGCGAAGGGATCATCGAGGCCGGCGACGAGATCGTCCGGACCAGGACCGGGCCGGGCGCGCTGAGCGTGGCGGACACCGACGCGCTGCTCTACCTCCCGGGCCGGAACATCGAGAAGCTGCGCGTCGCCCTGGACATCCCCGCCCTCAGCCCCGGCTGGCAGGGCTCGTTCCGCGAACTGCTCGCGAAGGCTTCGGGCGCGGCAAGGGAACCGGTGACGGGAACGGTGAGAACGGCGACGGCCACGGGCCCCGCCTGGTCCGGATTCCGGTCGCTGCTCGTGGCCGACGTGATCGCCGAGAGCGCGACGGTCTCCTCGATCCTCCTCTCCGCTTCCGACGGCTCCGCGCTCCCCGCCGCCGACGCGGGCCAGTACCTCACCCTGCGCCTCCCCGAAGCGGCGGACCCCGCCCCGGTCCGCAACTACTCGCTGTCCTCCACCTCCGACTCCGGCCGCTACCGCATCAGCGTCAAACACGAACCCCACGGCACCGCGAGCGGCTACCTCACCAGCCGGCTCCGACCGGGCGCGAGCCTCGAAGTCGCCGCGCCCCGCGGGGAGTTCACCCTCACCGAGGACACCGGCCCGGTGCTGCTGGTCTCCGCCGGCATCGGCCTTACACCGGTCCTGGCGATGCTGCACCAACTCGCCACCAAGGACCGGGACCGGGAGGTCTGGTGGCTCCACGGCGCCCGCGGTCCGGGGGAGCACCCGCTGGCCGCGGAGGCGCATGCACTGCTCGCCGGACTGCCCCACGCCCATGAGCACGTGTTCTACAGCGCGTGGGAAGGGCCCGCCGACACCGGCCCGGGCAAGGGACACACGCACGCCGGTCGCCTCACGAAGGACGAGTTGACCGCGCTGTCCGTCCCGGCCGACGCGACCGCCTACGTCTGTGGACCCGCCGCCTTCATGGAGGACATGCGGTACGCCCTGGTCGAGGCGGGCCTCGACGCGGCCCGTATCCACACCGAGCTCTTCGGCGCCCTGCCGTCCATCGACCCCGGCGTCGTCGCGCGGGCCGCCAGGGCTCCCCACCAGCCTCCGGGAGCGCCCGGCACAGGCCCCTTGGTGACCTTCGCCCGCAGCGGCATCGCCGTCCCGTTCCCCGAGGACGGGCGCAGCGTGCTCGAACTCGCCGACGCCTGCGACGTCCCGGCCCGCTGGAGCTGCCGTACCGGCGTCTGCCACACCTGCGTCACGCCCCTGCTGTCCGGCGAGGTCACCTATGCGCCGACGCCGCTGGAACTCCCCGACTCGGGCCAGGTCCTCATCTGCTGCGCGCGGCCCGGTACGGACGTCGTCCTCGACATGTAGGGCTTCCCACGCCGACGCGGATATTGATTCCCACTACACGTAGATGCATAATGCGATTATGCATAAGCGGGTTATGGAAGTAGTCGCACCGGCCGAAGGCCTGATCGTCGCCCTCGAGGAGATGGTCCGCTACGTCCGCCACAGCGCCACCGCGGGCGGCCTGAGCACCTCGGCCTCCGCGACACTCGGCCGACTCGCTCGCGAGGGCCCGCACCGGCTCACCGATCTGGCCCGCGCCGAACGCGCGACCCAGCCGAACATGACGCAGCTCGTGACCCGGCTTGAACGTGCCGGCCTGGTCCGCCGTGTCGCCGACGCGAGCGACGGCCGCGGCGTGCTGGTGGAGATCACCGACGCCGGCGAGGAGATGTTCCTGCGGCGGCGCGCCGAACGCGCGAGCGCGCTGGAAACGCTGGTCGAGGAACTCACCGAGGAAGAACGGCAGGCAGTGCGGGTCGCTCTGCCCGCGCTGGCCCGCGCCATCCAGGAAGGCCATTCGCTTCGAGACGCCGGAGACAACCGCACATGACCGCACCGCATGGAAAGGCTGCCAGCCCCTTCCGGCAGCCGAAGGCCGTCTGGGCCGTCGCGTTCGCCTGCGTGATCTCGTTCATGGGGATCGGCCTAGTGGACCCGATCCTGCCCGCCCTGGCCGACAGCCTGCACGCCACACCGAGTCAGGTCTCCCTGCTGTTCAGCAGCTACCTGATCGTGACGGCGGTCGCGATGCTGTTCGTGGGCTGGGTCTCCAGCCGGATCGGCGCCAAGCCCACCCTCGTCATAGGCCTGGCTGTCATCGTCGTCTTCGCCGCGCTCGCCGGAGCCAGCGGCTCCATCGACGGCATCGTCGGCTTCCGGGCCGGCTGGGGCCTGGGCAACGCGCTCTTCATCGCGACCTCACTCGCCGTCATCGTCGCCTCGGCGAGCGGCGGTTTCGGCGGCGCGATCATCCTCTACGAGACCGCGCTCGGCCTCGGCATCGCCGTGGGCCCGCTGCTCGGCGGCGAGTTGGGCGCCATCAGCTGGCGGGGACCCTTCTTCGGCGTGGCCGTCCTCATGGCAATCGCCCTGGTCGCGACCCTCGCCTTCGTCCCCTCCCTGCCCAAGCCCGAGCAGCCCACCTCGGCCCTGGCCCCACTGAAGGCGCTGAAGCACCGAGGCCTGCTGACCATGGGCATCATGGCGCTGCTCTACAACTGGGGCTTCTTCACCATGCTCGGATACGCCCCGTATCCCATGGAGTTGAGCGCCCACCGACTCGGCCTCGTCTTCACCGGCTGGGGCCTGCTGGTCGCCGCGTTCAGCGTGTTCTTCGCCCCGCGCCTGCAGGCCCGCTTCGGCACGGCCCCGGTGCTGTACGTCAATCTCGTCGGCCTGAGCATCGTGATGGCCGTCATCGCCGCGGGCGTGGCCACACCGACGGTGGTGATCGTGGCCGTCATCGTCAGCGGTGCCTTCATCGGCGTCAACAACACCCTGACCACCCAGGCCGTCATGCTCGTCTCGCCCGTCGAGCGCCCCGTCGCCTCCTCCGCCTACGGCTTCCTGCGCTTCATCGGCGGCGGCCTCGCGCCGTACGTGGCGGGCAAGTTGGCCGACGCCACCGACCTGAGCGTGCCCTTCTACGTCGGCGCGGGCACCTTCCTGCTGGCCATTCCCGTCCTCGCCAGCGGTCATCGGCTGTTGCGCGCGGCCGAGACGAACACGGCTGACAGCGAGCCCGTCGCGCCGTCGCTCACTCCCGTCGGCGCCCAGGCCACGGGCGATGTCCCGCTCGTCATCGTCGCCGTCGGCTCCGACGGGAAGGCCGCCGCCATCGTCGACGCCGCGGCCAGGCTCGCCCGCGACACGAGCAGCCCACTGGAGGTCGTCCACGTCCAACAGACCGCGGTGGTCGAGGAACAGGCCGTCGACACCGAGACCCACGACCAGGGCCGCGCCGCGGTCATCGCGCACCTCGACCGCCTCGCCGCACAGGGCGTCGCGGCGACGGGACAGATCCTGGTCAGCGTCGGCGACCACGCCGCGGCCGGTCGGGCGCTGGCCCAGCACGCCGCCGACGTCGGCGCCCGTGCCGTGGCCATCGGGCGGTCGTCGCGCGGCCCGGCCGCGCAGTTCGGCGACGGCAGCATCACCACCGCCCTCATCCACAGCGCCAGTTGCACGGTGGTCCTGGTCGACCCGGACACCACGCCCCGCCCCCTGACCACGGCCACGCTGGCGGAACTGCGCAGAGGCGACGCCTGAACCACCGCCGCTTCGCGCGCCGTAAACGCCTTCCGCCCAGCGCGAACCGGCACTGCCCGAAAGTGTGAATGCCCCGGTTGCCACGGCGTGTCGCGGCCGCCGGACCCGCACCCTTCGACGTCAGGAACGGTGTGGCGGACAGCAGGGGGGCGGATGTGGCGAGGCGGCAGTGGCCGACGGAGTTAGGGGACCGGGCACGTTACCTCTTCGACAGCACGCTGGCCCGCAGCACCGGTGCCCTGCTGGGCTGGCTGAGCGCGTGCTGTCTCGCGGTGGTCGTACCGGTGAGCGCCCTGCTGGTGTGGACGGACCCGAAGGCCCCGCGTTCCCTGTCGGGGCGGCTCACGGACGTGTGGCGCACCAGCGCGGAGACCCTGCGCCTGGGCGGGGTGACCGGCGCGCCTGTGCGCATGCTGCTGTCCGCGCTCCTCGGTCTGATCGCTCTGCTGTGCGTGTCGACCCTGGTGGGCGTGATCACCACGGGGCTCGGCGACCGGCTGACCGAGCTGCGGCGCGGACGTTCGACGGTGCTGGAGCGGGAGCACGCGGTCGTACTCGGCTGGTCGGACCAAGTCTTCACGGTGGTCGGTGAGTTGATCGCCGCCCGGTCCGGCCGGGGCAGGGGAGTGGTCGCCGTGCTCGCCGACCGCGACACCGCCGATATGGAGGCGCGGCTGCGGGCCTCGCTGAGCGTCCGCGGCCGGGCTCGTCTGGTATGCCGTACCGGGTCGCCGACGGATCCCCAGGCCCTCGCGCTGGTGGCCCCGGCGTCGGCGGGCTCGGTGCTGGTGCTGCCGACGGACGACGCCGACGCCGACCTTCAGGTCGTACGCGTCCTCCTGGCCCTGCGGGCGCTGCCCGCCGTCCAGGAGCCACCTCCCGTGGTGGCCGCCGTGCGCGACCCGCGCTACCTGTCGGCCGCGCGCCTGGCGGCCGGACCACGCGGCACGGTCCTGGAGTCCGACCTGACCACGGCCCGCCTGCTGGTGCAGGCCTCCCGGCGCCCTGGACTGCCGGCCGCGCTGCGCGACCTGCTCGACTTCGACGGGGCCGAGTTCCACGTCCTCGACGCCCCCGACCTGACGGGACTGCCCTTCGAGAAGGCCGCACTGTGCTTCGAGGAGGCCTGTGTCGTGGGGTTGTTACGCGTCGGCGGGCGGCCCCTGCTCGCGCCGCCGCCGGGGACCGTCCTCAGGCCCACCGACCGACTGGTCGTTGTCGCGCACGACGACACCGAACTCCCGTCCACCGACTGCCGGGAGCACGTCGATCCCACCGTCTTCGCATCCCGCGGCCCGAGCCCGGCCCGACCCTCGCGCACGCTGCTGCTCGGCTGGAACCGCCGTACGCCACTGGTGGTCGACACCCTGCGCCGGACCGTCGAGCCGGGATCCGTCCTCGACGTGGTCGTGGGCCCGGACAACGCGCCGCCGGAGGAGCAGCCCGCGCACCCCGCGCGACTCGACGTCGTCTTCCACCTCGCCGACCCGGTCCAGGCCGAGACACTGCGCGCTCTCGACCTGTTCGGCTACGACAGCATCGTGGTGTCGGGACCGGACGCGGACACGGGACCAGAACGGCCCGACGACCGGACCCTGTTGACCCTCCTCGTGCTGCGGTCGCTGGAGGAGGAAGCGGGCCGGGCGCTGCCGGTGGTGGCGGAGCTGCGCGACCACCGCAGCCGCCCACTCGCCCCCTTGGGCCCGGCCGCCGACGTGGTCGTCCGGGGCGAGCTCACCGGTCTGCTCATGGCGCAGATCTCCCACAACCCCGTGCTGGCCCCGGTGTTCGAGGAAGTCTTCGCTCCCCGGGGCGGTGCGCTCGCCCTGCGCCCGGCGGGCGAGTATGTGCGGCCCGGCTGCGAGGCGTCCTTCGCGACCGTCGTGGCCGCGGCACTGGAGCGCGGCGAGTGCGCGATCGGTCTCCGCTGCCACGGTCCCGACACCGCCCGCCGTGACGTCGGATTCCAGCTGGGCCCGCGCAAGACCGAGCGGCGCGTGTGGAGCGCGGCGGACGAGGTCCTCGTACTGATCCCGGCTTCCGGCGGGCACGACAGTGGGCTCGACGGCGTACCCGGGATGCGGCGGGCGCACGAGGGCGGCGACTCGCCGACCGGCGCACCGCTGGTCTGACACCGCCCCCGCTCAGCGGTCTCAGTAGCCGAGGCTCGTCGTGTAGGCGCACTCGGTGTAGATGTAGCCCGGCGTCAGCTTGGCGGTGTCCGAGGCCGGGGACTTGCCGAGGCCGGTCTTGGACTTGTGGACGAAGTAGGTGGTGCCGGCGGGCAGTCGGATGGTCTTCTGCGGGTAGTTCTTGCCGCTGTCGCCGCACGGTTTTGAGGCGGACCCGAGAGAGGTGAGCAGCGAGGAGTAGGTGGAGCAACTGCCGCATGCCTTGAGGCTGAAGGTGCCGGTCACAGGGCCGGTGTACAGGACGGTGATGTCGTCGGGGCTGTCATTCTTGACCGTGACGGTGATGCTCCCGCCCGATCGGGTGGTCGGCAGGCGCTTGCCGGCCGCGGGCACCGTCTCGGCGACCTCGGCGGCGATGGCTATCTTCCGGGCCCGACTCCGGTTCCCGCTACCGGGGTTGTCCTTGATGAACGTGTTCATGGAGGTGACGGCCTCGCTGAAGCTGCCGTCCTTGTACTGGTCCACCCCGCAGTTGTACGTGCCCGACGTCGCGCTGCGGTCGGCCCGGTCGGCGTACTTGTCGAGGGCGTCGGTCAGCCCGGCCTCCTCCGCGGACACGCCACGGATCTGCGTGGAGAGGGAGTCCAGGCGCTCGACGGCCGCGCAGGGATCCTTGCCGCGCACGGCCTTGACGGCCTTGCCGACCTCGGCGGCGATCGCCGGCTCGACCTTCTTCGCCTGCTCGGAATCCGGGAACGTCGACAGCAACTCGCCGAACTGCGTGGGCCAGTCCGCGCTCCGGCCGCTCAGGGACGCCGCGGCGCACTCGTAGAGCGAGGTGGCCAGCCGGTCGTCGGGCCAGGCGGACAGGGACCCGAGGGTCTTCTTGTCCATCGTGCGCGGGACGGTACGGAGGTACTTCAACGGCGGTATCGCCCCGCAGTAGTTCTCCTCCGTGTAGGGAGCGGCGACGGTGTTGTAGTAGGACTTGAGGAGGTTGGGGACTCGCGCGGCGGCTCGGGACCCCGGGTGGTCGGCGGTCAGCCCGTGGTAGATGGTCAGCGCCTGGCGGTACTCCGTCTCGGCCAGCTCGAAGGGGCGTGTGCCGCCCGAGCTGACCAGGTCGTTCGCCTCATCCAACCGGTCGAGGAGCATCTGCTCGGTGGCCTCGTCACGCGCGTCGTCGTACAGCACGACGCCGCCGGCGGGGACGGCCAGCAGCACGACGCCCAGCACGGCCGCGACCAGGGGATTGGGCGGCCACGCCAGCCGGGTCCGCATGCCGAGCCACGCGCCGTGCGCGGCCGTCGCCAGCAGGAGGATCAGGTACAGCACGACCAGTGGGCCGGGGACTCCGTTCGGGTCCGCGGGCAGTGCCACCACGAGCAGGATTCCCGTCGCGGCCAGGCAGGCGATCATCAGCCCCCAGCGGCGGACGAGGGCATACCCGAGTCCGAGTCCGGTGAGGTTCAGGAACGCCACCGCGAAGGCCCGCCACGGGTCCGAGGGCGCGGGCGGCGGCGCGGTCGGCATGGGCGGAACGACAACATCCGGACGTGCCTGATGGTCCCAGGACATGACGGCTCCCCCAGTCAATCACGCCTGTATTTCCCTGAATTGACAGTGTACGGCCAGTGCTGGAGCGAGGACAGAGGGTGAATCGAAAAGGGGTACGGTTCCGCCGTCCCCCTCGGCGGGTCATACCCGAGCAGGAGTCGGCGACCCGCGCGCGTACCGCGGTTTCAGTAGACGGTCCTCCGGATGCGGCAGACGGCAGTGCCAGCAGCCGCACGACGACGGGAGACCCCCCGCCGCGAAAGGCTTCTCGTACGAGCGAGAACAGAGGCGGAGTCCCTGACGTGGCTACTTACCTGTATCGACTGGGCCGACTGGCCTTCCGGCGGCGTGTCCACGTCGCCCTGATGTGGTTGGCGGTCCTTGCTGCCGTCGGAGTGGGGTCGATGCAGGCATCGGGAGCGTCCGACGAGGACTTCTCGATGCCGGGCATCGAGTCCCAGAAGGCGTTCGACCTGATGCAGGAGCGGTTCCCCGGCGCAGCGGCCGACGGAGCCACCGCACGGGTGGTGTTCGTCGCTCCCGACGGATCGAAGGTCACCTCGACCGCCCACAGAAGGGCGATCGAGGAGGTGGTGGACGCGCTCGGCGACGGCTCCCAGGTGGCCGGTGTCGCGGACCCCTTCACGACGAAGGCGGTCAGCGACGACGGCTCCACCGCGTACACGACCGTCACCTACAAGGTCACGTCGTCGGAGATCACCGACGCCAGCCGTACGGCGCTGGAGAAGGCCGCCGACCAGGCCCGGGACGCCGGTCTGACCGTGGAGGAGGGCGGCTCCGTCATGGACAGCGGCGGCGGACCCGGCGGTGTCGCCGAGTTCGTCGGCATCGCGGTCGCGGCCGTCGTGCTGCTGGTGACCTTCGGCTCGCTGGCCGCCGCCGGACTGCCGCTGCTGACGGCGGTACTCGGCGTCGGCGCCAGCATGCTCACGATCACGATCCTGTCCGGCCCGCTCGGTCTGTCGACGAACACCGGCACCCTCGCCATGATGCTGGGGCTGGCGGTCGGCATCGACTACGCGCTGTTCGTGGTCTCCCGCTACCGCGAGGAGCGCGCGAACGGACACGCTCCGGAGGAAGCGGTCGGCCTCGCGGTCGGCACGGCGGGGTCGGCGGTGGTCTTCGCGGGCCTGACCGTGGTCATCGCGTTGGCCGGCCTGTCGGTCGTCGGGATCCCCATGCTGACCAAGATGGGCCTGACCGCTGCCGGCGCGGTCGTCGTCGGTGTGGTCATCGCGCTGACCGTCGTGCCCGCGCTGCTCGGCTTCTGGCCCAACGCCGTGCTGTCCGGCGCCGCACGCGGCGGGGGCCGGGCCGGGCGCCTGCTCCGCCGGAAGAAGCCCGCCGAGTCCCGGGCGCGGGAAGGGGCGCCGGCGAGGGACAACCGCGGCACCCGCTGGGCCCGCTTCGTACTGCGCCACCCGATTCCCGTTCTCCTGCTGGGAGTTGTGGGCCTCGGCGTCCTCGCGGTCCCGATGACCCAGCTGGAACTCGGTATGCCGGGCGACGAGGCCAAGGCGACCTCCACCACCGAGCGCCGTGCCTACGACGCCCTCGCGGAGGGCTTCGGCCCCGGCTTCAACGGCCCGCTGACCATCGTCGTGGACGCCAAGGGAGACGACGACGTCAAGGCCGCCGCGAGTACGGTCAGCCGCCGGATCGCCGACACGCGAGGCATCGTCTCGGTGACGCCGCCACGCTACGACGACGCCGGGAACACGGCCGTGTTCACCGCGACACCGTCGACCGGCCCGACCGACGAGAGGACCAAGGCACTGGTCAAGACCATCCGCGGCGAACGTCCGGCCATCGAGTCGGCGGCCGGGGCGTCCTTCCAGGTCACGGGCACCACCGCACAGAACATCGACGTCGCCGCGAAGGTGCAGTCGGCGCTGGTGCCCTATCTCGTCACCGTCGTCGGCCTGGCCGTCGTCCTCCTCCTCGTGGTCTTCCGGTCCCTGCTCGTCCCCCTCAAGGCGGCGCTCGGCTTCCTGCTCTCGGTGCTCGCCGCCCTCGGCGCGGTCGTCCTGGTCTTCCAACAGGGCCACGGCGCGGGCATGTTCGGAGTGGAGCAGACCGGGCCGATCATGAGCCTGATGCCGATCTTCCTCGTGGGTATCGTCTTCGGCCTCGCCATGGACTACGAGGTGTTCCTCGTGTCGCGCATGCGGGAGGCGTACGTCCACGGGGAACCCGCCAAGGAGGCGGTCGTCTCCGGGTTCCGGCACAGCGCCCGGGTCGTCGTGGCCGCCGCCCTGATCATGATCGCCGTCTTCGCGGGCTTCATCGGCGAGAGCGACTCCATGATCAAGATGATCGGTTTCGGACTGGCCACCGCCGTGCTCCTGGACGCCTTCGTCGTCCGCATGGCCATCGTGCCCGCCGTCCTCGCCCTGCTCGGCGACCGGGCCTGGTGGCTGCCGAAGTGGCTGGACCGGCGGCTGCCCCGCGTCGACGTGGAGGGCGAGGCCCTCGCCCGGCGCCCGGCCGACGTCACGGGCCGCCGTTCCGACGCGGACCCGACCACGGACGAGTCGGCGCGGACGCGCGTCTGACCGGGCTCATTCGGCCGGCGCGAGGCTGCCCGTGACCAGGTCGCGGGCAGCCCCGCGCAGCGCTGTGCGCCTCATGTCGTCCACCATGGGGTCGGGACACTTCACCCGGAGAGACAGATGACCACCAGCACGGAGCGCTTCACGAGGCACCGGCACATCGCCTCGGACATCCTGATGGCCCTGGCACTGATCGGCTGCGTGACGCTCGGTTCCTCGATCGCCGTGCACGGCATCACCCAACCGGACCGGTCGTGGCCCGCCGAGTCCCTGGCAGCCGTTTCCTGCCTGGCCCAGCTGAAGGCCCGCACCCACCCCCGCAGCGCCCTCGTGGTCGCCGCGGTCTGCACGGTGATCACCGTGGCCCTGGGGTACCTGCTGACGCCTCTGCTGCTCGCCCCGCTGATGATCGCCCTGTATCGGCTGGCCGCCGACACCGACCCCAGGACCACCCGTGTGTACGGCGCCGCGACCATCGTGGCGGTGGTCACCACCGCCATGCTGGACCTGACCACGGGCGACACGATCCTGGTGCGCACCGTCGGCCCCGTGCTGTGGCTGATGCTGCCCCTGGTCGGCGGCAGCCGGGAGCGCCTGCGCCGGCGCTGGACGGACTCCGTGCAGGCACGCGCCGCGTACGCCGAGCGCACGCGCGAGGAGGAGGCCCGGCTGCGGGTCGCCGAGGAGAGGCTGCGGATCGCCCGCGAACTCCACGACGTCGTGGCTCATCACATGGCCGTGGCCAACGCGCAGGCCGGCACCGCCCGCCACCTCGCTCCCACCCACCCCGAACAGGCGCAGAAGCTGCTCGGCGAGCTGACCGCCACCACGTCCTCGGCGCTGCTCGAACTCCGGGCCACGGTAGGGGTGCTGCGCCAGCCCGACGACCACGACACCGACTCCCTGGAACCCGCCCCCGGCCTCGACCGGCTTCCCGAGCTGATCGCGAAGTGCGAGTCCGCCGGTGTCGAGGTCACCGTCACGACCGAGGGAGAACCCAGGCCGCTGTCCCCGGGCGTGGACCTGACGGCGTACCGGATCATCCAGGAAGCTCTCACCAACGTCACCAAGCACGGCACGGGCAACGGTGCGTGCGTCCGCCTCAGGTACGGCGACGGCCGTCTGCTGATCTCGGTGACCAACGACGGAAGCGGCACCCCCGGGCCGGTCCCGGGCGAGGGGTACGGTCTGATGGGCATGCGTGAGCGGGCCCATTCCGTCGGCGGAAACCTGCTCGCGGGCCCCCGGCCGGAGGGCGGCTTCGAGGTCTCCACCGCCCTGCCGCTGCACTCCCTGGCTCCGGAAGAGGACGAGGCCTTCCTGTGACCATCCATGTCCTGCTGGTGGACGACCAGGCCCTGTTGCGGGGCACGTTCCGGCTGCTGATCGACTCCTGCGCCGACATGGAGGTGGTGGGCGAGGCCGCCAACGGCGAGGAGGCGGTGGAGCTGGCCCGTACCCATCGCCCCGACATCGTCCTGATGGACATCCGCATGCCGGGCACCGACGGTCTCGCCGCCACCGCCACCATCTGTTCGGACCCGGACCTGGCCGACACCCGGGTCCTGGTCCTGACCATGTTCGAGACCGACGAGTACGTGGCCAAGGCACTGCAGGTCGGCGCCAGCGGCTTTCTCGGCAAGTACGTCACCACCGACGCCCTGCTGGCCGGCATCCGCACCGTCGCCGCGGGCGAGGCCCTGCTCTCGCCCGGCGCCACCCGCGCCCTCATCACCCGCTTCCTCACCGCCCCCGCCCCGGGCGCCCTCCTGGCATCACGGGACCGTCTGAACGACCTCACCCCGCGTGAACGCGAGCTCACCGCGCTCGCCGCCCGAGGCAAGTCCAACGACGAGATCGCCGAGGAACTCTTCCTCAGCGTCCTGACCGTACGCAGCCACATCCAGCGGGCCCTGACCAAACTGGGTGCCCGGGACCGGGCCCAACTCGTCGTCATCGCCTACCAGACAGGTCTTGTACGACCGGCGGCGCCGCGATTCTGAACGGTGGCCGTCCCGTTCGCCCCTTCGAAGGGACCGTGAGTCGAATCGGCGCACACCCGGCGCCCGGGCACGGGACACTGTGTCCGTGTCGTACCACCTACCGCCCCTTCTTCCCGGATTCGTCGGCCGCGAGCGCGAGTTGACCGCCCTCTCCGACGCCCTCCGTGAGCAGTCCTTGATCTCCCTGACCGGGCCCGGAGGCGTGGGGAAGAGTCGGCTGGCCCTGCGGGCCGCCCACGGCTTCCGTGCGGCGACGGGCCGTGCGGCGGCGTGGGCCGATCTGTGGCAACTGCCCGACGACCGGCTGTTGGTGGCCACCGTGGCCGACGCGCTCGGTTTCGCCGACCACACCCCGGCCGTTCCCCTCGACGCCCTGAGCGGATGGCTGGCGGACGAGGATCCGCTGCTCGTCCTGGACTCCTGCGAGCACCTGCTGGCCGGGTGCCGGTCCCTGGCGGCCCAACTGCTGCGCGAATGCCCGCGGTTGAGCGTGCTGGTGACCAGCAGGGAGCCACTCGGCCTGCCCGGTGAACGGCGCATCGCGCTGAGCCCGTTGCCCTACGGGTCCGACGCGCTGACCTTGATGGAACGGCTGGCCGAGGATGCCGGGCGACCGCTGACGGACACGGCGGACATGATGGCGGCGACCCGGCTGTGCGCGCGTCTCGAAGGCATTCCGCTGGCGATCGAGCTGGCCGCGGGTCAGCTGGCCGAGCGTGACATCCACCAACTGGGCGACGAGCTCGCCCAGTTGCTCGACCTGGAGACGCCCCAACCGCGCGGCGGACCACGCCGGCATCAGGCGCTGCGGACGACCATCGGCTGGAGCCACGAACTGTGCGCCCCCTCCGAACGCCTGCTGTGGGCGCGGCTGTCGGTGTTCCGCGGTCCCATGGACGCCGACGCGGCACGCGCGGTGTGCGCGGGCGGTCCGCTCACTCCCGAGGGAGTGGACGAGGCGCTGGCCGGGCTCGTCCGCAGATCCGTGCTCACGCGCGCCCGGGACCGCTACCGCATGCTGGACACCGTCCGTGAGTACGGGCGGATGTGGCTCGACGCCCTGGGGGAGTCCGACCGTCTCGCCGACCGGCACGCCCGCCATCACGCGCGGACGGCGCGGCGGGCCGACCAGGCATGGTTCGGAGTCGACCAGGTCCACTGGTACCGGTGGATCAGCGCGTCCCACGTCGACCTCTGCACCGCGCTGGACCACCTGCTGGCCACGGACCCCGAAGCGGCCGCGGCGATGGCAGGGCAGCTCGGCTTCTTCTGGAGCTGCTGCGGTCATCTGCCCGAAGCCGCCCGGTATCTCGACGAGGCGTTGCAGGTGTCCGCTGCGCCCGGTCCGGCCCGCAACCGGGCGCTGTGGGCGCTGGGCGTCGTCAGAGTCCTGCGCGGCGAGCACGAGGCGGGACGCGAGCTGGCCCGCGCCTGCGAGCGTCAGGCGGAGCGGACCGGGGACACCGACGCGGTGCTGCGGGCGGCCTATCTGCTCGCGCTGACCCATCTGCTCGGCGGGCGTCCGCTCGCCGCCGAGCACGTCGTGGACACGGCCCTCGCCCAGGTCGGCGCCGTGCCCGGTCTCACCGCACCTCGGGCGATGTGCCGCTTGGCCCGTGTCTTCGCGCAGACCGCGCGCGGACTCCTCGACCGTGCGGGCGAGGGCGCCGAGGAACTGCGGCGGGAGTCCATGGCCCGAGGGGAGTGGTGGACCCGTTCCTACGCCGACTACCAGCTTGCCCTCATCGCGTTGTTCGAGGACCGCGCCGAAAATGCCACCGCTCACGCCACCTCGATGCTGGAGGGCAAGCTGCGGATCGGTGACAGTTTCGGGCTGGCCCTCGGCCTCGACCTCCTCGCGTCCGCCCTCGCCGCCCAGGGCGCGGCCGAGCGTGCCGTCGCCGCGCACACGGCCGCCGAGCGGTACTGGAACGCGGTCGGCCATCCCCAGCGCGGCACACCGGAACTGGGTCCGGTCCGGGACCGCTACGAGGCGATCGCCCGCTCCCAGCTGGGCGACGCGGGATACGACGAGGCCGCGGCGCGAGCGATGCTGCGCGGTCCCGGCGCGATCACCCGGGAACTCCTGGGCCACACGCCTCCGGGACGGTGAATCCGCAGGCCCCTTCGGCCCAAAGGTGGGGAAGTCTTTGCCCTTGGCCGATTTCCGCTCAGGTCGACCCGCTGATACCGGCCTTCACGGGTTTCGCGCATGCAAAGTGAGGCCGAAAACGCCGGGTGACGCGGGCTGCCCGTGTTACAGCCGTGTTGACCGCCCCTGTCAGTGCGGCGCACCCTCGCGTATGGATGGTGAATACATCTTGTTTGCTGGTGGGGCGAGATCTCCCGGCGGTAGTCGCAGGTGAGAGCCCGCCCAGTGGCGAACCCGGAGCGGGAGGCAACGTATGTGCGGCATCACCGGATGGATCTCCTTCGACCGCGACCTGCGCACTGAGGCCGCCACATTGGATGCGATGACCGAGACGATGGCCTGCCGCGGCCCCGACGACCGCGGTGCCTGGCTGCGGGGCCCGGCCGCCCTCGGGCACCGCAGGCTCGCGATCATCGACCTCCCCGGCGGCCGGCAGCCGATGAGCGCCGACACCCCGCACGGGAGCGTGGCACTCGTCTACTCGGGGGAGACCTACAACTTCACCGAACTGCGCCACGAACTCACCGGCCGGGGCCACCGGTTCACCACCGACTCCGACACCGAGGTGGTGCTGCGCGGCTACCTCGAATGGGGCGACGGGATCGCGGAACGGCTCAACGGCATGTACGCGTTCGCCCTTTGGGACGGCCGGCAGGACAAGCTGGTGATGATCCGGGACCGCATGGGCATCAAGCCCTTCTACTACTACCCGACCTCCGACGGCGTCCTGTTCGGCTCCGAACCCAAGGCGATCCTCGCCAACCCGCTGGCCCCCGCCCGCGTCACCCTGGACGGGCTGCGCGAGCTGTTCACCATGATCAAGACACCGGGGCACGCCGTCTGGGACGGCATGGCGGAGGTCGAACCCGGCACCGTCGTCACCGTCGACCGCTCGGGCCTGCACCGCCGTGTCTACTGGGAGTTGGAGACCCGGCCCCACACCGACGACCGCGACACCGCCGTCGCCACGGTCCGCACCCTGCTCGACGACATCGTCCGCCGCCAGCTCGTCGCCGACGTGCCCCGCTGCACCCTGCTCTCCGGCGGCCTCGACTCCTCCGCCATGACCGCGATCGCCGCACGTCAACTCGGTGAGCGCGGACAGAAGGTGCGCAGTTTCGCCGTCGACTTCGTCGGCCAGGCGGACCACTTCGTCGCCGACGAACTCCGCGGCACGCCCGACACCCCGTTCGTCCACGACGTGGCCCGCACCGCGCACACCGAGCACCAGGACATCGTCCTGGACGCACAGGCGCTCGCCGACCCCGACATCCGCGCCAAGGTGATCCGGGCCCGTGACCTGCCCGCCGGGATGGGCGACATGGACGCCTCGCTGTACCTGCTGTTCCGCGCCATCCGCGACCAGTCGACCGTCGCCCTGTCAGGGGAGTCCGCCGACGAGGTCTTCGGCGGCTACCTCCAGTTCTTCGACGAGGAGGCCCGGCGCGGCACCACCTTCCCCTGGCTCGTGCGCTTCGGCCGCCACTTCGGCGAGGACGCCGGGGTCCTGCGCCCCGACCTCCTCGCCGCGCTCGACCTGAACGGATACATCGCCGACGGCTACCGCACGGCCGTCGAGGGCATCCAAGGCCTCGACGGCGAGAGCGACTTGGAGTACCGGATGCGGCGGATGTCCCACCTCCACCTCACCCGCTTCGTCCGGATCCTGCTCGACCGCAAGGACCGCGCGAGCATGGCCGTCGGCCTCGAGGTGCGCGTCCCGTTCTGCGACCACCGGCTCGTCGAGTACGTCTACAACGCGCCCTGGGCGCTCAAGTCCTTCGACGGCAGGGAGAAGAGCCTGCTCAGGGAGGCGACCGCGGATGTGCTCCCGCAGTCCGTGTACGACAGGGTCAAGAGCCCGTACCCCTCCACACAGGACCCCAAGTACGCGGCCGCGCTCCAGGACCAGGCCAAGGACCTCCTCGCACAGCCCGCCCACCCGGTCTTCGACCTCGTCGACCGCGACCGCCTGCACCGCGTCGCCCACCGCGACTCGCCCGTCCACACCCAGCCCGAGCGGCGCGGTCTGGAACGCGCCCTCGACCTGGCCCAGTGGCTCGACATGTACCGCCCGGACGTCAGGACGGCCTGAGCCGCACTCCGGTTCCCCGCCCCACCCTGACACTTCACAGGATGTGGTCCTTCCCCTTCGCTGCCAGGGTGGGGCACCGGCGAAGATCGAACGGAGGAGCCGATGTCCACCTCACGACTGCTCACCAAACGGCTGGGAGCCGCGGCCGGTACGGCCGTGCTGCTGGCCGGTGCCGGGCTGCTGGCGGCCACCCCCGCCCAGGCCGCGCCCCGCGCGTGTCCGGGTTCCGGACCGGGCGACCCCGCACGCTGCGCCCAGGTGATCGGCATCAACCCGGGCTCGTCCCTGGTGATGCGCACCGCCCCGCGCTACAGCGCCGGCGCGGTGGCCCGCTGGGGCAACGGCCAGTGGCTGGAACTCGACTGCTGGACCACCGGCGACCCCGACGCGGACGGTCACGGCTACCGCTACTGGATGCTGGTCTCCACCGGCAGCTCCAGCGGCTACGTCAACGACTGGTACCTGGACAGCGGCGGCCCGGCCACCTGGAAGCCCGTCATCCCGCAGTGCTGAACCGGCCGAACCGCGAAAGGAACGAACACCCCGTGAACAGCAAGTCCCAGCGGTCGGTACGGCCGTCGCACCGACCCCGCACCATCGCCGCGGCGGGCGCCGTGCTCGCCGTCGCCGCCACCACCGTGCTGACCGGAGCGGGACCGGCCGGTGCCGCGATCCACCAGTGCAGCATCTCCGGCGACCGGGCCAAGTGCGCCTACGTCACCGGAATCGACGCCGGATCCGCCCTGGTCGTCCGCACCGCCCCGCGCTACAGCGCGTCCCTGTCGCCGGTCTTCGGCCGCTATCACAACGGCGACCAGCTCGGCCTGGACTGCTGGACCACCGGCGACCCGGACGCCGACGGCCACGGCTACCGCTACTGGATGCACGTCGACAACGGCATCGGTGACGGCTACGTCAACGACTGGTACCTGGACACCGGCGGCCCGGCCACCTGGAAGTCCCAGATCCCGCAGTGCTGACGACCTGAACGAACCGTGGGCCCCGGCGTGCCGACCGCCGGGGCCCATCTGTCTGTCAGCAGGCGCCCTCGTCCTGCCAGGGGCCCCACTCGGCGGCGCCGGGTGTCTCGTTCTGGGTCCACCACTTGGCCTTCCAGTTGTGGTGGTTGTAGGAGACCTCGTCGCCCTGCACGTAGACCGAGGCCGAACTCCACGCCGTCTTGCACGCGGTGGGGGTCGGCGTGGGCGTCGGGGTCGGGGTGGTGGTGGGCGGGGTGACTCCGGCGAACCTCACCGAGTACTTCGCGAAGTCCCAGGCGCTCTGCGCCACGCTGGAGCACGTGCCGGACGTGACACCGCCGTTGTCGGGAGTCGCGCACTGGCGGTCCCGGTTGAGGGACCAGAAGGTGAACCGGTCCATGTTGTGCGAGGTCGCGTAGTCCAGCACGGTCTGGAAGTCGTTCTGGGTGAAGTACTCCCCGGTGTCGCTGCGCCCGTTCATGCCGGAGAAGCCCTCATGGGCGTACGCGGTCGCCTGGTCCCAGCCGAACGTGGACTGCAGGATCGAGTTGAAGTTGGTGAGCGCGCTGGTCTGCGAGGCCGCGCCGTTGAAGCCGCCGTCGAAGGGCATGATGGAGAAGTTGTTCGGGGTGAACCCCTGCGACTTGGCCTCCAGCAGCATCTGCTTGCCGAACCAGCCTGTCCCGTCCGCCGTGCCGGCCGTGGTGACGGAGACGTAGAGCCCGGGGTTGTTCTGCTGGAGGATCTTGGCGGCGCCGATCTCGTTGTGGATCGCCGCCGTGTTCTCGTACTCCGGCTCCTCCAGGTCGAAGTCGATGGCGTGCAGGCCGTACTTGGTGATCACCTGCTGGTACGCAGCCGCCGTGGCCGCCGGGTCCGCGCAGGCCTGGCCGAGCTTCGTGCCGCCGTACCCGCCGATGGAGACCGACACGTCGCCGCCCTTGGCGCGGATCGTGTTGACGACCGACTGCACCGCGGTGTCGGAGGAGACCGCGGCCGTACCACCCCAAGTCGGTGAGCAGCCGCCGCCGTTGGGGGCGAGGACGAAGGCGAGCTGGAACGCCTTGAGGCCGGTGGCGTCCATGATGGCCGACGCGTCCGGCGGATTGTTGTCGAGCGGCATCAGATACGGGGCGGCGGCGTACCAGCGGTTGCTGAGCGCGGTCGTCGCGCCCGAGGCGTTGGTTGCGACGAGAGCGGTCGTGGCGGCCGCGACGGTGGTGACCGCGGCGGCCGCGCCCAGACATGCGCGAAGACGTCTCACTCTGTGCCTCCAGTGGGGGAGCGGGGGGAGGTCCCAGGGTGATGAGACTGAGATGACCACGTCAACGGAGTGGCCTAGACCAAACAATTCTTTGGACTAGACCATGCAACTCCTTTACCCGGGGCCTGTTTTGGCGCACCTGGCCCGGCGTCCGGTCCGTGGTCCTGAAAACTCCGTTGCTTGAGTCAAAGTGAGCAAACACCTCCAGATTTTTCAATGTCGCTGCACGGGGGTTGTCCGGACATTAGGTCGGGTCCTAGGGTCACCGTCAGACGCAAGCGCTTTCTGCGCGTCGGTCGCCCCTGTCCGTGGGCCGTCGGAGGAGTACCGCATGACCGCACGCCCCGTCCGCCGCACAGTCGCCGTGGTCGGCACCGGCTCCATCGTCAGTGGCAGCCACCTGCCGACGCTGCGGGCCCACGCCGAGCGCGTGGAGCTGGTCGCCGCCGTCGATGTGGACCAGGGCAGACTCGACGCCTTCCGGGAACTCGCCGGCGACGAGGTCGCCGGCTACACCTCGATGGACGCGATGCTGGACGACGTACACCCCGATCTGGTCCTCATCGGTACCCCGCCCTCCCTGCACCGGGAGCAGACGGTGGCCGCGCTCAAGACGGGCGCCTGGGTGCTGTGCGAGAAGCCGCTGACCTTGTCGCTGGCCGAGTACGACGAGATCGCGGCGGCGGAGGAGGCATCCGGGGCGTACGCCTCCGTGGTCTTCCAGCACCGCTACGGCTCCGGAGCCGTCCACGCGCGCGAGCTGATCGCGAGCGGCGAACTGGGCGCCCCGCGCGTGGCCCACTGTCAGACCACCTGGCACCGCGACGAGGCCTACTACGCCGTGCCCTGGCGCGGGACCTGGGCCAGCGAGGGCGGCGGCCCGACCATGGGCCACGGCATCCACCAGTACGACCTGCTGCTGCACCTGCTCGGCCCGTGGACGGAGATCCGCGCCATGGCGGCCCGCCTGGTCCACGACACCGAGAGCGAGGACGTCTCCACCGCCCTCGTGCGCTTCGAGAACGGCGCCCTGGCCACCGTCGTCAACAGCGTGCTGTCACCCGACGAGGTGAGCCGCATCCGCATCGACTGCGCCGACGCCACCGTCGAACTCACCCACCTGTACGGACACCGCAACGAGGACTGGGTCTACACCCCGGCCCCGCACGTCGCCGCCGAGCGCGTCGCCGCCTGGCGCACCCCCACCGCCGACGTGCCCAGCTCGCACACGGCCCAGCTCGGGGCCCTGCTCGATGCTTACGACAACGGTGTCAGGCCGCCCGGCAGCGGCCCCGACGCCCGTGCCACCCTCGAATTCGCCGCCGCCCTCTACAAGTCCGCGTTCACGGGGAAACCGGTGCACGCGGGCGAGATCGCGCCGGGCGATCCCTACTACCCGGCCATGCACGGCGACCACCCCCACTGGGCCCCCAAGGAGCGCGCATGAGCATCCGCGTCAGCCACGTCCACGGCGACCACATCGCCGTCGCGGCCGCGAACGGCACGGAGATCCTCCGCTATGTCTACCGACCCGACCCCGAGGCCTTCGAGGCCCGCAAGCCGTACGCCCACCCGGTGCGCACCCTCTCCGGGCGCACGGTGACCGGGTACCGGCCCAAGGACCACCGTTGGCACAAGGGCTTCCAGATGACGGCCAGTCACCTCTCCGGCCAGAACTTCTGGGGCGGCAACTGCTATGTCCACGGCGAGGGTTACGTCCCGCAGCCCGAGCGCGTCGGCTCGATGCGGCACGACGGCTTCCCGGAGTTCGCGGTCGACGACGACCGGCTCGCGGTCACCGAGGAGCTCACCTGGGTGGAGAACGGTGGCGCGGAATGGGCGCGGGAAGCACGGGGGTTGGCCGTCCACTCCGTCGACGAGGAAGCGGGTGCCTGGGCCTTCGACTGGTCGATCCGTCTCACCAACATCCGCGACGAGCCCCTCGTCTTCGGCTCCCCGACGACCGAGGGCCGTGAACTGGCCGGCTACACCGGCCTGCAGTGGCGCGGCCCGCGCGACTTCACCGGCGGCACGGTCTTCGGCCCCGACTCCGACGGGGGCGCCGAGAAGTTGATGGGCAGTCAGGGCCCCTGGCTCGCCTACACCACCGATCACGACGACGTCGACGGCCACTCCACGCTCGTCTTCGCGCACGCGCCCGAGAACCTGGACGGGTCCGCGATCCACGAGTCGCACTGGTTCGTGCGTTCCGAGCCGTTCCCGACCGCCGCGTTCTCCTGGGCGTTCTTCGAGGAGTTCGAGCTGCCGCCGGGCGAGTCCTTCGCGTACCGCTACCGCGTCGTCGTCGCGGACGGCGCCTGGGACCACGACGGCGTCGACACCCACCTGAAGGGCCTGTCGTGGTGAACGACCCGAAGCCCACGCTCCCGCATCCCCTGCCCGGCGCGATCGGCCTGTCCCATCTGAGCGCCTACGACTGGGAGGCCGCCGACGGCGTGTGCGGTGGCAGCCCGCATCTGCACATGGTCTGCACTGAGGCGTACGTCGTCACCGGCGGCCGGGGCGCGGTGCAGACGCTGAGCCCCGACGGCTACCGGGACATCCCGCTGGAGGCGGGTTCGGTCGCCTGGTTCACCCCCGGCACCGTGCACCGCATGGTGCAGGGCGGCGATCTGCGGATCACCGTGCTGATGCAGAACAGCGGGCTGCCGGAGGCCGGGGACGCCATCTTCACCTTCCCGCCAAAGGTGCTCGCCGACCCCGAGCGGTACGCGGCCTCGGCCACGCTCCCGCCGGGCACGGGCGAGGACACGGCCGCGGCGGCCCGGCGGCGCCGGGACCTCGCCGTCGAGGGCTATCTCGCCCTGCGTGAGTCCCTCGAAGCCGGCGACAACCGCCCGTACGCCCAATTCCAGCGCGCCGCCGCCCGGTTGGTGCGGGCCAAGGTGCCCGCCTGGCGCGAGCTGTGGCGGGCCGGCGCGCTCGCCACCGCCGAACGCACCGGCGCCCAACTGGACGCCCTCGCCGACGGCGAGCCCGCGTATCTCGACCAGGCGACCGCGTACGAGACCGCGCCCACCCGCCTCGGCGGCTTCGGCATGTGCGGCCGACGCGACGAGTACAACCTGCCCGGGACGACGCTGCCGTACCAGGGCGCATGAACTGACCGGGGGCACGGGGGCCGTGGAATGTGGTCCGAGTAAGAGATGAGGTGACCTCGGTACATGCCCGGACACAGGACAAAGGGGTTCTGCGCAACGGCCGCCGCACTCGCGCTCTGCGCGGTGCTGGCCGGTTGCGGGGGATCCGGGGAATCGGTCGGCGGTGGCGGCAAGGTCGTGCTGCGCTACGCGTGGTGGGGCAACCCCGACCGCGCCGCGCTGACCGACAAGGCCGTCGCCCTGTTCGAGGAACGCCATCCCAACGTGCAGGTGCAGACGTCGTATTCGAGCTACGACGCCTACAAGCAGAAGCTCGCCGTGCAGGCCACGGGCGGTGACGCGCCCGATGTGATGCAGCTCGACTACCGCCAGATCAACCAGTACGCCAACGGTGGCGTCCTGCTCGACCTCGGACAGCAGAAGAACGTCCTGCACACCTCCGAGATCGACGAGGGCCTGCTCGCGACCGGCACCGTGGACGGCACGCAGTACGCGATCCCGCAGGGCCGCGGCACCGAGACCATCGTCTACGACGCCAAGGCCTGGAAGGACTCGGGCGTAGCGCTCCCGCGGAAGGGCTGGACCTGGGACGACTGGGCCGACGACATGCGCGCGCTCGCCGAGAGGACCGGGAAGCCCGGAGCGACCGACCCCGGCTGGAGCGAGGACGCCTTCGAGGTGTGGCTGCGCGGCCAGGGCAAGTCCCTCTACACGAAGGACAACGGGCTCGGCTTCACCGCCGACGACCTCACCACGTGGTGGACCTTCACCGATCGACTCCGGCGCGAGGGCGCGGTGTCGCCCGCCGAACAGACCACCCAGCTCGCCGGGTTCGTCGAGAACACCCCGCTCGCGCGCGGCAAGGCGACCTCCGACAACAACTGGGACGCCCCGGCGGGCGGTTACGTCTCCTTCATCCCGAGCGGGATCGCGCTCGCGCCGATGCCGTCCGGTGAGGACGGCACACCAGGCCAGTACTTCAAGCCGTCGATGTTCATGGGCGTCTCGGCCAACACCGGCCATCCCGAGGAGGCGGCCGAACTCATCGACTTCATGATCAACGACAAGGACGCGGCGAAGATCCTCGGCGCCACCCGTGGCATCCCGGTCAACGAGGCCATCCGCGCGCAGACCGAGTCCCAGCTGAAGGACTTCGACAAGACGATCTCCGACTACCAGGCCTCCGTCGACGGCACCCTCAAGGATCCGCCGCAGGCGCCGCCCGCCGGCGACAACGCCCTGCAGTCCACCTTCCAGCGCGACTACGACCAGGTGTCGTACGAGCGTCTGTCGCCCCGCAAGGCGGCCGAGAACTACATCACCGAGGCGAAGGCGGAGCTGAGGTCATGACCACCACCGAGATCCCCGCCCCGACCGCCCGCCCCAGGCGCGCGGCGACCGCGCCCAAGCGCCGCCCCAAGCGTGAACGCGAGGGCGCCGCCTGGGTGTTCCTGTCCCCGTGGGTCCTCGGCGCGTGCGTCCTCACGCTGCTGCCGATGGCCGTGTCGCTGTACCTGTCCTTCACCGACTACAACCTCTTCGACGCGCCCCGCTGGGTCGGCGTGCGCAACTACACGCAGATGTTCACCGAGGACCCGCGCTACTGGCGCTCGGTCGTGACGACCCTCGAGTACGTCGTCATCGCGGTCCCCCTGCAACTCGCGCTCGCCCTCGTCGTCGCCCTCGCCCTGAAGAACATGAAGACCGGCAAGGCCTTCTACCGGTCCGCGTTCTACGCCCCCTCGCTGCTCGGCGCGTCGATGTCCATCGCGCTCGTCTGGCGGCAGGTCTTCAACGACGGTGGCACGGTGGACAAGCTGTTCGGCAACGGCGGCTGGGTCAACAAGCCCGGCTGGTCGCTGCTGGCCGTGGCCCTGCTGACGGTGTGGCAGTTCGGCGCGCCGATGGTCATCTTCCTCGCCGGGCTGCAGCAGATCCCCGTCGAGCTGTACGAGGCGGCGTCCGTCGACGGGGCGGGGAAATGGCGGCAGTTCGTCTCCATCACGGTGCCGATGCTGTCCCCGGTGCTCTTCTTCAACCTGGTGCTCCAGACCATCCAGGCCTTCCAGGTGTTCACCCCCGCCTTCGCGGTCAGCGGAGGCAAGGGCGGACCGGCCGACTCGACCCTCGTCTACACCCTCTACCTCTACGACCGGGGCTTCGTCGCCTCCCACATGGGCTATGCCTCCGCCATGGCCTGGGTGCTCCTGATCGTCATCGGCGCCGTCACGGCGGTGCTGTTCCGCACCTCGCGGGCCTGGGTCTTCTACGCGTCCGAGGGGGAGCGATGACCGCCGTCTCCACCACCACCGACACCGACCGCAAGCCCGCGCCCTGGGGCCGGATCGCCCTCCATGCGGGCTGCCTGCTGGCCCTGTTGGTGGTGCTGTACCCGCTGGTCTGGCTGCTCGCCAGCTCGCTCAAGCCGGCCAACGAGGTCATCACCAGCCTCGACCTGCTGCCCGGCCACCTGGAGTGGTCCAACTACAAGACCGCCCTGGACGGCGTCAACGACGTCTCCATCTGGCGGCTGCTGTCCAACTCGCTGCTGATCGCGGGCGGCGCGGTGATCGGCAACGTGATCAGCTGCTCGCTTGCCGCCTACGCCTTCGCCCGGCTGCGTTTCCGCTTCCGCGGCCCGCTGTTCGCCTTCATGATCGCCACGATCATGCTGCCGCACCACGCGGTGCTGATCCCGCAGTACATCATCTTCAACCAACTCGGCCTGGTGAACACCTACTGGCCGCTGATCCTGCCCAAGTTCCTCGCCACGGAGGCCTTCTTCGTCTTCCTCATCGTCCAGTTCATGCGTGGGCTGCCCCGCGAACTGGAGGAGGCCGCGCGGATCGACGGCTGCGGACCCTTCCGCAGCTTCTTCCTGATCGTGCTGCCGCTCACCCGGCCGGCGCTGATCACCACGGCGATCTTCACCTTCATCTGGACGTGGAACGACTTCTTCACCCAGCTCATCTATCTCTTCGACCCGGACAAGTTCACGCTCACCCTCGCCCTGAGCTCGTTCGTGGACTCCTCCAGCCAGTCGGCGTTCGGCCCGATGTTCGCGATGTCGGTGATCGCGCTGCTGCCGATCGTGCTGTTCTTCCTCGCCTTCCAGCGCTTCCTGGTGGCGGGCATGGCCAGCTCGGGACTCAAGGGATGAGCGGCCTGCGCACCCGGGAGCCCGGCGAGGTCTTCGGCCCGCGGATGACCCTGTTCGCCGACATGCTGAGCGTCGGCCTGCTCACGGCGGTGCTGTGCCTGCCCCTGGTGACCGTCCCGGCCGCCCTGTCGACCGCGTGCGCGGTCCTGCGCGGCGGAGCGGCGGGCCAACCCGCCACCGCCGGGCGGTACGTGGAGGTGCTACGGCGTCGGCTGCGAGCCGGCGACCTGGCGGCCGGCGGCGTCTTCCTGACCGGCGCCCTGGTGGTGGTCGCGGACCTGGCCCTCGCCGGGGCCGGGCTGCCCGGGGCACCGGTCTTCGCGGTGGTGACCTCGGCGATCGCCGCGGCCGCCCTGGTCGTGGGCCTGCGGGCCTGCGCCAGGCCGGAGTCGCTCACCGACTGGCGGGCCGCTCTGCGCGAGGCGGCCCGGGACGCCGTACGCGACACCGGCGGCAGCGCCCTGGTGCTGCTCGCGGTGGGGGCGGCCGTCGCGAGCGCCTGGATGCTGGTGCCGCTGGCCTTCCTCACGCCCGGACCGCTGGCACTGGCGCTCACGGCCGTCGACGTCCGTTTGGCCGCGATGTCCCAGAATTAATGCCCCATTAAGGGGACTTGAGGTGTGAAAGGAGGCTTGAGGTGCCGATCATCTTGACATGAACCTGCGGCCCGACGGGCGGGCCGCGGTCTCATGGAGGTGTGGAATGCACCGCAGACTCGCCACCGCACTGGGCGCCTCAGCCCTGACTCTCGTCACCGTCGTCGCCACCGCCGCAGCCGCTGAAGCCGCTCCCGCCGACAAGCCCCAGGTCCTGTCGAGCTGGACCCAGACCAGCGCGTCCAGCTACACCCAATGGACCACCGCCCGCGCCAACCAGACCGCCTGGGCCGCCTACGCCTTCGACTGGTCCACGGACTACTGCTCCTCCTCGCCGGACAACCCCTTCGGCTTCCCCTTCGCCACGTCCTGCGCGCGGCACGACTTCGGCTACCGCAACTACAAGGCCGCCGGCGCCTTCGACGCCAACAAGGACCGCCTCGACAGCGCCTTCTACGAAGACCTCAAGCGGGTGTGCGTGAACTACGCCGGCGCGACCAAGACCGCCTGCAACAGCACCGCCTGGACCTACTACCAGGCGGTCAGGGCCTTCGGCTGAGGCACCGTCACGGGTGCCCGCCAGGGTGTCCCGCAGTTCCGCTGGGCAAATGCCCGTGCTTTCGAGGCAGTTGGGGGTACCAGGAGTCCACGTGGGGCGACGACCTCAATCAACGGAAGGGGCGGACATCATGCTGGCCATCATTTCTGCGGTCCTGTTCTTCATCGCTTTCCTGATCAACGCAGCCGACATCTCGACCAACGACACCTTCACCTCGACCAACGTGATGCTGCTCGGGCTCACCGTGCTCGCACTGCACCTGGCCGGAATCGGAAGCGGGTGGTCGGTGCGGGGCCGCAGCCGGCGGTGACGGGAGGGGTGGGCTGTTCCGACAGCCCACCCTGTCCGTATCGGCCCCGGTGGCGGGCTTCCCGCCCTGCCACCAGGCTGGCGGGAAGAGGCACCGGCACGCAGGACGCACAGACGTACGGAGGAACTGGTTCCCCATGCAGATCGACCTGGCGGGACGCACCGCCCTGGTGACGGGCTCGACACAGGGCATCGGCGCGGCGATCGCCGCCGGACTCGCGCGCTCCGGGGCCCGGGTCGGGGTGAACGGCCGCGACGAGAAACGGGTCGCAGAGGCCGTGGCCCGACTGGCGGCGGAGGTGCCCGGAGGCTCCTTCGTGCCCGTGGCCGCCGACGTGGCGAGCGACGAGGGCGCGCAGCGGGCCCTTGAGGCGCTGCCCCAGGTGGACATCCTCGTCAACAACCTCGGCATCTTCGGCTCCGCAGACCCGCTGGAGATCAGCGACGACGAGTGGCGCCGCTACTTCGAGGTGAACGTGCTGGCCGCCGTGCGGCTGACCCGGCTGTACCTGCCGGGCATGACGGAGCGCGGCTGGGGCCGGGTCCTGAACATCGCCAGCGACTCGGCGATCGTCATCCCCGCCGAGATGATCCACTACGGGATGTCCAAGACCGCGCTCCTCGCGGTCGGCCGCGGCTTCGCGAAGCAGGCGGCGGGCACCGGGGTGACGGTGAACTCGGTCATCGCAGGACCCACCCACACGGGCGGTGTGGAGGACTTCGTCTACGAACTCGTCGACCGTGACCTGCCCTGGGACGAGGCCCAGCGCGAGTTCATGCGCAAGCACCGCCCGCAGTCCCTCCTGCAGCGGCTGATCGAGCCCGAGGAGATCGCCCACATGGTCGTCTACCTGAGCTCCGACCAGGCGTCGGCGACGACGGGCGGAGCGCTGCGGGTCGACGGGGGGTACGTCGACTCGATCCTGCCCTGATGGCGAAAGGTCGCATACATCGGAGGAATTGAGCGCCAGGCCTGAATGGCAGCGGCAAGAGTCGTTGACAGGTTCACAGGAGCTGCTTAGGTTCCTCAAGACACCCGATGTATCGACGATCCATCAGGCTTGGGGGACAACGATGACCTCGCAGCCGCGGACGCGTTCGCCGCGCCCGCTCAGATCCGCGGTCGGCGCGTTATGCGCCGCGCTGGCGGCCACACTCTGTATGACGGCGCCCGCCCGGGCCGACCGGAACGCGACACTCGATCACGTCTGGTCCGTGTCCGGCCCCGAACGCACCGCAGCGATCCATGAACCGCACGCGCGGGTGACCCTGGATGACGCCACCGGCGCTCTGACCCTCTCCGTGACCCGTGCCGGCCGAACGGTCATCGAGCCGTCGCCCGTCGGCATCGTCACCGAACAGGCCGACCTCTCCAAGGACTTGAGGTTCCTCCACCGCAAGGACCGCCTGGTGAAGGAGCACTACCGGGCGAAGTCCGGCAAGCGGCTGGACCGCCGCGTCCTGATGAACGAGACGCGCCTGTCGTTCACCACTCCCAGCGGCGCGCGGCTCGACCTCGTGGTCCGCGCCTCCGCCGACGGCGTCGCCTACCGATACGTGCTGCCCGCCGGGCACGGAGACGTCCTCGGCGAGACCTCCGTCTTCAACCTGCCGCCGGACGCGGGTGCCTGGCTCGGCGCCTACCGGGTCGACAACGAGGGCCAGTTCAACCAGTACACCGCCGCGACCGCGCCCACCGGCGACTACTCGGACCAGGCGCTCTTCGCCACCGACGGCGGCTACACCCTGCTCGCCGAGTCCGACCTCACCGGCGCGTACTCCGGTGCCCGGCTCGCCCACACACTGGGCACCGGCACGTACCGCATCAAGCTGGCCGACGACCGGGTCCACACCGACGGCACCCTCGCGACGCCCTGGCGGGCCATGGTCACCGGCGACCTCGCCACCGTCACCCGATCCACCTTCACCGACGACCTCGCGCCCGCTTCCAAGGTCGCCGACACCTCCTGGATCCGCCCCGGCACCGCCCTGTGGACCTGGCTCGCCGGCGGCCGCGAGGCAGGCCAGAGCCTCGCCGCACAGCAGGCCTACGTCGACTACGCGGCCCAACGCCACTGGCCCTACGAGGCAGTTGACGCGGGCTGGTACTTCAAGACGGACGAATGGGACACCACGGACCCCGACTGGCAGACGGACAGCTGGCTGCCCCGGCTCGTCGACTACGCACGCCCCAAGGGCGTCGGAATCATCGTCTGGATCCACCAGCGCGACCTCGACACCCCCGAGGAACGAGCCCAGTGGCTGCCCACTCTGGAGCGCTGGGGCGTCAAGGGCGTGAAGATCGACTTCATGAACTCCGAGGCGCAGCCCATGCTCCAGTGGTACGACGCCATCCTCGCCGAGACGGCCGCCCACCACCTCATGGTCGACTTCCACGGCTCGACGATCCCCAAGGGCATCCAGCGCACCTGGCCGCAGGTCATGACCCTGGAAGGCGTCGGCGGCGAGGAGAAGCGGACGAACACCGCGGCCCACCTCACCACCCTGCCCTTCACCCGCAACGTCATCGGCTCCATGGACTTCACCCCCGGCGGCTTCCAACGCGTCGGCCAGCGCCCCAACTCCGACGCGGCCGAGGTAGGGCTCACCGTCGCCTACGAGTCCGGCCTCCAGATGCTCGCCGGCACCCCGGAGTCGTACGACACCCGGCCGCTCGCCCGCGACTTCCTCGACCAGCTCCCCGCCGCCTGGGACGACACCCGGCTGCTGGCCGGACAACCCGGCCAGGAGGCCGTCCTCGCCCGTCGCAGCGGCAGCAGATGGTTCCTGGGCGGGGTGTACGCCGGAGCCGCTCGCACGGCACAGGTGCCGCTGACCATCGGCCCGGGACGCTGGCTGGTGGAGACGATCCGGGACGGCGCCGACGGGCTCGTCCAGGAGCGGCGGGTGCTGCGAGGGGGCGACGCGCTGAGCGTCGACGTCGTCGCCAACGGCGGCTTCGCCGGTATCGCCTGCCGCCTGCGTCCCGGTCTCACCACCTGCGACCGCTAGGCGAACGGCACCGAAACTCACTGGCGGGCCCGTGCCACGACGGACGACCATGGCCCGCATGAGTGACCAACCCGCACGCTGGACCCAGGCCACCGTCTACCCCGACATGTGGGCGAACCCGGACGACGACCCCCGCAACAACGAGGGCCCCGCTCCGGACGGCGAACTCGCCACCATCACGGACGTCCTGACGAACTACCGCATGACCCTGCGGATGAAGTGCGAGGGCCTGGACGCCGAGCAGCTGGCCCGTCGGTCGGTTCCGCCGTCGACGATGTCACTGCTCGGCCTGGTCCGGCACCTCGCCGAGGTGGAACGCGACTGGCGCAACTGGATCACCGACGGCGACCCGCTGCCGAAGCTGTACGGCAAGCGGGACGCGGACTTCGACGAAGCCGTCGGCGAACAGGCCGTGGTCGACGCGGCGTTCGCTGATCTGGAGCGCGAACAGGCCGCGACCGACGCCTTGTTGGCCGAGCACGAGGAGGACCTGGGCGAGCGTCTGGGGAAGGACGCGATCGCGGTTCGGGAGCTGCTGGTGCACCGGATCGACGAGTACGCCCGGCACTGCGGGCACGCGGACCTGCTGCGCGAGTGCGTCGACGGACGGGTGGGTCAGTAGGCCGCCGGGCACCTCACCCCGTGGCCTTGAGCACGGTCGTACGGCCTCCCATCGCGGCGGAGAACAGGTCCGTCACCTGCTCCAGCGCCGTGGCCGCGGCGGGCGCGATCGTCGGGGTGCCGTCGTCGCCGACCGTGATGTCCTTGTCGAGGGTGAACCACCCCGGCACGATGTGCGCGGCGCCCATCGAGCTCAGCACCGGGCGCAGCGCGTAGTCGATGGCCAGGACGTGGGCCGTGCTGCCCCCCGTAGCCAGGGGCAGCACGGTCTTGCCGGTCAGCGCGTACTGCGGGAGCAGGTCCAGCAGCGACTTCAGCAGGCCCGAGTACGCGGCCTTGTAGACGGGCGTGCCGATCACCACGCCGTCGGCCTGCTCGAACAGGGCCGTGGCCGCGGTGATCGCCGGATGCCCGAAGTCGGCGCCCAGCAACGCCTGTGCGGGAAGGGTGCGCACCTCCAGCGGGGTCACGTCATGGCCCTGGAGGCGGAGCCGGTCATCCAGGTGACGCAGCAATCGCGTGGTGCGGGAGGTGGGGGAGGGGCTGCCGGAGACGGACAGGATCGAGGCCATGAGGGGACCTTCCGGGGTCGGGGTTCAGACGGCGTGCCGAGCGGGCGGGCGGACGGTCACCAGGCGCTCGACCGCACGGTGATCAGCGGCCGCAGTTCGTTGCGCAGGGTCTCCAGGAAGGTGACGACCTCGCCGGCCGCCGAGCGGTGCTGGAGGTCGTTGAGGACGTCGTGATGCGCGCCGTGGACGACCGAAAGACGGGCCCGCGGCAGGGACTTGGCCGTGTGGGCGAGCGCTTCCTGATCGGCCAGGGGGTCGGCGTCGCCGACGAGGAGCAGTGCGGGGACGTCGGCCTCGACGTCGTAGGCGGCGGCCAGCACCGCTTCCGGGATCGCGTCGTCCAGCGAGCCGCGCCGGACCTCGGGGTCCTGGGTGAGGGTGCCCCGGTGGGCGGGGCAGGAGGTGCGGACGTCGAGCTCCTCGTCCCAGGTGCCGGCGGCGGGGGTTCCGGGGGTTCGGCCGGGAAGCCCGGCGAGCACCACGGCATCGGGCCGGCTGTCGGGTGCCCGGTCGAGCAGCGCGGCGATCGCGGCGGCGCCCGAGTCGGCTCCGACCAGGACGAGCGGCCGTGCGACTCCGTCCTCGGGAGCCGTCGCCTCGGCGGCCTCGGTGAGGCGGGCAGCGAGGTCGGTGAGGTCCTCGGCGTCCAGGTCGGGGGCGTCGATCACCCGGACCCGGTAGGCGTCGGCGGCGAGCCGCCTGCCGAAGCGGGCGTAGGTCGCCCGGGTCTCGCCACGGCCGGGCACCACGATGACCGTGCCTCGGACGCGGAGGCCTTCGGGGCCGAAGTGGTCGCTGTACTGGGTCATCGGTGTTCTCCTTCGTGGATGCCCCGGCCTTCAGGCCGGGGAGGAAACGAAGTTCCTGGGGAGCAGGGCAGGGGAAGGGGGTTCGCCGCCGGGGCGGACTGGCGTGTGCCGTCCACCTGCCGACACCCGCCGTTC
Organism: Streptomyces sp. NPDC092369; assembly: GCF_044755245.1. Lineage (NCBI taxonomy): Bacteria > Bacillati > Actinomycetota > Actinomycetes > Kitasatosporales > Streptomycetaceae > Streptomyces > Streptomyces sp. NPDC092369. The sequence continues at coordinate 681,782 of NZ_JBIVQP010000004.1, forward strand.
TCACGGAAGTTGATACCGTGTGAGGCGTGACACGGCAGGTCAAGCGGGCGTTCAGGTACCGCTTTTACCCCACCGACATGCAGGCGGCTGAGCTGTCGCGCACGTTCGGCTGCGTCCGCCTCGTCTACAACAAGGCGCTGGAGGAACGCAGCCGGGCCTGGTACGGCGAGCAGCGCCGGATCTCCTACGGGCAGTCGTCGGCCGCGTTGACGCAGTGGAAGAAGACCGAGGAACTGGCTTTTCTGGCCGAGGTGTCCTCGGTTCCGCTGCAGCAGGCGCTGCGCCATCTGCAGACGGCGTTCACCCACTTCTTCGCCAAGCGGGCGAAGTATCCGCGTTACAAGTCGCGGAAGAGGTCCCGTGCGTCGGCCGAGTACACCCGCAGCGCCTTCACGTGGCGCGGGGGGCGGCTGACTTTGGCGAAGATGGCGGAGCCTTTGGACATCCGCTGGTCGCGTCCGCTCCCGCACGGCTCGGTACCGACCACGGTGTGCGTGTCCCGCGACAGTGCGGGCCGCTGGTTTGTGTCCCTGCTGTGCGAGGACCGCATTGCCCCGGCACCGGCCACCACGGGCGCGGTGGGCCTGGACGCCGGGATCACCTCCCTGGTGACCCTGTCCACCGGCGAGAAGATCGCCAACCCCCGGCACATGGAGCGCGACCGTGCCCGCCTGGCGAGGGCACAGCGTGAGCTGTCGCGGAAGGCGAAGGGCTCCAATAATGGGGCCAGGGCCCGGCGGAAGGTGGCCCGCGTGCATGCGCGGATCGCCGACCGGCGCCGTGACTTCGTGCACAAACTGACCTCGCGCATCGTCCACGAGAACCAAGTGGTCGTGATCGAGGACCTGACCGTCCGCAACCTGCTGAAGAACGGCCGCCTGGCGCGTGCCATCGCGGACGCGGCCTGGAGGGACCTGCGCGTGATGCTGGAGTACAGGTGCGCTTGGTACGGGCGGGAGCTCGTCGTGATCGACCGGTGGTTTCCCAGCACGAAGCTGTGCGGGGCCTGTGGCACGGTCGCGGCGAAACTGCCGCTCAACGTCCGCGAGTGGACGTGTGAGGACTGCGGCGCAGTGCATGACCGCGATGTGAACGCGGCACGCAACCTCCTGGCCGCCGGGCTGGCGGCGACAGCCTGTGGAGACGGTGTGAGACCTCAACGGGAGTCCTCCCGGACGGGGCGGTCGTCGGTGAAGCAGGAACCCCAGCGGGCGACCGCTGGAATCCCCCGCCTTTAGGCGGGTGAGGAAGTCAAGTCACACTCCTGCGGATACGGGCTCGGCCGGCCGCGCGGGCTGCCAGCCCAACGCCGGTGCCACCTCGGTCGCGATGAGTTCGAGCGCGCGGACGGCGGCGTCGTGGTCGGGGACGGCGGGGTTGAACTGGGTGATCAGGTCGGTCGCGACGGGCAGCACCTTCTCCTGTCCGAGGGCCGCGACGATCTCGTCGGGATGGCCGTAGAAGGAGTGGAAGCGACGCAACGCCTCTTCCTGATCGAGGCCCTTGGGGAACGCGCCGTGCTCCGCCATGCGCAGTGCGGCCCGATGGACGTCGTCCCCGATCGCCGCGAGCGCCGTCCGCCGGTCCTTGGCCGGAAACACGAACCGGGACAGACCGATGCGCGGGCGGTGGGGTCGGTCCCAGGCGGCCAAGTAGGCGTCCGCCCAAGGCCGTTGGACCTCGTCCGTGGGTTCGTCGAAGCCGTAGGCCGCCCGGTTGAGCAGCAGATTCGAACCGTTCCGCGCCGCGTACTCGGCTCCCGGAGCGCTGAACACCCCTTGCCAGACGCGGCCGTTGAAGTCGCCGGGCCGAGGCTGGATGCGGAAGCCGGGAGTGCCCACCTCGCGCCGGTCCAGGGCCTGGCGCACGATGTCGAGGTTCTCGCTGGTCAGTTCACGCCTGCGGGCCACGTCCTTGCCGAACGCCGCGTATTCCACCTCGCTCGAACCGCTGCCGGCGCCGAACTCCACGCGGCCCCCGCTGAGCGTGTCGACGGTGGCGATGTCCTCGGCGAGCCGGACCGGATCCTCCAGCGGGAGGACGGTGATGGCGGTGCCGAGCCGGATGCGGGTGGTGCGGGCCGCCGCGTGGGCGAGGAAGGTCCACGGCGAGGACAGACCGCCGCCCCCGAGGGGGACGTGGTGCTGGGCCACCCAGCCGACGTCGAAGCCCAACTCGTCGGCTACGACGAAGAGTTCCTGGGCGTTGCGGTAGGTGCGGGCGATGTCGTCGTCGCGGCCCTGGACGTGGGTGAGGAAACCGAGCCGGAAGCGTGGTCTCTCGCTCGTCATGGGGTGATGGCCTTTCGGTGTCAGGCTGCGGTCGTGGCGGGGGTCGGGAGGGATGCCACCAGCGCTTCGACCTGGCCCAGCACCCGGTCGAGTACGGCACCGGCGCCTGCCGGAGGCAGGGCCGTGCCGCGCCAGGCGACGTGCTGGTCGGGGCGGATCAGGACGTTGGTGGTGCCGTAGACGGCGCGCGCGGCCGGGTCGGTGAGGTGGATGACGGTGAACGGCAGTGTCCGTGCGGCGGCCTCGGCGGCGAAGGCCCGCTCGACCGTTCGGTCCTCGGTAAGGACGAGCAGGCCGAAAGAGGTGCCGAGGCGGTCGTAGAGCGTGCCGCCGCTCGGGTCGAGGGGACCGTCCGGCGCGCGGTGTCCCGGGCGTGGATCGTCCTCGTAGACATCGGCGCGCCAGGGCGGCTCGGCGTCGAGCTGGCCGGGCTCGTACCAGACGGCCGCCGAGGCGTCGTAGCGCTCGTCGAAGGCGACACCGTCGCTCCCGAAGCGATCCCGTCGCAGGCGTGCGCCGATCTCGGTCCGTCGCCGCACGGCCTCGTCGCCGAGGTCCGTGTCGTCCGGAATGCCTCCGGCACGGATCTCGGCCAGGGCGGCCTGGGTGCGGTGCGCCCGTTCCAGTGAGTGGTCGGCGACACGCCAGTTGTGCGGGCGGCGCTCCTGGTCGTAGGAGTCGAGCAGACTGTGAGGCGCGTGGCCGTCGAGGACGGCGGCGAGCTTCCAGCCGAGGTTGACCACGTCACCGATGCCCTCGCCCAAGTTCCCGCCGGGCGTGCGCACATGGGCCGCGTCACCGGCGAGCAGGACCCGGCCGCGGCGGAACGTCTCCGCGATCCGGGTGGCGTGGTAGAAGGTCGTCGCGGACACCAGTTCCAGGTCCACCTCGAAGCCGAACGCCGCCCGGCCGACCGCCAACAGCTCGTCCTCACCGGGCTCGTGGTCGAGCGGGTACGGTCCTGCGTACACCCGCCACTCACGGGCGCTGACGGCGGCCAGGAAGCCGGAGGCGCGGGCGTTGACGACGATGTTGGTCGCGCTGGGCGCGGGTCCCACCCGGTCGGAGATGTCGCCGGTGCGGACGATGAGGCGCAGCCGCTTCTCGGTGGCGTGCTCTCCCTCGCGGGCGATGCCGGCCAGCCGGCGCGTGGTGCTGCCGCCTCCGTCGGTGCCGAGGACGTAGGCGGCCCGAACGGTGTGCGAGCGCCCGGAGTCGACGTCCACGACCTCCGCGTCGACTCCGCCCTCGTCCTCCCGCAGCGCCGTCAGCTCCCAGCCGCCCGACACGCTCACGCCCTGTTCCGTCAGGCGGTCCAGGAACACCCGTTGGAACACGGTCTGCGGACGGCGCAGTGCCTCGTCGGCCGAGTGCCCGGCCGTACTGCTCCTGTCGGCGAAGGAGGGCGCGGCCACCGGCACCAGCTCGTGCCCGGCCAGCGAGGTCACCAGCCGCGTTCCCCGGTGCCACTCCGGCGGATACGTCCACGCGTCCCGGACCCGCTGGAGCAGCCCCCAGCGCCGCAGATGCTCCACGACCCGAGGGGTGTGCCCCATCGCACCCGCCCGCACCAGTGTCGCCGCGCGGGCGCGGTCGACGACGGCGGCCCGGACACTGCGTGAGGTCAGCTCGACGGCCGCCGCGAGGCCCACCGGGCCCGCGCCGACGATGAGGACGTCGGCCGTCGCCGGGGGAGGGGCGGCGGGGAAGCGGACGGTGTGGACGTCGCGGCCCCCCGTCGCCGACAGTTCGCTCATGGCGCGGCCTCAGTCGTTCACGAGCTGGCGCTCGCGGGAGTGACGGTTGGCCGGGATCGGCAGCCCGAGGTTGCCGCGCAGGGTGTCGGACGTGTACTCGGTCCGGAACAGGCCCCGCTTCTGCAGGATCGGGACGACACCGTCGACGAAGTAGTTGAGCTCCTCCTCGGTGCGGAACGCGAGGTTGATGCCGTCGAAGGCGCGGGCGTCGAACCACTGCTGGATGGTGTCGGCCACGGTCCGCGGGTCCCCGACGAACGGCGACTGACGGAACTGGTTGATGGACTCGGCCACTTGACGCAGGGTCAGCTTCTCGGTCCTGGCCCGCTCGATGAGCTGCGAGGCCCCCGTGCGCCCGCCCTTCTCGGCGAGGTGGGCGACATCCGGGAAGGGTGCGTCGAGGTCGTGCACGCTGAAGTCGTACGCCCCGAAGGAACGGCCCAGCAGCGCCAGGTTGCGGCCGAAGTCGTCGTCCTCCTCGAAGATCTCCCGCTCGCGGCGGCGGGCCGCCTCGTCGGTGGCGGCGACGACCGGGCCGCCGTGGATGAGGATCTTGACGTGCTCGGGGTCGCGGCCGTAGGCGGCGGTCCGCTGTTTGATGTCGGCGTAGTAGTCCCGCGAGGACTCCAGGGTGCCCCCGGGCGCGAAGATGCCCTCGGCGACCTGGGCGGCGAGGTCCCGGCCCTCCTCGGACACACCGGCCTGGAAGATCACCGGCTGGCCCTGCGGGGAGCGGGAGAGGTTCAGCGGACCCGCGATCTTGAAGTGCTCGCCCGCATGGTTGAGTTCGTGCAGCTTGGCCGGGTCGAGGAACACACCCCGTTCGACGTCGGCCGGGAACGCGTCGTCCTCGTACGAGTCCCACAGCCCACGCGCGACCTGCACGAACTCCAGGGCCCGGCCGTAGCGCGTGGCGTAGTCGAGGTGCTCGTCGAGCCCGAAGTTCTTGGACGTACCGGTGTCGAAGCTGGTGACGACGTTCCAGCCGGCCCGGCCGCCGCTGATGTGGTCCAGCGAGGCGAAGCGGCGGGCGAGGTTGAAGGGCGAGTTGTACGTCGAACTCGCCGTGCCCACCAGGCCGAGGTGCTTGGTGTGGGTCGCGACGGCCGACAGGAGCGTCAGTGGTTCCAGGCGGTTGAGGTAGTGCGCCGGATAGGTCGAGTTGATGAACTGGCTGTCGACGATGAACAGGGCGTCGAACAGCGCGTGTTCGGCCGCCTGGGCCAGCCGTATGTAGTAGTTGATGTCGATGCTGGCGTTCTTCGCGACGCGCGGGTCCTTCCACAGGCCGTGCTGGCCGGGGCCGCCCACGCCGTAGGGGTGCAGTGCGAGGTGGAGCGTGCGGGACATGGCTGTTCCTGTTCTGTCAGGAGAGGTCTGGTGAGTCAGTGGGATTTCAGGCGCGGTTGAGGGAGTGTCAGACGTGCAGCAGGGCGCGCAGGGCCTCGCGTTCCGCCCGGTCCGCCGCCGCGCTGTGCAGGGTCGGCGCGGAGCGGACGAGCAGCCGTGTGTAGGGGTGCTGAGGCTGGTTGATGACGTCCGCGGTGGCACCGACCTCGACCGACTCGCCCTGGTACAGCACGGCGATGCGGTCGGCGACCCCGGCGACGGAACCCAGGTCGTGGGAGATGAAGACGAGGGCCACCCCGTCGGAGCGGAGTTCTTTGAGGATCTGCAGGATCTGGACGCGGTTGGCGGAGTCCAGGGCGCTGACCGGCTCGTCGAGGATCACCAGACGCGGTTCCGTCACCAACGCCCGTGCCACCGCGACGCGTTGGCGCTGACCGCCCGACAGCTCACCGGGCAGCCGGTCGAGCAGTTCGGCGTCGAGCCGGACCCGGTCGAGGAACGCGCGCACCCGCGTCGCCGCCTCCTGCCGGGACACGCCCTGGATCAGCAGCGGTTCGGCGAGGGACGCCTCGACCGTCACATCCGGGTCGAGACTGCGCAGCGGGTCCTGGAAGACGTACTGGATCACACCTCGGCGACGCAGCGCGCGCCACTGACGGTGGCCGTACGCGCCGACCTCCTCGCCGTCGATCACGATCGACCCCGCCGACGCGCGCACCAGGCCGAGCGCGGCCCGCGCGAGCGTCGACTTGCCGGAGCCCGTCTCGCCGATGATGCCGACGGTCTCTCCCGGTGCGATGCTCAACGAGACGCCGTGCAGGGCCTGGCGGCGGCGCCGGCGCAGACCGTAGTGCACGTCCAGGTCGGTGATCTCCAGGACGGGACCGGCAAGCTCCCCGCTCATGCGTCCTCCTCCGCGGCGGGAACCGCCTCAGCCGCTTCCGCGGCGAGGAACTTGTCCAGGCCGTACTGCTCGTGCTCGGCGATCAGCAGCCGCGTGTACGCGTGCCGCGGGTTGTGCAACACCTCGTGGGTCGGCCCCTGTTCGACCACTTCGCCCTGTCGCATGACGAGAACCTCGTCGCAGAGCTGGGCGACGACGGCGAGGTCGTGAGAGACCAGGACAAGAGCCAGCCCGGTGCGCTCGCGCAGGTCGGCCAGCAGGTCGAGGATCTCGGCCTGGACGGTGACGTCGAGCGCGGTCGTGGCCTCGTCGGCGATGAGGATGCGCGGGTCGGCGGCGATCGCGGCCGCGATGAGGACACGCTGGAGCATGCCGCCGGAGAGCTCGTAGGTGTACTGGCCGTAGACCAGCTCCGGGTCCCGCAGGTGCACCGCGCGCAGGAGGCCGAGCGCCTCTCCGCGTGCCGCGCGCCGCTTGAGACCCTTCTTGACGCGGAGCACCTCGGCGATCTGCGCGCCCACCCGGATCGAGGGGTTGAGATAGGACGCCGGGTCCTGGAAGACCGCGCTGATCGTGGCGCCCCGCAAGGCCGTCCACTGCGCCGAGGTGAGGCCGGAGATGTCCTGGCCGTCGATCTCGATCGAGCCGCCGGTGACCTCGAAGTGGGCGGGGAGGATGCCCAGCGTGGCGCGGCAGGTGAGGGTCTTGCCGCTGCCAGACTCGCCGACGATGCCGACGGCCTTGCCCGGTGTGAGCGTGAAGCTGACACCGTGCACGATCTCGTCGCCGGCGGCCCGGTCGCTGATGCGCACGTCGTGTACGGACAGGACGGGCGTCGAGGGAGCGGTCTCGCGGGCGGGCTCGGCCTGCTGGGCGCCGGTCCGTGCGACCGCTGCTCTGCTGTGCGGCTCGGCCTCGGTGAGGACCTTCTCGGAGAGAGTTGCCATCACACACCTCCGGCGTGAACGTGGGCGAGGTCGGCGTCGGAGTCGGTGCCGGCCAGGCGATTGGCGCGTGCCTTGCGGTTGTTGACCAAGGCGCGGCCCGCCTCGCCGGAGACGTCGCGGATCGCGTCGGCGAGGAGGTTGCAGGCCCAGACGGTGACCATGATCAGCAGTGCGGGTACGAGCGGCGCCCACGGCTGCTGGGTCAGGTAGCCGAGGTCCGAGGCGAGCAGGCCGCCCCAGGTCGGCGCGGGCGGCTGGACGCCGATGCCCAGGAACGTCAGCGTCGAGACGATGACGAAGCCGACGCCGACGGTCTGGGCGAGCGCCACCGCGATCGGCGGGAGGACCTTGACCCACACGTGCCGGCGTACGACCCAGCCGATGGAGGCGCCGGAGATGAGCGCGGCCTCCACGTACGGCGAGCGGGCCACGGCCAGCGTGGCGGCGCGGGACACCCGGTAGAACAGCGGCGACACCAGCACTCCCGTGACCAGCATCGCCTGGGTGATGCCGTTGCCGAGCAGCGCGACCACCGCGACGGCGAACAGCAGGAAGGGCAGGGCGACCAGGGTGTCGGTCAGCCGCAGGGTGATCCACTCGAAGACCCGGCCGAAGTAGACCGACAGGATGCCGGGGGTCGCCCCGACGCCCAGGGCCGTGAGCGCGACTTCGAGCGAACCGAGGACGCTGATCCGGGAGCCGTCGAGGAGTCGGCTCAGCACATCGCGGCCGAGGTAGTCCGTGCCGAGCCAGTGGGCGCCCGAGGCGTCCGCGAGGGTGTCGGAGCTGGTGGCCAGCGGATTCTGGGGCGCGATGAACGGCCCGAGGACGGCGAGCAGGGTGATCACGGTCAGGATCACCAGGGCGATCCGGCCGGACGTCAGGGAGAGCACGCGGCGCACCATGGTCACACCCCCCGCTGGGATGCCGGCGTCACACGTGCCAGCACCAGGTTGACGATCAGGTTGAAGGCGACGACCAGGACGATCGACACCACGAGCACGCCCTGTACGGCGGGTACGTCACCGGCCTGGGCGGAGTCGTTGGCGAAGCGGCCGAAGCCCTGGAGCCCGAAGATCCACTCCGTGACGACGGAGGCGCCGACCAGTGTGGGGAACTTCAGGCCGAGCGTGGCGAGCGCGGGACCGAGGCCGTTGCGCAGCACATGGCCGAAGAAGATCCGCCGTGGGCTGAGCCCTCGTACGACCGCGCCCGTCACGTAGTTCTCGCGGTAGGCCGCGATGAGGCTCGTACGCAGTTGGCGGGCGACGTCGGCGATGACGTCGAAGCTCAGCGCGATGGCCGGCAGGGTGATGTGGGCGAGCCAGGGACCCAGGCCCTGCGCCGCCGGGATGTAGCCGGCGGACGGGAACACGTGCAGTCCCACCGCGAACACCGCGACCAGCACGATGCCGACGACGAAGGCCGGCATCACCGAGATCACCGTGACGAAGCCGGTGATCGCGCGGTCGACCCAGGTGGTGCGGCGCAGTGCCGCGAGGGTGCCCAGGGCGAAGCCCACGACCACGCCGATGACGAGCGCGAAGGTGGCCACCGACAGGCTCACGCCCAGGCCGAGGCCGATGAGGGTGGAGATGTCGGCGCCGTTGGTCCAGCTGGTGCCGAGCTGCCCGTGCAGGGCGCCGCCCAGCCAGTCCACGTACTGGACCAGGAAGGGCCGGTTGAGACCCCATTGGGCTTCGACTCGGGCCACTGCTTCAGGAGTTGCTTCCTCGCCCAGCTGGATCCGCGCCGGGCTGAGCCCGCTCAGTGACCGCAGCGCGAACGTCACGAACGTCGCGACCAGGAACACGGGTACGAAGATCGCGATCGACCGGGCGAGGGTGACCAGGACGCGGCCCAGCGTGCGCCGCGTCCGGGTCGTGGCGGCCGGGTGACGTACGTCGGTCGGTGTGGCCGGAGTCTCCGTCGTCGTCATGGCGTGCCCCCTCTCTTTGGTGGCTGACTCTGTAGTGGGCTGTCTCTGTAGTGGCTGTCCGGGATGTGACGGAGTGTCAGTTGGCGCCGATGGTCACGCCGGTCCAGTCGATGTGGGCCGGGTTCTTGGGCAGGGCGGAGATGGACTTGCTCTTCGCGATGAGGTTGGGCGAGGAGTAGGTGAAGACCAGCGCCTTGCTCTGCAGGCCGGCCCGGGTCGCCGCCTGGAGGACCTTCGCGTAGTCGGGGGAGTCGAGCGGGGTCTGGCGGACCTTGGCGATGGCCGCCTCGAAGCCGGCGGGTTCGTAGGGCGTGCTGAGGTTGAGCGGGCCGTTCGGGCCGAAGTGCGCGGTCAGGGTCTGCGCCGCGGAGTCACGGCCCGTGGTGCCGTAGAGCGAGAAGGTGAGGTCCTTGGCGAAGAACGGGGTGGCCCAGTTCTTGTCGATCTTGATGTTGACGGTGATGCCGACCTTCGCCAACTGCGCCTGGACGATCTCCGCTTGGGGGTCCTCGGCCGGGATGACGAGGTCGAGCTTGATCTGTCCCGCCTTGTAACCGGCCTCGGAGAGCAGCTGCTTCGACTTCGCCGGGTCGTAGGCGTAGTCGTTCGCGGACTGCGGGTCGTAGGCCACATAGCCCTTGGGGAACGGCTGGTTGGTCACCGAGCCGTAGCCGAAGGTCAGCTTGTCCACGAACTCCTGGCGGTCGATCGCGTAGCGGACCGCGTCGACGACCTTGTCGTTGTCGAACGGCGCCTTGTTGACGTTCAGGCTGATGTTGTTGGCGTTGAAGCCGGGCTGGACGAAGACGTCGAGGCCGGCCTTCTTGGCGGCTTCGGCCTGACTGGGCTCGATGTCGGCGAAGTTGTAGACGCCGGTCTGGAGTCCGGAGACGACGGTCGAGGCGTCGGGGGCCGAGGTCAGTTCGACGTTGTCGATGTGGATGTCCTTGGCGTCCCAGTAGTCCGGGTTCTTCTTCAGCAGGACCTTGGTGCCCGGGACGAGCTGGGTGACGGTGAACGGGCCCGCGCCGACCGGGCTCTGGTCCAGCTTGGCCGGTGACTTGGCCGCCTTGGGGCTGGCGATCTGCAGGACGCGCTCACCGAGCAGTTGGGGGATCTGGTAGTCGACCTGGCTGAGGTGGAGCACCGCGTCCAGCCCGTTCGCGTCCACCGACTTGATCGAGGTGAGGTCGCCGAAGAGCGCCGAGTTCTTCTGCTTCTGGGCGCGCTCGATGGCGGCCTTCACCGCTGCCGCGTCCACCGGCTCGCCGTCGCTGAACTTGAGCCCCGGGCGCAGATGGAAGGTGATCTGGTCGCCCTTGGCGTTGTACTCCCAGCTCTTGGCGAGGTCGGGCACGGCCTTGCCGGTGGCGTCGGTGCGGGTCAACGAGGCGTAGACCAGGGACAGTTCGCGGAACTGGGCGCCGCTGCCGCTGACCACCGGGTCCCAGTGGGTGGGGAAGTAGGAGGAGGTCCACTTCAGTGTGGCGCTGCCGCCGGCCGACGCGGCGTCGCCGCCGCAGGCGCTGAGGGCGGGGACGAGCACGGTGACGAGGGCGGTCCCGAGGGCGGCGGCGCGCAGTCTGCCGGGGCGGAAGGCCGCCTGGTGACTACGGGGCGTGAGTCGTCCGGACATCATTTTTCTTTCTTCGAGGGCTCCGGACCGCGCCGGGGCAGCGGAGAGGGAGCGAGGGCGGCACACCTCGGGGCCGGACGACGCTCGGGCCGGGGCGGACATGCCGGTGCGGCTTCGGTGCGCACAGGGACATGTCGCGCTCGGGACGCGAGGTGTCGGCGGATCGCGGGGGAGAGCCGGGAAGCAGAAGGAGAGGGAGCAGGCGACGGAGCGCGAAGTGAAGGGCGCGAGAGGACGGGAGGCGGTCGGCGACGCGGCGGGTGGCCGGCGTCCACGAGAGCGGCGTCAGGCGCCTGTGGGCCGAGGGCGGCGGGTCAGCGACAGAGAGCGCTGCAGGTGCGCCGCAGGTCCACGTAGCGGCACACCACACCGGGGTGCGTCGTAAGCATGCTGCTCATCCTGGGGGCAGCCGTCGGCGGCTGTCAATGGACACCAATTGGTGTCTCATTCGGCGGGACGACCCCGACGACTGGTCACGGGACGATTCCCGACTGCTGGTCGCAGGAGGGCCCTGACCGTTGATCAGAGGCCGGTCAGGACGTGGAGGGTGCGCCGCGTCCGGCCGCGGGGTGCGCCGCGGCCTCGTCCGGGTGCAGCCACAAAGGCCCGCCCGCGGTCTCGACGCGGACGGCGTCGGCCGGCGGCCATGAGCCGTTGGTCAGCAGCCCGCGCTCGGGATCCGTCAGGCTTCGATACCGCGCGAGTGCCTCCGCCGGGGCCGACGCCACAGGCTCCGACAGCAGCCCCGGACAGACCTCGTCGATCGCGGAGGCGTACTCGTTGTACGTCCGCCAGCCGGGCACGACGCGATACCGGTCGTGGCGGCGGACCAGCAACGTCGGCAGCGCGTAACGGAGTTGACCGTCGGCCGTCTCCTTGGCGGCGCCGGGATGGGGCGACCCGTCGCGCACGGACAGCACCTCGGCGACGGGACGACGTGCCTCGGCGCGATCGGCGCGCACCCGCTCCAGCACCTCGGGCGACGCCGCGTCGGCGGCGAGGCGCTCAACATCCAGACCGGGCACGCCCGTTGCCGCCGACAGCGCCAGTACGGGGGTGTCGGCGGGCTCGCCGAGGACGAACACGGTCTCGCGCAGTCGGCGCAGCACCCGGTCGGCCACGTCGTCGCCCTGCGCCTCGGCGGCCTTGGCGACCAGTGACGACGGCCACGAACTCGCGGCCACCCGGCTCAACTTGAGCGCTCGCGGCGCCCGCGTATGGGTGCCGATGTCCTCGACGTACCGCGCGTACCAGGCGGTCTCCGCCGCGGGATCCGGCGCCGGATCGTCGTCGTGGTCGAAGAGGATGCAGTACGCGCGACGCCACCGCACCCGACCGGCCAACGCGGCACGCAGGCGCCGGAAGACGGGCTCCGACCCCCACGCCCACGGACACAGCGGGTCGGTGTACTCGACCACCTCGACGCCGTCCGTCGCCGGACTGTCCGGTACGGCCGTCACGCGGCTCCCTTCCCGCTCAGCCCCGCGCCCGCCCCCGCTTCGGCGGGAGCCGGCAGCAGGGCGGCCAGGGTCGTGCCGCCCAGGATCGCGGCGGCGTCCGCCTCCACCTGGCGCCACACGCCGGGCAGGCCGGAGGCGGGTCCGGGGTAGTCGAGCCCGGCGAGCGACTCGCCCCGCAGGGTGATCAACTCGCCGTCCACGGCGCGTGCGACATCGAGGAGCGTGATCTCGTCGGCGGGCCGGCCGAGCCAGTACCCGCCTTCGCAACCGCGCTGACTGCGCACGAGACCGGCCTTCCGCAACTCGCCCACGACCGACTTCAGGAACCGGAAGGGGATCTGCTGGGAAGAGGCCACGGCCTCGCACGTGAGCGGGCGGGCGGGTTCTCGGGCGAGCTCCAACAGGGCCCGCATGGCGTAGTCCGCCTTCGCGGAGATATGCATGCGCACATCATGCCCGACGGGGTGCCCTTCACGAAGTCCTCCAGCCGTTCCCCTCCTACATTGCGGGAACATTGCCGCAGGTGAAGGACAATGGACACCTCTTGACATCCTTTTCGGGACGGCTCTAGCGTCCCGACCATGAGCGAGCCGCTGACGACCCCCGGCGAAGGTTTCCACCCCCACCTCCACGACGCCCCCGGACAGTCGGCGGCACCCCTGCACACGCGCCTCCACCACATCCGCGCCGACGCCCTCGACGGCGACACGGCACAGACCGGGGGGATGCGCAGGTTCGCCGCCGTCAGCGGCAAGACGGTCGGCTCCGAGAAGCTGTGGATGGGCCAGACCCACGTCGCTCCCGCCACGTCCTCCTCCGACCACCACCACGGCGAGTCCGAGACCGCGATCTACGTGGTGAGCGGGCACCCCGAGTTCGTCTTCCTCGACGACTCGGGCGCCCAGCCGGAGGAGGTGCGTCTGCGCACCGCCCCCGGCGACTACATCTTCGTCCCCCCGTTCGTGCCGCACCGCGAGGAGAACCCCGACCCCGCCGAGGAAGCCGTGGTCGTCATCGCCCGCAGCACGCAGGAGGCGATCGTGGTCAACCTGCCCCAGCTGTACGCGCTCCCGTCCGACGGGGCCTGAACCGCCCGGGCTCAGCCGAACGCGGCCAGCGACACCGGCTGCCACTGACGCCACGTGCTCAGCCGCTCCTCGTAGAGGTCGGCCACGTCGGTGAAGGACCTGCCGAGGAGGATCCGCAGCGGAGGCTTGTCCGCGTCGACGATCCGCAGGATGGCGGCGCGGGTCGCGCGCGGATCGCCGACCTCGAACTCCGGCGCGGTGGCCGAGTGGACCTCGGCGTAGTCCGGGAGTCCCGCACTGTGCCGTGCCCCGCGGGCCAGCCAGTAGGTGGCATACGGGCCGGGCTCGACGTTGGTGATGTGGATGCCGAAGCCCGCCACCTCCTGGGCGAGGGACTCCGACAGACCTTCGAGAGCCCACTTCGAGGCGTGGTACGCACCGATGCCGGGGAAGGCGCGGACACCGCCCTCGCTGGTCACCTGGACGTGACGGCCACCGTGGGGGCGCTGCGTCACGAGGCCGCACAGCTGCGTGCGGCACCGTGACGCCGTGCTCGACAAAGGCCTGTGCGGGGCGGGTTGGGCTCGTCGACGTCAGGCGCGCGGGCGCTCAAGCGTGAGGAGGAGGCCTTCGACGGAGCCGGGGCCTATCCGGCCCTTCACGTCGGCTGCGGTGATCGCCTTGAGCGCCCAGCCCTCCGCGGCGTGCTTGTTGAGGGTCTTCTCCAGCTTGTCGCTGTCGAGCGCGTCACCGATGAGTGACTCCCTGAAGGTGACGACCTTGTACTCGTAGGCGTATGCGTTGCTCATGACTGCGGTGTCCTTTCGGGCGTCGGCCGGAGTGGCCGACGTCAGCCAATCACGGTGCGGGACGCGGCAGCGGCGGCGGGGGTGCGTTCACAGCAGCACCACTCCCACGACCACCGACAACAGGCCCGGCGCTCAGCCCGCCGGAGTGCGCCGCACCACCTTGCCCTGTCCGTCCGCCTCCGCCCGCTTCGGTGTCCGATCCCTCCACCTCGGTAAACTGTTCCTCGCGCGAACGCCCACAGCACGGAGGAGACCCGGATGCCGGCAGACGAACCCTCCGTCTCCGACGAGGCGCCCGGAGCGGGCGGGCTGTCCGCGGCGCCGGTTCGTCAGGTGCTGTCCGACAGCGTCTACGAGGGCATCAAGACCATGGTCATGGACCACGAGATCGCCCCGGGCGCCCGCGTCGGCATCGAGGCCGTCGCCCGCACGCTCAACGTATCACCGACCCCCGTGCGCGAGGCCCTGGCCCGCCTGGAGGCCGACGGACTCGTCGTCAAGCGGTCCCTGTCGGGATACCGGGCGACCGAGTTGCTGACCCGGCAGGGGGTGGAGGAGCTGTTCGAGATGCGGCTGCTCCTGGAACCGCGCGCCGCCGCCCTGGCCGCCCTGAACGCCGACGACTCCCAACTCGACGCCATCGAGGGGATCCTGGAGGACATGCAGGCCCACCCGGGCCCCGCCGGTACGTACGCGGCGTACCGCGATTTCGCCGCCCTGGACCAGCGTTTCCACGACGCGATCGCGGAGGCCGCCCACCGTCCGCTGCTCGCGGACGCGGTACAACGACTCCACGCGCACCTGCACGTCTTCCGCCTCAGCAGCCTGCGGAGCGAGGGCGACCCGACCACGGCGGAGCACGGGCGAGTGGTGCGCGCGATACTCCGCCGCAGGGCCGAACGCGCGGCCGAGGCGATGGCGGAGCACCTCACCCGCAGCCTGGAGCGCCAACTGGACCGGTTCGAATCCTGACTTCATTCCATGAGGAACACCTGCTCCGTCGACGCCCACCACTCACCCGGCGCCGCTTCCTCGACCGGCTCCTGGCACGGGGCGGTCAGCTGCCACCACTCCTGCGTCGCCGGGTCCTCCGCCATCAGGGCGAGGTCCGCCTCCAGGTCGTCCCCGTGGTACTCGAAGTAGCTGAACAGCCGGTCTCCCAGCAGGTGGATCGAGTAGTTGGCGATATGGCTGCGCCTTATCCGATCCAGGACGGGACCGGGTACCGCGCGGTGGAGTTCTCGGTACTCGTCCAGCTTCTCGGGGTGGACGCGGATGACCTGTGCGACCCGTCTCACGCGGTGGCACCCTTCGTAGGAACTGGGGATACGACCGAGACAGCACGGTCGTGGATGACGCGGATGATCCGCCCGCTCATCCGATCGTAGTCGTGGTCGTTGTCCACCTCCCCGCGGATGCGGTGGTCGGCCATGACGACGACCCGGTCGGCCAGCGTGATCATCTCCGCCAGGTCGCTGCTGATGAGCAGGATGGGCAGACCGCCTCGGGCCAGCTCCCAGATGAGTTCGTGGAAGGCGTGCTTGGTGCGGACGTCCACGCCGACGGTCGGCTCGTCGACGACGAGCAGCCTGGTGTCCGCAGCGAGCCACTTCGCCAGGCTCACCTTCTGCTGGTTGCCGCCGGAGAGTTCACCCGCGTTCTGCTGGAGGCCGGAGACACGGATGCTCAGGCGGTCGACGAGATCCTGCGAGACCTCCTGTTCCGCCCGCGAGGAGACGTATCCCAGGGCCCGCGCGAGCCGCTTCCACACCGTCACCGTGATGTTCCGGACGATGGGCTGCTCAAGGAAGACGCCTTCTTCCTTGCGGTTCTCGGTCAGGTACCCGATGCCGTACTCGTGCAGGGCCTCGCGCGGCGAACCGATCCGCGCCGTCCTGCCGTAGACCTGGATCTCGCCGCCTGTGACGCGGTCGAGGCCCAGGACGGCCTTGACCAGTTCGCTGCGGCCCGCGCCGACCAGGCCGTACAGGCCGACGATCTCCCCGGGACGGACGCTGAGCGAGATGTCCTCGTGGCCCGCCGCCGTGGAGACGCCGGTGAGGGACAGCGCCGGGGCCGCGGAGGTGTCCACGCTGCGCGGGGCCATGTCCGTCACCGCGTGGGTGCGGCCGACCATGAGGGTGACCACGTCGTCCTGGGTGTGCTGGGCGAGGGGGGCGGACTCCAGGACGGAGCGGCCGTCGCGCAGGACGGTGACGGTGTCGCAGACCGCGAAGACCTCCTCCAGCTTGTGGCTGACGAAGACGACACATGTGCCGCGTTCCGTGAGCCGCCGTACGACGTCGAAGAGGCGCTCGGCCTCCTGCGGGGAGAGGGACGCGGTCGGCTCGTCGAGCAGGAGGACCCGGCTCTCGGTGTACAGGGCCTTCGCGATTTCCACCAACTGCTGCTGGGCGACGGACAGTTCGCGCACCGGGCGGTGCGGGTCGAGGTCCAGTCCGAGTTCGGCCAGGCAGCGCTCGGCGGGGGCGGTCATCGCCTCCCGGTCGACCAGGCCGCGCCGCGAGGGCGGGTTCTGCAGGGTGATGTTCTCCGCGACGGAGAAGCCGGGGATCAGGTTGCGCTCCTGGTGGACGACGCCGATCCCGGCCCGGGTGGCCTCCAGCGGGGAGCGCAGGTGGATCTCCTCACCGCCCCGCACGAGCCTGCCGCCGTCGGGGGTGTGCACCCCGGTGATCACCTTGATCAGCGTCGACTTTCCCGCGCCGTTCTCGCCGAGCAGCGCGTGCACGGAGCCGGCGGCCAGCCGCAGGCCCACACCGTCGAGGGCGCGTACACCGGGGAAGACCTTGACGATGTCCTCGCACTCCAGCAGGACGTCTCCCCGCACCATGTCCTTGGCCGAGCCGCCCTCCGCCGAACCGCCCTCCGGCGGACCGTCTTCCGACAGGGTCTCGCTCATCGTGTGCCTCCCGTCGTGGGCAGTGCGCCGGCCGGCTGCGGTCCGCTGTCCGGTGGCACGGGTGGGGTGCGCCCGGCCGTCCGGCCCTTCTTGTCGAGGTGGGTCTCGCGCATCCGGCCGCCGACGACCGTGCCGAGTACGACCACGCCGATGAGGAAGTTGACCCAGCTCGGGTCGAGCGAGTACTGGGCGCGGGCGGTGTCGATCAGGCGCATCACGAACGCGGCGAGCACCGTGCCGAACACGGCCACCGAGCCACCGGTCAGGGCGACCCCGCCGATGATCGGCGCCGCGAAGCTGGGCAGCAGCCAGTCGCCGCCGACGCTGCGGTTGACGCCGGGCAGGGAGGCGGTGGCGGTCAGCGCGGCGATGCCGACGAGCAGTCCCGACAGGGTGTGCGCGAGGACGATCTGCCGGTCGGTGGAGATGCCCGACAGCCGCGCGGCGAGGGGGTTTCCGCCGGCGGCCAGCAGCCGTCGGCCGGCGACCGTGCGGTACACGAACGCGGCAAGCAGCGCCGCCGCGACGAGCGCGGTGACGAAGACGAGGGGGATGTTCAGCGGCGCCGAACGGCCGAGGTCGCGCAGCGTGGCGGAGTACCCGTCGATGGTCCGCGTTCCCGACAGCCGGTACTGCGCGCCGAGCAGGATCGTCATCGTGCCGAGCGTGACGATGAAGCCGTTGATCTGGGTGGCGACGATGAACACGCCCGTCACCAGCCCGATCAGGGTGGCGCTCAACACGCCGATGAGGACCGCCAGTACGGCGGGGACGCCGTGGTCGGCCATCAGCACACCCATCAGACAGGCGCTGAAACCGCCGAGGGCGCCGACGGCGAGGTTGAGCTGCCCGACGCACAGGGCCACCATCTGGGCCAGTCCGATGAGGATCGGCGTGGCGAGGTACTGGAGGAAGGTGCGGAGCGAGGGACCCTCGAAGAAGTCGCCCGACGAGGAGATGCCCAGCGCCAGATAGCCCGCGAGGACCACGCACAGCAGGGTCATCGTCGTGGAGCGGGAGAAGCGCCGCAGCGCGGGGAGGGCGGCGGCTCCCCGGTCGTGGAGCGTGGTCATGTGGAGCGCACCACCTTGCGATAGGACACGACGGTGCGTACCCGGTCCGCCGACAGAGCCAGCAGCAGGATGCAGCCGAGGTAGATGTTGAGGCTTTCGAGGCCGACCCCGAGCAGGTCGAGGCCTTTGCGGATCACGCCGACCAGCGAGGTGCCGAGCAGGGCGCCGATGACGGAGACGACCCCGCCGGTGAGCAGGGTCCCGCCCAGGACCGCCCCGAGGAACGAGGGCAGCATGAAGTCGTCGCCGATGGAGGCGCTGAAGGTGCCGGTGCCGACGGCGGCCATGAACCCGGCGAGTGCGGCGAGCAGCCCTGACAGGCCGTGCGCCAGGACGATCCGGCGGCCCGTGGGGATGCCGGACAGCTCGGCGGCGGCGGGATTGGCACCGGTGAGCAGCAGTTCGCGTCCCATGCGGGTACGGGCGTACAGGAAGCCGAGGACGACGAGGGCCAGCACGGTGAACTGGGTCATCTGCGGGATGGCGGGGGAGCCGCAGACGGGCCCGACGCAGATGTCGGCGAGCGAGTAGGAGCGCAGCTCGGCGAGCCCGGCCGGCCGGGTCGTGAAGGCGGCGTTGTCGGTGAGGGACGAGTACAGCAGCGAGACCAGACCCAGCAGCGCGAAGTCCATCGCCAGCGTCACGACGAAAGAACTCACGCCGGTGCGGGCGATGATCCACCCGGTCAGCGCGCCGATGACGCAGCCGGCGACCAGGCACAGCAACAGGCCGAGCACGAGCGGCAGATGGAGCCGGTCGTAGCCGAACCCGGCGAAGAGGGCGCCGAAGGCGGCCATACGACCCACGGCGAGGTTCATGTGCCCGATGGAGAGCACCACCATCTGCGCGAGGGCGACCACGGTCAGCGTCGAGATGTCCCTGAGCAGTGGGAAGAGGACCAGCCGGGCGTCGAAGAACGCCGGCCGCAGCGAGCCGAAGAGGATACTGAGCGCGATGATCAGCACCAGCAGGCCCAGCCGCTGGTTGACCCAGAACGGCAACCGGTGGGCGGGGCGCGCTCCTTCGGTGGGGCGGTTCGTCCCGCTGTCGGGCTCGGTGACGGCGGCCGTCTTCATGACACCCTCCGGTCCTCTAGGGCGTCCATGTCCCAGTCGATGCCGATGCCCGGCTCGTCGGGTGCCGTGGCCAGACCGTCCTGGACGGTCAGTTCGGTGCGGGTCACGGCGCGCAGCTGCGGGATGTACTCCACGTACGCGCCGTTGGGGACCGCGGCGACCAGGCTGACGTGCAGCTCCATCAGGAAGTGCGGGCAGACCATGACGTTGAAGGTCTCCGCCAGGTGCGCCACCTTGAGCCACGGGGTGATGCCGCCGACGCGGGCGACGTCGACCTGCACGATGGACGCGGCGCCGGTCTCCAGGTAGGTGCGGAACTGCATCGGCGAGTACATCGACTCACCCACCGCGATCGGGATCCGGGTCGAGCGGGCGAGAGTCGCGTGGCCGCTGATGTCGTCGGCGGGCATGGGCTCTTCGAGCCAGTACGGGTCGAACGGCTCCAGTGCGGCGGCCAGTTGGACGGCACGCGACAGCGACTGCGACTGGTTGGCGTCCGTCATGATGTGCAGCGCCGGTCCGACGGCCTCGCGTACCGTGCGCAGCCGCTCCGCGTCCTCGGCGATGTGCGGCTTGCCCACCTTGATCTTGACGCCGGCCCATTGCGCGTCCTTCGCGGCCAGGGCCCCCTTGACCAGGTCCTCGGTGCTGAGGTGGAGCCAGCCGCCCTCGGTGTCGTACACCGGGACGTGCTGCCGGTGACCGCCGGCCAGCCGCCACAGAGGCTCGCCGGCGCGCTTGCAGCGCAGGTCCCACAGGGCGGTGTCGACCGCGGCGAGCGCGAGCGAGGTGATGGCGCCGGTGGTGGTCGCGCGGGTCAGGCCGAACAGCTCCTGCCAGAGGGCCTCGACATTGCGTGCGTCCTTGCCGGCGAGGAGTGGCAGGAGGTGGTCGCGCAGCAGGGCGAGGACGGAGGTTCCGCCGGTGCCGATCGTGTAGGCGTAACCGGTGCCTTCCAGGCCGTCGGCCGTGGTCAGCCGGACGAGGATCGTCTCCTGCTTGACGAACGACTGCACGGCGTCGGTGCGGTCGGTCTCGACCGCGATGTCGGCCAGCAGGGCCGTGGCGTTGGTGATGATGCTCATGGGGTGTGGCGGCTTTCTTTCGTCCGTGGCCCGGGCGTTCAGCGGCAGTTGAGGTACGTGTCGGCGAACTGCTTCTTCAGCTCGGCGGTCTTGGCCTGCCGTGCGCTGTCGTAGTCGGCGACGTTCGCCTTCGTCACGACGAAGGAACCGGAGTCGATGATCTGTCCGGGCTTCGCCATCGTGCACTGCTTGGTCTGCAGCAGCGCGAGGGCCCAGGTGCCGATCTCCGCCTGGCCGACGGGGTTCTGCACGACCGTCGCGGTCACGGAGCCGTTCTTGATGGAGCTGAGGATCTTGGCGTCGTCGTCGATCGCCACGACCTTCGCCTTCGACCCCGACTCGCGTACGGCCTCGGCGGCGGCGACCGCCGGGTTGTACGCCGTCGAGACGATGCCCTGGATCTTGGAACCCTTGGCGGCGAGCAGGTCGGAGACCGCCTTCTGCGCGGTCTGCAGGTCCTTGTCGATGTCGGTGATGGTCTGCAGCAGCGTGACCTTGCCGCCGGTCTCCTGCACCGCCTTCTGTACGCCCTTCATCCTCAACTGGGTGTTGGCGTCCACGTTGTTGCCCGTGAGGTGGACGAGGGCACCCTTTCCGCCCATCGCCTTGATGGCGGCCTGCGCGGCCTTGTAGGCGGCGAGTTCCACGTCCGTGGACAGGCAGAAGTCGGCGTCGTTGGTGCCGCCGGCGGGGCAGGACGCGAGCGAGGCGACGGCGTAGCCCTGGGACTTGAGGTCGGCGAAGGTGGAGTTGATGTCGGTCGGGGACACCCCGAAGATGCCGAACGCGTTGTAGCCGCGGGCGGCCAGCGTCGACAGCAGGTCGTTCTGCTTCTGCTGGTCCCACTCGGCGGTCTCGTCGAACGTCACGTCACCGAGCCCGAGGGTCTTCTTGGCCTCCGCGCCGGCTGTCTTCCAGGGCTGGAAGTAGGGGTGGGCTCCGCCGGGTACCAGCGCGACCTTGGTCTTGGAACCGTCGGCGAGCTCGGCCGACCCGCCACCGGTCCGCGCGGAAGCGGTGTCGGCCGCACCCGGGTCGTCGGAGTTCTTGATGGTGCAGGCGGCTGTCGAGGCGGCGAGGAGGAAGAGGGTGATGGTGGCTGACAGCACGGATCTACGACGGCTCATGGTGCTTGCCCCACTTGAATCAAATAGGATTTCGGTTGTGCGTGATGCTGGGGGAGGGGTGATTGCCACGTCAAGACCCGTGCAGCGATTGCCGCTCCGTCGTGATGGAGTGAGATCACATAGGATTTTGAGAGCTGTTGAGGGGCGGCCGGGACGGCCGCCCCTCGCTTCGGTCTCAGTCCGAGACGACGGACGTGTTGAGGCCCTTGTCGTAGTGATTGCGTGCGATCCGGATGTCCGAACTGCCGTGGAAGACGAACAGCGGTGAGCTGTACGGCGGTTGGTCCGCCTTGTCCAGCCGTCGCACCGTGTTGCCGGTGAAGGTGAACCCGCCGACGCTCTTGGCGTTGACCACGGTCACGTCACCGATGTCGAACGAGTTGTGCTCGACCGAGATGTTGTGGTGCACCGGGTTCGCCGGGTCGACGACCTGGTTGGTCGGCTCCACGAAGATGACCGGACCGCTGGGCCTCGTGAAGGAGTTGTCGCGGATGGTCAGGTTGGAGACCGGCCCGGACTCGTACCACTGGTAGGCGTCGGCGGAGACGTAGATGCTGGCCATGGACATCGCGTCGAACCGGTTGCCGGTGATCAGGACCGGCTTGCGGGTGGTGACGAGGATGCCGCGGGTGGGCACGTTGCGGAACACGTTGCCGGAGATGACGACCGACGGGGTGGCCGTGATGTTCTCCACGACCGTGCCGCCGATCTCGGTCCCGGCGGGGACCGGACGGTCGAAGGTGACGGTCATCGTGGTCAGCGACTTGTCGTGGTCCATCCCGCTCGGCCCGTCGACCGCGGTGACCTTGGCGTGTGCCGGGGTCAGCTGGGTCATCGTGCGCTTGGTGGTGAACTCGACCTCGTCACCCGGGGCGAACTGCGGGAATCCGGCGGTCTGCGGGTGCTTGTAGGCGAGGGTCAGGGTGTTCGGCCCGGGCTTCCCTACGACTTCCAGGTAGGTGCCGTGGATGTTGATCGGGTCGTCGTGCGGACCGTCGAAGACGCTCCGGGTGATCGAGACCTTCCCCTTGACGCCGGACATCTGCACGAAGTCCGCGAACGAGGCGGTCGAGCGGCCGGACTTCGGGTCCGGCGCGAAGTTCACCTTGTCGATGGAGATGTTCTCGCTGAACTGCCCCACCACACCGAACGACTGGAGGTAGTAGGCGTTCATCGAACGCATCGTGACGTTCTTGGACTCCCAGATGAAGGCGCCCGGCTCGGTCCGCTCGATGAGCCGCATCTGGTAGACGAGACCGGCGTCCGTCGGCTGTGACGCGCCGTTGTAGTCGATGCGGATCCGCCGGCCGCCGAGGTCGGTGACGGAGGCGACGTCGTTGAACAACGGGTTGTCCGCACGCCAGGTCTTCTGCGCCTTGGGGTCGTGGATCTGCGTGTACTGGAGTCCGTCGGTGCCTGACCAGTACGGCTGCCCGGTGGCCGGGCTCTTCTCGCCGAGCCAGGTGATGTGCGTGCCGTTCACCTCGTACGGGCTGCCGGCCGGGATCTTCAGGACGCGGTAGGCGTGTCCGTCGGTGACGCCGGCGGTGGCGACGGTCGCGTCGATGACCTCGGGGGCCGCGTAGTCGAACGAGAAGTTCTGGAACGTCACGTTCGTCGAGCGGATCGACGCGAACGCCGTCTGTAGACCGTGGTAGACGAGCTTGGCCCCGCCGCCGTCGACGGTGACGTCCTGCATGTCCTCGACGAGCAGCCCGATCTTCTTGTCCCGGTAACGCTGGTCGGCGCCAACGGTGTTGGAGACGTACAGCTCACGCGTCTCGGCCCGCTCGGGGTAGATCTGGTAGGTGCCCCTGGAGAAGACGACCTTGACCGGTCGGTCGCCGTCGACCTTCTTGGCGTGCCGCAGCGCCGCGGCGAAGGCGGGCGCGGAGTCCTTCCTGCCGGTGGGGTCGGCGCCGTAGTCGTCCACGTCGACCACCACCGGTCTCGCCTGGCGCGCTGCGGCCGGTGCCGCGACGACAGGACTGGCGGCACCTCCGAGCAGCGCGAGCGACAACCCGAGAAACACGAACCGGGACTTTGGCATAGCTCCTCCGGAGCATCCGTGAATCATGAAACACCCGATGAATAGGTGAGTTTCTGTCGATCAGTCGGCCGAACCTCCGGCCAGAGTGTCCTTAGATCCGATGTCTAGGTCAATGGTCCGGACGAGCAACCGCGACCGGCATCGACGGTCGACGCCTCACTCCGTCTTCGGCGCCGCCGTGCTCGCGCGGATCACCAGCTCCGGGTCGAAGAGGAGCTCGCCGACGGGCACGTCACGGTTGCCGACCAGGGCGAGGACACTGCGGGCCACCTCCGAGGCCAGGCGGTCGGCCGGCTGGCGGACCGTGGTGAGCGGCGGGTCCACGAAGTCCATGATCATGGCGCCGTCGTAGCCGACGACCGACACGTCACCCGGGACGTCGTACCCCTGTCGGCGGGCACCTCGGATCGCGCCCAGAGCCATGTAGTCGCTCGCCGCGACGACGGCCGTGGCGCCCCGGCCGAGCAGCGAGACCGCTGCGGACTGGCCGCCCTCGACGGTGTAGGACTGCCGGACCACCCACTGCTCCGGATCCTCGACTCCACGCTTGGCGAGCGAGGCGATGAAACCGCTGACCCGGCGGTCGGCGGGACGGTTGCCGACCGGTCCCGACGCCATGCCGATACGGCGGTGACCGAGCCGGTGGAGGTGGTCGACGGCGAGCTCGGCGGCCAGTAGGTCGTCCGTGGAGAAGACCGGCGCCTCGCTCACGCCCTCGAACTGGCCGTTGATCCCGACGAACGGGATCCTTCGCGAGCGCAGGAGTTCGTACGCCCCCGGGTCCGAGCCCTCGATCGTGTTGCTGGCGGACAGGAAGACGACCGCGGCCACACCCCGGTCGGCGAGGGAGGTCAGGAAGTCCAACTCCTGTACCCCGCCCGGGAAGCACGGGCAGACGACGGTCTTCAGTCCGTGCGGGGCGAGCGTGGACTCGATCCGTTCGCAGATGTCGGCGAAGAACGGGTTGGAGACGAGTTCGGTGATGACCGCGACGAGCTGCCCCCGCGTCTGCCGCTCGTACCCCAGGTCGGTCATCGCCTGCTCGACCGCCTCGCGCGTCCTGCGCGACACGCCCTGGCGCCGGTTGATGACACGACTGACCGTGGCCTCGCTCACCTGCGCCCGGACCGCGACCTCGGTGATGCCGACCTTCATACGGTTCCCTCCGTCGCCACGTGCGATGAGTCTCGACTTGCAATGACTGGATGAAAACTTTCAGCCCAATCGTCCAGGGAAGATAGCAGTGAGTCTGCGTGTCTTCCATGTTTCTTGCGCATGACCATTGAATCGCCTCTTCCGCCCCTGTTAGCTTTCCGCCACCACGCGGCCGTCCGCACCCTCGCCGTGACTGAAGACCCGGGAGACCCGATGAAGCCCTCCAGGCTCATGCTGCTCACCGCTGTTGCCGTGATCGTTCCGATGGCACCCGCGCTGTCGGCCACGGCGTCGGCGGACGGCACTTCCGCCGCCCGCCCCCAGCTGACCATCCCGGACCCCGGCTTCGAGAACGGGGGCACGGGCTGGACCTTCACCTCGGGCGCCGGTGTCGGCACCGGCAACCGGCACGGCGGCGAGCGCTTCCTCTACCTCGACGCCGGCGCAGGCAAGAGCGGACAGGTGACCGTCGTCGCGCCCAGGAACGGCAGTTACGACTTCTCCGCCTGGATCGGCAGCGCCGGCACCGGCGGCACGTACACCGTCAGACGCAACGGCCAGACCGTCCAGACGATCACCCTGCCGCAGCACCCCGGCTACGCGCGCTACACCATCAGTGGCGTCACGCTGAAGACCGGCGACCGGCTGCAGATCGAGTTCGGCTCCGGCACCGCCTGGGTCAACGCCGACGACCTGATGATCTCCCCGGCCGCGTCCGCCGACCCCAAGGTCACCTCGTCCGACCCCGAGGTCGCCGCGATGTTCGACTGGGCCAAGAAGAAGGCCAACAGCTGGACGCAACTGCCCGGCACGGTCGGCCCGGTCAACGTGGACGAGTACCAGGTCGGCGGCACGGGCACCGCGACGTACGGGCCCACCTACTGGGCCGGATACGCCAACCGCAGCGCCTACTACTCCCGTGACATGACCCACCAGCTGGCCGGCGCACACCTCATCGGTCTCGACGACGAGAACGAGAACATGCTCCGCTCCTACGCGGCATCGGCCACCGCCGAGCACAAGTACTTCCCCGTCTGGTCACTCAACTTCGACGCCAAGACCTACCTGAGCATCGACTACAAGACGCCGGACAACTTCGTGCGCGAGGTGCCGGCCACCTTCGAACTCGTCGAGAAGGCGGCCCAGGCGTACCTGTGGACCGGTGACCGGCGGTACGTGGACGACCCGGCGCTGTGGGAGTTCTACCGGCACGCCACCGACCAGTTCATCGACCTGCACAACTCCGCCGTGGACAACGGCAAGGTCAAGGTCGCCGAGGGGACGGGCAACGGCATCTTCCAGGGCGCCGCCAGCTACAACGAGCAGGACGGCGACGGACTCGCCGAGGCCGGGGACGGCATCGCCTCCGAGTACCAGGCGTACCTGGCGATGGCCGTCCTCGCGCGCGGCAAGGGCGACACCAAGCTCGCCAAGACGTACGACAAGAAGGCCGCCGACCTCAAGAAGTACTTCAACGACAAGTGGAGCGGCACCGGAACCGGCGCCGACATGGTGCGCGCCTACACCCTCTCCGGCACCCCGGTCACCGGCTGGGGGAAGGAGAACAGCGTGTTCATGCCGATGAAGCAGATCATCGACCCGGGCCCGCGCAACGACGCCTACCTCGACTACATCCAGCAGCAGGAGCTGGGCCCGAACGGCTCGCCCAACATCGAGTCGACGACGTACCTCCCGGACAT
The DNA here is from genome assembly GCF_044755245.1 of Streptomyces sp. NPDC092369. NCBI lineage: Bacteria > Bacillati > Actinomycetota > Actinomycetes > Kitasatosporales > Streptomycetaceae > Streptomyces > Streptomyces sp. NPDC092369. Next base: position 708,092 of record NZ_JBIVQP010000004.1, read on the forward strand.
GTTCTTCAAGAACAACCGCAACGACACCGCCTGGCAGTGGATGAAGAAGATCTACGGCGAGCGGGAGATCCAGCACATCAACTCCAGCCAGGGCCCCAACGGCGACTACCCCGAGGTGTCGTTCACCCTGGTCAGCCAGACCGTCCAGGGCCTGATGGGCATCACCCCGGACGCGCCGAACCACAAGGTGACCACCCAGTCCCGGCTGCCCTCCGGCATGAAGTGGCTCCAGGCGGCGGACGTCCCCATCGGCACGGGCTCGGTGACCGTGCGGCACGACGGCGCGACGAAGACCACGCTGACGAACAACGCGCGCAAGGGCTCCTACCAGTGGGAGGCCCGCTTCGCCGGGGTCCACAAGAAGATCACGGTCAACGGTGTCCCGCAGCGCGTGCACACCAAGAAGGTCGACGGCGTGACGTACACCTACGCGACGCCGACGGTCCGGGCGGGGGCGACGACGGTGGTGCGGGTTTCCGGCTGACGCGGACGCCCGCACCACCGGCCCCGGCGCCGAACCGCCGGCGCCCGGCGGAATCCGGCAGCCCGTCCTCTCGTCCCTGAGCCAGGGAGGACGGGCTGCCGGTCGTCCGGGCCGGTGCGGTCAGCGGCGCTCCGGGTCCGTCTCGATCACGTTGTAGGGGTAGGGCAGGCGCTGGTCACTGGCGCGGGTGAGCTGTTCGACGTCGGACGGTTCCAGGTCGAGGCCGGCCGCGCCCAGATTGGTCTCCAACTGCTCCATCGTGCGCGCGCCCACGATGGGCGCGGTCACTCCCGGCTGTTCCAGCAGCCAGGCGAGGGCCACCTGGGCAGGCGCGAGACCGGTCCGGTCGGCCACCTCGTGCAGTGCGTCCAGTACCCGCCAGGTGCGCTCCTCCTGGTTGTAGACGTCCCACCGCTCACCCCACCCGAGCTGCCCGGCCGTCTCCACCCGGGTACCGGACACCGGCCCCGACATACCGCGCCGGATCGCGCCGCTGAGCCACCCACCGCGCAGCGGGCTCCACGGGATCACACCGAGCCCCTCGTTGCGGCTGACCTCAAGCAGCTCCCACTCGGCCTCGCGGTCGAGGAGGTTGTAGAGGGGCTGGAGACAGGTGAAGGGCTCCCAGCCGTTGGCGTGGCTGAGGTCGATGGCCTTCTGGAGCTGCCAGCCGGAGAAGTTGCTCGCGCCGAGGTAGCGGACCTTCCCCGAGGTGACCAACGTGTCGAGCGTGGCGAGCGTCTCCCGCAGCGGGGTGCCCGGGTCCCAGGCGTGCACCTGGTAGACGTCGAGGTAGTCGGTGCCGAGCCGACGGAGGGTCGCCTCCACCCCGGCGATCACGTGAGCGCGGCCCAGGCCACGGTCGTTGGGGCCGTCGCCCATGGCGTACCGGACCTTCGAGGCGACCACGACGTCCTCGCGCCGCCGCCGCTTCAGCCAGCGCCCGGTGATCTCCTCCGAGACGCCCGCGGAGTAGATGTCGGCGGTGTCGACGAAGTTGCCGCCCGCGTCGACGAAACGGTCGAGCATGGCGTGGCTGGTGGCCTCGTCGGTCTCGCGGCCGAAGGTCATGGCTCCGAGGCAGAGCTCACTGACCCTCAGGCCGGTGCTTCCCAGATAGCGGTAGCGCATCGTGCGGTGCCTCTCGGTCGTGTCGGGTGGGGGAGGGTGCGGGGGCATCCGGGTCGGCGAGCGAGACGGACACCTCCTGGACGCAGTGGTCGGACAGCCCGCGCGGATCGCGGAAGCGGTAGCTGTGCACCCGTGCTCCTGCCGTGCTGAGCACCCAGTCCAGGCGCCACCAGCGCATGCCCGCACGGGCCTGCCACGAGACGGGGTGGAACCTTCCCGTCAACGGCACGGCGTCGACGCCGAGCGCGGCGATGTGCCGTACGTCGCCCACGGCGGGTGTGGTGTTGAAGTCCCCCGCGATCAAGGCGGGGTTGGGGCAGTCGGAGACATCGCGGCGCAATCCCGCGTACTCGCGCTTCCGATCACCCGCCCGCTGCCGGACGGCGCGGTAGAACTCCGCACGCAGCGGGTTGATGAGGCGCAGTTGCACGGGGATGTGGACGTTGAAGGTGGACAGCACGCGATCCGGGCCGCCGGGCAGCCGCAGGTCCACACGCAACACCCGCCGTGCCGCCGTCTCCACGGTCGCCACCACCGGCAGCCGGGACAGGGTGACCAGACCTCGGGCGATGACCACCTCGTGCCCGGGGAACTCGGCGCGCAGCCGCGCCTCGTCGTCGATGAGGCGATACGTGCCGTCGAACACGTCGTTGTGGTACTCCTGCAACAGGTAGACGTCCGCGTCCAGTTCGCGCAGGAAGGCGTAGAACGGGTCCGCCTCCTTGGTCTGACACCAGTGCTGGGTGTTCCACGAGACGACCCTCACCGCGGTCTCGCCGGGCGTCCCACGCGGCCTTCGCACCAGCGCGCCCGGATGCAGCCCGCTCTGACGCGCGCCCAGTATCAGGGTGGCGCCCGCCACCACGGCCGCGACGAGATCGCCGGTCGCCCAGGCCGCACCGGCCAGCGCGCACGGCACCAGGACGAACAGTGGCGGCGGCATCAACGAAGGCAACAACCAGGCCCACCAACGCCCGTTGAGCACCAGGTGCGCGCCGAGGAACACCGCCCAGGCCACCGCCGCCCACCGCACAAGCTCTTCGATCACACCGGGACCTCTCGTGCACCGCGCAACTCCTGGAACAGCCCGTCGTAGGCGTCGACGCAACTCTGTGTGCCGTAGCGGGCCCGCGTCGCGCGCATCCCCTCGGCGCGGCGCTGCGGCGAGTAGGCGACGACCTCCCTCAACGCGTCCGCCAGAGCGGCGGCGTCGCCGGTCGGGAAGAGCCGGCCGAACCCGGTGTCGGAGACGGGCACGCGCATGCCGGGGGCGTCGCTCGCGACGGACGGCACGCCCATCATCATGGCCTCCGTCTGGGAGATGCCGAAGGACTCCTCCGCCACGGACGGCAGCGCGAAGGCGTCCAACGACGAGTAGAACTCCGCCACTTGTGCGTCGTCGAGGAACCCGGTGAACCGGATCCGGGAGTCGTCCCCGGCCCGCTCCCGCAGGGCGCTGACCACGCTGCCTCCCGCCACCTTGGAATAGTCCCCCGCGATCATCAGCCGCGCTTCGGGATCGGTCAACCGGCGGAAGGCGTCGACCAGATGGTGCAGGCCCTTTTCCGGCGCGATCCGGCCGAGGAAGCCGATGTGCGGGCCGTCGCTCTCCCGGAAGGTGGCAGGGGCGGGCCGGCGCTCCCGGCAGGGCGGTGCGATGGTCAGCAGGCGGCGTTCCCGCATGAGGTGCCAATGGCGTGAATGCTCCGCGTGGTCGAGGTTGTTGACGACGACGGCCGACGATCGGCGCAGGGCCGCGCCGACCGACGCGTCCACCACCGGCACCTGAAGGGCGGCCGGCACACTCTTGGGCAGCCACACGTCGTCGTGATGCGTGCACACCACGGGCGTGGAACCGGCCAGCAGCGCCACCGGACCGGCCTCCAGCATCGGCAGATGGATCTGGACCGCCCCCGAATCGCGGGCGATGCGCCCGGCCAGCGGCGCGAATCCCGGACTGATCGTGCCGCGTCCGATGCGGGCCACCACCGGCGTCCGGAACACCTCGACGCCGTTGAGCGTCTCCCGTGCCGGATGGCCGCGGTCGTGCCGGGTGGTGACCACCGCCACCCGTCGGCCGCGCGCGGCCAGCCCTTCCGCGACCGTGCGGGCCACCTCGGTCAGTCCGCTCGTGTAGGGCAGGTAGTACGTGAGGACGATCGTCACGTCGAAGCGTGGCGACCGTGCGGGACGCCTGGTCATGAACCGTCCTTTTCCGTGGGCGGGGCAGGGTCCCCGGAGTCGGGCAGGGAGAGGCGCAGATCGATCAGCCGATGCGTGGACAGGTCCGCGGGCGGATCCATCAGGGACTGGCGATGCAGGCGGAGGGCGGGGGAGACGAACGCCCAGTCGAGCCGCCACAGTGCGGGGCCGCGCACCGGGAAGGTCGCCGGGTACAGCGAGTCGCCCTTGTCGGCCGCGTCGCGCAGGCCGTCGAACCAGCGCAGGTCCCCGGTGCCGGGCAGCACGTTGAGGTCGCCGGCGAGCACCACCGGGTTCCGGTTGGCCTTCAAGTCCGCGCGCAGCGACCGGAAATGGGCGTCGCGGCGGTCGGACAGCTGGTGCACGGACCGGTAGTAGGAGGGTGAGAGCGGGTTGCGGTCGACGTTCAGCAGGTCGGGCAGGTGGGTGTTGTAGAGGGAGAGAACCTGTCCGTCGACCCTGACGTCCGTGCGCAGCACTCGGATGTTCCAGTAGTCGGCCCAGTCGGTGTCGGGCTCGGCGAGGTCGGAGGGGCGCAGGGCCTCGGTCCGGACGATGGGATAGCGCGAGAGCGTGAGGAACTCGCCTCGCGTCGCCACGTGGTATCCGGGGAACTCCGCCTTGATGCGGGCGAGTTCGTCGATGGGAGCGGGCCGGCCGGCGCGGGCGTACTCGTACTCCTGGAGAAGGTAGACGTCCGCGGCACGGGACTTGAGATACGCGTAGAACGCGTCCTTGTCGCTGTCCTGGTCCCAGAAGAAGGTGTTCCAGCTGACCACCTTCAACGCGCCGGGCGGGACGGATCCCTGGCCGCGGAACAGGGCGCCGGGGTGCAGGCCCGCCTGCCAGGAGCCCAGCAGCAGCGAGGTCAGGACCACGCCCACGGTGAGCAGGCGCCGCCGGGTCAGGGCGGCCGGGACGAGCAGAACCAGCGGGATCAGCAGGCAGGCGAGGGGCGGGGCGAGCCCGACGCCGTTCCACAGCCACCACCGCCCGCTGAACACGGCACGGCCTGCCACGAACAGGGTCCAGAGCACGGCGACGACAAGGAGGGCCGTGCCCGGCCAACTCCGCGTGTGTACAGGGGCGTTGGTCCTCGTGTCCAATGGGCGCTCGGCGGCGTCGCCGCCCGACAGGGTCTCGGGCACCGGGGCTTGGGTCATGCCAGCGCCTGCACCGCGTCGCCGCGCCCGGCCGGTTCGTACAGGCGGCGGAAGCGCTGGGACGCCAGGCACTGCAGGACACCGACGCCGGCTCCGGCCGCGATGACCGCGTTGACGACGAAGTGCGCGAACACGAAGTACCCGGTGAACAGCGGTCCGCGGCGCCGCAGGACGAAGCGGTACAGGGCCGTGTCCGCGAGGACCGAGAAGCCCAGCAGGACCGCGGACAGCAACAGCCACAGGGGGGAGACGGCCGCCAGCGGCACAGTGAGGATCGCCGACAGCGCGGCCACGCTGGCGCTCGCGCGGGGTCCGGTGGCGATGCCGCCGGGCAGGTCGCCGCGGCGCAGATAGAGCGGGATGTGCAGCCGGGTGCGGTGGAACACCTTGCGCAGCACCACCCGCCAGGTGTCGTCGTGGTCGTGCCGGCCGCGCACGGTGGTGGAGCTGTGGACCTCGTAGTGCGGGCAGAGCCGGGCGGCGTAGTCACCGTCCTCGGTGTGCCGCAGCCGGGGATTGAACGGGCCGATCTCGGCGAAGACCTGGGCCGGCATGGCGAGGATCGCGGTGTGCACGGTGCCGATGCGGCCCTCCGTCTCGGCCAGCCAGTAGTACTGATGGAGGCAGCGGTACTCCTCGATCAGGCTGTCCCGGATGAGGGGTTCGGCGTCGTAGGTGCCGCACACGGCGCCGATGCGCGGATTCGAGTCGAGCAGGGCGACGGCGCACGCGACGGCGTCGGGTTCCATGGCGACGTCGGAGTCGCAGAACACGATGATCTCGCCCCGGGCGTGGGCGGCCCCGGTGTTGCGGGTGGTGGCCACCCCGCTGTTGACGCCGGTGCTGATCACCCGCACCCCGCAGGCCTCGGCGACGGCCACGGAGTCGTCCGTGCTGCAGTCGTCGACCAGCAGGACCTCCAAGGGCTCGTACGTCTGGGCCAGGGCCGCACGCAGGCAGAGTTCGAGCGCCCGGCCGTAGTTGTAGTTGGGGATGACGACGGAGACAAGGGGCTTCTTCTGTGACATGGCAGAGCCGCACCTTCGAGCGGTCGGAGGAATCAGAACGGGCGGTGGGACAGCAGCAGGGCGACGGCGATGAGCACACCCCACAGGAGCGCGTTGACGAGCGTCGCCCGGTCGCGGAGCAGAATGCGGACCGGTTCGGCCCCGCCGTCCTCGACCAGCAGCACCTGCAGATAGCGGGCCAGTCCGAACACGGCACAGGGGGCGGACAGCAGGACCACGAGGGGCGCCCTGGACGCGAAGGTGGCGTCGTCCCGCAGGTAGCAGACGTACGACATCGCTGTCAGGACCGCCACCAGCACGACCAGGTGGTCGAGGAACGCGCGCGTGTATCCGCGCAGCGCGGGACGGTGGGCGAGACCCGCCGCGCCCAACTCGTGCCGGCGCTTGCCGAGCGACAGCATCAGGCAGAGACAGAAGACGCAGAGCGCGAGCCACGCGGAGACCCCGCTGCCCAGGGCCAACGCCCCCTGCGCGAGGCGCAGGACGAAACCGGTGGCGACGATGAACGCGTCCACCAGAGGCACATGCTTGAGCCCGCGCGCGTAGGCGAAACTGATCACCAGGTAGACGGCGGCGGGCCACCACCGCCACGCGGGACCGATGAGCGCCCAGCCGCACAGCGACAGCGCCAGCCCTCCGGCCAGGGCGGCCGCAGCCGGGGCGGAGACCCGGCCGGAGGCGATCGGACGGCGGCGCTTGACCGGGTGCAGCCGGTCCCGCTCCCGGTCGGCCAGGTCGTTGACGACGTAGACGAGCGCCGAGGCCAGCGTGAAGCCGACCACGGCCCAACCGGTGCGCAGCAGCGCGGCACCCGACCACGGCCGCGCGTCGAGCAGGGCCAGCGGCACCACGGCCAGGTTCTTCACCCACTGGTGGGGGCGCAGGAGCGCGAACAGGTCGAGCGGATAGGGGCGGTGCCGGGCGGGTGCCTCGGCGCGAGCGGCAGCGTCCGGCGGATCGGGCGGCTGGGGCTGGACTGCCACCACGCGCGCGGGCGCGGGTGAGGACTGCGTGGTGTCCACGGCATGGGCTCCAGAGGGTCTCAGAAGAACACCTTGGCGAGGCTGAGCGCTCCTTGACGCCATGGCTCCCGGCTCGTCCGGCCCGTGCCGGCGGTGTGCCCGCCGGCCCGCCGCTGGGTGCGCCACCAGTCGTAGGTGCGCAGGATGGCGTCCTGGTTGGACTGCACCGGCTTGAAGCCCAGGCGCTCCTGGGCGCGGCTGATGTCCACGTAGGAGTCGTCCAGAAGCTTGAAGAGCAGCCGCCCGTAGACCGGTGACAGACGGCCGCGCTCCAGCAGCCGCAGCACGCTCAGGGCGGGAGCGGCGGGCAGGGGGACGAGCCGTTTGCCGTGTCCCGCCGCGTCGAGCACGGCCTGGAAGTCCTCGCGCAGCGTGCCGAATTCGGCCGCGCCCAGGTTGTACACGTCGTTGGCGGTCTCCGGATCGGCGTGCAGCGCCAGCACCACGGCGTCGACGAGATCGTCCATGCCGAACATCTGGATACGTACGTCGCCCCGGCCCAGGACGGGGAAGTTGCGCCCCTCCTCGGCCCACTCGAACAGCATCGAGAACAGGCCCATCCGGCCGGGACCCAGGAACGTCTTGGGGCGCAGCACCGACAGGCACATGCCCCGGGCCCGGAACTCCTCGCAGACCTCCTCCGCCTCGGCCTTGGCCCTGCTGTAGGGGTCCACCGGTTCCCGCGGATGCTCCTCGGGTGTCGGTACCTGCTTGGGGAGGCCGTAGACGGCTGTCGAGGAGATGTGCACGACCCGGTCGACACGGGCCCGGTGGGCGGCGGACAGGACGCTGCGGGTGCCGTCGACCGTCACCGAGCGGATCTGGTCGGCGGGGTAGCTGGGCAGCGCCGCCGCACAGTGGACCAGCGCGTCCACGCCGTCGAAGGCCCGGTCGAGGGCGGGGGCGTCGCGGATGTCGGCGACGACGTGCCGCGCCCCCTGCGGGGACCGCGCGTCGTCGATCACGTCGATCCCCACGACGTCGTGGCCGTCCTCGGCGAGCCGGGCCACGAGATGCGAGCCGAGCATGCCCGCCGCGCCGGTCACCGCGATGGTCAGGCCGCCCATCGGGACACCGCCTTGTCCTTGAAGAAGGCGCCGAGCAGCCGGTTCATGCCCTTGGCCAGCGTCTTGTCCAGGGCGTCGAGGAAGATCTCGACCTCCTCGGCACCCGCGACGAGCGAGGGAGCCGCCACCAGGGGACTGCGCCCGTTGAGCGTGTAGTACATGTACACGTCGTGGTCGTGGTACATCGCGTTGACCACCGCACAGGTGATGACCTTGGTGCGCAGCAGCGGGTCGCGCGCCAGACCACCGGGCGCGAGCTTCGCGGCGAGGTCCAGGAGCCTGGGGCCGCCGTCGAGGAAGATCCCGTAGAGGGCGCCGGCCCCGCGGACGTCGGCGATGACGTCGGGATACTGCTTGCGCAGGCGGGCGAGCCCCGGGGCGAGGACGCGCTCGATGGCACGGGCGCGTCCCGGATAGTCGTCCTCGACGGCGATGTTGACGGCCTCGATGGCGGTCGCGGTCTCCTCGCCGAATCCGTAGTACGTGGTGCTGGTGGACTGGAGCATGGCGTCGCCGAGACTGTCGTACGCGGCCCGGAAGACCGGCTCGCGCGCCACGAAGGCGGAGATCGACGACTTGCCGCCGCCGAAGGACTTGGACGTGGTCACCACATCCGGCACCAGACCCGGATAGCGCATGAAGTGGAAGAGCGTGCCGGTCTTGCCCCAGCCGGTGTAGATCTCGTCGAAGATCAGCACGATGTCCTCGGCCGTGCACAACTCCCGCAGCCCGCGCAGGAATTCCTCGGAGCACTCGGTCATCGTCGAGGCGGAGAAGGGCTCGATGAGAAGGGCGTACGTGTCGCAGCGGCCCTTGGCGTCACGCGTGGCGTCGACGGCCGCGCGTACGGAGTCCAGGTCGCCGTAGCGGAAGGAGGACACGCCGGGGATGCCGGGGAAGGCGAAGCTGTTCTGCGCACTGCCGGTCAGGCTGCCGGAGCCGAGGAGCTTGCCGTGGAAGCTGATGTCGGCGTGCAGGATCCGCTGCCGGCGGCCCCGGTGGTACTTGTACGCCAGCTTCACGGCGCCCTCGACGGCCTCGGCGCCCGAGTTCGGCAGGAACGACATGTTCAGGTCGCCGGGCAGGAGTTGGGCGAGGTTGTGGCCGAGCGCGGCGACGTAAGGCGAGAAGTAGGTCTTGTGGACCTCCATCCTGCGCTGTTCCTGGAAGCGTCGGCGCGCGGCGAGGATACGGGGATGGTTGTGGCCGTGGCTGAGCACGCCCACTCCGCCGGTGAAGTCCAGGATGCGGCGTCCGTCGCGGGTGTGGATCCACGAGCCCTCGGCATGGTCGACCAGCTCCCGGCCGAAGCCGAAGGAGGTCATCAACGCCACCTGGCTCTTGTTGATGTGGGCGCGATACAGGTCGTGGACCTGACGCACCGGCATCTCTTCGCAGTCGTCGACGGTGAGCAGGCGTCCGTCGGAAGTCATGCGGTTCCTTCCTGAAGCGAGGTTCGGGGGGATCGCGCGGGGCCGGCGGCGCGCGCCCAGAGCAAGGCGCCGCCGGTGGCGGCCACCTCGCTCAGCACGCAGACCACTCGGCTGGTGATCGCCGCCGCGGTGGCGGCGGGCAGCGGCAGGACCGGGCTGAGCAGCGCGAGCAGGACCAGCTCGCGTGCTCCCCAGCCGTCGGGCAGCACGAAGGCGAGACTCCCGGCGACGGTGGCGAGGGCGAACCCGCCGACGCACACGGGCAGGGAGGACAGCGGCGGAGCTCCGAACAGCACGGCGATGGCCCACAGATGCAGCCCGGACACCACCCAGGACACACAGGCCCAGCCGATCGAGGCGCGCACCGTCCGGGGCGAGCCCTGGACGGCCGACGCGGGCCGCCGGGCCAGCCGCATGGTGAGGGACACCAGTCCGTTGACCCAGCCGGGCCGCGCCACGGCGGCCGCCGCCAGCAGGATCAACGGCGCCAGCACCCAGGCCTGGGCCCCCAGCACGGCCGGCGCGACCAGCAGACCGAAGGCGGCGCCCGTGCTCGTCCCGATGACGAGACCGAGCCCGAAGGCGGCGATCATCTGCTCGGGGGCGATGCCGACGGCCTTGCCCAGTTGGACATGCGCGAGCACACCCCAGACCCGGCCCGGTACGAACTTGCTGATGACCCCGATGAAGAAGATGCGGGCCGCGTCGGCCGCCCGGATCCGGCGCCCGCCGTCGGACAGCAGTACCCGCCACGACAGCATCGACAGGCCCAGGCCGACCGCGTTCGCCACCAGCGCGGCCCCCAGCAGCAGCACACCGCCGGGGCGGTCCGCCGCCTGCGAGATCTCGGAACCGGCACCGCGCACCGAGCCCCCGACGGCGAAGACGGTGGCCGCGATCAGCGCGACGGCGACGACGACCCGCAGCACGCGAGATCGCCGGGACGGCCGCTCACCGGGGTCCGGCACCCGGTCGACAGCCTCGTCCCGCTCGTTGCCCGTCACGACGGCATCGCCGCCGCGGCACGGTCCCGGCCTCTTACGGACGGACCGAAGCCGGGGTCCAGGACCCAGCGGACACCGCCGTGCAACGCGCCGAGCACCAGAGCGAGATGCACGGCGAAGTGGACGCCGGTGAACCACACCAGGAACGCGACTCCCTTGCGGCCGGCCACAAAGCGGGACAGCTGCGGATCGGCCACGGCGAAGGCCAGCGCACAGGCCAGCGGCACCGCCAGCAGCCACAGGCTGACGAACGCCAGTGGCAGGGTGGCCGGGACCAGCGCCGCCGCCAGCACACCGCGGGTGGGGTTCGCGCGCAGTCCGCCGCCGCGCCGGCGCTCCACCGCGGCCACGGGGATGAGGAGTTGAGAGCGCCGGTACTGCTCGGCGAGCATCGGCACGAACCGGTCCACGTCGTCATGGCGGCCCGCCACCTTCGGCGTGAGGCGGATGCGGTGGGTGACGGCCAGGCGGTCGCTGTACTCGACGTCCTCCGAGTCCCGGAGGTTCTCGTCGAAGGGGCCGACCTCCTCGAAGACCCGGCGCTCGATCGCGGCCATGGCGAAGAAGGCGGTCCCGACGAGTCCGGCGCTGCGGCGGCGCCAGAAGTGCGCGTGCAGGCAGTGGTACACCTCCACGGGGCCGTCGTCGAAGAGCGGCTCGGGAGCCACGATCCCGTGCACACACCCCGTCTCGGGTTCGCCCAGGAGCAGATCGACGGCGTTTTCGATGGCGTCGGGCTCCAGGGCGATGTCGGAGTCGAGGAAGAAGAAGATCTCGCCCCGTGCGGTCGAGGCGCCGAGGTTCCGCGCCGCCGAGACCCCGCCGTTGTCCGGACGGGCCACCAGGACACAGGGGAACTCGCGGGCCACCTCGCGGGAGCGGTCGGTGCTGGCGTCGTCGACGACCACGACGTCCAGGGGTGCGAGGGTCTGCGCGTACACGGACTCCAGACAGGCCCGGAGCGTCTTGTCGTAGTTGTAGTTGGGGATGATCACCGACACGGTGGGGCGTACCCGTGACATGGGGGGTCAGGTCCTTTCCGTCGGGGCAGTGAGCGCAGATCCGGCAGTCCCAGGGACGAGAGACACCAGCCCCGCGGTCCGGGCCCGGTGGCGAGCGTGGCGAGGAGGAAGTCGAGGGCCGCGAGCTCGGCGTGCAGGGGATCGAGGCTCTCCATGAAGAGCGCGGCGTGCACCGAACGCCGCCGGCACACCACGGCACGCAGATGCGCGGGGCGCGGAACCGGAAAGCGACTGTCGTGGCACGCCGAACTCAGCCAGAGGGCGACGTCCTCGGGAGGCCAGGCATCCGGCCGCGCCGGCACGAGCGGAACGAGCAGCGCGGTCACGAGGCGCACGGATTCGGTTTCCCTGTATCCCGGTCACCCCCGTGCGAGCCCGTCCGGGCAGGGCCCCGGCGCGGTCGACGCACCCGTCCGGGAGAGGCGGAATACCGGGCGACAGAACCTGCGCATGGGGAACTCCTCGCATGAGGCGTGGCAACGGGCGGTGTGCGCAAGGGACCTGTGGGCCCTCGGCTGAGCATGAGCCTGCTGGTACGGACTGCCGCGTCGCTACGTTTCGCAGTGGCCGCAAGGTGCGAGGCACCGGACTGCCATGCGCGATCGCTGCCGGGACCCCGTTCCGAAGCAGGTGAGCGGCGCGGTGGCAGGGGGCGGACAGTCCCCTTGTGGCCAGTGTCGTCGTCAGCGTGGTTCGATGCGTCGAACACCCCGGCGACCTGCTGATCTCCGCTCCGGCGGGCCGGAACAGCCCTGAGAGCAGGGAGAATCATGGTCTAGACCTGTAACTGGGTGTCGCCATACACTCACGCCTGGCATCGCCCGGGGCTCTGCCCCGGTACGCAACGGTGGACGATGGCGGGGGAGCCAGAAATGTTACAGATGCTGGGACTTGATGCGCGGACGGAGCTTGTCTTCCGGCTGGTTCTGGAGGAGCCGGGGCTGAGACTGCACGAGATCGTCACCCGCCTGGGTCAGGACGAACAACAAGTACGCGCGGCGCTGGACCGATTGGCCGAGCTCTGCCTGCTCGACTGCCACGACGACACGGACTCCGAACCCGCGGATCCGGCCTTCCATGCCGTCGATCCGGCGGTCGGCCTGCCGTACTTCCTCTCGCGCCGGGAGGCAGAACTGGTCAAGGAACAACGGCAATTGAAGGCCGCGCGCGAGATCGTCTCCACGCTCGCCGTCGGCGATACCCAGGAAAGGGGTCACAAGAAGGGCCGCCAGTTCGAGGTCGTCAGACGCTTGGAGGGCCTTGCATCGGTCCGTGAACGCCTCGTCGAACTCGCCGAGTTGGCGAGCGTCGAGTGCCTCACCGTGCTGCCGGCGGCCTCGCGGGCTCCGGACCTTCTCGCCACCGGCCGGCGCTTGGGCCGCCAGGCCCTGGAACGAGGGGTCCGCGTCCGCAGTATCTACCAGGACAGTTTCCGCAACGAGCCCAACGCCCTGCGCCACGTCGACCTGCTGGGCGAACTGGGGGCACAGAGCCGTACGTTGCCCGTCCTTCCCATCGCCATGGCCGTCGTCGACAACGAGGTCGCCGTCGTCCCCCTCGACCCCGACAACGGCCGGGCCGGCGCTCTGGAACTGCGGAGCGAGGGCGCGGTCGCGGTGGCCCGTTCGCTCTTCGAGAGCCTGTGGACCTCGGCCACGCCGGTCGGCCCGGAACCTCCGCGCGACACCAACGGCCTGACCCCGCAGGAGGACGAACTCCTTGCCCTGCAGGCCAAGGGGCACACCGACGCGACGGCCGCCCGGCTGCTGGGCATCTCGCTGCGCACGGTCCGCCGGATGAACGCGGCCCTGGCTGCCAGGATGAACGCCCGCAGCCGCTTCCAGGCGGGTGCGGAGGCGGCCCGCCGGGGCTGGATCTGACCCCGTCACTTGTGCCGATCGCCGGTCCGGCGCCCGCTGCACGCCGGACCGGCGGATCCGCGGGCGCGAACACGGCGGGGTGCCCGTTCCTCTCGGTGCTGGGTGCTTAAGCGCGCGTTGCCCATTCCACGTCCAAGGGCGTCCAAGCACGTCCACCCTGTCCAGATTCACGGCACTCTGTCCGCCTAGAGGGCCGGGGTGCTGTGAGATTTCGTGAGACGCGCTTCACCCCAGTGAAGGCGGCTCTTTGCCACGCACAGCGCACGAAGGCCGCTCTACCCCCCACGGGAGAGCGGCCTTCGCCATGACTCAATCGAGTGTCAACGTCCTTCACCGCAAAGGAGGTTGAGGTATCGATTCATCTGTGCTCACGGCCTTGATCGGCGTACAGGACGGACACCTCGGCCGTGTGCTCCCCGTGTCCCGCCGGGTACAGCGTCTGTGAGTCGACTCCCGCGACGGCCTTGAGCTCCCCATAAGTCCTCTGTGTGAACTGGCCGCTCGCCAAGAGGAGCTCGCGCGCGATCAGCTGGTTGCGCTCGTCGTTGACCTCCTGGATCTCCGTCTCCAGCTCCTCTACGCGCCGGCGCAGGCGAGTCGCGAGGGTCATGTAGCCGTCGAGCTCGTACGCGTAACTGGCCATGCGGAGGCTGCCCGTAACTCTGGACCGCTCGAGCGCTTCCTGGCGCCGTTCGAGGTCGTGCTCCCGCTGCTGCATCTCGAGCTCGAGGCGCCGCCGCTCTTCGGCTACTTCGTTGAGATCACGGCGCGTCCGTTCTTCGAAACGCGCGAGGATGTACCGCATCGTGGCTGCCAGGACGCCGGCGACGCCGGCGGCGAGGAACGCGACTCCTCCAGCGGCTGTCTCCCAGGTGTGCCGGACGATTCCGTCCACCGTCAGGACGCCGCCCACTGCGAATGCGACCGTCGCGGCTCCCGCCAGTTTGTAGGCCACTGGTTTACCCCCTTGCTGTTGCTCCCGGGTCGGCGGCGTCGATCTCTCGTTGGAGTTCGACGGCCTGCCCGATGTTTCCGGCGAGCATCTTGCGGATCTTTGGATCGGTGATCTCCCAGGCGTCCATCGCTGCCTCCGGGGTGAGTTCGGCCGAGGCTACATCCCTATTTGGTGTCTCTGGGGATGGTTTGGATGGAATCAGTCCGGATTCAAGCAGCAGCTGCTGGTGGTCCAGATGAAGGACTGACGCCCAGGACGTGAGTTGCGACGGCATCGGCAAGGTTTTGCCGTCCAGGGTCCGACTGACCGTCGTGAGGCTCACGTTGAGCAGGTCGGCGAGCTGCGCTCGGCCGCCGGCCCTCTGGCGCACATCGAATCCGGCCGCGGTCGCGGCCTTCGTCAAGTAGGCGCCAACGCGTTGCGCGACGGCTTGTCGCTCCTCGCGCGTACTGCCGTGGGGGGGATCTTCCATGCTCCGCATTCCGCGAGAGTAGCGCGCACGCATGCAACTTGCACTCATGTCTCACGCATGAGACTTCGCAGGTCAAGGCCCATTTTCTCGCCATTGCAGGTCAGAGCTCGCGCGAGGCTCCCTGATCCCCCCTGAAAAATCCTTCCGCGACTTCGGTGATGCAACTTGCGCGCGTGTGAGTTAGTTGCATATGTTTCAGCCGTGGGACTTAGTCCCACGCATGAGACATCCCGAGGGGGAAGCACGCATGATCCGCCTGAACATGACCGCGCTCATGAAAAAAGCCAGGTCAATGGGCGACGAGAGCGTAGAAGACATCGCCAGCCGGACCGGCATCGGCCGGGCGACCCTGTACCGGCTGGCGAACGGGGGAGAGCCCAGCCTGCCGACTCTGTGCAAGTTCCGCGCTGTCTATGGCGGACGCGTCGACTCGCTCATCACGGAAGACCCCACCACCCCGGGGGTGGCAGTGCCAAAGCAGCGGACTCCGCGCTCGCGCAGCCGCCGCGCCACCTGATGCATGAGGGCTGCCCGACGGCCGGGCCTGGCCAGCCGAGCAGCCCTGCAGCAACCAGCCCACCACAGTTCATCTGCTCATGAACGGAGAAGGCCTTGATCACTGAGGCTAACGCCAGACCGACCTGCAGCGACACGCCAGAACCGGACCTCATCGCCCGTGCGCAGCAAGGCGACACCGACGCCTTCGGCGAGCTCTACGCCCTGCACCGCCCCGCTGTTGCGGCCTTCGTCCGGCAGCGGGTCGGCAACCACAGGTGGCGCACCGAAGACATCACCTCCGAGACGTTCCTCCGCGCCTTCCGGAAGCTGCACACCTTTCGGTGGACCGGCAAACCGCTGCTGTCGTGGCTGTTCACCATCGCCCGGAACATCGTCGCCGACCACTACAAGGCCAGCCCCACGCAGCGGCTGATCTTCACCGACGAAGTGGATGTCCTGTCCGACTACAAGGGCCGCACCGCCCCGCCTCCCGACGACGAGGTCTTCGCCCGCCTGGACACCGAATTGCTGCGCATCGCGATGGGCCGGATCACGGCTGACCAGAGGCGCGTCATCGCGTGCCGGTTCCTGCGCGAGATGACGGTCGAGGAGACCGCCGCCGCACTCGGGATGACCGAGGGAGCCGCGAAGACGAGCCAGTACAGGGCGGTTCGATCCCTCCAGCGATTCATGGAGAGGCCGGCGGCATGACGACTGAATCCGGCCCACGCGCCGACATCGAACAGCGCCTCGCGGCACAACTCGCCAAGCTCGCCGGCCAGTTCGTGGCCGAGCTGGAGGACCAGGGACGCCTCGTCGGGCCCGGTGACGCCAAGACCCTGGCCCATCTGCGATCGCAGATCGAAGCACGGCGCGACCTGCCCGAGGCGTACCAGATCGCGGTCGAGACGATCGTCGACGACTGCGGCTACCCGAGCGCAGTGGCCACACGAATCGCGACAGCACTGCGCCGTAAGGGCCTCCTCGGCGTTGGCGACGAACCCGAACCGCAGCACGCCCCCGCGCCGCCCCCGAACCCCGCCGACCCCTCTGCTCGAGGCGCGACCGTGATGACGCTCACCCGGCCACCCGTGGACGGGCCGACCGCCCCCGTCGTGCGCCGTGTCGAGGGACAGTCGCCGCAGATCCGGCCTAACGCAGCCCAGAGCGCCGGTCCTACCGAGCGGGCCCACGACAGCCAGGAGGCACGCGGCAAGGCCATCGCGCTGGCTGCCCGCCTGCAGACCAAGCACGAAGGCCGGCTTGAGCTCACCCAGATCGCACCCAGCCACGACCGAGTCGCCATCGCCATCCGGGCCACCTCGCTCAGCGACTGGGAGTACTGGCTGGATGCGATCGGCACACCGCCGAACCTGTCGACCAGGACCGCCGGTTACGCCCAGATCGCCTTCGGCCGGATCGAGGGCATCGAGGTCCACCTCACCGCGCATGACGTCCCGCGCCTGCTCCACGAGGCTGAGGTCGCGGCGGCCGATCCGTTCTATCTGTGGGGCCGGATCTACGACCTCACCCGCGGCCAGACCGACAAGCTCGGCCGGCTGTGGATGCACCTCGGCCAGCGCCAGCAGCCGGACAACATGCCCCTCATGGCTCTCCGGGGCGGCAACGGGACTCTGTACCCACTCGCCTCGATCGTCATGGCGGCCGGCCACCTCATCCCGACCGCCGGAGCCGTAGCGCCCATCCCGGCCGCTCCCGCTCCCGCCGCTGTCACGGACACCGCGGGCGATGGGGGCGAGCAATGAACATCGTCACCGACCTGTACCTCGGCTGGGAGCAGTTCGCCCACGCGGAGGAGTGCGTGCAGCCCGTGTGGCAGCCGGAACTGCGCATCGACCAGGGCCTGCGCGGGCGCCTGCTCGACAGGGATCTCGCCCATGAGTGCCCGGCCGAAGATTGCGACCACGCGAGCCTGTTCCGCCGCTTCACGGTCCGGGTCATCTGCCGGAGCTGCACTGTCGTCCACATCGTCACCGGCGAGGACGTCGGGATCACCAGCTCCACCACTCCGGCCTACGGGTACGGCCAGGACGCCCGCGAGGTCAAGGGCCTGTGGCTCTGGCCCGGCGAGCAGACCGTGCCCGGACGCGACGAAGAGCCCCGGGACTGGCTGGTCACCCGCACACCACGCCCCCCGCTCACGGCCGCCGACGTCGCCGGAACCATCGACCGCTACCGCACCTCCGGCCAGCACAAGCGCTGGCGGGCCCGCGCCCTCCCCGACCCGGCCGGCCCGTACGGCGACAGCCAGCTGCGCTGGGCACGCCACCGCAGCGAGCACCTGTCCGTCGACCAGGCCGCCGACTGGATCCACGCCCAGTACGAGCCCCAGACCGTCGAGGTAGCCGTATGAACATCATCGAAGCCGCGCTCGCCTCATTCAAGGAGCACGAGGCCGCCCAGCCGGCCCGGGCCGCCGAGGAGTACGAACACAACCGTGAGAAGTTCCTCCGCTACGCCCGCCGCCATGCGACGCGCACGCTGAGTGAAGACGCCGGGAACCTGGACTGGCAGTACACGCCGTCGGACCGGCTGCCGGAGTCAGTGGAAGAGGCGACGGCCATCCTGGAGCCCGGCGGCCCCAACTACCTCGTCTACCAGTACGACTACAGCCGTGAGACCGCCACGCTCAAGCTGGTGCAGCCGTGTACGGCCTGCGGCAGTCAACGCGTCAACCCCGTCGACGGCTACGTCACGCTCGGCCGACTCCTCACCGAAGCCGCGCAGAACGGGGAGCAGCGCTGATGGCGGGCCGCTCTCTCGGCCGCAACGCGTCTGGGCACTGGCTCCCCAGCGCCGCCGACGTGCCAGCCCGGGCCAAGAAGAAGGCGGATCTGCCGGGCGGACCGGTCGTCGACGAATGCCGTGTCGACGGCTGCGGCTCCGTCGGCATCGGCCCTCGCCCGCAGCCCGGCATGGTGCGCGTTGCCGGAAGCAAGGACGGCGCCCTGGTGCACTGGTACTGCGCCGGCCGCTGCGCGGGGATCGCCCGCGCCAGGGCAGACCTCCGCTCCGTGTCCACCAGCGGAGGAGGCCTCCGTGCCTGAGATCGAGCCTGACCTCTCCAACCGCAATCGGTGCGTCTCCGTGCACTGGTCTCTGCCCGCGCAGTGCGAACTCCCGCCCAGCCACTGGGACGACCACGAGACAACACACCCCGAGACCGGGGCCCGGTTGCGGTACTGCCGCACAGGCGGGACCTGGCGCACCGAGGAATGGCGGGACAGCTTCTGGCACCGCATCGAGATCTCGCCGCCCGGCGGGTACTGCGGGCAGCCAGACCCCGACCGCCCCGGCGTCACCTGCACCGCGCAGTACGGGCACCGCTTCTCCCGGTCCCACTCTCGTGACATCGATGGCGAGTGGCACCAGTGGCCCACGCACGTAAGGGAGCCCGAGCACCGCCCGGGCCTCCAGGAGCAGGACCTGCTCCGCGGCCTGCTCTACGACCAGGCCGCCGAGCTCACCGAACTCCGTGCGGCGATCGCCGCGTACCAGAAGGCAGGCGGAGCAACTCGGTTCCGGAGCACGCCGGAGCCTGGGGAGCGACAATCGCGCCTGCTGACGCGCATCGAGAACCACAACTGCCCGGTGACCACCAGCATCGCGGCCAAGATCTACCTCAGCTGGGGGTGGAAGGGCCTGACCGAGCGGACGGTGCGCTCGGACCTCGCCTCGCTGGCCAGGGCGGGCCATCTCCAGCTCGACGAATCGGATCCCGGCTGCCGCCGCTACGTCCCCGTGCGCTCTCCTCGCAGGCGGGGTGAGAACCGGTGACGGGCCTGTACGTGATGTGCGGCTGGACGGTCGCGGCGATCGTCGTCGCGGCCGTGGCCGGCCGGGCTCTGCGCCGACTCGGCGAGGCGGACAGCACGGAGGCGGACGCTGCCGGAGCCTTCGTAGAGGACGACTGCCTCCAGGACGAGGACGCCGATGTCCTGGACCGTCCCGGGGCGCTGGAGGAATCCGTGGCACGGCACCCCTCCGCCGCGGGCCGGCCGCCGCTTCGTCGGGTGTTCTTGCCTGGCCAGCGGCGCGACCCCGGAGCGGCAAAGTGACGTCCCTCCGGCGGAACATCTGCCGCATTCCGTGGCGTGGGACCCGCATACGCGACGCGCGGAGCCCGCTCTCCGCGCCGGACGGGTCGGGTTCACCGGTCCCCGGTGTGGCCGCCACCGTCCCCGGCACCTGCCGCCGGAGTCCTCACACGTTTCGGGCCGTCCGGGCCGTTCACCGTCCTCACCGCGAGTAGCCCGGGGCATGCCCCCTTTCGGTCGATCGGAGCCACGGTGCCCCACGCAGACACCAGGAGCGCACTCTCGTGAGCGCCCGCGAGTCCGTGACCCCCCAGACGGCGTGGATGACCGCGATGCGGGACGAGGCCCTGCGGATGGACCGCCCGGAGGTCTCGAAGATCGTGCACGTCGGCCAGGTCATCGCGTCCTACGCCGACCCCGACGGAACCAACGCCGACCCCGGGACCGACGTCATCGCGGCCATCGTCGGCAGCAGCGAGGAGACCGTGTCCCGCGCCAAGAAAGTCCTCAGAGCCCTCGGTGTCCTCGTGGAGAAACGACGCCCGAACACCAACTCCTCCTACCAACTCCGTTTCTGTGATGGACCGTTGGACTGGGACGCACACATGACCCTCTACACCGACACGCCCCAGGCGCGGCGCAAAAAGCGCCTCAAGGCCAAGCAGCTCGAGACCACCACCGCGCCCGCCGGGCAGAACCTGCCGCCGGACGATGACCAGGAACCCCGCGCCTCACCGACGTCGACCCCGTCGACGGTCAGGGCCGCACCCGCCGTACCGACCGGCCCCAGCACAGGGCCGCTGGCGCTGGCATCCGTACCGGCGCGAGGCCGGGGCCGGCGGACAACAGCGCCACCTGCCGCCACACAGCCACCGCTCCTGATGGCCGTCAACGGCCTGGACGCGCCCATTCCGGAGGAGATTCTCCAGACCCTCGCCGAACAGGGCGTGCCTGCGGCACTGCGGGCATACGGACGGGATCCAGTGATGCGGCTACTCGGCCGCGACGGCCCGGGCGGTACGCGCGCCCTGTACCTCCCGCCGGAGCTGACCGTGCGCTGCGGCTACTGCGAGGTCTCCGCCGGCAGTCCGTGCCGCAACGACCGCGGGCTGCGAGGCGTCGCCCACACCGCGCGCCTGGACACCTGGGCCACCGTCCACGCCTCCTGCCCCGGCTGCGCGGCCCCGGCCGGCGGCGCCTGCACCGACCGTGACGGCACTCCGTATGACGGAATCCATGCGCAACGGGCCCAGCTCGGGGCCGAGTTGCGTGCGGAGGCCGACAGACAGCAGCACACCAGCACAGGAACCTGATCGGGGGATCAGACCATGACCTCACGCGCTGAGCGCCGACATCCCGAGATCGAGCAGCGCTGCCCCTGGGAGCCATGCCGCGCGCAGCCCGACCGGCCCTGCACCAACCGCCGCGGTGAGCCCCGCGACGAGTCCCACGGATCCCGCAAGGACGCCTGGATCCGCGCCCACACCGACTGCCCCAACTGCGGTGCCGCCTCAGGCCATTTCTGCGTGGCGGCCAGCGGGCAGCCCATGACGACGCACGTCCACATCGAACGCACCCAGGCCGCCGAGGCCGCGTACGCGGAAGCGGTCGAGGCGGTGTCCCGGGACATGGGCGGGGGCCGGCGGTGAACGGGCCCGGCCGCTGCCCCGACTGCCACCGTGCGGTGCTGTGGACGCGGACTCTGCCCGGCGCCACCACGCCCGGCGGGAAGCGCATGGCGGTCGACCGCGACCCGGACCCTGCCGGGAACACGGCTGTGCGCCGCGACGGCACCACCGCCTGGGTGTCCCGCCGGGTCACCGAGCAGCAGCCGCTCATGGGCTACGAGCGCCTCCACATGCCCCACCCGGCCACCTGCCCGGCCCAGCAGCAGGCACTGCCCCTCGACACCGCCGCCCCCGTGCCGACCGCCCCGCGTGCGCCGCAACAGTGCGTGCTGCCCGAAGGCGTGATCCGGCTCGACGACCACCGCCGCCGGCGGACCTGACGGAAGGACAGCTCGTGCTCGGACTCACCACCACCAGACACCTGCGCCAGGTAACGGCCGACCTCCACGCCCAACTCACCGACGCCTGCGCCACCGCCGAGACGGAACAGCGGCGTCTCAGCGACGCGAAAGCCCGGGAGACCGCCGCTCTGCGGCGCCGCCTGCACCGTGCCCTGACCGCGCTCGCCACCACCAGGAGGGACCTCACCACAGCCAACGGCGCCCTCCGACGAGTCACCGAGAACCTCCTGGACCGGCGGTGCCCGAGGTGAACGACGACCACGCCCGCGCCCGCATGCAGGTCCTCGTCCGCGCAGACATCGCCGCGCACATCCGCCTTGGGCGCGCCGACCGCGATATCCAACGGCTCCTCCGCGTACCCGCCCGAGCAGTGCAGTCCGTCCGCCAGCAGCTCGGGAACGCGCCCCTGCGCCGTGTACGCGACCGCAGGCACGCGGGCTTCGCCGACGTCTTCTGGGGTTCGGCACGGCACATGCCCGACGGCCATCTCCTCTGGGTCGGCACGACCTACGACTCGGGCACCCCTGTGCTCCAGGTCGGCAGTCAGCTGCGCTCCGTGCTCCGCATCGGCTTTCTCCTCGGCCACGGACGCGAGGCCCAGGGCGCGGTCACATCGGGCTGCGGCGGCGAGCGCTGTGTCGAGCCCGAGCACCTTCTCGATCACCCCGCCCGCGTGTACATCGCCGACTCCCTCACCGCCCTGTTCGGAGACCCCCGTCCATGAACCTCACCGCCTCCTGCCCAGTCCCGCCGTCCTCCCCGGCCGCCGACGAGCAACCGCTGATCACGGCGGAGGACGCCCGCATCGTCCTCCAGCACTACGGACACCCCGCCTCCGGCCCGGACCGCACGAGCACGTTCCGGGGGCGAGTCGTCGCCCTCATCGCTGAGGCCGATGCCGCCAACCGCCTTGCGCTGTACCGCAGTTACCCGCCTCTCGTCGCGGCCGTCCAGCTCGCCCGTACGAGCCCGACCGGCATCGACACCCTCCACGCCATCGCCCAAACCGTCCGCTGACCCGCACACCAGGAACGGAGCAACCCCCGTGTACCCCGACTACGACACCCCGCGCCTCACCGGCCCCTACCTCGAACTCCACGCCGAACGTGAGGAACAGAAGGGCCGTCTGGGGGCCGAGCACCACACGCTGGACGAGTGGGCGCTCGCCTTGTGCGAGCACGCCGGCGCGGTCGCGACCGCTGTCCTCGCCGCCGGTCAGGACCCGGACAACCCCGCTGCCTGCCGCGCCAGCCTCCGCCAGGAACTCCTCGCCACAGGAGCGGGGCTGATCGCGTTCCTGGAGCACGTCGACTCCCTCGAGGAGAGCGTGGTCGACGCGACGTGAACGGCGGGGACCTGCGGTGCACGGAGTGCCATCACCGCATGCTCCAGCCCAGCCGCGACGGACTCGGCCCGCGCTGCCGGGCCAAGCGCCGCGACCGCTGGCGCGCCACACCGGCCGGAAGCGCAGCCGCCGTCGTACGCCGGCGCCTCGGCCGCCCGGCACCGGTTCCGGACGGGCAACTCTCCATCCCGAAGGAGCACCTGCACATGCCGGAGCTGCGCCTCACCTGCCTCGACGAGCAGCACGCCGCCGCGGTCATCGCCGAAGCCACCCGGCCCGGCGACCTCCACCACACCGTCCGCCAGGACGGTGCGGTCGTCGTCATCTCCTACTTCGACGCGCGCTACGCCCTGGAGGTCACGGAATGGGCCGGCGAACACGGCCACACCACGGACAGCGACGCCGCCCGGCTCATCTCCCAACTCTGACCACCAACTCCCGAAAGGCACCGCGCGTGAGTACCGACCCACTGGAACAACCGATGCGGAAACTCGCCGCATCCATGCGGCAAGCCACCCTCAACTCCCTCTACATGCCAGTCGACTTGAGCGCATACCTGCGGCTTGCTGACACGGTGCCGCTCGTACCCGTGACGAGCCGGAAGCCGGTGGAGCTGGCCGTCATCGACAGCATCGCCTCGCAGCAGGAGCCGGAGACCTTCCTCTGGATCGTCTTCTACCGGCCCGACGGCGGCGCCAACATCCGCTACGCCTGGACCGGCAACGGCGCCGTCCTCGGCGACCGCATCGACCAACTCGCCCTCGCCATGGGCCTGGACTGCGCGGACTGGCTCCACATCACCGACCTCCACTGTCGGCAGAGCAGCCGCGGCCGGATCGCCATCAGCGCCTACGCCCTCCGGCCGCTCCTCGCCGACGTCCAGCGCGGCACCCGCAGCCCCGAGACCCGCCGCGACGGCGTGCGGCGCATCATCGCCTGCGCCGCCGAGAGGAGCGGCCAGATCCCGCGACCCGGCATCCCGGGCTGGACGGGCGTCGGACCCAGCCTCCTGAACCGCCGGACGCCATGAACCCCTCCAGCCCCTTCGCCCAGAGCAATGCCGGACGCCGGCGAGCACGGTCCGGCGACTCTCGTCCCATCCGAACGGAATCCTGATGACCGACCTGATCACCCAGCCACACCTGATCCTGGCCGCCCTCGACGAGGCCACCCGCTACCCCGACACACCCGTCCACCAGGGCAACGGACTCCGCAACGAGGGCGACGGCGAGGCACGCACGGTCGCCCGCAACCACATGGGCGACTCCCACCAGGACGAACTCCGCACCCCCGACGTACTCCCTCAGATGGGCGCTGCCCTCCGGCGCTGGATCGCCGGCGGACCCACCCACCTCGTCGACGACCACGGCCGCCACTACGAACACGGCTACGCCGAGCGCCAGGCGGTCATCCGCCGGATCCTCGACGGCGACTACGACACCATCACCAGCCTCCTCGACAACGCGCTTCGCCGCGCGACCGCGAACTACCAGGCGGCGAGCGGCCGATGAGCACTGAAACCCAAGCCTTCACCCACGACGAGCTGATCGCCGAAGCCCGCGCCCGCTTCGGCAAGAACCCCCTCGACTGGGCGTTCATCTGCCCGAACTGCGGCGACACCGCCACCACAGCCGACATCGCCAAGGCACTCACCAACTTCCCCGCCACCCATCGTGACGGGACACCGGTTAAGGCCGAGCAGATCGCCGGCCTGGAGTGCATCGGCCGCACCCTCGGCGCCCTCACGCCCGGCTATACCGGCCGCGGCTGCACCTGGGTCGCGTACGGCCTCATCCCAGGCCCCTGGGCGATCCACCTGCCCGACGGCCGCACCAGGCGGTCCTTCCGCCTCGCCCCGGCAGCGCAGGAGGTGCCTCGAATCCTGTCCATCCGGCAGCCGTGGGCATTCGCCGTGGCCGAAGGCTTCAAGGCCATCGAGAACCGATCCAGGCGCACCCACTACCGCGGCCCGATCTTCATCCACGCCAGCAGGCTGCCTCTGAAGAGCGTGGCCATCGTCCGGTACAGCCGTGACGCTGCGATCCGTCTCGACAATCTCGGCGGCTCCCAGAACTTCTGGGACGCCCGCGCACGCATCCCCAGCAGCGTGGTTCCAGCTCCGCCCGCGACCCTCGCGCTGTCCGCGGTCATCGCGACCGCGCAGCTGACGGGATGCCACCAGGCCGACGGCTGCTGCTGCGACCCCTGGGGCTTTGCCGACCAGTGGCATTGGGAGATCACCGACGTGCACCCCCTGCACGACGCCGTTCCGCAGAAGGGCGCCCTCGGGCTAGTCAAGGCAGCCCCGGAACTCGTGAAGGCCGTCGCCAAGGCTGCCTCGAACGACCAGGAGGCGACCGCCGGATGAAGACCGCCGACTGGCCATACGACGCCGACCAACACGACCCGCTCACCCAACTCCGCATCCCGGTCACCGGCACCCACCCCGGGTTCACCTACACGGCCTGCTTCGACCGAGACTCCGAAGCCCGACCGAACGACGCCGAGGCCCAGCAGATCGCCTCGTTCATCGAGGAGTACCAGGAGCACTACTTCGGCAACGGCTCCTGGCGCCGGGTCCAGCAGGCCAAACCGTTCGACATGGACTGCTACACCACCACCGTCTTCCACAAATGGGCGCCCAACGACTGGTCGTACCGGTGTGTCACCTGGCAGTACGGCCCCTTCTGGGTGCCCGTCTTCCCCCGGCAGCGCGGCGGCGAGTACGACGAGCAGCAGCTCGGTGCGCTGACGCTCGTGCAGGTCATGGACCGCATCCACGCGCACGGAGGCGATCAGCCCTCCACACGCTGGGCCGCCTGGAAGACCTCCCACCCAGAGGCCTTCAGGCCGCCCCGCACCAACACCCCGGACCGCCAGACCATCAACGACGAGGGCCGGGCTGTCACCACGCTCAGGATCAAGCGCGCCTGCAACGGCTGCGGCTTGTACTTGGGTGACGCCGACAACCGCGACGTCGACGAGCACGGCAACCTCACCGACGTCCGCGCCGAATGCGCCATCTGCGCGCCGCTCGTGGAGTTCGAGGCGCAGGGCTGCGCAACTTGGCAGGTGACGCCGCGCAGCATCAGCCAGGTCGGCGACGAGTTGGACCGGCTCGGCGTGTACGCGAAGGGCTACTGGGAGGACGTCGACGGCAAGTTGGCCGTGACCGGGCTCCGTGTCGGCACCGGCGCGACTCGTGTGGTGGCCAAGTACGGCGACTGGCTCGTCCGTCACCCCGACGGCCAGTTCGCCGTCCATCCGGCGCCCGCCGTTGCCTCGTCTGTCTGACCTGGAGTCCACATGCCCACGCCCGCCGACGAACTCGCCGCTGCAGTCGAGACGCTGCGCAACGCCACCTTCCGGGGCGCGATGACAGCCACACCCGCCGTCGCCGCCCTCCTGCGAGCCCGCGAGCCGCTCGCCAACTGGCTGGGCTCCTGGGGCGACACCGACATCGACGAACACGCGGCCATGCCCGACGACCTCCGCCACGCCCTGCTCATCGCCCGCGCGATCAACGCCAGCACCACGAAGTGACACGGCGCCGGCCGCTGCTGCGGATATCAGCAACGGCCGGCCACCCGATGATCCTCCACCGTCTGCACCCCCTCCCGGAGACGCCCCGATGACCACCGAACCCACCGCGCCTGCGGGCGACCGCCTTTTCGCCCTGATCGCGTCCATCCCCGGCTCCGGCACGGCGGACTGGTGCGACAAGGCCCGTGCTCTGCTCGACGAGGTCCGTGCGGAAGCTGTGTCTGCCGGAGTGGCGCCCGCCACCGACCAGACCACACTCCGCGACCGCATCGCCGCCGCGCTCATCGCCCGTATCAAGGAGTCCGTCCTTCCGGAGACCACGACCCCGCAGTTCCTCGGGGGCACTACGTCGTTCTTCGCGGCCACCGAGTACGACCTCGCCGACGTGGCGCTGGCCCAGATGCCCGCGACCGTCGACCGGGCCAGCGTGTACGCGGAGGTCGCTGGCCGCCTCGCCGCCGACGCCGAGCATGGCGACAAGGAAGGCCTGACGCGGATCTACCGCCGGTCTGCCGCGCGGCAGGTTCGCACGTGGGCCGACGAACTGGCCGGCGAGGTGCGACAGGACGAGGCTCCACGATGGGTGTGCAAGTGCCCGGCCGGACTGTGCGGATGCGGGCACCACGACGAGGCGCGGCAGGACCCGACACCCGATGGCGAGCCGGCCACCGCTCCAGGGCGTGCGGGAACGGTTCCCACGCCCCTTGGCGCGGCCGCGGTGGCGTACCAGTCCCGGGACGGGCGCTTCCTCCGATGCCTCACCCACGCCCCGGACGAAGGACTGGTCGGCGTCGACTGGTTCGTTCGCACCGGACTGGAGGTCGACGGCGACGACAGCCGTTGTTCAACGTCCGGCTGTGGCACGGATGTGCTCGCCGAACCATCCACCACCGCCTACGGCAACGGCAAGGGCCGCGCCTACTGCCTGACCTGCGCCCCGACCGTCGGCGCAGACGTGCCGCTCACGATCGACGACGTCGACCACTGGGAGCTGTGCCCGTCCTGCGGGCGGCACATCGTCGACGTAGCCCGCGACCAGCCGCAGACGACGGAGGACTGACCGATGGCAGAGCCCACCACCCCCTGCACCTGGTGCCCCGACCGACGCCGCATCCCCGTCGGTCAGTTCGACGAGCACGTCAACCGCATGCACCCCTCTGTCTCCGACCCCCGCAACTCCACGTCCTGCTGGTCGCAAACCGAGGTGTGCACCCCGGACGGCATGCTGCGCGAACTCGCCTGCCGACGGGGCCGACACCGGTGGGGCAAGCACTTGAACCTGCACGTGCGATGGGCATGCCCACCGCGCTGCTCGTGCATCCGGCACAGGCGCAACCACCGTCGCTCTGCCCAAAACCGGGAGACTTCGTGATGGCTGTGGACGCCTTGCTCGATGCCTACGCCGCCCGAGGCCGCGCCCTTCAACGAGTCCTCGGGCTTGTCGCCCGTCACGCCGACCAAGTCGCGGCCGAACCGTCCCTCGTCCTCCGTGCACTGGACGCCCACCCCACAGCCATCGGCTGGTGCCCGCCTGCGTGTGCAGGCGACTGCACGCCTGACAAGGCCGTCATGGCACATCCCGCCGCCAACACCTCCGAAGCCCCGGACCGGATCTTCGAGGGCGGGACGTGAACGGCTTCATCTCCAACGTCTTCCTCTTCGTCGGCGCGGCAGCCGCCTGGGTGGTCGTAGCAGCCCTTGCCGGCATCACCACCGTCGCCCTCCTCGCCCTCACGGTGACCCGAGCCGTGAGACGGCACCGGCACACATCCAGCACGTCAAGCAAGGACACCCCTTGAACGCTCCCGCCCCTTCCTCCGAGAGGCCCTTCACACCGGCGCAGACTCTCGTCATCGCCGGGTACGCCCGCGGCCAGAAAGCCGACGCGATCGCCACTTCGCTCGGTATCTCCTCCAGCGCCGTCCGCAACCACACGCGCCGTGCCTCGAAACGCATCGAGGTCCGCAACCGTTCCCTCGCGGCGCTCGTCGACCATGCCTACGCCTCCGGCGCGTTCGACGGCATCCCCGACCTGGCGGTCAAGCGCACGCCGCACGTCATGCCGATCGTGCGCAGCCTGCAGCAGGTCCTCGACTGCCTGGTCCGTGGCATGTCCACCAACGGCATCGCCCTTGAGCTCGCCATCAGCCGGAGCACCGCCCGCGAGTACCGGCGCCGACTGTTCGCCCAACTCGGCACCGATTACCCGCCCCACGCCGTAGCACGTGCCTGGCAGATGGGCTTGCGCAGGCCAGCCCGCACGACGCCGCCCATGCCCGAGGGGACGCCGTCCGTCGTAGCGGCCAGCGAGCGAGGGACACGGTGACCCGACAACCCCACTCCCACCCCGATTGCGCAGGAGCCGACGTGCCCCATCCGCTCGACGACATCCGCACCGCCATCCGCACGCTCAAGACCGCCCCGCCGCGCGGTCGCGTCAACAGCAACAGCAAAGCGATGCTCCAGCACGTCGCCGGCCTCATGCGAATCAGCGAACCCGTCGCCGCCTGGCTCGAAGACGAGGCCGAACGCCTCACCCTCACCCCCATCGGTACCGACCTGTCCGGGGAACACGCGGTCATCGTCGCCCGGGCGCTGCTCACCCCGATCACCGGCCGCCCCGAACCCGGACAGCCAGGTGCCGTCATCGACAACGTGCGCGCCACGCTCGAGGGCATTCTCCGCAGCGAGGAGCCCAGCCGGTGAGCGCCAGTGTCACTGTCCACTGCAACCGGCAATGGGCCGACGGCGCCTGCGCCCACCGCCTCTATACCGACGCCGTCACCCTGGACGAGGCTCGCAGCGTCGCGCGCTGGCTCGGCTGGCGCACCCACCCAGGCGGCCTTGACTACTGCCCCACCCACTCCGGCAACCCCACCCCGGGCCCCGCAGCGGACGTCGTGCAGCTCCACGCCCACGCGACCGC
Source organism: Streptomyces sp. NPDC092369 (assembly GCF_044755245.1). NCBI lineage: Bacteria > Bacillati > Actinomycetota > Actinomycetes > Kitasatosporales > Streptomycetaceae > Streptomyces > Streptomyces sp. NPDC092369. The sequence continues at coordinate 737,354 of NZ_JBIVQP010000004.1, forward strand.
CGACGGCGGCAGCGCCCCGACACCGCTCGAGGTCCTCACCTCGGCCGCGCAGCGCCTGCGCGCCCTCGCCACGGCCGTCGACGAGGACATCGCCGACAACCCGTACTGGCACTCCCAGCACACCGCGCGGGAGGACTGGTTCGCGAACGGCATCACCAACGCAGTCGGCGGCCCCGCCGGAGTTCTCGCTGGCCTGCTCAGCCCGGCCAACGCACGCCTCTTCGCCCAGGCCCTCGAGGACCGCCGTCCCCGCACCGCGATCCCTGCCGAGTTGTTCCTCATCAGCCGCAACATCCAACGGAGCGCCAACCGATGACCGACAACCCCCGCGGCGAGACCTGCGCGATTGGCGTCGGAATGCCCGCCGCCCTCCACCTCGACGCGTTCGGCCGCGAGATCGACGCCGCGTTCGGACACCTGCCCTGCCTGGTCGGAACTGCCGCCGTCGGCAAGCAGTGGCGGGACGTCGACGTGCGACTCATCCTCCCCGACGATGAATTCGACCACCTGTTCCCACCCGTCGAGCGAGGACAGTTCCCTGACGGACTGTGGAGTCTGCTTTGCGCCGCGCTCAGCGAACTCGCGAGAGTCCGCACCGGCCTCCCCGTGGACTTCCAGATCCAGCGGCAGACCTACGCCAACGACCGCTACCCCGGGGTGCGTCATGCCCTCGGACTTCAGGACAGGAACGGCCAGTGACCGCCTCGCCAGCTGACCACACCTCCGCCGCGACCTTCGCGCGCGCTGCTGCCGGCATCAAGCCGCTTTGTTCCGTTGGCGTCTCATCCGCGTCCTTCGGCCTCCGGGCTCCAGCCGCCGACGAATCCGACCTCAACGGCGCCACCACTGCAGCCACGCCCGCCGACGATCGCGCTCCGGCCGACCTTGGCGCCCGCACCGAGAGCGAGCCCGAACGATGAGCCGCCGCTCCCGCATCCTCGTCCTCCTCTACGCCCTCCACGCCCTGTGGTCCGCCTGGTGCGCCACCCAACAGGCCTTCTACGGCAACGTCCTCGTCGCCACGGTGTTCGTCCTGTTCTCCGTGGTACCGATCGCCGCGGTCCTCGAGCAGAACGAACTCACCGACCTCCGCGACGCCGTCCACTACTACAAGTCTCTGGAAGCCAGGCGCCGTTCGCGCGACACCCACGAGGCGCAGCTGAAGGCCGCCGGACTCCAGAGGGCGGACTAACCGTGAACGACCTCTCCATCACACCGTGGAAGTGCCCCTTCTGCATCGGCGGCATCGAACCCAGCACTGGCGGTCAGGCCCGCGAGCGCTGCCTCCACTGCTCCGGAGTCGGCCTCACCGACGACCCCTGCGGTGACGCCGACCGGGCACCCCGGCCGCCCGCCCTCATGCGCACCCCCTGCGGCGACTGCGCCTTCCGGCCCGGCTCACCGGAACTCGAAGCCAGCGGAACCCAACTCCCAGACGCAGAGCCGTTCTTCTGCCACCAAGGTCTCCCCGTCAACGCCTACGGCGCGTACACGCCCGTCGCCACCTTCCGCGGCCTGCCGCTCGGCGCGATGGTCTGCGCCGGCTGGTGGGCCGCTCAGACCGGAGAGCCCCTGCCGGCGAGGCCCTACCGGGAGATCCCGATCACCGAAGACCAGGTCGAAGCTCGTTGGGGCCACACCCCGAAGATCCTCACCGACCCCACCAACAGCCACGCCGAGGACCAGTGACCATGCCCGAGACCAGCTGGAACGGCGAGCGCTGCATCGCACGCCGCATCACCGCAGTCGTGGCCGACGACGACCGATTCCCCCTGTACTGGGCCCGTCACCTCGTCGGCACCCGCCGCAACATCGTGGAAGTGATCTACAACGGCTCCACGTTCTACCTCGACGACGCCGACGGCTCCGCCTGGCACAAGGTCACCCAAGGCCGCGGCGCCCCGTACTGGACGCACAACAGCATCACTATCACCCCCGACAGCATTCGGCCCCGCCCCGACAACGCGCTGAACGGCGCCCTGGCCACGGAGGGACCAGCACCAGACCAGTCCACCACAGGGGTCGCGTACGTCGACGTCGGGTACTCGGCCAGCCAGGCCGGCTACGTACGTGACCAATTCGCCGTCCTCCTCAGCCGGCTGCCCGTACCGCTGCCCACCCCGCAAGAACTGGCCGATGGCGCCACCGCCGACAAGGTCACAGCGCAGCGCATCCATGCCGCCCGCCCAGGCATCCCGACCCACACCGCCTTTGGCGCCCTCCAAGCCCTCCGCGCCGTACGCGCCATCCACCGCGCGCCCAACCCCGACAGGGAAGACCGCATCCCGCTCGAAGACCTCACCGAGGAGGACCTGGAGCAGCTCTACGACGACCTCGACCGCCACGCCGAAGTCGTGGGCGAGATGAACGAGCAGGCCATCGACCTCGAGCGCCACGCAGCACAAACCCAAGCTGAGATCGCACGCCAGGCGCGATACCAGGCCCGCGCCCGCGCGGCCGCCGTACGACAGGCCAAGCGATGGGCCGGCCGAGCCCGAACCGCCGAGGCTGCGGTACGGAACTGGATCGCTTTCATCAACCGGGGCATGGACACCCACACCCAATTCAGCCTGCTCCATCCGGACGGCACGCTAGAGCAACTCCCGTGCGTGGACTGGTGCCACGCCTGCCGCCTCGAGCAGGCTCAGGCCGAGCGGGACGACGCGTACCGCGAGCGCGCCCGCCTCCTGGCGCTCCTCGCCGCGCTGCTTCCTGGATCGGTGATCGCCCACGCTGACGACGTAGACGAGCCAGGCTGGCAGATCCTCTACCTCTGCATCGGCGGCCACCAGGCGAGCTGGCACATCCATCCGCGCGACGCTGGCCTCCTCACGAACGTGGAACACGTCACCACTGACCACCCGCGAGCGACCTGGGACGGACACACCACCGATCAGAAACACGAGCGGATCGAGGAGCACACCTCCCTCCTTCACCGGGCGGGGTCCCAGCCCACGCTCGCCACCCCAGGAACAGCGACCAACTCCCAGGCACAGACGGCCCCCACGGAGAAGGCTCTCGACCTGTACAACAGGTGGACGCAGGCCGGCCCTCCGCCGCTCGGCACTTCGCTGGCCCGCTGGTGGGACGCCCGCCTCGCCGAACTCCACGAAGCCGTACGACCATGACCGGCAGCACGCCACCGCGCGACCAGGTTCGCCCAGACATCGCTGCACTGTTGCATGAAGGGCTGTCCGATGCCGCGATCTCCCGCCGGGTGCACGTCTGCCACACCACCGTGGCCAGGGCTCGTGCCGTCCTCGGGATCCCCAAGCACAGGCCCGGCCCGCGGGCCGCAGCCACTCCCGACGAACTGTTCTGGCAACGCGTCGAGCTGAAGGACGACGGTCACATGGAATGGACCGGCTACGGCACCACGGGCGTGGCCGGTCTGCGGCACGAAGGTAAGTTCCATACAGCATTCCGGCTGGCCTTCCGTATCGCCAACGGCCGGGAACCTGAGGGGAATGTGCAGGTCACCTGCGGACGCGAGCAGTGCGTGGCACCGGGACACCATGCAGACCGAGCAGACCGCGAACTGTCAGCGCGCATCGACATCCTGCACGACCTCATCTTCGGACCCCAGCCCGTCATGGAGAGCGAAAAGTGACACCCGGCCAGACCATCCCGCCCACCATCGTCCAAGCGAGGCCGTACTGGCCGCCGTCGACGCGACTATGAGCCGCTGCGACTTCACGGACCTCGAAACGACGGCCTGCGCACACTGCCGCCCGTCGACCTCTGCGCACACCCCCGTTACCAGCCCGAGTCCACGGCCCTCGACCCCTGTGCCGACGGACTCGGACAGGGAACGTGCACGGCCCTGGTTCACGGCCGTGCACGCGGGCCGGTGCGCCATCTGCCACACCCCCTACCCGGCGGGCACACAGATCCGCCTCCAAACGCCAGCAGGTTGGCGCGCCAACTGCTGCCGAGCGCTAAAGAGTGAGGGGCGGGAGTCACCCCCCACTGCCAAGCGTTCCCATCAACAGCTTCGGGCAGCCGGCCAGGCCGAACCAGCCACCAAGGAAGCTGCCGACTTCAACCTGTCCAAGTGTGTACGCGACGATTGTGGAGGCGGCGAGCAGGAGGCATCGCGTTTGTGGTGACAGATCGCCAGACGTCCAGGTCGACGCCCGCAGAGACTGGATCTTGCGGTGCAATGCGGCCGTCTCGTTTGCGCTCGCCCGCTCCAACTCCGCGACGATGCGAACTCCCCGCTTGCGCACGTCCGCGTCGTCAGTCGGTACGACCCGGTGGTCAGCCTCTCGCGCCGCTTCTGCTGCACGATGCGCGTTGTGTCGCAAGTAGTGCCCGAGTTCCTTGAGCGTTCCCGCGTCGGTGAGGCGTGCCCACGAGTCGAGAAGGGCGTCGCCCAGCTCGGCCGTGTCGTGCATCGCGTCGGGTGTCATGTGGCCAGCGTTCAATTGCCGCGTCCACAGGTCATCCAGTGTCAGCACACCGAACGCCTGAGTAAGCCACACCTGCGCCGTAATGTCCTCGTACAAGCTGCTCACACGCATGCTCCTGCCGTCGCGCCCTCTCTTCACGGAAGCGTGAGAGAAGGGTGTATTGCGAGCGGGGTTGCGCCGAACGGGTGGGGCCAGTGGGCGGTGACAGCCTGGCTGCGCGAGGTCCGCAGTCGCCACCTCGACTGCGGTCACAGCCTTCTCACTGAGGCAGGCACTTATCCACAGGCCTGCACGAGGTGACCGTGACAGTCATACGGTGCTGTTCCTGCCGACCTTGGGAGCGCACGATGACGTATCGAGTTGACCTGTCCGTCCACGCCGAAGACGCCCTCGCCGAACTGCGGGCTCATGACCAGCGGGAGGTCCTGGAGACGATCGCTGCGGCCCTGGTCCAACGGAATGCGTGGCCGCCGCCCGGCGGTTGGGACGCGACCACGCTCTCTGGATCGCGGTGGTGGATCACGTTCACGGCGTACGTGGACGGGATCGACATCCTCAGCATCGGTTGCGCCTGACAGGTTCCGTTGGCCGGACAGCGGGCTGTACAAACCCAGCGTCAGGACGGTCATGCAGGCGTACCCAGCATGCCGAGCACGGCTTGCGTCGAAGCCCCGAAACGCGCGCGCCTCCAGAGGACCACCCGACTATCCTGATCTGTTGCCCACCTGGAGACAGACGCCATGACCGCACTGACAGATCCACTCACCGAGGAGCAGCGGCTCCTCCTCGACATCGCGTGGACGACGTTCGTCGAACACCAGCGCTTCCCCAACTTCTTCTACGTCGAACACTGCATGCGCAAGCACGGTCACGACGCCGCCGAGGTGCTCTACAGCTTCCCGAGGATCGGCCACGACCAGGTTATTGCTGGCTACCGGGCCGTCGGGTTCCTCGGGCACGGCTCCACCCCGCAGTCCGACGGACCGGTCTTCGTAACCATGGCCGGGCTCTACCACCTGCAGCCCGACCAGATGGCCCGCGACCTGGCCAACGGCCTGCTGGCGTACATGCGCCGGATGACCTTGGAGCAGGACAAGATCCTTGACAGCCCCTTCGACCAGCCCAACGTCGACGTGGACCTCCGCGACGTCCTAAAGGAGATCGACGGCGCCGGCCCCCTCCTGGAGCGCATGTCGCAGATCGCCGACCGCGAGTGGCCGGGCATGCGCTTCAACAGGATGGCTCTTGCCGGTCGGCTCGGCGTGCTGCCGGCCGCGGACTACGACACCCTCGACGCCTACCTAGCCGGCGTCGCTGCCCATCTGTCGCCGCCCGCTCCGCCGGAGGCACTGTCTTTCACAGAGCCGCGCGCCTTGCTGCGTGCGCTGAACTTCCTCGACGTCACCTACGAGTTGGTCCTCGGTGAAACCCTTGTCGTCCCGCCGCCCATGGACCGCTCGAGCCTCCTCGCCCTGGACGTCGGCGACGAAGCGTCCTACAACTCCGGGCTGGTCGTCCTGACCGACATCCTGCGCGACTTCAAGGTGCCCGGGAGGAACCCAGGCTCGGGCCTCCTGCGCCTGGAAGATCATCTCGTCGGCAAGCTGCCCGCGCTGGACCGTGACGCGGTCCACCAGGCCGTCCAGCTCCTGGACCAGATCCGTGTTATCCGCAACTCTGCCGTCCACCCCAAGCCGCGGCCGGAACTCGCCGCCGCCCACCATGCACTTGGGCTGCGCTTCCCGGTGCGCGACTTCACGGCTGCCTGGGACAGCGTCCGCGCGCACGCTGAGCTGGCGGTGAGCAACCTGCAGGAGGCGATCCAGTCCGCAAGGCCCTGACGGCGGCCTTCGCGGTCAGCAGGGGTTACCGGCTATGCCGCCAGGCCACCTCTTGGTCTCGTGTAGATCGGCGGCCCCCAGGCCGTGGTCATCGCCAATGGACCCGTCGCCGCGCGGCTCAGCGGAACCTCTTGATCGTCACCACCCCGTGCCGCGTGGTCCCCGCCAGGGCCTCAGCGACGAGTCCGGAAGCAACCGCGGAATAGGCTTCGCCGGCGCCCGTCCGAGCCCGTCCGGACGCCGGCGAAGCATCCGCCCAAGCTGCGGCCTGTGCGGCGAGGAGCGCTCCGAGTCGCTGCGAGAGCACGACGCGTCCATCGGGCACCCGCACGGCGAGTGCGTGAGGGTGCGCGGCCGGCCCCGTGTAGCCGAGGACGTCGACGTCCACCGTCTCCGCGTGCCTGATCTTCCGCCACGAGCTGGACCGGCCGGCCCGGTAGGCGGAGCTGCCGAGCTTCGCGACCACTCCTTCGACGCCGGTGTCCTGGAGCGTGTCGTACCAGGCTTGCGCGACTTCGAGGTCGTCCGTCGCGGACACGGCCTGGATCGGCGTCGGCCGGGGCAGGTCGCCCAGGACATCGAGGAGAGCCTGGCGCCGCTCCGTGTACGGCCGCCCCCGCAGATCCACGGACGGCACGGCCAGGGCGTCCCAGACGATGTACAGCGCCGGATGCGCCTCGGACAGCTTCCTGGCCCGCGCCGGCCCCGACGCCGCTCGGGACTGCGCCGCCTCGAAACTGATGCGCCCGTCGACCACGACCACCGCCTCGCCGTCGAGGACCACCCCCGGCGGCAACTCCATCCCAGCCAGCGCGATGTCCATCCAGGCCGATGTCACCTCCCGGCCCGACCGCGCCTGCAGTCGTACCGAGTCCGCGGTACGCCACATGATCGTTCGGTGGCCGTCCAGCTTGATCTCGTACCACCAGTCCGGTCCTGCCGGCAGCACAGGGACCAGCTGGGCCAGCGCGACCTCGACGGGGAACTCCACACGACCACCCTGTGCCTCCTCCGCACCACACCGCACGGGGGCCTACTCCAGAAAGCGCAGCTCCCGGTCCGGTCGGCACGCTTCGCAAGCCGGCACCCCGTTCCGCAACGCATCCAAGGCCTGCTCCCGCGTCGCCGGAACACTCCGCCAGGCGCCCTTCGCCACAGCCCAGCACGAGCCCACATGCACGCCCCCGCGCTGGACCACCCACTCAGGCGGAGGCGGCCGCCGATCCTCTGCCCGCCGCCTCTCCGCCAGCCGCTCCTCGTCAGCGATCCACCGGTCGATGAGCGCGAGCTGCCGGACCGCCTGCTGCTCCACGACACGACGGGCGAACCGAAGCATGTCGAGCCGGGTCACCGGTGCGGGATCGTTCATGTGTTCGATGGTAAGGCTCGGATCCAACCCTGTGGATCCACGCGCTGGGACACCTCTCGGCCATCACCAGCGCAAAGCGATACCCCGCCCCGTACCTCGTTCAGGGGTGCGCTCGATCACGCCGAGCTCCGCCATCCTGTCGAGCTCGTACCCAACAGGCCCCGTACTTGACAGCCCCGCGCACCGGCTGATGTCCCGCACTGACGGAGTCGCCCCGTCATGCTCGACCGCCCACTCCCTGATCCACTGCAAGATGCGCTTCTGCTGCTCCGTGAGGAGCGCTCCCGTCTTCTGTATCTCGCGGACCTGTCGGCGAAACTAGACCCGGACCGCGGGCGACCGGCCAACCTCCGTCCTCCAGAACGGGTGAGAGCTGAGCTGCGTTGAGAGTTGCTGCAGGCGGCGGCGAAGCGCAGCGGTGTACTGCGGTCGGCGTTCGAGCGCCGAATGTGTAGGTGAGGCCACAAGCCCCTTTGTGACGTTCAGCGATAGTTGGCCATGCGCAGCGATAGCTCGCCACGGCGCTACACGCTGCGATGGATCGCGAGTATGACTTCCAATGGTAATGACCATTCCTCAGCGATAGATGGTCCTTCTCGCCGAGCTGCTCATATGCCGCTGATTCTGGGCGGTGACCCTGTGCGTCGGCCGTCGGCCGTTGTGCGTGAAGGGCACCCCGCCTAGGTTGTCGGCATGCCTGAGTCGCCCCCTGTTGTCCTGGACCCTTCGGTGAGTACCCGGCGGGAACGTTTCCGGGACCGGGCGCGAGGTCTGTCGTATCTCACCCGCACCACTCATTGGATCGTTACTCATGCGACTTGGTGGCTCGGGTTCTTCATCCTGCTTTATGTGCTGGGCGCTGGGCTGCTCGGCTGGCGAGCCGCCTATGAGGTTCTCGTAGGGCTGAGCTCGCCCGGCGAAACGCGGCAGCCAGCGTACGCCTACCTTCTGTGCCTCGCGGGCTGGCTTCTGGTGCCGGCCTTTATCGGTGCTGTTGCTGGCTACTTGGTGACAGGACAAATTGAGGCGCGCCGACGTCTGGGCGAGGCGCAAGTGCTTGAAAGGATGCACACTCCTCAAGACCCGACCGTCGGTCCCACGCTACGGGTGCGGTCGCTCGCCGAACTCGAGCGCGAGGGCGATGAGAACATGCGTCGCTTTGTGGATCTCTTTGTCAATGGGATACATGACGGAGATCAAGAACAAGCCCGGGGCCACTGGACCCGTACCGTGCAACACATCGCGAACAATGTTCGGGAGTTAGAGGAACTGACACCGGCACAAGCAGAACGCCACGCAGAACAGCTCGCCCAGACTGTGGCGTTTGACCTCGCGCAGCTCGGCAAGTGCTGGGCCTGCGGCCTGTAACGCGGCCCGCGGCACGGCTACCGTGACAGTGTGGAGAAGCAGTCGGCCGAGCAGGTTATCGAGCGCATGGTGGGTGCCACGTTCCCGGGCGCCCCCTACCACGCTGTGCACCAGGCCGCGGTCGCCATCACTGACGTGGGTATGCGTAGGGATGCAACCGAGGCAGACGCCCTCGCCTTTGCTAACCGGTTTCGGGGCCGGCTGAGTTCGCTGCCCGAACCAGAGCCTTCGTCCGATCCACCAGATTCGCCGCCTGAGCGTGCCCAGCCGAGGAAACGCCCAGTCTTGCGTCCTCGTGTGAGGCGCTCGCCCTCGCCCTGGCCTCGCACAAGGCATGAAGAGCTCAGGTTGGAACAGCGGTCCCTTGAACTCGAGTCGGAGAAGGCGCGAAAGCAGATGCTGCTGGCAACGGGGCGACAGCGCCTCGATCTGCTTCGACAGGCGATGGACGATCCCCAGTTGGCAGAGATCCTGAACACCTACCCGAGCGTGCGCATGGGGCTGGATGGGCCAGAGCCAAGGGAAAGTGCCGTCCGTCGCTATCTGTTTTGCCAGGCGCTGTACGAGCAGGAGGTGCTGGCCTTCCGCGTCGGCGTGATTGGGTGGGAAGAACTGTACGGCCGCATGCGCATCCTGCTGCAGAACCCCCACTTCCGCGAATGGTGGCAAGAGACCAAGTCCCACCGCGCAAGCCTGCCCAGAGGCAGCGTCGAGGCGCGAATCGGTAGCATGGTTGACACTCTCGTAGAGGCTTTGGAGGATGCGGACGCCGATGACTGGTGGGCCGCAGGCGATCCACCTGATTGGTCACGTTAAGCGCCCTCCGACCAGCGTATCCGTCGGCGGAATCGCTCGGGGCGGGACTGGACTGGCCAACTATCGCTGAGCAGAGTGGCCAACCGTGATTGAGCGCAGCACCTGCGGCCTGCGGCGATGTCAAGAGGCTGGCCATGTACCTCCGAAGGTCACACCCTTGTGCCAGTGGGTGTAGATCCCAGGCCGCGCTGAAGACGCTTCAGAGGCCTAGCCTGAACCTGTGAGCTATGACTACGAAGGGCCACAAGCCTCTACCAGGCTCGCCGTCGAGTTCCTGACAGTTTGGATGGAACAGAACCGACAAGCTGCGGTTGAGCACATCGTCAGCGTTCTGGACTCAGAGGGGGGCCCTGAACGCGATTTCGCCATCGCGGGCCTTCTCAACCTGGGTCACTTTCTTGTAATTCAGGTGGCCAAGGCGAACGGGGCGGTGGGTGCTGAGGAGCTGACCGAGGCCGCGCACGAATACCTTGCCTACCTGTCGGTCCACCTGCCTGATGAGCCATAGGCGACGAGCATGCAGTAGCCGCGTAGGTAACCCCTCTGACGGTAAGGGGCAGCAAGTCCTCAACTGCGATCAGACCTCATGGTCCGCAGCTCGCTGCGGTGCACCCATCACCCGTACGCGGTCAGAGCGACGCTCTACGCCCCGTGGTGCTGCGTCAGGCAGGCGAAGTACAGGGCGTCGCCCCAGCCTGAGGACGGATCGAAGACAAGCATCGTCGCACGCGCCGTCGGCTCGCAGACGGGCACCGTCTCGTGCAGCGAACCGTGCACGGGGTCGTACGACAGCAGATCCGCGCACTGATAGGCCGGCGCGTTCGCGAGGAGGATCGCGTCCTTCACTCCGTCACTCTCCGAGCCCGGGTAGACCAGGCAGTAGGTCGTGGCGATGTCGCCGCCGGTGGCCGGTGCCTGGATGATCCGCACTTCCTCGGGGCCACTCGCGGCGGCGATCTGCGGCGACTCGCTGACCGATGGTGAAGGCGACGGTTGGACAGGGAGCGACGTTCCGGATGCCGGCGCGGACGTGGACTGGGCTGGTACCGGCGACGCGTTCTGCGGCTGGGGTGTTGTGCCGGCCGCCGAGGCCTGGCGCCCGGGATCGGTACCGAAGACCAGTTGGAGGACGCCTACTGTCGCGAGGGCCCCCAGTGCGGCAACCGCGACGCTGGTGGCGCCGAGCATCCACCAATTCGGCTGCGTACGTGGTGGCGGGGGCGGTTGACGCTCGGGTAGACGGATGACCGGGATGCTGTTGAGGGTGTCGCCGTTGTGGAAGCGCAGGAGCTCTTCCTCGTCCGGGCGTGGTGGTCGTGCCGGCTTGTCGTCCATGGTTCCCCCCAAGGTGACGCGCGTGATGGGGAAGTGTTGCGCGTCAGGTGGGGTGCCGGGTGGCGAACGGCGTATCTCGACGCGACCGGGTGGAGCTCCCGCCGGCGGGTTGCCGTCGACGGGAGCTGCGGCGGTTCGGCTACGCGTCGTTGCTGTTCGCCGTGTCGGTTGTCCGGGGTCTGTGCTGCCCAGATCCCTTGTAGCCGCGGAGCAGGTCTTGGACCGTCCCGGGCGAGACGCCGAGGCGCTTGGCGATGTCGCGGATGCTGACCTTCTCGTCCTGGTCCTTGAGCTGATTGGCGAGTACGCCGCGCTCCTCTGCCCATCTTGAGCTGCGTTTCCTCACCTCGGCTGTGATCTGGCTCTGTGCGCGAGATCTCGCCTCGGGATCCTCGATGGCTTCAACGGCGTCGAGCGCCTCGTTCACGCGCTGCACCTCCTCGGATGTCACGCCCGCACCCTTCTTCGTCCTGCTCGGGCGGGCTTTTCTGCCAGAGGCGTATGGTGACCGTACGCCGTGGGTGTATGGTCACCTTACAGTCTCGGGCGAGAGCCCGCGATACATCGAAATAAGCCCTCGCCCCGGCGCTGGAACGCCATTGGGGCGAGGGCACCCACCCTGACTGCGACGAAAGGGCAGGCAATGCCCGACACTACCCACCCTGCAGAGGTCGACCAGCAGCAGCCGCGGCCCCCATCGCGTATCCGCGACGCCATCCATCCGCTCGTGGCGACCACGACGACCGCGCGCCAAATCCTCGATGCGTACATCGCCGTACGGGGCGGTGACAGCTCCTCCGTCGTGAGCGAGGCGGTCGCCAGCTTCAAGGTGGCTGTCGAGCAGCTCTGCGACTCCCGCCGCGCCGAGCGGCTCCCGGTCGCGCCGGCGGAGAGCGTGGCCCGCACCTTCCTCGAGCAGTTCGCCGACGTACGCGGCGGCACGTCGGACTCCGCCGCGATGGCGGAGGCACTCGGTGCGCTGCGGGGCGTGCTGGCCGCACTCCTCATCGGCACGCCCCATGATCCGCCCGTTAGTGGACCTGCGTTGGTCGATGGCGACGTCTTCATCGCCCGCTACCTCACCGTCGGGGGCGCGGCCACTGGCGTCCAGTACCGCCTGGCGACGCTGCGGACCTCATGTGACGGCGAAGGCTGCGACTGGACGCTCACCCAATCGATCGGGCTGGAGCACGACGACACCGAAGCCGTCCGGGACGAGAAGATCCGCGCCCTGCTCCCTTACTTCCAGGACCGGCTCCGCACCCACGCGGCCCAGTGTTACGCGAGGCCCGGTCTGACGCACGACACGGGCTCTCCGGACAGCGACCCCAGCGCGGCGCTGCACTGGGCCGCGTACGCGGTGAGGCTGGCCGCCGAGCGTGAGCGGCAGGGCCGCTGGCTGACCGGTGACGAGCAGGTCGTCTTCACCCGTTTCCAGTCGGCCGCGCGCGCCCACGGGTTCACCGACGAGCAGGTCCGCGAGTACTCGAAGGCGTTGCGCATCCCGGCGGTGAAGGCATGACCGAGCAGCCGGAGCAGCCCGACCTGAAGCCCAAGGCGAGCCCCATCGCCCTGATGCCCGCCACCGTCGAGGCCTGCGCCTCCGACCTTCGCAGCCGGAAGAAGCAGGCCATCAAGGCGGGAGACGCCGCCGCGCAGCGAGGCGCCATCACCCCGAAGGCGAGCTTCTGATGGACTTCGCCGCCGTCGCGGACGCCCTCGAGCGCGCCGCCACCGCCATGGAGACCAACCCCCGGCTGGACCCGGACGGGGCCGTACGCCTCGCTGTCTGGGGCAACGCGGAGACGCTGTACCCCGGCGACGACACCCCTGGGGCCCTGACCTTCGACTCCGCCTCGTCCGCGATCGAGTGCTTCTGCGGCTGGCAGGGCAACGGCATCGACCGCATCCCGCGCGACGAGGCCATCACCGCCGCGCGCTCCGAAGCCGCCCGGTACCGCTCATACGGGGGTGGCCGGTGAAGCGGATCGAGAAACGTCTGAAGGCCCTCAACCCGTTCGCGTCGAACCCGAGCACCACGGAGCGCGAGAAGGCCGGCCGCCGTCGGGACCGCGAAACGCAGGAGGCATCCGAGCGCCGCGCGGCCTATCGCGGGAGCCTCCGCGGCTCGGGCTCGAAGCCGCGCTGGCCGTTCTAGTCCGCCCACAGACCGCCGGGCCCGCGTGCCTCCCCCCGACCGCGGGCCCGGCTCACCACCACACCTGACTGCCATTTCGGAGAGAGGCACACCGCCCGTGCAAATCGTGATCATGGGTCAGGGCTACGTCGGCCTGCCCCTCGCCATGGCCGCCGTCGCCAACGGCTACACCGTCACCGGGTACGAGCCCGATGAGGACCGCCTGCTCCACCTCATGAACGGCAAGTCGTACGTCGAGGACGTCTCCTCGGACGTCTTGGCCCACGTCCTGGATTCGGGCCGGTATCTGCCCACCCGGCAGTCGGCCGCGCTGACCGACTTCGACGTCGCTGTCATCACCGTGCCGACCCCGCTCAAGGACCGGCAGCCCGACCTGTCCTACGTCCGGGCAGCCGCCGAGACCCTCGCCGCCCACCTCAAGGCGGGCGCCCTGGTGGTGCTGGAGTCGACCACCCACCCGGGCACGACACGCGAAGTCGTCGTCCCGATCCTGGAGAAGGCGACCGGCTGGACGGCCGGCCACGACTTCCACGTCGGCTTCAGCCCTGAGCGCATCGACCCCGGCAATCGGCAGTGGTGCCTGGGCGCCACCCCGAAGATCGTCTCGGGGCTCACGCAGGCCTGCCTGAACGAGGTCGAGCGGTTCTACACCGGCATCGCCGGCGAACTCGTCCTGGCCGCCACGCTGGAGGAGGCGGAGCTGGCCAAGGTGTTCGAGAACACCTTCCGGCACGTCAACATCGCCCTCGTGAACGAACTCGCCCGCCTCGCGCACGTGTTGGGCGTCGACGTGTGGCGCACCCTCGACTTGGCCGGGACGAAGCCGTTCGGCTTCATGCAGTTCCAGCCGGGCCCGGGCGTCGGCGGCCACTGCCTGCCCGTCGACCCGGTCTACCTCTCCCACCACCTGCGCACCGCCCACGGCCAGCCGTTCCGCCTCGTCGAGCTCGCGCAGGACATCAACGAGAGCCAGCCCGCATACGTCGTCCGGCGACTCCAGGACACCCTCAACACCCGCTACCACCGCGGCGTATACGGAGCTCGGATCCTGGCCCTCGGCCTCGCCTACAAGTCCGGCACCGGCGACCACCGCGAATCACCCGCCGCTCAGGTGATCAGCCTCCTCGAAAGCAAGGGCGCCCTCGTCGACTGCCTCGACCCCCACGTCGCGCCCGCCGGCGTGGGTGACGGCCCGAAGGTCTTCGGCGCCCACACCGAGCCGCCCAGGCCCTACGCGGACTACGACGCCGTCGTGCTGCTCACCCCGCACGACGAATTCGACCTCCAGCAGATCGCCGACCAGGCGAACTACGTGCTGGACACGCGGGGCGTCATGCCCGTCGCCCCGCACACCGAGCGGCTGTGACCGCCATGACAAAAAGGAGAACGCATGTACACGGGATCGATGGCCCACACCGGCCTGGGAGCACTGCTGCTGACCGGGGTCGCACTGGTGCTGGGCGTGGCCGGCGCGGCTCTGCGCTTGGCCACCAGGAGCAGCCAGGGCTGACGGACCTGACGATCGCCGTCCTCATCCCCGCGCACAACGAAGAGACGACGATCGGGGAGCTGGTCCAGGCATGCCTGGACCAGCCCTACCCCGTCGAGCAGCTCATCGTCGTCGCGGATTCCTGCAGCGACCGCACCGCCGAAGTCGCCCGCCAGGCCGGCGCAACGCTCGTGCTGGAGACCAACTTCGCGGACAAGGCCGCGAACCAGAACCACGCCCTCCCGCATGTAACAGCGGACGTGATCGTGGGCTTCGACGGCGACTCCCGCCCCGAGCCGTCCTGTATCTCGCTCATGGTCGCCGACATCGCCCGGGGCTACGACGCGACCTGCTCGTCGATCCTCCCCATCCAAGACAGCGGATTCTTCATCGAGGCGCGCCGGTTCGCGTACAGCCTCGGCAGCCAGTGGTGGAGGCTCTGCCAGCGCCAGGTCGGCCGCCTCCAGGTCCTCACCGGCGCGAGCTACGCGTTCCGCACGGACGTCGTCCGCGCCGTCGGAGGCTTCCCCAACGGCCTCATCAGCGCCGACATGGACATCACCTGGAAACTCCACGAAGGCGGCTACCGGACCTGGTACACGGCCGACGCGCTCACCCTCACCATCGACCCCGAGACCTGGGCCGAGTACACGGCGCAGATGCCCCGCTGGGCCGCCGGCTACTTCCAGAACGTCCTCCGCTACCGGCGCCTGATGTGGAACTGGCGCTCCATGCTCACCGTGGGCACCGCCATGTTCGACCTGGTGACGCTGTGGTGGTGGCTCGTCGTCGTGATCTACAACCTGACGACCTGGCAGCACCTCTCGATGTTCCGGTACATGGGCTACTGGTTCGCCGGCCACACCGCGCTGACCATGTACCTGGTCTCCCGCGTCGTCGGCTGGAAGAAAGCCCTGATCGGCTTCGCGCCGTACACGCTGCTCAACTTCTACAACAAGTACCTGTACACGCGGTCGATGTTCCGTGAGTGGCTCCTCGGCCGGCACTACGCGGCGTGGACCGGCCGCTCGGGCCGCAAGACCGTCATCACCCCCATGACCCCTGAGCGCCGACGCGGCCTCGGTTGTGCCGGCGCCATCGCCGGAACCGCGACCGCGATCTGGGGCGGCTACCTCGGCAGCACGCTCCTGTGGACGACCGGCATGGCCGCGTCCTGCCTGATCCCGCTGTCCATGATCCGGCTCTCCGGCAGCGGCCAACGCCGCGCCACCCCCAGCAGCCTCACCATCGCGGCGCCTTCCGCCGGTGGCGACGCCACTCGGGAGCTGCCCGCCGCCGAGGTCCTGGACTCCGAGACCACGCTCCAGCTGGCCACCCGCCGCTGAACCACCCCACGACCAAGGAAGCACTGCCATGCCCGACTGGACCCCGACCACGTTGGCCCGCGTCGACCACGAGTACGACCGCCGCAACGCCGGCAGCCGCAGCACCGGCCGCTTCGGCTCGTACATCAGCGCCCGCGAGAACGAACTCGACGAGGAGGAACGCGCCGACCGTTCCGGCTTCACCGCGTGGGCGTGGCACATCGCCACCTCGCCGGTGATGTCGCCCGGCTACGTCGAGATCCGTCCCGACCTGTCGGTCACCTTCGACCGCGACGAGGACGGCGACCCGATCGTGAAAGTTGTCGTGCCGCTGTCCCACGGCGTCCTCGCCCGCCAGCACCGCCCCGATTATGAGGTGGGCGACTGGGAGGCCCCGTACGGCCGCGGCGAGAGGTACAGCCAGCTGTACGGGCCCTCATTCGTCAAACGCACAGCTGTCCTGACGTCCGCCACGCTGCTCGAGCCCGCGAAGGACTGGGACCTGTACGTCCCCTCCGGCGGCGCTGAGCGGCTGGTTACGGACGCGCAGGAGGCGGTGGAGACCGCTGCCCGGCTCATCAACGTCTACGTCGGACCGCGGGTCGCTGGCCTGCTCGGCGAGTAGGGATCACCGCACCCGTGACCACCACACCAGACAACGAACTCGCCGCTGAGCAGCAGAAGTCGTTGGGCCACGCCCTCGGCCTCGCCGTCCGGACCGGCGTCCTCGGTAACGCCGCCGACCGAATCGCAGCACTGTCCCAGGACTGGGAGCTGGACCCGGGCCGCGGTGACGCCGTCGAGCACCTGCGCCAGTGGGCCCAGGAGACCGACGCCCTCACGATCGCCCTGGCCTGGGCAGGGAGCGTGGAGTACCCGGAAGGCATCGAGCTCACCAGGCCTGCCGTGATCCCCTGCACGGCCACCGAGGGCATCCGTGTCGAGCTGACCGTCCAGGGAGATGACCGGATCCGGCTCGCCTCCCTCCTCGACATGGAGCTCCGCGACCCCTACGCCACCTGCTCCACCCCGGGGTGCGGTTCCCCCGAGGACCTGGACACCACCGACACATGGGGCTGGACCCGGCTCAAGGTGGCCGGCACAGAAGACACCTCCTACCGCTGGTACTGCACCCCCCACTGCGTCTCCAACGCGCTCGCCCGCGCAGGCGACGAACTCGCCGCCGCAGACCACCAGGCCGCCATGGACGGCGGCCTGTGAAGTCTCCCCTCGACAGCACGCCCTGACAGCCGCGCAGAAGGACATCCCCGCCGGCGACCCAGCCGCCGGCGCACAGGGGACGCCGTCCACTCCGCTCCGTTCCGACCCCGCCCGACCGCGTTCCGACCACAGCTGACGAACCGGCTGCTCCACCCTCGTCCCGTCCATCGGAAGGGCCTCTCCATGACTCTCCTCGACCGCCTCACACACTGGCGCCGCAGCTCCGTTCCGAGGACGCAGACACCCGTTCCGACCGCACACCCGACCGTTCCGAGCGTGCACACCGCCGTTCCGACCACGCCCACCGGGAGCCCTCCCAAGGCCCCGGCTGGGCGGCTCCGGCGACGATCGGGAGACCGGGGAGCGAGGCACGTTCCGAGGACACAGGAGTCCGTTCCGAGGACAGCCCCCGACGTTCCGACAGCGCGGCAAGTCGTTCCGACGGCAGCCCGGCGAGGCCTCAACGTCTTCGCGGTCCTCGGCGGCCTTGTCCTCGCAACGATCGGCTTCACCGGCTCCTACCGCGCCCTCGTACGCCTCGGTCAGACACACCACTTTGGCGAATTCGCGCAGGTCTTCCCGATCGGCGTCGACGTCGGCATCGTCGTCCTCTACGCCCTCGACCTCGTCCTCACGCACCGCCGGATCCGCTGGCCCCTGCTGCGCCTGACTGCCCACGGCTTCACCGCGGCGACGATCACCTTCAACGCGGCGTCGGGTGGCCGGTCGCTGAGCGACGATCCGGTCGGGGTCGGCATGCACGCGGTCATCCCCGTGATGTTCGTGATGTCCGTCGAAGCCGCGCGGCGTGTGATCGTCCAGGTGACCCGGGCCGAAGCGGTCGCCGCCGGCGAAGCCCGCGCCTCAATTCCGCTCGAGCGCTGGCTCCTCGACCCGATCGGCTCCTTCCTGCTGTTCCGGCGCATGTCCCTGCTCGGGATCAACTCGTATGTCGAGGCGGTAGACAGGCGCCGTGACCAGCTCATCTACCGGGCTGCACTCGATCGCGCCTACCCCAAGGGGAAGGAGTACCCGCGGGGCTGGAAGAGCGCGCCGATGGAGGCCCGTCTCCCCATGATCATGGCCCCGTACGGGCTGACCGTCGACGAGGCCCTCGCCATCCCGGAGCAGGCCCGCGAAGCCGAGGAGCGGCGTGAACGCGAGGCAATCGAGCAGACGGAGCAGGAGGCTCTCGACGCCGAGCTGCGAGCGGCCGACGCCGAGATCCTGCGCCTCGCGAAGGAGGCCGAGGTCGTCGAGGCTCGCGAGCGGCTGGACGCCCGGAAGTCGGTCGCTTCGGTCGCTTCCCGCTCCGCGTACGCCAAGGCCAACGCGGTGGCGGAGGCAGAAGAGCGCGTAGCCGTCCAAGAGGCCGAGGCTCTTGAGTCGGCCACTGCCGCCGCAGCGCTGCTGCAAGCCGCCGAGGACCGCCGCACCGCCGCAGCCGCCACCGCCGAAGCCGATCGCCTCGAGGCACAGGCCGCCACTGACCGGCGCGCGACCGCGCTCGCCGAACAGGACGCGGCCACCGCGCTGGCCGAAACGAAGCGCCTCGAAGCTGTCGCTGCGCAGCGCGACCAGGAGGCCACCGAGGCCCGCGAGGCCGCCCTCGAAACGCGGGCCCGCGCCCTCGAAACCGAGCAGACGCTCACCGCAGAACAACGCCAGGCAGCGAACCGGGCCGCCGAGAACAGCAGGCGCCTGGAAGAAGCAGCCGAAGCCGAGAAGCGCGCCGCCGAAACGCGCGCGGCTGCGGCCGTAACGGACGCCCGCGCACTCGAAATGGAAGAAGCCAACGCCAGCGCGCGTCGCCGCACGGCACAGATCAACGAGGAAACGGCAGCGGCCGAGCGGCGCGCGGCCGACGAACTGAAGGCCGCCGAGACGGCGCGTCTCGATGCAGCCGAAGCGCGTCGACGCGCTGCCGAAACGGAGACCCGCGCGCTCGAAGCGGAGGACCTCGCACGCCTCAGCCCGCGCGAACGAGACGCCCGACGGGTCGCCCGGATGATCATCACCAACGGCGGCGACCCCGAGACCGTCGAACTCGCCGTCATCGCCAGCGCCCTCGGAGTGTCCGTCTCCACCGCCTCCGACCGACGCCGCGAGGCCGCCGACCTGATCGCCGGCGGCTACACGCTGCCCTCACCATCCCTCGACACCCAGTGCCTGGTCTGACCACGCCCGTGCCTGCCACGAGGACCACCTGGAGCCACCCGATGCCCTGCCTCTTTCTCCCCGTCGGCATGGTCGCCATCGCGACCGCGATCTTCACCCGGCACTCCGCAACGCGTCAGTACGCCCTCGTCGCCGCCATCGGCGTTGCCGTGCTCCAGACCGTCTGCTGGACGCAGCGATGAAGAGCACCGTCCACCGCGAGCCCGGTGAAGGCCAGCTGGCCGCTATCGCCGAGGGCTGGCACCTGTGCGTGCTGATCGGCCTGACCACCCCTCAAGCCGCCCTCTGCACCGACGGAGTCGGCCTCCTGCTGGCTCTGTACTCCTGCGCCCGCGGCCGTGCCTCCACCGGAGCAGCCCTCTCCGCCACGGTCAGCGCGAGCGCCACCGCCCTAGCCCTTCTGCACTAAGGACACCCACCCAATGTTCCTCGCTCATCTCCTCCTCATCGCGGCGTCTGTCTGCTGCATGGCTGGCGGTATCGAGCTCCTGGTCCACGCACGACGCAAGGCGGAAAACCCGAAGGTCGTAATGGTCCTCGCGACCGCGACCCTGACGCTCTCGGTGGCCGCTCTGGTCGTCTACCGCGTGGCCGACGGGGGTCTGCTGTGACGCGGCCTCAACCGCCCGGCGAGCCCGCCGCGGAGAGCACGACACACGCGGCCGTGCCCTCCGCGCCGGCAACTCTTCCGAGGGGACCGGAACCGCTAGCGGCGACTCATCCGGAGGACATACCGGCCCCCACCACCGCCCCCGAACCCGAAGAGCCGCAGCCTGCGCCCTCAGAGGCTTCCACGGCGCCGCCGACACGGAGCGGGAAGGACCAGGTGGACGAGGAGCCTGATGAGGTGGCCCTTCGGTTCGGCGACCTCATCGGGTGGCCGCGGCGCCGGGCCAATCCTCCGACGCAGCCTCCGTGCCTGCATCCGCGCACCGTGCCCGTCCACGCCCAGCCGTTCGGTGAACTCGTCGCGATGATCTGCCTGGTCTGCGACGAACAACTTCCGGCACCCGAACCGCGGGACGACGGTGACCCTCCGGGAGAGCGGGCGCCCACCGGCACCTCCCCGGGGGCGCGGGGGCGTGCGCCGACGTCGAAGCCGGCGCAGTCACGCCGCCCGGCCGCAGTCGGCCGCAGCTACGTCCGGCCGATCCTGTTCACGCTGTCTGCTGGCCTGTTCGGGTGGAGCGTCGGCCTCGTCGACGCCATGGGCGCGCTCCTCCCAGCAGCCGATCACGGTGCGCCGGGAGCTGTGGGCACTGCCCTCGCCCTCGGCGGCGGATACGGCACCTGGCGCGCACTGAGCCTGCCTGGCGTCGCCGGCATCGTCCCGGCCGGGATCGTCGGCCGCGCGATCGCGACCGTGTTCGTCGCGTCCGTAGTGCCCGGGCTCGCACCGGACGCGGTGGAGGTCCTCGACCACTACGGCGCCTACATCGGGCTGAACTCCTCGGCGGTGGCACTGCTGGCCGCTGCCGGCGCGATGGTCGGGGGCCTGTACTGGCTCGTCGACCGCCGCTTCAAGGCGATGCCGCTGCCGGTCCGGTGGCTCGTCAGGATCCCGCTCGCCTCCGCCTGCCTCGCCGTCGCTCTGTACTCGCCCGGACCGCGCTGAAAGGCCTGCTGATGACCATCCTTGCCGCCACTGGCGCTCTGGCCGGCCCCTGGCTCGGGACGATGTACCTGAGCGGGATCGCGGCCATGATGCTTGCCGCGCTGATCTACGGTGTGCTCGGCTCCGACACCATCAAGATCAACACGAAGGAGCGGATCACCGTCTGGGGCCTCCTCACCGGCTCCATGTGCCTTGCGGCCGGCGGGAACTGGGTCGACCTGATCACCGGCCTCAGCTCCGTCCCGTCCTCAGTCGTCGAACAGTCAGGCCTGCCCGCATTCGGGCCGGGCGCGATCGGCGGCCTCCTGGTCATCATTTCCATCGCCAAGAGCTACAAGCGGAAGTGGCTCCACGCCGTGTTCGCGCTCATGGCCGCGAAGTTCCTCATCGAAGCCGGCGGCATCGGAGCCGTCGTCCTCAACGCCGCCAGGATGACCATCGGACAGATGGGCGCCCACTCATGACCCACGTACGCACCGCCTGGCGCGCCCTGCTCCTCTTCGTGACGGACGTCCTGCAAGGCAGCGTCCTGCTCCTACGCCAGACCCACGCGACCAGCACGCTCCTGCACCGGAAGGTGCGGGACCTGTCTGGGTCGGCGGCTGCGGCCAACAAGGGCGCCAGCAAGCAGGACCAGGCCAGGAACGAGAAGAAGCCGGCCGACGCCGTCGCCCGCGGCCTGAATGAGAAGGGCGCGGCGACCGGCGAGGCGACGGCGAAAGCCGTCGAAAAAAAAGGCAAGGAGGGTGCGCGCCGGAAACGCAGCGCGTGGACGCTGGACCGCCTCGCCGGGCTGGCTCTCATCGGATGGGCCGTGTGGTGCTTCGGTCACCGGCCCGTCGCGACCGGCTGGCACGCGCTCACCCCGTTCCTCGCGCGCGCTGCCCCGTGGGGGATTGCGTTGTGGATCGTTGCCGCATGGCTGACCGCCCTCTGCGCCAAGGATGACGCCCGGGTAGCCTCCGGCCCGGATCGCGGTCGGCCGGGCGCTCCGGACCCCGACGCGGTGCGCGGCGCCGGCCTCTGGCTGTGGCGCCTCGTCGCCGTCCAGGTCGCCGCCGCTGTCGGCCACGGGCGCAAGGGCGTGCACTTGAGGACGCTCCTCACCGAGCCCGGCATCCCCGACGCGTGGGACGTGACGACGCTCCGCGAGCACTGCGAGCGCCTCGGTATCCCTGTGAAGCCGATTCGGATCCGGGGCAGCGGCGCCAAGGGCCCCACCCACGGAGTCCACGTCGACGACCTCACGGCTGCGCTCGGCATGCCTCTGGACGACGCAATCACCGCGCTCACCGACCGTCTCACCCCACACCCCCGGGCCACCCTCCCCGAGACCCCCGAAGGGGCCTCGCCCGACCCCTCGGAGGAGGTGCTGTCCGCCGCCCCGGTGCAGGCCTCCAGCACCCCGCCGGAGGGGCGCCCCTACGGCCTCGTGCTTGGGGCCTGGCTGGCCGCCCAGTCCAGCCCCATCAGCACCCCCCATCACACCCCTCTTCCCGGCTCCGCTCCAACCTCCTCTGGAAGGGGGTAGACGCCCAGCTCAGACGCCATCTACCGCCCACATCTACCGGCCGTCTACCGTGGTCCATCTACCACCTGCGCCGAACCTGAGAGCAGGCTCCGATGCCGCACCTCTACTACTGCCCCGTCTGCCGAATCGAGTCGCGTCCGTACGCGCTCGAGGAGGCCGCGCAGCGGAAGGGGCAGCGGCACCGGGATGAGAACCACGGTGGCGATCACCCGCACGGCGAGACCATCCAGACAGTGCCGTACCAGATCGACCTGGCACAGGCCCGAATCCTCGCTGCGGTTGTCGTAGTCGTCCTCCTCGCCTTGATCATCAAGGCGTTCTGACCCGGAGAGCCCACCGTGGAAGCACCACCCACCCCGCAGTCCATCACCCACATCACCCGCCACTACAGCGGCCTGCGCGCCCTCTACGGGCCCAGTGTCATTACCGAGGCCGCCCTCCTCCTTGACGCCTTGTACGGGACCGCCGGCGAACACGGCCATTCCCGAGAGGATCGCCTCGGTCGGCTGGGCGGCCTCATCACTGCGGCCGCGGAGGCGTCGGCCGGGAAGTACGGCCGGCCGGCCGTCGAGCGCACGGGCAACGAAATCGCGGCGCTCCTCATGGCGCTGAGGGACGCTTTCCAGGGCGAAGGCCTGACCGTCACCGGCTGTCAGGTCCGCCTTGGTGTCGCTGTCGAGCCGCTGCGCACCGAGCCCCGGTGGGGCCTTGACGGTCGTACCGGCCTCGCTGTGGCCGTGTACTCCGACAGCGGCTGGGAGCTCCTGGTCAACCAGGCCAGCAGCACTGTCGTGTCGATCCACGCACCCACCACGAAGGACGGCGCCCGCGAGGTGGCCGGGATCGTCAAGGGGATCCTCAAGGGCGAGATCGCTGACCCGTTCCGGAGGGCGCAGTGGTGAGCGGGGGAGAGGCGCTGACCGACTGGGTCGTCGACGGCAACGCGGTCCGTACAGCCGCCGAGCTCCAGGAACTGGTCGGCGCGATGCGCGCGGACGTTCACCGCATGCGTACCGGTCTCGCGCGCGCCGCATGGGGCGCCCTCCACGGCCAGCCCTGGGCCAACGCGCCCTTTGAGGGCGGTGTTCGGCCGGACGCGGAGGAGGTCCTGGAGCAGCTCCGGATGAGCGTGGTCCCCGCCGGGATGACGGCGAAGGAAGCTACGCACCGGCAGTCCCTGGCCGTGCTCCTCACCGCGCTCGACGCCGTGGACGAGGCCGCACTCGTCGTCTGGCTCGCCGGCGTCACCGTCGACAACCCGAACCGCCCGGCCTGACCACCGTCAACGGCCAAGGAGACCCGCTCTATGGCACGTTCAGCGCGCCCGCGCCAGCCGCGCACCTTCCTCCCAGGCATCGCGGACATCCGGATCATGGCCGACGAGGCCACCACGCAGGCTGTCCTCGACGTACTCCAGGGCGCCTTCCACACCACCGACGCACGCCCGTACGAGGGCGGGCGGACCTACCTCCAGCTCGACGCGGGCAACACTGCCCCGGACGACTGACCCAGGCACCATCCGCCCAGCTTGGGGCGGATCCGCCCCAAGCTCGGCCCCGTCTCTCTTCCTCACCGGCCAGACGGCTGACTCACCAACAGGAGCACCCTTGAGCACGACCACCGACACCGGTTTGCCCGACGACGGCCAGGTCGAAGTCCGCATCACGTCCGCCGACCCCGACGCCACACAGATGGTCTGGAAGCGGGCCATGGCCGCACTCGGCCACGCAGCACCGCCCCGCCGGCGCACGGCCCACGAGGAGGGCGGTGTGCGGCTGTACGGCATCGTCACTGCCCCCGAGCGCCTGCTGCCCGGCCAGCAGGACGCGGCCGAAGACTCCACCGCCCACCTCACGGCCGGCCCTCGCATCACCGTCGACGAACTCGCCGTCCACTGCTCCGCGGCCGCCGTCTGGCTCGACCAGCTCGCCCGTGCCGCCGAAACGCCCGCCACCCCCGTTGAACTCGCCGACGACATCGACGCATTGCGCCGTGAGGCCCGCTCGCTGCGGGAACGCGCCGAGCGCCTCCACAAGGTGGCCCGCATCATCGAAGGCGACATTCCCCTCGCCATCGGATTCAAGGGCGCCGGCGACGGGTGGGGCGCGGCGGCTCTGAACACAGACCGGGAGGACTACGGCGGCCCGGCCGTCATCCCCACAGCGAACCAGCTGCTGCACCTGGCGAGCAGTGCCCCGTACTCCGACGGCACCTTGACGTACCCGCAGGGCATGGAGGGCGTTCCGAACTCGCTGCTGCTGTCCTGGGAGTCGAAGACCGCTCAGCAGCGGCGAGCCCAGGAACGTGACGCGGCCATCGCCCAGGAGGTCCTGCGGATCGCATGTGAACGTTGCGAGGCCGGCAGCGGTCAGTCCTGCCGTACGAAGAACGGGCGTGCTGCGGAGCAGGCCCACACCTCTCGCCAGCGCGAGGCCGAGGCGAATGTCGACGCGCGCATCGGATGGCTCGGCGAGAACCCCGTAGCGGTCACGGAAGCATGACAGCGCGGATGTGATCAATTGCCTCGTACCGGACAATTAACTGCGAATCTGATCGAGGTAATTCGCCGACGTAATGTCGCTGCGTGTATTACCTCTGCCGTAATCGCAGCCCAATACGGTGTCGGCGGTGCGTGCGCGGCAGGTACATTGGAATCGCCGCACCAGCATGTAATTCACATCATGAGGGAGCGGCAGCGGAGGACCCGCTCCTGGCCGAGCGAGCCCCCCCGCGCCGCAGTTCACGAGCCCGGTCGTCCTGAAGCCGACCGGGCTCGCTGCGTGTGCAGCCCCGGTCTTGTCCGACCCGCTCGTCCGTGGGCGGTCCTAGCGGACCAACTGCCCCCACGTTCCGATGGCGCCGAGCAGCAGCCCTGCCGCAGTCAGCCAGACCTGCCAACGTTCAGCACCAGTCCAACGCCTGCGCGGCTTCTGCTCCTTCGAATCCATCAGACGCTTCCTCCTCTTCTCCCAAGTCCCCTGACCATCAAGGGACATCCCACCGAGCAGCCGGGGCAGCCCAGAGGGGGCTATGGAGGAAGAAGAGGCGAAGCACGCTAAGCATATGAGCCTGCGGGAGCCTGATGTTCAAACTGCTGCGATACAGAGAGTCATTTTGGCGATTGGACTGTAACGAATCGCCTACAAAAGACCTGCTCAAGGGGGGAGGGTCACCGAGAGAAGTACTTCGATTACCGGTTGCGATGCCCCCTACGGTGTACATGGCGCCGGTGGCATCAAGAGGCGCCTGTGCCGTCCGGGGCGGATCGGAAGTGTCCGGCTGGGCACCATAGACAAGATCATCACAGGGAACCCATCGAGTGGCCCCGCAGCGGGGCTGTGCACCGACTCGCTCGCCAACTGGCGTACGCGACCGCACGAGAGGCGCTCCCGCATGCCCACCTGGACACTCCACCAGGGCGACGCCCTGACCATCCTCCCCACCCTCACCGACCCCGTCGACGCCGTCATCTGCGACCCCCCGTACAACTCCGGCGGACGCACCATGAGCGAGCGCACAAGCCGCACCGCACGCGAGAAGTACCTGACCAGCGGCGGCCGCGAACACGGCTTCGACCTCGGCGACTTCACCGGCGAGAACCGCGACCAGCGCTCCTACACCGCCTGGCTCGCCCTCATCCTCGCCCACGCCTACCGCCTGACCCGCCCTGGGGGAGCGGCCCTCGTCTTCACCGACTGGCGCCAGCTTCCAGCGACGACCGACGCCATTCAGGCGGCCGGCTACACCTGGCGCGGCATCGCCGTCTGGCACAAGCCCATCGCCCGCCCGCAACCGGGCCGCCTGCGGCAGGAGTGTGAGTTCATCGTCTGGGGCAGCAACGGCGCGATGATCCCCGGCAATCAACCCGTCTACCTACCGGGGCACTTCACCGGCAGCCAGCCCCGCGGCAACGCCCGCGTGCACGTCACTCAGAAGCCCGAGGACGTCATGCAGCAGCTGGTGCGGATCGTCCCTGAGGGCGGCACCGTCCTCGATATGTTCGCCGGGGCTGGCACAACTGGCGCGGCGGCGCTCCTGGAAGACCGGAACTTCATCGGTATCGAGCAGTCACCCACGTACGCCGAGACCGTCCGGGGCCGGCTCACAGCGATCGCCGCGCAGGCTGACGCGGCGTAACGTCGCAACCATGACGGCCCATCGTGCCCGCGAAGCCGGAACGCTGTACGCAGGTGGAGCGCCGCTGCCACAGTAAGTGCATGCGCACGTTTGAAGGCGGCGTCACGGCAGCCGCCGACTACCTGGAACAGCACATCCCGGGCGCAGCAGCGCAGTGGTTCACCGCCGAGCTGCGCGGCAATCCGATACCCCACCCACCCGGCAGCACCGGCACCTTCGAGGATGGCGTGCAGGCAGCCGCGGACTTCGTGGAGCATCGCCATCCGTCCGAAGAGGCAACGCAGCTCGGAGCGAAGCTGCGTGGAATGCTGGAGTCCCACCCGCCTGGGAGCTGCAAGCTCTGCTACCCGCTGTGTGGGACCCATCATCTCCCGATGATCGACGGCATCTGTTTTACGTGCGCTACTGAGCAGAACTCGCCGCCCTGGGAACGGACGTAGGAACCGCAGATTGGTACGCGTCTCCACGCATCGAACGCACCGTCACAACACCGCTACAACCGCGCCCTGGCGGCAAGGGCGCATCCACCATCACCCGCATGAAACGCACCCTCGCGGCCACGGCCGCCATCTTCACCGCGCTGATGTGCGCCGGCTGTTCCGACAGCGGGCCGTCCGCCGACGACAGGAAGTACGCAGACGCGGTCGCCGCCGCGGACCCTGCCGATTTTGGAGACATCCCCACCGACCAGCTCGCTGACACGCTCGGGTCCGAAGGTGCCGACCTCTGCGACAAGTTGGAAGAGGGCACTTTCGAGGATGCCGCCGCGTACGCGAAGACCGGCTTCTCGGACAAGGAGACCGCCGCCCTCATCTCGGCGGCGGTCCTCGTCTACTGCCCGGAGGAAAAGAGTCAACTGCCGTAGTGCAGCACGCCCCATGCAGTCTCCCGTGCCCGATGGCAGCAGGCGCTCGCCGACCAGTTCAGGACCGGGCTGCCGTCATGCCGTGTGCTTGTGACGTCTGAGTTGTTGGAGCTCTCGCATGGAGACTGCGCGGGGATAGGCCTGCCCCCAGAGAACGACATCGCGCGCGTTCCGGAGGCCGTTTACCCAGTCACGTGCCACGGACCGCAGGAAGCGGTGCAAGTGGTTCATGCTGTGGGCTTCTCGTCCGGGCGTACCGGCTCCTCCGGATAGTCCACGCAATCCCGTGTGTGCCGAATCGCCACGGTGGTGCCGTCCGCGCGCCCGACGGTGATGCGGACGTCCATGGTGGCGTCCGTGGCGTGGCAGTACGGGCAGTCGATGTCGCCGGTGGGTGGGCCCGTCATCGGGTGCTTTCCTCGCTGCCCGCCGGGCGCTCCGGCAGTTCGGCTCCTGGGCGTTGGACGTACCACTCCCAGAACTGACGGGTGACCTTGCTGCGGTCGCTGCCTGCCCGCTTGGTGGCGTGGTCGAGGTCGGCCCAGAGGGCGTCGCCTACGCCTCGGATGCCCCGGAGTTTCTGGCTGTGCTGGTTGGCCATGTCCCGATTCTGACAGGTGGTTGACCACCCGTCCAGTCTGTGCCATATTGGAGGTGGTTAACCACCCGCCATCAGGGCGGAAGGAACCGAACCGAGGAGGAAGCAATGAAGACCGCCACCTACAGCATCCGAGTCACCAACGCCGAGGGCCAAATCGTCTCCTCCGTCCCCCTGTACGGCGACGAACAGGCGGCCTACGCCACCTTCAAGCGGGAGCTGGCCGTCTACCCCAGCACCCACGTGCTGGAGCTCTCCGACTTCGAGCAGACCCTCCCCAACGGCCGCCAGCACGGCACCGGCGCCGACTGGGAGTAACAGCCCAACCCAGGGGGCCGGCACACCCCCGGCCCCCCACCTGCCACACGAAGCCGCACCCAGGGGGACGCGGCGAGGCACCCCCCTCCATCACCCATCGGGCCACACCGGGAGACACGGCAATGAAGGTCTACAAGCGCACCGAGAACGGCGTCACCAGCCACGTCAGCATCCGGGAGGCCATGACCGAAGTGAACGACGCGAAGCTTGGCCGGCTGTCCCGCGAGCGCAGCGTCCGCAAGATGTCGTCGGGCCGCACCCAGCACCACATCGAGTATGCGGACGGCCGCACGGTGAGCATGATCCTGGTCGACGCCCCCGCCACGGTGGAGCCCGAGGAGGGGCCGAAGGCGTGGACGGGAGAAGCCACGCGGATCGTCACCGTCAAGGGCAAGCGGTATGCGGTCGGCCCGATCCGCCCGGCTCGGTCCTGGACCGTGGGTGCGACGTCCGGGGTCACTCCGGCGTCCGTCAACTACTGGACAGAGCGAAACGGTGTGACCTTCGGCGCCACCCGAACTGCGAACGACGAGGCGAAGCCGGGCTCCATCGGCCGCGCCATCTGGGACGCGGTGAGCGCGCGATGAGCCAGTGCACAGCCACCACGTCGAACGACTACCGCTGCATCAACAAGGCGCAGGACTGCCAGGAGGTGTGCGCGGCCCACGACTACCGCCGACAGTGCGGTGCCCCGACGAAGAGCGGCACCCGATGCAAGCGGCTGAAGGTCCAGGGCCGTGCTGCGTGCAGCTCCCACAGTTAGCCGAAACGCCCTCCGGGGCGTCCGCGGGACATGGCCTACCCGCGCTGAGGACGGCAGGCCGTAGGAGGAGAGATGGCGCATAAGGTGGCAGCGGAACTCCAGCCCGGTGACGTGGTGTTCCCGCCGTACGAGATCGCGACAGAGCGAGTCGAAAGCGTCTCTCGCCTGGCCGACCCTCGTAAGGATGAACGGTGGTTCCGCGTGAGCACGGAGGGCGGCGTGTACGACGTTGGCTGTGACTACCGCTGGATTCTCCCGAACTGATTCAGGCCCCGTCTAGGCAGGGAGTGTCCTCATGACCGGCATCCGAGTGTCTGTGATCGACGACCTGCCGCAACTCGCCGCTGCCGGCGTCTCTCTGCGCATGCAACGGCTCGCGGACAACTTGGGCGCCTCCATCGGCCGTTCCCTCCTCGAAGGCGTGGTCTACCCGAACCTCGTCGGCATGGCGGCGGAGGCAGAGCTGCAAGGGCAGCTCGACGCCTTGAAGGCGCAGGTCGCTCTGGACCGGTACCTGAACCTCGCCGCCTGTCTGGGCGTCGGGCGCGATGCCGCACACGCCATCCTGGCCATGGAGAGGGCGTACTTCCGCCCCTGGGTCGAGGGCCCTCCCACTGACCTGGAGATTGAAGAAGCCGACGTGGCACTCCGCGCCGTCAGCACCCTCGTCTCTGCTGCGCCGCGCGCCGAAGCCCGGCCTGAGCGGGAGAGGCTCAAGAGGCTCAGCGCCCGCGCCACCGAGACCGTGGCCCGCCAATGCGCCGGTGAACAGGGGTGGCCGTGTGGCTGTACTGGGCGATCGCGCTGATGGGGAGCCTCGGCAGTACAGCACCGCACTGTCGTGTTTGCCGGGTTTCTTGCTCCTTGCGGGACTTGTGAGGCAAGATCGGGGACGCACCGCGTTGCCACGTCGGTTGTTGAGTCGCAGTTTCACAGCGGATGGCTCCGCCCTTACTCACTCGGGGGCGGAGCCATCTGCTGTCTCCGCCCAGTGCCACCGCCCGCTCATCGGGGAGGCCTCGCATGCCAACGCCCACACCCTGCCTCGGCCCCTGCAACACTGCCTGGCGCCGCGCGGAACACCAACGCCGCACCGAGACAACCCCTCACGACATCCCGGTCACCTGGGGCGCCCCCGTTCACTGCGACGCGTGCGTAGACCGCGCGCGCCGCCAGCTCGGCGAGCTCCCCGAACTCCTCGTCGCCATCCAGCTCGAGCCCGTCTACGGTCAGCGAGGAGTACCCACCGCGTCAACGACGAGCGCACCGACCGACACCACGCCCTGGCCCGGGCAGGCCGCGCGCCTCATGATCGACCACATCGCCGGCGGTCTCGCCGAGATCGCCGCCGACGTACGCCGTATGCGGAACCTGGGTGACCATCCCGTGCGGGAGGAGGGCGTCCGGGAGGGCGTTTGGATCAACGTGACGGTCCGGCTGCTCGTCGCGCACTGCGACTGGCTCCTCCAGCAGCATCCCTGTGCGTCCGAGTCGCACGAGCCGGCCCGGCTCGGACGCGACCTGGTGCCGTCCGGGAATCCGGCCGCGCAGATCGCAGGCTGGCACCGGGCCGGAACCCGCTTCACACGCCGGGACAAGGCGCCGGAGGTGAAACGATTCGCTCCGTGTAAGCGTTGCGGTGGCCCCTGGCTCGCCGAGTCCCGTGATCTCCGCCTGGTCGACGACGAGCCGTACATCGAGTGCCAGGACCCCGACTGCCGCGCGCTCTTCACCCACGCCGAGTACGCCCGCTACCTCAAGGACCTCATCAGCGGGGAACTCACCGCGCGGCGCACGCCGGTTCACCCGGACGGCGCGCCGGACAAACTCCCTGCTTGACGCGGTGCGCATCGCGCGTGATGCTGATCGCGGATCACTCTGTCCACGAAGAGGCCTCGCTGACGCGGGGCCTTTCGCCGTTTCCAGTACCGCCGGTCGGAGGGCGCCGCATGGATCTCACAGACCTCCAGACCCGGCTCTGGACCGCCCAGGAGGCAGCGGACGCCGCCGGGGTCACGCCCAACACCGTCCGCAACTGGAAGCACCGGGGGCACCTCGCCCAGGCCCGCACAGCGAGCGGACGGCCCATCACCAACGCGGCCGGACAGCCTCTCTTCAACCCGGTCGACGTGATCAGAGCGGAGCGGGTAACCCGCCAGCGCGCTCGCCGCACCTACACCGTGCCGGCCGGAGCCGTCGCGGTCTGACCCTGCCACTCCGCCGCCCTTGAGTCCTCCCTGCTTCTGCGGCGCGCCAGCCGTAGGCGCGGGGAGTCGGACCGTCGCCGGGCGGCGCTGAGGGTCGCTGCCCGTGCGGCGGCCCCCCAAATCTCCGCTGCCCGGAACGGGTTCGGGCGGAATCCGCCGGGCGCGCCACCCGGGACTGTGGCGCGCCTCCGGGCAGCGGACCCTTCATCTCCTCGCCGCACGAACGGAGTCCACCTCCGGGAACACGGCGAGGCCCTGTGTGTCGTACGGCAGTCGCTGGCCAGCATCCGGACGCGCCCCCCGACGGGCGGGTGAGGGCCGGATAGCGCGGTGACCGGGCTCGACACGCGGTATCCGCGAGGACCGCACCGGCCCGGGCGCCACGTGCTCCGCCTGGGCCGGCCTCGAACCCCCGCGCGCCCACGGTGACCACCCTGTGGACGCGCGGGCCAGCCCATCCCCGGCCCGGCCGATCCGGACATCTCCTCGGCGGTCGGTCGCAAGCAGGAAGGGGGCGTGGTGCAGTACCACACCGTCCAGCAGCTCGACAGCGGTCCGCGGGCCGGAGCCTTCGTCTACACCGGGGGCAACGACCGGATCGGCAGGTACGTCGAATGCTGCTCCGACGCCTGGCTGGAGATCATCCGTACGCCGGTAAGCGAGCGTGACGCCTGTGCGGCCTGGTCCCGGATCGGCCACGACACTGCAGACGAGGCCTACGCGCACATGCGCGAGCACCTCCTGGAGCGGCTCAGCATCGACGGCCGGCTCGCGGACTGGTCGGGCTGCATCGCCCCGGTCGGCGACGGAATCTGTGACGTTCCGACCAAGCGGTTCGCCGCGATCCGGCCCATGTATTTCCAACGCCCGTTGTGTGACGAACACCGAACCCGGGAGACCGTCGAGGCCATGTGGGACGGCCCGGGAGACTGGAGCGGCTCATGGTGACCCCCACACCCCCCGCCGAAAGCGCACCGCGGACCGCGCGGGAGGCAGTCCAACGGCTTGTTGCCGAAGGGAAGCACGCGCACTACTCCTCTGACGGCGAAAGCCGCTGCATGGTCGGGCGCTGCACCCCGAACACCCCCTGACCACAAGGGATTTCACTGCGCCGAGAGGGACTGGGTATGCGGCCGGTCACCCAGTCGATCCTCCACGATGATCCCGAGGGCAGGCCGGGCAACTGCCTCCAGGCCACGGTCGCGTCGCTGCTGGAGCTGCCGTTGAAGTCGGTGCCGCACTTCATCGCCGAAGGCCCCCGCTGGCTCGAGTTGATGGAGGCGTTCTGCCGCGGGCAGGGCTACGCCCTGCGGTTCCTTCCTGCCGATGCGTACTGCGCGTACGGCATGGCTTGGGGTGTCTCCCCGCGCGGTGTGCGTCACTCCGTGTGCTGGGCCGACGGACGAATGTCCCACGACCCCCATCCCTCCCGCGCAGGTCTCCTCACCGTCACCGACCTGATCGCCGTCCGCCCGATCTGCCCGTAGGAGTCTCCATGTCCCAGCCAGTCCCCAACGGCACCATGCCTGCCGCGTACTCACCGGTGCCTCTGCCCGGTCCGAGCGTGTTTTGGCCGCCGAAGGCGCCGCAGATCGGCCACCGCGTCTTCTATCGCCTCTCGGCCACGGACGTGCGCGCGATCGCCCGCCAGCGCGTCGCCGCCAACACCCGCGCTCCTCATGTGCGGGCTGGCATGGTGCTGCCTGCAGTCGTTGTCCGCGCGAGTGGCACGGTGTCCGAGCCGTGCAACCTCCATGTCCTCCTCGACGGTCCGGACACGTACTGGGCGGAGAAAGTCGTCTGTGGTGACGGTGACGGCACCTGGGCGTGGCCCGCACAGCCAGCGGGTGCGTGATGGTCGCCCTCCCGCGCACGGTGCCCTTCCTGTGCCCGATCTGCCAGTTGCCCGTCGACCTCACGATCACGGCTCAGAAGCACCGGGTGAACGCGGATGAGCGGCTCGAGGTGAGCCTGAGCTTCGACACCGGACCGCTGGTCGATCACTACAAGACCGAGCACCCGACCAACGCGGTCAAGAACCCCGAACTCGGCGAGCTGCCGACCGTGGCGCAGACTTCCGGCAGCGTCACCGTTCACGTCCACCGGGCCCCTCCCGACGACGCCGCGCTCGCCCGGGCACTCGCCCGCAATGCGGCGAAAGCGGACTCATTCCAGCGCGGGAGGTTGTGATGGGTCGCAGACAACGCCGGGCGCGGCAGCGCCAGGTGGTCAAGCAGCTCCTGGACGGGCCCCCGAAGGACAGGGTGTGCGGGCAGGCCAAGGCTGCTGCCCGGGCTCGTGCACGGACCACCGGGCCTCAGGCGCCGAAACTGCCCAAGAGCGAGGCGCAGCAGCTCGCTCGGCAGCGGCAGGCCGCGACGGGCCGGCCGTACACCGTGTGTCTGGCCGAGGTCCGCGCCGAGCACGCCGGACGAGACAACGGGGCCGATGGCGGGGCCGGGCGGTGAGCCGGTCGCGGGCGGATGTGCCCCATTCCAGCGAGCTCCGCATGGTCATCACCCGCCGCGACGGCCGTGTGGAGGACCACGGAGTCGTCGCAGCGCACTACGCCAGCCCCTGGCGGAACGCCTGGTGGCGGATCGCGGGCCAGCATCTCGCGAATCGTCGTATCGCCCGCTCCAACAGACGCAGCAACAGGAGGACATGATGGGGGCAGTCGTCACCGCCAAGGGGCGGGAGATCATCGCGGGCCGGATGCGCGGCAGTTCGCCGACGCAGGCCGAACCGCTCAACCTCGCCTGGGGCAACAACCCCGCCGGCCTCACCGCGGCGGTCCCCGACGTCGGCCTGTTCAAGGAGGCTGCGGAGTCGCGGGTGGCGGGGACGTCGTCCGTCGTGACGACGACGACCCCGAACGACACCTACCAGGTGGTGGGGACCTTCACGTCGGGCTCCACGCAGTCGATCGCCGAAGTAGCCCTGTCCGACAGCGCGTCCAAGCCGACCGCGGTCGACACGGTCCAGGGCGGATCCGGTGTCATCGGCTCCAACTCGTCGACCAACCTGGTCGTCGCCAACGGCGCGAACTTCTCGGTCAACCAGTACATCCAGATCCGCACCGAGATCCTCAAGATCACGGCGATCTCGACGAACACGCTGACGGTGACGCGTGCGCAGAACGGCTCCACGGCGATCTCCACCATCGCCTCGGGCGACACTGTGACCGGCGGCAACATCCCCGGCGTCTCCAACGTCACCAACGGGTCGCTGTACTTCCACGCGGACCACGGCGCCCAGAACCTCGCGTCCGGGGATCAGGTCTCCTACACCCTCACCGTCAAGCACACCTGAGCCCCACAGCCCGGGACGAGCCAGCCCCGGGCGCATGCCGTACCCCCTCGATGTGAGGCAGTGAGGGGGCCGGATGTCGATCTCCCACGTCGCCACAGCAAGTGCGGTCACCTCGACCCCCACCGCGACGAGCCTGGCCTGCAACGTCCCTGCGGGGACAGCCGACACCGACGTGATGATCATGCTCGTGTCGCGGGCATCGGGCACGGCCACGGTCACCACGCCCTCCGGCTGGACCGTGATTCCGAACTTCCCGGTCACGAACTCCAACGGGACCGCCCTCGCCGGCTTCTACCGCGTCGCCTCCAGCGAGCCCGCCTCCTACACGGTGGCCTTCTCCACCGGCAAGGCCATCATCGCGATCTCCAGCTACCGGGGCGTCGACAACACCACCCCGATCCATCAGAGCGCGGCAGCCGCCGACACCACGACCCGGGCAGCGCACACGAGCCCGTCGGTGACGACGACGCTGGCCAACTGCTGGATCGTCGCCGGGTACGTCGACCGCGGCAGCATCACCGCCTCGACCTGGTCCACCCCGAGCGGGCTGACGTCCCGCTCCGGAAGCCTGGTCGCGACCGGCACGAACAACAACAGCCTCGCGACGTTCGACACGAACTCGGACCAGCCCACAGGTAGTTACAGCTACTCCAGCACCGCCTCCGGCTCCACCAACACCGCAACCATGTGCACGGTCGCACTCGCACCCGCCCCGCCGGCAGCCGCCGCGCCCCAGGCCATTCCCGTATGCGTCCGCCAGGCCGTCATGCGCGCTGCACTCAGATAGGGGACACCCGTGCCGGGCAACTACGACTACACCGTCACCACCGCGAAGATCACGCTGACCGCATCGGCGACCAAGAGCCTGATCCTCCTGGCCCCCGGCACACCCGGCCTGCGCCTGACCGAACTCGGCGTCAGCTTCGACGGGTCCACTGCACAGCAGGGCGTCCAGATCGACCTCTACCGCGTAGCCACCATGGGCTCCCCAACTGGCAGCAGTACGACGCCGGCGAAGATGACCGACGACAACGCACCAGCGGCGACCGCAACCGCGCTGACCGCGCTGACCGCGGAGCCGACTGCGGTGACCATCCTCCGCTCGTGGATGGTCAGCCCGTTCGGAGGACTCCTGGCCATGCAGGAGGTCCTCGACCGCGAAGTCGGCGCGATCACCTCCGGCGCCAGAATCGGCCTGCGCTACACCACAGCCGCCTCCGTCACCCCAGGCTGCGTCGCCTACCTCGGCTTCACGGAGTAGCGGGTGGCGCGCTTCGGGCGCGGCCGGCCCCCCGCGCCGATCACCATCCATCCCGTCCAGATCACCGGCCCCTCGGTCTACAACATCAGCGCCGCGGCCACCGCCACGGCGACCGCCGGCACCGGCCGCGCAACGGCACTACCACGGACCGCACTCCTGGCCACCACCGCGGCGGTCGTGCGTCTGACCGTACTGGCCGCACTCACCGCGCTCCTGCCGTCCACCGCAGGAACCGGCCGGGCGACCAGCCTGCTCCGCACCACCACCGTCACCCCCGCCAACTCCGTCGGGCGGCTCGGTGTCCTGGGCCGTTCCGCCACCATCAACAGCGTTCCGGGAGCGAGCCGTTCGGTGCAGCTGGTCCGCGCGGCCACCGTCGTCACGCTGGCCACTGCCAGCCGCCTCATGGCCGTGACCGCCGCTGCCATGAACACGACCACGGCGATCTGCCGGCGCGCCGCCACCGTCGCGCGCGGGACCACCTCGTCGACCACCGCCGGGGCGTCACGGGCCAGCGCCCTGTCCGCGCTCCGCGCCACCGTCCCGACCAGTGCCGGCGGCCAGCGCCGCGCAGCCCTCACTTCCTCGAGCACGCTCACCGCATCCGGGACCGTCTCGCTCGGGCACCTCGTCTCCCTGACCGTGCAGGCCACGATCGCCGTCGCCTCCAGCATCGCCCGTACGGCCGGACTCCAGCGCCCCGGCAGCGTGCTCGTCACCGGCGGCCGGACCTCCCTGGGCGTACTGGCCCGCGCCGCTGTCACCGTCGTCACGCCGGCCAACGCCCGGGCCGCAGGCCTTGCCCGTACGGCAGGCATCACGCTGTCCACTGCCGTGACCCGGGCGGCGACGCTGGCCCGGGCCGCAACGGCCGTGACGTCGTCCGCCTGCTCCAGGAGCATCGTGCTCGCCCGCTCCTGCACCGCGACCGTCGCCTCCGGCGCCCGCCGCACGATGCACGCCCTCCTCACCACGACCGCGATCACCGGCAGCACCGTCCAGCGACACAACGGCCTGGCGCGCGGCACGGCCACCGTGGCCAGCGGCGGCACACTGCGCGGCAGCTTCCTGGCCCGCACCGCCACCGCCGTACTGACCGGCACGACCGCGCGGGGACAGGCCTTCCTCCAGGCCCTCGCCGCGACGGTCACCACCACCGCGGCGGTGAGCATCGGGCAGATCGCGCACGGCGTCATCCTCGCCGCGACCCTCGCCACCACCAGCACGCTCGCCCGGGCCACCGCCCTGCGCACGACCACCACCGCGGCCCTGACCAGCAGCCTGCGCAGAGCAGGAGCCCTCACAGCCCCTGCGCTATTGGTCGTTCAGGGCACAGCCGCCCGAACGGGCAACCTGGCGAGCGTTGCGGTCCTGACCGTGACCGCCGGCGCGCGGCGCACCGCCGCACTGCCACGCGCGGCAGTGGCGGCCACGAGCGGCGCGGCCCGACGGATCATCAGCATCGGCCGATCCGCAGTGGCCTCCGCCGACGCCCAACTCGTCCGCATCCCGCACCTGTACGCAGCGGCCACCACCGCCTGTACGGCTTCCGTCGGCCGACGCCTCGAGGCCGCGCGCTCCGCGGCCGTAGCTACTGCGGGGGGAGCGCGGCGCCTGATCGGGCAGGCTGCTGCGTCCACGCTGGGCACGAGCGCGTCCGCCGTCATCCAGGGCGCTGCCCGGGTCACGCTCCAAGCCGCCTTGGGCCTCAACGCCTCGGCCAGCCGGCGGCTCGCCCTCGCCCGCACAGGGGCCCTGGCCGTGACCGCCGACGGGCGGCGCCTGATCAGTAAGACCAGCGCCGCGACCACCAGCGCGAGCGCAGCGGTCCGGGCGGTGCCGGGGCTCGTCCTGCACGCGGCACTGTCCGCCAGCGCCTCGCTCAGCCGCTGGAGCAGCCTCCACCGCACAGCGAGCGTCGCGCTGGCACGTCAGGCCCGACGCCGAACCGCGGTCGTCCACGCGGCCGTTGTCCAGGCTGTGGCGGACGCGGTCAGCGGGCGCCACTTCGAGATGGCACTGGAGGCCCTCGCCGGGCTGGCCGGGGTGGTGACGGCCGTACGCGGCAACCTGCGCCGACTCGTCGCCACCGCGACCGGCCCGTTCAGCCGCTGGCAGACCAGCCAGGGCACCCGGCGCTGGCGCTCCTGGCTGACGGGCTCTCGCTGGAACGCCGACGAGTAGAAGGGGGCGCCGGGGTGCAGACGATCGACCGCGACAGCAAGGAGTACGTCGGCGCCGAGGTGACCGCCACGGTCCAAGGCCAGCCCTACAACCCCACGAGCGATCCGGTCGAGTTCGCCTTCACCGCCATCGGCGGCAGACCGGTCACCTGGTACGAGGGTGGCTGGGACGGCCAGAACCCTATCCCCGGCTCGAACAGCTACCGGGCGCAGGCCCTCGTCGGCCCCGGCAGCTCCGGCCCCACCCTCGCCAAGGGGAAGTACGCGGTCTTCATCCGCATCACCGACAACCCCGAGCAGCCCATCATCCCGGTCGGGCAGCTCACCGTGACCTGACAGAACGGAGGACCGGCGTGGACACCCTCACCTCGCCCGACCCCGACCCGATCCACCCCGCCACCGCCGCGCTTCCACCCGCAGTCGCAGAGCCAGCCGACCCACCGGTCCTGCCGGCGGGACCGGCCTGCGCTCTGTGCGCCGGGCCGCACTCGGTGATGTGGCAGCGCCGCCCCACCGACGACGAGCTCTCGGAGATCCGGAAGACCGAGGAGAAGCGGCGCGTTCAGGCGCTCAAGCTCGCCGACATGCAGCAACCGGCCCCGGTTTTCCCGCCGTTGCCGACTGCCGGGGACGTCCTGCGGGCCGTGTACGCCTGCGCCGCGCACGCCATCAGTCTCGACAGCGCGACCCTCATCCATCTGAGCAGCTGCACCGCGCCCAACGAGGCAGACCTGCCCGGCTGCGATTGCACCCCCGAAGTCCTCCCTAAGGCGCCCCTGGAGGACGAGGTACCGAGAGTCCGGCTTCCGGAGCACTGGCTGTCGGCAGGTGTGTGATGGCCAACCGCACCGGGAACTTGGCCGAACCCACCGAGAGGCGCCGCTGCACCGCCCACAAGAAGGGCAAGGACGGCGCGAAGGGCGACCGCTGCCGCGCATGGGCCCTCAAGGGGCAGACCGTGTGCCGCGTCCACGGCGGCAGCGCCCCGCAAAACCTGGAGGCCGGCCGTCGACGCGTCGCCGAGGAACGGGCCCTCCAACTCGTTGAGACCTACGGCCGGAGAGTCGAGACGACGGCCGCCGAGGCACTCCTCGAAGAGGTGCAGTGGACGGCCGGCCACGTTGCGTGGCTCCGCGACCGCGTCCAGGAGATTGAGGCCCAGGCCGCCGCTGACTCTGACAGCCACGACGAGGAAGCGGACGGCGCCGACGAGGAGGCGTACGGCCGCGGCCGTCGACGGGAGTCCTCGCTCGTCTGGGGCGTCACGCGCCAGAAAATCGGCGGCGACGACCGCGGTACGACCTGGGAGACCGCCCCGAACATCTTTCTGCGTCTCTACCAGGCCGAGCGCACCCACCTGGTCAAGGTGTGCGCGGCGGCGATCAGTGCGGGCATCGAGGAGCGCAAGGTCCGCATGGCCGAACAGCACGGAGCGCTGGTCGCCCAGGTCATCCGCGCGATCCTCGCCGACCTGCAACTCACCAGCGAGCAGCAGGCCCGCGTGCCCGAGGTCGTCCCGCGCCACCTTCGTGCTCTGGCTTCGTGAGCTGAGGGAGGCGGCTGCCCATGGCCGCCACACTCGACTGGGCCGAATACGCCGCCCGCAGCTTCGAGCCCCGACCGGACGCCGACCGCTGGCCAACCCCCGGCGCGCTCGCCAAGGTCGTCGAGCCGGACACGATGCAGACCGCAGCGCTCGACCTGGTCGACGAGGCGGTCGCGTGGGCGTACAGCACGCCCGACTCCCGCCTGATCGTCTCCATGCCTCCGCAGGAGGGGAAGAGCCAGCGGGTCACGAAGACCGGGTCGCTGTGGGCGCTGCACCGCAACCGCGACCTGAAGATCGGGATCGTCTCCTACAACAAGCCGTTGGCGGAGTCCTTTGGCCGGGATATCCGCAACTGGGTCACCACCTACAACGGCGAAGAGGGCAGCCTCGACCTGGGCCTGCGGATCGCGCGGGACAACGGCGCCGCGTCCCGCTGGCAGCTCGCCGGCCACCGTGGCGGCGTCATCTGCGTCGGTCTCAAAGGCTCTCTGACGGGCCGTCGGGTCGATGCACTCGTGATCGACGACCCGTTCGCAGACAAGGAGCAGGCGGACAGCGCGTACTACCGCGACCGCGTCTGGGGCTGGTGGCAGAGCGTCGGATCAACTCGCCTCTCAAGCGGCGCATCCGTGATCGTGATCCTGACCCGGTGGCACGAGGACGACCTCGCCGGCCGCCTCATCGCCGCCGAGGACGGGAGCCGCTGGCGGGTCATCAACATCCCCGCCCTCGCCGACCACGACCCCGCCAAGGGACAGACCGACGCACTCGGCCGTTCGCCGGGGGAGTGGCTCAAGTCGGCCCGAGGCCGCACCACCGCGCAATGGGAAGCCATCCGGATCACAGCGGGTACGAGAGTCTTCAACGCCCTCTACCAGGGGCGCCCGTCGCCCGACTCCGGTGATGTGTGGCAACGCCAGTGGTGGCGCCGGTACAGCGTGCCGCTGTGGTCCCAGCACCCGACCGTCCCCGGGGCCTACCGGGTCGAGGAGTCCGATGGACTGATCATGTCGTGGGACATGGCCTTCAAGGACACCAAGAGCTCGGACTTCGTTGTGGGCCAGGTCTGGGCGAGGCGAGGCGCCAATGTCTACCTCCTCGACCAGGTCCGCAAGCGCCTCACCTTCACGGAGACGCTGACGGCGTTCAAGGCGATGGTGGCGCGCTGGCCCCAGGCCACGGCCAAGTTGGTCGAGGACAAGGCCAACGGGACCGCGGTCATCAACACGCTCAAGTCGAAGATCCCCGGGATCGTCGAGGTCACACCGACCGAGAGCAAGTACGCCCGGGCCAACGCGGTCGCTCCGGTGATCGAGGCTGGCAATGTCTTCCTGCCGACGGGGGAGATCGCCCTGTTCGAGCCCGACGAGCTTGTCAACGAGGCCGCGGAGTTCCCCAATGGGGCTCACGACGACCAGGTCGACGCCACCAGCCAGGCGCTCGCGCAGCTCCTCCTCGATGGGACCGGCGCCCAGGCCTGGATCGACTACGTCAACCGGCTCGCCGCGAATGCCGCCGAGGCCCGCGCCCGCGCCGCCGAGCCGTATCAACCGCAGGCGCACGCCGCCTCGAGCCTGCCCGAAGCCGAGTCCATCGACGAGACCGGATCCACAGCGCCGACGGCAGAGTCCGAGGATCCAGTCGCCCTCCGTAAGCGGCTACGTGACCAGGCATTCCGCAATCAGAACCGATAGAACAACAGGGGGTGTCCTGGCGTGAGTTGGCGCTCCCGACTGGCCAAGGTCTTCGGCGGCCGTGAACCGGCCGCGATGCAGGAAGCAGAAGTCGCGGCCGGCATGACGTCGCAGACGACGTTCTCACCGGGCACGCCGATCGCCCCGTACGACGGCTACTCCCGCCAGCCCCGCCAGTTCGACTTCAACACCGGCTACAACATCGCCGCCCGCCCGAAGTCGAATGAGCGCGTCAGCTTCGACACGCTCCGCGGACTCGTCGAGGCGTACGACGTCGCGCAGATGTGCATCTGGCACCGCATCGACTCCATCCGGGCCCTGGACTGGGCGCTCGTTCCCGCACGCGGTTTCACCGGGGACGCCACGGACGCGATCAAGATCGGCATGCAGGTCCTGCGGAAGCCGGACCGGCAGACGCCGTTTCCCGGATGGCTGGCGAAGTGGCTGTACGACGTCCTCGCCTACGACGCGGGCACCTTGTACCGGCGCCGCAACCGCGGTGGCCGAGTCATCGGGCTGAGTGTGGTCGACGGGACGACGATCGCCCCGCTGCTGGACTACTGGGGCAACAGCCCGGAAGAGCCGGCCGAGGCCTACGTGCAGTACGTCAACGGGCTGGCCTGGAACTGGCTCACCCGCGGCGACCTCATCTACGAGCCCTTCCGGCCGCGGACCAACTCCCCGTACGGGCAGGCTCCGCTCGAGACGATCCTCCTCAACGCGAACACGGACCTCCGGTTCCAGGTCCACTTCCTCCAGCGGTTCACCGAGGGCAACATCCCCCAGGCACTCGCCGGCGCGCCGGAGAACTGGACGCCAGATCAGATCGCCCAGTTCCAGGCAGGCTGGGACGCGCTCATGCAGGGCAACCAGGAGATCCAGTCGCAGATCCGGTGGATCCCGGGCGGCGGGAAGATCGCCTGGTCGAACGAGCGAGACTTCGACGACTCCTTCAGCCTGTTCCTGATGCGCAAGACCTGCGCCTCCTACCACATCGTCCCCAGCGACCTGGGGTTCACGGAGTCCGTCAACAAGAGCAGCGGCGAGACTCAGGCTGACGTCCAGCACCGCGTCGGCGACCTCCCGCTCGTCGCATACATCGAGGGCGTCCTCACCTCGTTCCTCCGCGACGACCTCGAGCTGCCCGTCGAGTTCGCCTTCGACACCGGCCAGGAGAAGGAGGACCGCCTCCAGCTCGCCCAGACCTGGCAGATCTACATCGAGTCCGGCATGGCGAGCGCCGACGAGGGCCGCAAGGAACTCGTCGGCCTGCCCGTCGACCCGCGCCGGCCCACCCCCCGGTTCTACGCCTCCCGCTCGGGCCCGGTCCCGCTGCTGGCCATCGAAGGCATCGCGGGGAAGATCGACCCCGACACCTATGCCCCGGCAGAGGACCAGCCGGTCGTGCCCCAGCCCTACGTCGCCGCCCCCGGCGTCGTGCCGCGGCCGGGTACGACGGACGCCGCCAACGCGCGTACGGCCGAGGACGCCTACCAGCAGCAGCTCCGCCAGGCGGTCACCGACGACGGACTCGTGAAGGAAGCCCCGGCCGGCGCGACCTCGGGCATTACCGCGGAAACCGGGATCCACGGCGTCGACCTCGCCGGCCGTGCCCAGCGGACCGGCAACGATGAGGACGACGAGCCGGCCGGCCAGAACGATCCGGACCACGAGGCGCTGCTGAAGCGGGAGATGGCGGCGTTCCGCCGTTTCCGCCAGGCCCGGCGTCGCAGTGGCGTGTGGCGTGACTTCCAGTTCCGCACCGTGAACACGGTCACCGCACACCGCCTCAACGACGCCGGCCGACTCGCCGTCCGCAAGGTCGCCGGTGAAGTCGCGGTCGCCGGCCTCGCCGTGCGCGCGACGGACACCGGCCGCGTCCTGATGCTCCAACGCGGCCTCGACCCCGCCGATCCCGCAGCGGGCAGCTGGGAGTTCCCCGGCGGCCACCTGGAGGAGGACGAGACCCCGCTCGCCGCCGCATGCCGGGAGTGGTCCGAGGAGACCGGCATCGTCCTTCCCTACGCCCCGGAGACCGCCGCCCGGCTCGCGTTCGGTACGGCTCCGACGTGGACGCACGGCATCTACCAGGGCTTCGTCTACGACATCCCCGCCGAAGCGGCCCTGGACCTGAACTGCCGGGACCAGGTCACCAACCCGGACGACCCTGACGGCGACTGCGTGGAGAGCATCGCCTGGTGGGACCCCGCCCAGATGCCCGGGAACACGGCGCTGCGCTCCGAACTCGCC
Source organism: Streptomyces sp. NPDC092369 (assembly GCF_044755245.1). Classification (NCBI taxonomy): domain Bacteria; kingdom Bacillati; phylum Actinomycetota; class Actinomycetes; order Kitasatosporales; family Streptomycetaceae; genus Streptomyces; species Streptomyces sp. NPDC092369. Next base: position 781,149 of record NZ_JBIVQP010000004.1, read on the forward strand.
GACAGCCTAAATGCGGTGATGCGGCTGCTCGTACCGTGCCCCTGCTGCTCGGGCAGCGGCGAGCACAGCAACGGCTGCGAGTGCCTGCACTGCGACGCCTCCGGTCAGTCCACCGGGGGCAGCGGTCCGGTGCCGTGCGAGGGCGCCCTGGACGGGGTCACCATCACCCCGGACGGGATCTACGAGGCGCCGTGCCCATGCGGCTGGCAGGCGGTCTACGACCCGATGGACGGCTGGCAGCACGTCGATGGCTCACACGGCCACGACGACGGCGAGAGCGTCAGCGACAAGATGACGGGTGTCGCCAAGGCCGCCAGCGGCGGCGGCAGTCAGGACGACGATGCTCATGACTCGGCAGCGGACTGGCCAGGCTGGAGCATGGACCGGGCCGCCGTCGCACACTGGGCCCCGCTGATCGCCGCAGCGTTCGAAGCCGGAGCCGACCCCGTCGCTCTTTCCAACGAGTGGATGAACACGGCTCCCGCCGCCGGCGACAGCGAGCACCTGGACGAACTCGCCCGGGTCTGGCTGAACTCGCAGCCCGTCAACCTCCCCGCGTCCATCCAGCAGACGATGGACGACCTCTACCGCGACGGCTTCGTCATCGGCCACTCCTCGGCCGAATCCGTCCTCCTCGGCCGCCCGGTCGACTGGAGCAACTGGCGCCCGGGCGACGTCGAAGCCGCACGCCTGCTGATGGGCCGCAACGCCGACGGCGGAGGCCTGGACGCGCTCCTGTCGGACCGGGGCCTCATCATCCGCTCCATCGCGAACACCCGCCTCAACGAACTCGGCCGCGCACTGGCCCGCGGCGCCGCCCGCGGTGACAGCGCTGACACCATCGCCCGCAACATCAGCAGCCTCCTCTCCGACCCGGCACGGGCCGAGATGATCGCCACGACGGAGCTGGCGCGCGCGATCTCCGCAGCGTCCGTGTCCACCTACCGCGTCAACGGCATCGACCTCGTCGAGTGGATCACCGCCGTCGACGAGCGGGTGTGCCCCCTGTGCTTCACAAACTCCGAAGCCGGACCGACCCGTCTCGAAGCCGAGTTCCCCTCCGGGGTCTACATGCCGCCGGCGCACCCCTTCTGCCGTTGCGCCCTCTCACCCGTCACAGCAGGAAGGTGACCGTGACCGCACCCGAGCAGCGCTACGTCCTGGGCGTGGCCTATCAGGCAGGACCGGATCCTCGGATCCAGCGGGGCATGGACGGTGCCCGCGATTACATCACCGCCGACGAACTGGAGAAGGCAGCCTGGGGGTTCCTGCCGTCCGGCGCCCAGGTCGGCCTCTTCCACGGCCCCGACGACACCGTCGGCCACGCCACCGTCGTCGAGTCCTACATCTGGCGTGCCGACCCCTGGGATCTGGGTGACGGCGTCGTCGTCCGCAAGGGCGACTGGCTCATCGGCGCGATCCTCGACGAGGTCGCCTGGGGCCTGTTCAAGTCCGGCCGGGTCACCGGCTGGTCACCGCAGGGCTCAGCGCGCCGGCGCCCGGCGCAGCCCGCCGATTCCCGCGCGCAGGAGTGACCATGACGACCCCACCCCAAGACGCCGACGGCTTCACCGAGATCGTCGACGCGCACATCCCGCGCGTCGACCTCGTGGACAAGGCCGCCAACGGCACGCGCTTCCTGATCGCCAAGCAGCAGGCAGGCGAGAGAGGGCTGTTCAGCCCCGAATACGTCCGCACGCTGCTGGCCAAGTCCGACACCCCACCCGCAGCAGACGAGGAGTTGGTGACGATGACGGCGAGCCCCGCCGCGATCGCCAAGATGATCCACGGTGCCGCCGTCCGCGCCGAACCCGCGGCGCCGGACCAGGTCTCCAAGGACACCGCCGAGGCGTCCTCGCCGGGCGACCTTGACCCCACCGTGGCGCTGGCCGAGCCCGAGGAGACCGCCCCCGGTGATCCCAACGTGCCCGGCTCGCCCGCCTGGGAAGCCGTCGACGCCGCCACCGCCACGAAGTGGACGGCCATCCTCGCCAGGGCGCGCCGCGCCCTCGACGTCCTCGTGGAGCGCGAACTCCTCGAGCCGGCCGCCGGCTGCCCGGACGATTACGACAACGTCATGGACCTCGGGGACGGCGCGTGTGCCATCGACTACGCGATCAGCCTGCTCGCCCCGTTCGCCGTCGCCGAGCAGGCCGACGCGCTGACCCGCGACGACCGTCTCGCCGCCGTGGGCAAGGCCCTTGCCGACTGGGACGCGGCCCCGCTCGACACGATCGAGGCCCTCACGCAGGTCAGGAAAGCGGGCCGCGTCCTGTCCCAGGCCAACGAGAACGCGATCCGCGGCGCCGTCGACAGCCTCCAGAAGGTCCTCGCGTCGCTGCCGGCCGCGCCCCCCGCACCGGACGATGAGCCGGTCACCAAGCAGGAGACGACGATGACCACCCCCACCACCTCCTCGGCCACCGACACTGTCGCCGCGGCCGGCACCCAGACGTCCCCCCAGGCCGCCGACGGCGTCACCAAGACCGAAGCCCCTCAGGCATCCACCGCGCCCGCTCCGGCAGTTGCCGTCCAGGCGCCGGTCGAGAAGGCGAAGGACCCGCAGGTCGCCGTCTACGACAAGCAGGGAAAGCTCGTCGGCATCGTCGACTCCGGCGACATCACGATGATCGCCGACGCCGAGCCCGAGACCCCCGCAACCCCGGACGCGCCCGCCGCGCCCGAGGCCCCCGAGACCACCGACCTCACCCCGGCGCCCGCCGCCGAGGTCGGCACCCCCAGCGACGCCGTCGAGGACGACGACATCGCCAAGACCACCCCGACCCCCCAGAACGCCTCCGGAACCGACGACCTGCTTAAGCGCAGCGACGTCGAGACCATGATCAAGGCAGCCCTCGACGAGCAGCGCGCCGGCCAGACCGAACTCCTCACCCAGCAGGGAGAGAAGATCGGTGAGCTGACGAAGAGCGTCGAGTCGCTGACAGGACTGGTCAAGACGCTGGAAGAGCAGCCCGCACCCCCGCGCGTGTTCACCCAGGGCGCCGGCCCGCAGCCCACCGCCCTGCGCGGCCAGGACCGCGGAGCCCCCGTCGCCGTCGCCCAGGACACCCAGCTCAAGAAGAGCCTGTACGGAGCCGCCGACGCCGGCGCGCAGAACAAGATCGCCACCGACATGCAGGAACTGGCCATCGCCCAGCTTTCCCAGATCCACCAGGGCAACGCCAGCTGACCGCACGGGCCGACGGCCCCTCCCACACCACCAGAAGCCCCGCCACGCACCGCGCACCGCGGGGCTTTCGCATGCGCAGAAAAGAGCCAGCATGAACACCATGCAGGGCGTCACGGAAGAGACGCTCGCCGGCCTGGACGCCATCCAGAAGGCCCAGACCACCGGCATCCTCACCGGAACCGGCATCTACAGCTACGACCTGTCCGGCCTCGTCAACCTCATCCCGGTCGTCACACCGTTCCGCGACGTCGTCGCCCGCCGCGCATCGCCGGACGGTAACCCGTACGCGGTGTGGCGCGCGTTCATGAACGCGACCAACAGCCAGCCGGACCCGGCCATGGGCTTCGACTACGCCGCCCCTGAAACGATCTTCTCGGAGCAGGACTTCCAGGCCCGCTACAAGCCGACAGGCTACGCAGGCCTCGTCACCCAGGACGCCTACGACCTGGCCAAGGGCTACGGCGACCCCTACGCCATGGCCACCTTCCAGGTCCTCAACCAGGTCCTCATCGGTGACGACCGCAAGCTGATCGGCGGCCAAAGCTTCGCGCTCGCCCGGCCGTCCGCCCCGACCCTGACCCAGTCGGCCTCCGGCGGCACCATCGGCGCCGTCCAGGTCTACGTCGGCGTCGCCGCGCGCACCGGGTCCGGCTACTACTACGCGTCGGGCAACAGCCGCGGAAACTCGGCCACCACGACCTTCGGATCCGGCACCACGAACAAGGTCATCGCCACGGTCCCGAGCGTGAGGGGAGCCGTCGCCTACGACTGGTTCTACAGCGCGAACGGCACGACCTGGTACTACTACACCACCACCACGACGAACACGGTCTCGATCACCGCGACCATCAGCTCCAACAACGCGGTGCCGACCGGCACAGCGCTTCCGGACATCAACACGACCGTCCCGACGTTCAACGCGGCGGCCGACAACGGATCCGGAAACGCCGCCGACTACGACGGCTTCCTCGCGTCGCTGGCGGGCGACTACAACGGCGTCGGCCAGTGGGTCCAGCCCGGCACCGGCACCGCCAACCCGTCCGTCAACAGCTCCCTCGACGGCGCCCCGCTCACCCTCGCGGGCGGCAACGTCGCCGAGATCCAGGACCGGCTCTTCCTGCCGATCTGGCAGGCGATCAAGTCGTCCCCCACCGCGCTGATGATGAACGCGGTCCACGCGCAGGAGATCGCGAACCTGATCCTCGGGTCGACCAGCGCGACCACCTTCCTCAACACCGACTCCAACGGCCGCATCAACGTGACGGCCGGCGGCCGGGTCGGCCACGTCGTGAACGCACCCGCCGGCGGCGTGACCGTGCCGATCGAGGTCCACGTCTCCCTGCCCCCGGGCACGATCCTCGCCCGCACCGACCGGGTGCCGTTCCCGCAGGCCAACATCGACTCCGTCCTGGAGTACAGGGCACTACGCGACACCGCCCAGTTCGACTACGGGATCAGCCGTGTCGCGAACACCCAGGGCGGCGGCCCCCGCAAGGAGTTCGAGATCCGGTCGGTCGGCGCCTTCCTCAACAGGGCCCCGGTCGCCATGGCCAGCCTCCAGAACGTGGCCTGACCCACCCCCGCGCAACCCGGTGCGGGCCCCTGACAGGGGCCCGCACCGGGTCCGCATCCGCCCGCCATCCGAGGAGCAGCAGACATGCGTCTGTACACACGCACGGGCGCCACCGTGCTCGAGGACCCCGACTTCGGCACGTTCAACGCCGACGAGCAGGGGGGCTTTGACTTCCCCAACGAACTCTCCAGCCGACTGCGCGCGTTCCATGTAGAGGGCCGTCCGGTCTGGGAGGACGACATCGAGCGGCAGCAGCGCCTCCTGAACGAGGAGATGGAGCGCCGCAAGGACCCGGCCACCCTTCTCGGTGCCGTGGAGGCGCTGGTGGCCGCTGCGAAGAAGACCGAGACACCTGACGTGCCGCCCACCCCGCCGCCTGGTGCTGACACCAGTACTGCGGGACACGGCAACCAGGCAACCAGCGCCGCTCAGGGCGACGGCCACCCCGACGGCCCCGGCGACGGTGATCCTGGGACGGCCGGTGGAGACCACGGCGACGGTGCCGAGGACGACGCGGCGAAGGCAACGGCGAAGAAGACCGCGGCCAAGAAGACCGCCGCGAAGACCGCAAAGTAGGCGCCCTGTGGCCGGAACGCCCTACGTGAACGCGGCAGAGTTCCGGGTGCACCCGACGTACCTGGCTCTGGACAACCTCGTCCAGGACAACAGCGACCCTGAGGCCCAGACGGCTGAGCTGACCAACGTCCTGCTCATGGCGTCCCATTGGGCCGACGGCGTCTGCAACCAGCCGCTCGGAGCACATGTGGTGACACGGTCTCAGCGGGCCCGCGTCGACCGCGACGGCAACCTCCAGCTGTTCGCCAACCGCTTCCCGGTCCTCGCGGTCTCAGCCGTGGCCTACGGGCCGCGACCCGGTGCGCTCACCAGCACCGTGGAGGACCTGACTGGCGTGTGGACCGAGGTGGACCGCCTGGTCCTCCTGCCCATCGGCGCACCGCGCACGATGTCCGGGCCGGGCCTCTATGCCCGCTGGACGTTCGTCGCCGGCCGCGTCGCCACCCAGGTCGACGCGGCCGCCGTAGCCGGGGCGACCTCTCTCACGGTGACCGATCCGACCGGCATCCTCCCCGGCGCGTCCTACCGGCTGTGGGAGCCCGGAGTCGAGGAGACCGTCACCGTCGCTGGCGACTACGAACCCGCCACGCCCACAACGCCGCCGGAACCGACAACGGTTCCGCTCGCGGCACCGACCGTGAACGACCACCTGGCCGGCTACAGCTTCTCCGGCATGACGGCGGACACCCGGCTCGCGATCATCTCCTACGCCGCGAGCATCCTCCTGCGCCCGGACACGGACGCGGAGAACGAGTTTCCCGACAACAACAGCTCCTCCACCCGCTCCAAGGACTCACGCCCCACTGGGCGCGGCCTGGTGAAGGAAGCCTGCCGCATCCTCATGTCAGACACGGTGGTGAGCTGACCCATGGCGATCACCGAAGTTCTCGACGGCATCTGCCGCTACTTCGGCGGCGACTACGACCCGGCCACACGCACCTACCGCAGCTCACCCGTGTCCGGCGTCGGCGTCGTACGCCGCGGCGCACCCACCGACGACAAGGCCGCGGACTACTTCGTCGGCATGGACCCGGGCACCCGGACGGGCAGCGTCGTCCTGGTGACCATTCCCCGCCAGCACGAACGCCGGGTCGCCGTCGGAGGCGAGCACAGCGGAATGAAGCTGATCGTCTACGACACGATCCTGCGGGTGTTCCTGCGGAGCAACACTCCGTACGCGGAAGACGCCCAGGACGATGCCTACGCGCTGCGCGAAGCCCTCGTTGCCCACATGCGCAAGGACCGGACGCTGGACGGGTGCGTGTTCCAGGCGGGTGAGCACGTCACCGAGGCAGGTGGTGACGGCATCGATGTCGAGTACTCGGAAGCGGCCTCCAAGGCAGGCCTGACCAAGGGCTACTTCGAGATGCGTTTCGCGGCCGTCGAGTACATCGAGGCCTGACCCCTGCCCCTGTCGGCCCCTGCACACGGGGGCCTTTCGTTTGCCCTTCACGAACCGGAGGCCTCGCATGGCCAGGACCACCACCAGCAACACCACCGACCGGCAAGAGGCCGACGAGCCTGCACCGGCAGCCCCTGGGACTCCACCGGCCCAGGGCGCCGACGACAGCGCCACGCTGCCCAGCCCCGAGCCTCCGGCAGAGACCGCAGCCGACAGCGACAGCACCGAACCGGCGCCGGGCGTCTACGAGTACACCCACAGCATCGGATGCGTGTACCCGCACGTCCCGCTCACCTGCCACGCCCACCACCCGGCCGTACCCGCCACAGACACCACCCCGGCCATCCCGGAGCAACTGGCCACGGTCTTCGACTGGCCGGAGGGACCGCCGGCGGACGGGCGCTGGGCCTCCACCCGCAAGAAGCCCAACCAGGCCGCGGACAACGCCGGCGGCCTCCTGAACGGCAAGGAGTAAGCCGGTGCCCACCCCCACCACCTACGCGCCCGCGAAACAGTTCGTAGGCGTGGCCAACGAGGTCACACAGGGCTCGCCCGTCGCGATGACCGCGACCCTCCTCCTCGACAACTTCAAGCCGAAGGACCAGCCCAAGTTCCTCGAGGACAAGGCCTGGCGCGGCGCAATGGCCACCGACTCCTTCGCGCAGATTCCCGGCGTGGCGACGGCTGACCTCGACCTGGGCGGCCCGGTCTTCCTCGATGGCCTGGGCTACCTGCTGCGGAACCTCATGGGCGACCTGTCCGTCACGGGCACGTCCACCGGCTCAGGCGGCACAACGCTGTCCGCGACCGCCAACGCCGGCGCCACGGCCATCTCGACCGTCGCGACGATCCCCAACGGCACCGTGATCCAGATCGGCACCGGCGCCACTGCCGAGGTCTTCACGACCGGCACGCCCACAGGATCAGGCCCGTTCACCATCCCGCTCTCCTCGCCGTCCGGTGGCCTCGTCTACCAGCACGCCTCCGCACAGGCCGTCCAGCCCGTGACCGGGCCGTACACGTACGCCTGGGCGCTCCTCAACTCCGGCACCGGGCAACCGATCAGCCACACCCTGACCCACATGCTGGGACCCACTGGGACGAGCGGCGCACGTCAGTATCCGGGCGCCGTCCTCTCCGAGATGGGCTTCAAGTGGAACTCCGAGTCGGACCTGTTCACGTTCGACGCGAAGGCGACGTCCTGGCCGTCAGTGATCCTCGGATCCGCGCCGACCGCGAACCCCGGAACGGTGGCACCGATCGCATCCTGGCGCATGGCCGTCGGCATCGGAGGACCAGCCGCTGGCGGCACGCTCATCGCGACCGTCACAGACGGCGAGATCAGCCTGAAGCGGGAGATCAACCCCTACTTCACCGGCAACGGCGCCCAGTCGCCGTACATCATCCAGCGCGCTGGCCTGACCGTCGAGGGCAAGCTGAACTTCGTCGCCGCCGACGAATCTCCGCTGCTGTACATGCTCAACAACAGCCAGCCGCAGCTGCAACTGCTCATCTCCAACGGCCTGTCCGGCCTCAACGCAGGCGCGGTGCAGTTCGACTTCGCGAAGGCGGCGTTCGTCGAGGCGGAGCCGGACGGATCGAAGACGGCCGTCGAGTACAGCAACTCCTTCAAGGCCGTGCTCAACACGACGAACGCGGGCGGATCCGGCTCGTTCAGCCCCTGCAAGATCAGCGTTACCTGCAACATCACCCCCGGCACCTACTGACCGGTACCGGCGCGTTCCATCCCCACCCTCACACCCTCACCCAAGGAGTCCCCTTGCCACGTCACGCCCTTCCGTCCGGGAACTGGGTCGAACTCCGCGACCCCGACACTCTCCGCCGCGGCGACAAGAAGAAGGCCCTGGGCCTGGTGCCGATCGACGAGGACATCGAGCTGACCCTCGCCACGGAGATGCAGATGACCGACGGCGTGCTCGTCGTCATGATCTCCTCCTGGTCTTTCGAGTTCCCGGTCAGTCCCGAGTCGATCGCGCTCATGTCCCTGGCCGACGGCAGCGTCCTGGAGGACCTCCCCGAGATTAAGGCCGCACACAAGCTGCTCTTCCCGCAGCAGCCGGAGGCGACCCCGGAGCAGGCGGCTGACCCGGCGTCCCCTACCGAACCCTCCGACGGCTGAAAGGCCTGCTGGAGGACCCGAAGAACCCGGCCGGCCGCGAGAAGCAGAAGCGCTATCCGGAGAGCCGCTGGCATCGCACGCTCGACTACCTGTGGTTTGCCGAGCGCTACCACTGGACCCCCGACCAGGTAGACGCGCTGCCTCTGGAGGTCTTCAACAGCCTCCCCGACCTCGCCGAGATCATCGACGAGATCCACGCGGACGCCCAGGAGAAGGCACAGCGGGACGCGGAGAGGGGGTGAGCCCGCGTGTCCGGAGCCGTACAGATCGTCGGGCTCTCCCAGTTCAACGCCCAGATGATCGCGCTGGAGAGGAGCATCCAGCGCGCCACCCGTATCGCGACCGCCCACGCCGCGCACCTGGCCGAGGCCGCGATCAAGGAAATGCTCACCACGAGTAGCCACCCCAAGGGCACCCCGACACCATCCGCGCCGGGGGATCCGCCCTCGCTCGTGACCGGCACGCTGCGCCGGTCGATCAAGGTGGTCGGGCCCGTGCCCGTCGGCTGGGGCCGGTGGCTCGCCGAGGTCGGCCCAACCGCCGTCTACGGCCGCGTCCAGGAGCTCGGCGGGCCCGCCGGCCGCGGCTCCGAGCTCCCGCCCCGTCCGTACGTCCAGCCCGCGTACGAGCGCCTCGTGACCACCGGTCAGATCTGGACCGTTTACCACCACGCCTGGCGAACCGCCCTCGCCGCCCACTGACCCCCTGAGCATCCCCTGACACCGCGCGCACCCCGGGCGCGCGGTGGACGGGGCTGCTCGCTGTGCCCGGAGGGCGGTTCGCGGTATGAGCGGCGGCGGTGGAGGCGGCGGGGGCCTGTTGCCCCCTGTGGTCGCACGGTTCATGGGCGACATCACCCAGCTCCGGGCCACGATGCGCGAGGCCCGTGCACAGGTCAACGGCACCGCCGCCGGCATGCGCACGGCCGGCGCCACCGTGTTCGCGGGGATGGCCCGGATGGGCCGTTCCGTCAGCCTGATCGGCGCCGGCGCGGCGGTCGCCTCCATGAAAATGGCGGGCGATTTCGAAGCCAACACCATGGTCCTGCACACTGCCGCGGGCGAAACGCTTTCCGGACTGAAAACGGTCCGAAAAGGCATCCTGGATATCGCCAAGGACACGGGTACCGACTGGCACAACCTCACAGAGGGCATGTACCAGGTCGAAAAGGCCGGTATCCGTGGCGCGAACGGCCTGAAAGTCCTCAAGGCTGCGGCACAGGGCGCGCGCGAAGAAAACGCATCGCTGGAATCGGTCACCAACGCGATGACCTCGGTCATGGCCTCATATCACCTGGGCGCGAACAAGAGCGTCCAAGTGATGAACGCCATGAAAACCGCTGCCGGTGAAGGCAAGATGACAATGGAGGAGTTCGCCTCCTCGCTGTCAACTGTCCTCCCGATCGCGTCCGCCAACAAGATTTCCTTCGCTGAGGTCTCCGGCGCACTCGCCACGCTGACGCAGCACGGCACCAGCGCCCGCGAGGGCACACAGGAACTGTCCTCCACGATCCGGTCGCTCGCCTCGCCGAACGCCGTCGCCGTCAAGGAAATGGCCAGGCTGGGCCTCTCGTCGACCGACGTCGCGACCAAGATGAAGGACGTCGACAAGGGCGGCCGCGGCCTCACCGGCACGTTCGACCTGCTGTCCAAGACCGTCCTCGGCAAGATGGGCAAGTCCGGCACAGTCCTGCTGTCGTCCTTCAACAACACGAAGTTCGCCGCGCAGAACATGCGCAAGATGATTTCCCTGATGCCCCCCAAACTCCAGGACCTCGCACACGGACTGGAAAAGGGCAGCCTCACTTCGAACCAGTTCTCCAAGGCGATCGGCAAAATGCCTGCCGATCAGCAGGTTCTCGGCGCGCAGTTCAAAACACTCTTCAAGAACTCACACGGGTTCGCGGACGAGCTGAAAAAGGGCGGCCCGGCAGCGCAGACCTACACCGAAGCCATGCGCAAGATGCTCGGTGGCGCAATCGGCCTCAACACCGCACTGCAGCTCACCGGCGAAAACACCGAGTCCTACAACGAGCGCGTACATAAAGTCCGCGAGTCCTACAACCATGCGACGAAAGACGTCGAGGGCTGGGACGCGACCCAGAAACTCTTCAACGTCCGCCTCGCGAAGGCCAAGCAGGCCATCAGCGTCCTCGCGATCGAGATCGGCACCAAGCTGATCCCGGTCGTGACGAGGGTCGTCGACTGGTTCTCCCGCCACCAGAAGGTGGCCATCGCGCTCGCCAGCGTCATCGGCGGCGTCCTGGCGCTGTCCGTGGTCGCGTACGCCGCCAAGCTCACCATCTCGGCTGCCAGGTCCGTCGGCTCGCTCGCCAAGATGGGAGTCGCCGGCGTCAAGGCCGGCGGCCGTGTGGTCCAGGGATTCCGGTCCGCACAGGTCGCGGGCTCGGCGTTCTCCGGCCGCGCCGGCAGCTTCGGCGGCGCCCTGCGGAAGATGTGGGACGGAGCCGTCAACGGCGCCAAGGCTGCTGGCCGCGCGATGAAGAGCGCCGGCAGCGCAGCAGCGTCGTTCGGCCGCAACGCCGCCCGGTCGATCGGCCGGGCCGGAAAGGCCGCCTGGACCGGGACCATCAACGGGGCCAAGGCGGCCGGCCGGGCGATGCAGAACGCAGGCCGGGCCGCGCTGACCTACGGGCGCAACGCGGCCCTGGCTGCCGGCCGGGCGGGCAAGTCGGCCTGGACCGGTCTCGTGAACGGTGCGAAGAGCGCCGGGCTGGCGATGCGGTCGGCCGCGGTCTCCGCACTGACCCTCGCCAGGAACGTCGGCCGGGCCACGCTCGCCGCGGCCCGGTCCGCGATCGCCTGGACCATCCAGAAGACCAAGCTCATCGCGTCCGCGATCGCGACACGGACCGCTGCCGTAGCGCAGTGGGCCCTGAACGCGGCGATGAGCGCCAACCCGATCATGCTGATCGTCCTGGCCATCGCTGCCCTGGTCGGCGGGCTGATCCTGGCGTACAACAAGATCGGCTGGTTCCGGGACTTCTGCAACGGGGCGTTCAAGGCCATCAGTGACGCCATCGGTTGGGTCGTCAACTTCGTGAAGGCGAACTGGCCGATGCTCCTGGGGCTCCTCACCGGCCCCATCGGCATCGCCGTCGCCTACATCACCACCCACTGGAAGAAGATCAGTTCTGGGTTCTCCTCGGCGTACCACGCCACCGTCAACGTCGGTCGATCGCTGGTCAGTTGGATCAGCGGCCTGCCGGGGCGGGCGAAGTCGGCGCTGTCGTCCCTGGGGACGAAGGTTGCCGCGACGGCACTGGACGCCTGGATCCGCTTCAAGATCGCCACGGTCAAGAAGGCGCTGGAGGCGGTCGCGTGGGTTCGATCCCTGCCCGGGCGGGCCCTGCGCGCACTCGGCAACCTGAAGAACCTTCTCCTGGGCGCCGGCGCCTCCATCATCAGCGGGCTGATCAGCGGCATCAAGTCGAAACTCGGCCCCCTGGGCAGCGTCCTCGGGTCTGTCGGCAGCTTCATCAAGGCCCACAAGGGCCCGCCGTCCTACGACCGGGTAATGCTGCTTCCGGCAGGACAGATGATCGTCCAGGGGCTCGTCACCGGGCTGCGATCCCGGCTCGGGCACGTAGCCTCGGCGGCCACCGGCCTCGGCGCCACACTCCACACCTCGTTCGCCAAACGCCTCGGCATCGCCAGCCCGAGCAAGGTGTTCCGGTCCCTGGGCATCTACATCAACCAGGGCCTGGTCGAAGGCCTCACCGGCAGCACCGCCCGGGTGAAGGCCGCCACGAGGCGGATCGAGACCCTGATCCTCCAGACCCGCAACCGCCTCGTCGACCAGCGCACCAGCAACCGCACCCGGGCCGGTCGGCGCACCAACGCCTGGGTCGCCCAGAAGCTGCGGGCGCTCGCCGGCGTCGAGCGGTACGTGAAGCGGGAAGACCGCGTCATGCGGTCCCTCGCGGCGAAGCGGGACGCGACCGCGAAGAAGCTGAAGGCCGCCCAGAAGACGCTGGCCGACCTCCAGAAGTCGTGGACGTCGAAACGCGACGAAATCGCCTCCAGCGTGATGCAGGGCATGTCGGTAGTCACCGCCTCACCCGACGAAGGCCGCACCGTCAACAGCTTCGACATCGTCGCCAACATGCGCGCCCAGGCGCAGAAGGTCGCCGAGTTCACCCGGAACCTGGCTGCCCTGAAGAAGAAGGGCGTCCGCAGCGATCTGATCGAGCAGATCGCTGCTGCCGGCGTGGAGGGCGGAGGCGACACCGCCCGGGCATACGCGGCGGCCTCGTCGGGCCAGGTCAAGGAGATCAATTCCCTCCAGGCCAGCATGAAGTCGCAGGCCAAGAAGACCGGAACCGTCGTCGCGGACGCGATGTACGGGGCCGGTATCAAAGCCGCGCAAGGCCTGGTCAAGGGCTTGCAGAAGCAGCAGAAGGCCATCGAGAAGCAGATGGTCACGATCGCCAAGAAAATGGCCGCGGCGATCAAACACGCCCTCAAGATCAAATCGCCGTCCCAGGTGTTCGCGGACATCGGCGGCTACATCCCCAAGGGCCTCGCCGTCGGCATCACCAGCGCGGCCCGCCACGCCGTGACCGCCGCCAGGAAACTGTCCGCCCAGGTCACCACCGCCGGAACGGTCAGCCAGGGCGCGTTCTCCGCGAACGCATCCAGCTACCGCATCCCGACGCAGCGAGGCGGCCAATACACGTACGTCGACCGGAGGACCGTCCGGGTCGAGGTCAAGGGGCACGTCATGACCGAGCGCGAGCTCGTGAAGGTCGTCGAGGAGGGCTTCCTCAAGAAGGGGATGCGCAACCCGAAGACCTACCCCAACTACAAGCGCTGAGGGCACCCGCCCGGCGGCACAGAGGGCTGCCCGCCACGTCCCTGCTGCCGGGCTGGACGACCATTGAAAGGACGAGCAGCGTGGCCACCTACGTCTACACGGCCCTCTACGACACCGTCTACGCGGGCATCCCGCTCACCGCGGGCCCTACCCGGGGTGCCGGTGGCACGCCGACCATCTGGGACTGGCCCACCATCCCGGCGGACGGCCGCTGGAAGGCCACCGCTTCGGCTGTCAACCAGCAGGCCGACAACGGCGGTTCCGGGAACCAGCCCGACACCTCGTCCCTCATCGCGGCCGGTTCGGCCATTCTGTCGGGCCACGGCAGTCCGCCCGCCAAGCTGGGCCAGGACGGTCAGTACTGGGTCGATGTCGACTCCAGCACGCTGTGGGGGCCGCGGCTGTCCGGGAACTGGCCGGCGAGCGGGATCCCGCTCGCGAGCAGTGTCCCGCTGTCCGGCGGCACGGTCAGCGGTGACCTGGCCGTGAACGGGCGCCTCAGCAGCGCCGGAGTCGCGATGCCGCTGATGGTGCCGTCGAGTCCGCGGCCCGCTTGGCGGCCGGCGTCGTTCTCGCAGCAGTTCCAGTCCGGCCACGGCTGGACGGCGTCCGGATCGGGCGTCGGCTCGTCGAACGTCAACGACACCGCAACCTTCTGCAGGGGCAGCCAGTCGTTCCAGGTCACCACCACCGGAACCGGGGCCGTCGCGAACATCCGCAAGCTCGCCGGCAGCGTTCCCGACCTCACCGGCAAGGCGCTGCGCCTGGTCTTCAGGGTGTCGGATGTGACCCACCTGAACCAGATCAACTTTCAGGTCGGCACCAGCACGATCGCGAACACCTTCTCCTGGCGCGTCCACACCCACGCCGCGAGTGCCGAGAACCTCGTCCTGAGCGGCGAATGGGTCACCCTCGTCCTGTCCTGGGCGGACGTACGGTCTGCGACGGGCACCTACTCGATCTCCGCGAACGGTGTCCCGAGCGTCACCAACGGCTTCACCGACCTGCTGTTCCAAGTCGTCGACGACAACACCGGTAACCCGATCGTCGTGAACCTGCAGTCGGTCGAGGTCATCGCCGATACCAAGGCCACCTTCGCGGGCGGCGTCATCAGCATCACCTTCGACGACTCCTACGCCAGCCAGTACACCAACGCCCGCCCGAAGATGGACAGCCTCGGGTTCCGGGGGACCGCCTACACGATCGTGGAGAACCTGGGGGCCGGCGGCTACCTGACCCTGGCACAACTGCGCTCTCTGCAGGACCAATGTGGATGGGAGGCCGCCGGGCACGCCTACTACGCGGCGAACCACAACACGAAGTACAACGCCCTGTCCGCAGCGGTGGTGGAGGACGACATCCGCCGCACGCGCGCGTGGATGGCTGCCCAGGGCTTCCCGGGCGGTAGCTTCGCGTATCCGGGAGGCTGGCTCAGCACCACGACCGACGGCGCCTCCATCGAAGCTCTCACCTGCCGCTACTTCAGCAACGGCCGCAGCATCTCGTCGGCCGACACCCTGGAGCCGTTCCCGCCCCCGATGCCCTACCGGATGCACGCCATCAGCGGAATCGGCGCACTCGCGGGTGGCGCATCCCGCGGCCTGCCCGCCAACTTGACCGGCGCCGGCGGCTCCCTCGACCGCTGCCAACTCGACGGCAACTGGGTCATCCTCGTCTTCCACGACATCGTCACCGGCTCCGTCACCACCTCGAACCAGTGCTCCCTGACCGACTTCAACTCGATCATGGACGGCATCAACTCCCGCGGAATCCCCGTACTCCCGGTCGGCGACGTACTGCGCCTCTACACCTGACCCGCACCCGCCCCACCACCGAAGACAGGGAGGCGGCATGCCCAAACTGGACGTCCTGCAGGACTACTTCGGGTCCCCGGTCCTCAATACGTCGATCTGGAACGCCTCCAGCGGCAGCCCCAACATCGTCCTCGACACCGTCCTGGACCGCGTCCAGATCGCCTGCACCGCCTCCTACCCCCAGCTCGGCAGCACCGGTCCCTGGGACGCCACCAACAGCGCGGTCTACGCCCGTGTCACACCGCCGCCGCTCGGCACCGGAACCACCCAGCTCCTCATGCGGATGGCCGTCGACGCCAGCAACCGAGCCACCCTGCTGTTCGACGGCGGCGGCGCCATGTCCGCCTCCGTCGTCAACGCCGGCGTCACAACCACCGTCAGCATCGGCGCCTACAACCCCTACCTGCACGCCTGGTGGCGCCTGCGCGAACAGGCCGGCAGCATCCTGTTCGACACGTCCCCGGACGGCTGGAACTGGACACTGCGCGCCACCATCGCGCACACCTGGTCCGCGACCGCGGTCCAGATCTTGTGGATGTCCGGGTTCTACGGCACCGAGGCTGCCGGGCTCACGGCCTACGTCGACCAGGTCAGCACCACCGTCACCGCCAAGGACCAGCTCAACCTCAACTTCCCCCAGATCGAGGACGGGTGGGGCCCGTACTGGGACAGCAACGGCGGCACGGTCCCGCTCGACCGCTACGTCGACATCTCCGACCGCCCCCGCAACGCCACCACGTTCAGCCGGGGACGCCAGTACGAGACCGACCAGGTCCGCTCCGCAGAAGCCCAGCTCGAGCTGGCCAACCCTGATGCGCTCCTGGACCCCAACAACGCCTCCGGCCCGTGGTCCGGCTACATCAACCCCTACCAGCCCTACCGGCGCCGCGCGCAGTGGCCGCCCGCCCGCAACCTGCTCGACCAGGTCATGGCGACCGGCGGAGACCTGGGTGGATTCTCCGGCACCATCAGCGCCTCGACCAGCGACATCTTCTCCAGCACCGACAGCAGCGGCGGAAGTTTTGTCAACTCTGCATCGGCATGGATGGGTTCGGTCGTCATGCAGTTCGCGGTGCCCTCCAGCACCGTGACGCAGACCCGGATCTGCCACACCCCCCGCTACTCGGTGGCCCCGGGCCGGACCTACACCATTGCTCTCCGGGTAAGGGACGTCACCGCCTCCACGAGCCTGTCCGTGGCGGCCTTTATCGGCTGGTACACCGCCGGCGGCGGCTCGACACCCACGAGCTTGGCCTACGGAACGACCAGCGTCCTGACCGGGTCGACAACAGCCGGGTGGACGACGGTGGTCGTGACCGCGACGGCCCCAGCCAACGCCGCCGGCATGGACGTCGGAGTAGCCACGGCCGCCACCGCGGCAGCCACGTGCAGCGTGCAGGTCGACGGCTGCCAGCTCGAGAAGGGCGCGACCGCGACGACGTGGCAGTGCCCAGGCATCTGGTACCCGGTGTACGCCGGGTACACGGAGCGCTGGCCGTCGAAATGGGACGGAGACGGCACGTACGGCAAGGTCAGCCCGAACATGGTCGACAGTTTCAGCCTGCTCTCGCAGCAGACCCTGGCCGACCCCCTCACCCAGGAGATCAACGCCAACAACCCGCGGTTCGTCTACAAACTCGACGATCCGGCGGGCTCTGTGAGCGTGGCGGACTGGACCGGTAACCAGCGCGCGGCGACGTTCGCGAACAGCAAGTACGGTGTGGGCAGCCTGGTGCTGGGCACCGAGATCACAGCCACCGACCTCGTCAACGGCATCTACACCGGCGGCTCCGGGACCGTGGCGACGTTCGACAACCCGAACCCCGGCACGAACCTCATCAGCCCGGCCACGTTCATCCGCCTGGGAACCGCAGGGATCCTCGGCCCGGCCACGGCCCCCTTCACCCGGATGATCGCGTTCCGGTACACGGGGCCCCTCCCGGGGGCCGGCGCGGCGGCAAATCTCTGGTCCAGCTTCGACAACCAGCGAGCCAATGGCGCTCCGTCGGGGTCGAACATCCTGGTGGCCATCAACACCTCCGGCACCCTCCAGTGGTCCTCCGCCGGCCCGACCGGCGTGGCGGGCGCGCGCATCAGCTCCGTCAACGTCGCCGACGGCAACTGGCACCTGGCCATCTTCGGCATCGACGTTGCGAACAGCATCGCGTTCATCAACGTCGACGGAGTCAACACCGACACCGTGCCCAGCGCCAGCACCGCACCCTCGGGCCTGATCAGCGACAACATCGGCGCCTACGTCGACCCCACCGTCGGCAACGGCACCATCCGCAACTGGAAAGGCGATGTCAGCTTCTGCGCGGAGTTCCCCTCCTACCTCAGCGCCAGTGCACGGACGAACCTCTACCAGGCGTGGAAGTCATCGTGCACCGGGGAGTCGACGGACGCCCGCTACCGGCGAATCCTGCGCTACGCCGGCTACACCGGCCCCACCAACATCCAGCCCGGCCTGACCACATCCATGGGGCCCGCCGCGCTCGACGGCCAGGACGCGGTCAGCGCTCTGGAAGCGGTCGTCGCGACCGAGAACGGCGCCCACTTCGTCGCCCGCGACGGCACGGTCACCTTCAAGGCCCGCTCGGACCGCTACAACTCCCTCACCCCGGCGTACGTGTTCGGCGAGCTGGAGACCCTGGGCGAGTGGCCGTACGAGTCGTGCGAGACCGACTTCGACTCGACCCACCTGTCCAACTCAGCCGAGGTGACCCAGGAGTCCACCGGGCAAATCTTCTACGGCACCGACAGCGCCAGCCAGACCGCCTTCTTCAAGCGGCCGATCACGCGCACCGTCAACTCGACCGACTCGGGCGAGTGCCAGGACGCCGCCGGCTACCTGATCTCCCGCTACCGACGCCCCGCCACCCGCATCGACTCGCTCGTCCTCCACCCCTCCGCGAACCCGGCCCTGTGGCCGGTGTGCCTCGGACTCGAACTCGGCACGCGGGCACGCGTGATGCGCCGGCCGCCAGGGGTCCCGGCCACCACGGTAGAGATGTTCGTGGAGAACATCGAATGGTCGTGGAACGAGGACCTGAACGTCACGCAGACACTCCAGTGCTCCCCAGTCGACCTCAGCCCCTACGGCATCTTTGCGTCCTGGCACACCACGCTCGCCACATCGCCGGCTGCGGGCGTCACCTCGGTCACCATTCGCAACGGCCAGGACAACACCAACCTCCTCGCCGCGCAGATCGCGCCGGGACAGCAGCTCGTCCTGGGACAGGGCACCGCCAACCAGGAGACCGTCACCGTCCTATCGGTGGGGGCAACGAGTCCCGGATGGACGACCGCGACGATCACGCTCACCGCAGCCACCACCAAGGCCCACACCACGAACGACACGGTGTGCGAGCCGCTGCCCGCCGGCATCACCGACGCGACGACCTGGGACAGCGTCAGCCAGTTCGACTCCATCGTGTTCGCTTACTGACAGGAGCCCCCTCATGCCTCGCACGGTTCCGGTCATCGGCACCCAGACCCCCGGGAACTACCTGACCGGGGCGCTGTGGACCGCGTCCGTCAAAGCGATGAGCGACTGGCTCCTGGGATCCGGCACCAACGGCGTGCCGCGGTTCCGCGGGCGCCAGGCCAGCGTGCAGTCCATCGCCGACAACACGTGGACCCCCCTGACCCTCGACACGGAGGACTACGACAGCGACAACGGTCACTCCACGTCCACCAACACCAGCCGCTACACCGTCCAGGTCGCCGGAACGTACGCGATCACCGGGATGGTTTCCTTCGCGGCGAACGCGACCGGGAACAGGGCCGGCCGGATCACCGTCAACGGCACTGCTGTGCCCGGCAGTTTCGTCAAAGGCCTCGCCGCGACCGCCACGCACTCCAGCGGCGCCGCCTTCCACGCCCAGGCTGTCCTCGCGGTCGGCGACTACATCGAGCTCCAGGGCCTCCAGACGTCAGGCGGCGCACTCAACACGAGTTCCGCGACCGACGTCGCCTGCGCCATGGGCGTGTGGTGGCTCGCCAGCTGATGCCGCGCACCTCCAGACCCGGAACCCGTCGCGGAACGGGTTCCGGCGTCCGCAGCTCATGACGCCGGAACCCGTTCTGCACCGGGTTCCGGAACCCGTTCCCGCCGGTGGTTCCAGACCGTGCGGAACCCGTTCCCGCCGGTGGTTCCGGAACCCGTTCTGCGACGGGTTCCGAACCCCGAACGACCCCGGAACCCGTTCTGCGACGGGTTCCGGAACCCGTTCCCGCCGGGGGTTCCACCGCGCCCGCACTAGTACCTGGCTGAGCAACCCCCACCCCCTGGCTCCCCGCGACCACAGCAACCCCCTCACGCGCGGGCAGTAGACGGCCGGGGTCTTCAAAAGATCAGCAGCGTGGCTGAGACCAGCGGGGGTTGCCCGAGACACACGCGCACCAGCCCAGTCGACCGCTGCCATCGTCGTGGCGGGCTTTCTGTGGCTGAGGACTACCCGGGCTGAGTCGTGACCGGCCGGACTGAGAGCGCGCGGGAGCATGCCTGCGGTGCAGGTACCACTCGAGAAGCCCTTGCGTCAAAGATCCAAATGCGGTGCACCACACAGGGAGACGACGATGCCCCAGCCCTCACCCAGCAACCTCCGAGACCTTGCCGCCCTCGGATACACCGTGCACTCGGCCGCGGTCGGAGGCCGCGCGTACAACGGCGACCCACTACCCGGCTGGGACGCCCTTCCTCAGCCGATCCAGAGTGCCTGGGCGGCCGCTGCCGATGCCATCCAGCTCGAGGCCGCCCGAGCGGCGAACGGAGGTGCCTGATGACCGAGACCACCTGCCGCGGAATCGACGTCTCGGCCCACCAAGGCACCCAGGACTGGGCAGCTCATCGGCGGGACAGTGTCGCTTTCGCGTTCGTCAAGGCCAGCGAGGGCGAGCACACCCACGACCTGTCGTTCACTGCTCACGTGCGGGGCGCCGCGGCGGCGGGTCTCCTCGTCGGCGGCTATCACTTCGCCTGGCCCAATCAGGACCCGCTGGTGGAGGCGGCGAACTACGTCAGCGCGGTTGCCGAATCCGCCCGCAGCATCCGTTCGTTCGTGCACTGGCTGGACCTCGAGGCCTACCCCGACAGCCGGAACTACCGCGGTCGCACGGCCAGCCAGATCCTCGGCTGGGTGCAGACATGGATCACCACCGTTCAGGCCGCGTTCCCCACGCAGAAGGTCGGGATCTACACCTCGGGCAGTGACCTGGACGCCGGCCACGTGCCTGCCGGACTGCCGCTCTGGTACCCGGCCTACCCCTGGGGCGCTGCAGACTACGCCCGCGCCGAGGCGGCCCCGCAGAGCACATACCGGCCTCTGATCTGGCAGTTCACCGACACCCCACTGGACCGGTCCATCGCCTACCTCTCCGAGGCCGACCTGCGCGCCTGGGCCGTCGGCGAGACCACAACCATCGAGGAGGACCCCGTGCCCGGCGAAGTGAACCTCGGCATCGCCAAACCCCACACACTCGCCGCAGGCGCCTGGGAGGACCTCAAGCTGACGACCGAGTGGACCGACAGCGAGAATCAGCACTCACCCGGGAGCGCCATCTTCGCGGCCGGCGCCTGCCGGTTCACCGGGTCTCTCAGCCTCCACATCGACGACCTGCCCGTTGGCGAAACGGTCCAGGTCCGCATGTCCGAGTACGCCGCCACCAAGCACATCGCGGACCACCCGATCGACGAGGTCATCGGCACCAAAGGCGGCAGCCACCACGTCACCCCGCTCGTCAAGCACCTCGCCCGAGGGCGCACCATGCGCGTCCGCCTCCTCAACAACGCCCCAGGTCCGGTCACGGTCCGCAGCGCCGTCCTGACCGCGCTCACCTGGCCCACCAACTAGCCCCGTACCGCCCGCAGACAGTCCCACCGGCCCGGCAACCGCCGCGCCAACGTCGCCCGACGAAAGGGAACTCGATGCACCCCACCGACGCGCAGCTGTGGGCCGCGGCCCTCGGCTACCTGCTGCCCCCTGTCATCGCCATCGTCGTCCAGCCCCGCTGGTCCGGCCCGACCAAGGGCATCTTCATGCTCCTGGTCGCCGCCGGCGACGGCGTTGGGACCGCGTACTTCAACGACGAGTTCACCGGCCGTCCGATTGTGACCGGCATCCTGACTGCCGCCGTGGCGATCGGCGTGGCCTACCGAACTCTCTGGCGCCCCTCGGGTATCGCACCCCGCATCGAAGCGGCCACCTCCACCACCGGCCGCCCCGATGCCGGGTCACCGCCCCGGGCCGCATAGTGCGACCCCAACCGCCGGCCGGCCACCGCCGCAGGATGAGGCACCTGATCTGGTGGCTGTGGACGCGCCTTGGATGGCGCGGCTTCGCCCTGCTCGCCTCTGGCCTGTCCTGGGTCAGCTACGGCGCATCCCTGACCGTCCAGCCCCGCTACGGCACCGTGCGGGGCATCAGCGTGCTCCTGGACCTGCTGCCCATGACGGCGTGGGGCTGGCTCTGGATCACCGCCGGCGCGGTCTCGGCCGGCTACGCGCTCGTCCGCCCAGGACGAGACCTGCCCGGCATCGCGGCCGCCATGGCACCGCCGCTCCTGTGGGCCGTGGCGTACGCGCTCGGTGCGATCACGGGCACCTCGTCGACCGCGTGGGGCGCCGTCGCACCGTGGGCCTCCCACGCGCTCCTCATCCAGATCGTGGCCTATCTGACCAGCCCACGCCTGATCGTCCCGAAGGCGGTGTCGTGTGGAGCCGACTAGCTGGCTGGGACTCCTCGCCGTCGTCGTCTCCACCCTCGGCTCCGCGTACGGCGCGTGGATGGGGCGTGCCCGTACGACAGTGCAGGAGGTCCCCGCCGACACACTGCCGGTAGCCCCGTCACAACCCGAGGGCACCTGGACGGTGTCGCCGGAGATGTACAAGTGGTTCGAGGAGCAAATGTCGGGGCTCCATCGGCGTATGCGGGCGCTGGAGGAAGCCGAGCGCGAATCGAGAGGGCGAGCTGACCGTACCGAGCGCCTCCTGGCACTCGCCCTCGTCCACATCGGGAACCAGGACGAACGGCTCCGCGCCGCTGGCATACCGCTCGTCCCGATGGACCCGGAACTCGTCGCCGCCCGCGACGCCCGCTAGATCCCAGACAAATGCCCCCACGCAGCCCTCATGACGAAGGATGCTGCGCGGGGCCAAGTCTTCGAAAACAAGGGGCCCTCCTCCGCGTCTGCGGGGGAGGGCCCCTTCTCGCTGTCGTACCGGGAGCGGCAGTAGGGTCGACGGAGTGATTGAGACCATCGTGTTCGACGTCGGCGAGACCATCACCCGGGACGACCGGCACTGGGCCGAGTGGGCCGACTGGCTCGGTGTACCGCGGCATACCGTGTCCGCCCTTGTCGGTGCCGTAGTGGCCGAAGGCCGCGACAACGCCGACGCACTGCGCCTCATCAGGCCGGACCTCGACGTCCCGGCGGAGTATCGCGCCCGCGAAGCGGCAGGTTACGGCGAGCACCTCGACGAGACCGACCTCTACGACGACGTCCGTCCGGCACTCGCGAGCCTGCGCGCCCTCGGCGTCCGCGTCATCATCGCCGGCAACCAGACAGCCGCGGTCGGCGACCTCCTCCGGGCGCTCGAACTACCCGCGGACCTAGTGGTGACGTCCGCTGAATGGGACGTGGCGAAGCCCCACCAGGCGTTTTTCGAGAAAGTTCTGACGGCGGCTCAAGCCGCCCCGGAGGCAACGCTCTACGTTGGGGACCATCCCGCCAACGACATCTATCCCGCTCGAGCCGCAGGGCTACGAACCGCGCACATCCGGCGCGGTCCGTGGGGACACCTCTGGGCAGACGCCCCGGACCTCGTAGCGGCAGCGGACTGGCGTATCGACGACCTCCACCAGCTCGCCACGCTCATCGCCAGTTGAAACGCGAGCGGCCCCAACAGGGGTGCCGTTGGGGCCGTTCGCGTATCCGCAGCGCAATCGCGCGAGTACGGTTCGGAGTGGACGCACCGAACTGGAGCACAAGTATGCCCCGAAACACCGCTGTTGAGGTGGGGCAGCGCATCGCGACGATCCGGCACGCACGTCGGATGACCCAAGCAGAGCTCGCCCGCGCCGCTTACATCTCGCTCGCCATGCTCAAGTCCGTCGAACGTGGGGCCCGTCGCCCCAGCGACACCACCCTGGAGGCGATCGCAGCCGCGCTGGGGGTCGACCCATCTCGGCTCACCACAGACGCTGCCCGGCACGACAGCAGGGTCCACGTGGCCATCCCCGCCATTTCGGCCTCCATCGCGGCGTACGACATTCCGATGGATCCTCCTGAGCAGGAGTTCCCGGAGCTGCTGGAAGCCGTCGACGCGGCGGTCGGCTGGCGCCTGGGCGCCCAGTACACCCTGATTGCCCAGCAAATTCCCTCCCTGATCGATGCCGCGCTGCGCGCCCTTCACCACAGCGACGGCGCCCAACGGCGACAGGCGGCACGACTCGTTGTTGCCGCCGCACGTGCTGCCGACGCCGCCGCATTCAAGTACGGATACACGGACCTCTCGGCGCGTCTCATCGAGGTCATGCGCTGGGCAGTAAGGCAGGCCGACGACCCGCTCCTGGACGCCAGCACCGCCTACGTACGGACAGAGACCTTTTTCGCTGCGCGTGCCCACGCGGCCGGCCTGCGCGCACTTGAGTGTGCGATCGACGCGAGCCCGCCGCCAGCCGGGACCGAAGCCGCAGCCGTGCGCGGCGCGCTGCACATGAGGGCTGCCGTGATCGCGGGTCGGGCTGGGGACGCCACTGCGGCCGACAAGCACCTCACCGAGGCGCGACTCCTCGGTGACCGAGTACCTGAAGACAGTTACCTGGGAACCGCCTTCGGTCCGCACTCCGTGCGCATCCACGAAGTATCCGTAGCCGTCAGTCTCGGCAGTGATCACGTGGGCCGTGCACTGAGCGTGGCACGGAAATGGACCCCTCCTTCAAGCCTGCCAGCGGAGCGCCAGTCCGGCTTCTGGATCGAGCTCGCGCGCGCCCAGTTGTGGGCAGGCCTGGCCGACGACTCCTTCGAATCGCTCAAGGTCGCTCGATTCATCGCGCCCCAGCACACACGAGAGCACCCCTGGGCCCGCGACACCGCATCCACGCTCCGGCGGCTGAAGCGTGCCGATGCCGAGACCCTCACAAACTTCGCGGAATGGGTCGGCGCAGTCTGAGGCAACCCGCCCCGCGAGGGGATACAAGCTGTATCCCTTGTACCGCTTGTAGACGCCCATCATCTGTCTGTCCGTAACAAACAGGCAGATGGGACCATGGATGAGCACCTTAGAGTCCGACGCTCAGCCGACGGCATTCGACGCCCAGCCGACCGTCGTTCACGGTCCACTGAGCGTCGCCCGCCAGCACGGCAAGGCATGTATCGGCTGCGGCGCCGTGGGCACGGAACTCACACCGGCCGGGCAGATCCGCCTCGCCGGCTGCGACGAAGTCTGGCCAGTCGTGACGTGCGGATGCCACAAAACCAACAGCAAGCGCCTCGTGATCGTCGCAGACCTGGAGGCCTGCGATGACTGAGCCCAGGAACCTCGAGCCTGCACCGAACGGAACGCAGGACGTCACGCAGGTTGCCGTCGCCGAGTGGCTCCTCACCGCGGCAGCCGACATCTCACAAGCCCTCCAAGACTGGCGGTACACCGGCACCACTGTCCTGGCCTGCGGGGACACCTTCTCGGCCCTCCGGATCACGGCCTCCGTCGTCCGGGCCGCCACCAACCTCCGCGAACCGAGGGCGATCGCCGACCAGTTGGCCAACGCGCTGCTCGGTGGCCCCGTCGTAGTGAGCAGGGACGGCGATAGCTACTACGTCCTCGTCCCGTCAAGAGCCGCGCAGCGGAACCTCCCCGCCGGAGTCGAGTACTTCGGCCGCTGTTCACTCCTTGTCGTGCCGCGCCCCGACATCACCGACCCGGGCCGCCACGGACAGGCCTCCTACTGGGCTGTCCCGATGTACGACCCCGGAACCCTCTGCCAACTGGACGCCGCCCTCCAGCTCGTCACCGTCGGACGGCACAGGCACCTGACGAAAGGCACCGAGCAGTGACCACCCCAACTCACCTGATCGTCCAGTGGCTCGCCCGGCCACACCCCACCCCTCGCCACGCCATCGCCGAGTGGGAATCAGACGGGATCGCCATGCTGCCGCTGGGCGTCACCATGAGCGCAATCCGCCTCACCGGCGACCTCGTACACGCCGCGGTCGACACCGACGACTGCGAAGCGGTCGCGGGCGCCCTCGAAGCGTGTCTGAACGGCGCCGTGATCCGTGACCGTTCGTCTGCGGTCGGCGTCACGTACTACGCCCTCATCCAGCAGCACGCCGGCCTCGTGTGGGACCTCGAGGAAACAGCACCGTGCCTCGGCGACGGCGTCTACCTCGGCGTCCCGGCCCTGCACCGCGTCCAACCGCCAGGCGCGCACTGGGCAGTTCCACCCCACTATGAGGGCGACCTCTGCCGCCCGCAGTCCGTACGCGAACTCGTCGCCGCCGGCCTGCAGCGACTGATGCCTGCGGAGTGTCCATGACCCGCGCCGGCGACCTCGCCGAGGGATGGCACCGACACCGCAGCTCCTGTCGCCCCTGTTCGACGGAGGCGTACTGCGAGGCCGGATACCGGATCCGACGCGCCATCAGGGCAGCGGAAACGGGACCCCAGGGCCGAGCCGGGAGCGGCAGCGGTGTCGGGAGAGGACCGAGAAGCGGTGCGCCCTGAGACCTTCGAGGCCTTCCTCGTCCAGCGCTGCCGCCGCACGCCAGCAGTACAGCGCGTGCGGACCTTTGAAGAGGCAGGAGACCTCCGCCATCCGTACGGACTGGTGGTCACGGTCGACGGCCACGAGACGCGGTGGCATATCGTCGGGCAAATCGCGGCAGGCGAGGACCACGACGTCCCCGCACCACCGGTACAAGGCCGGCCCGCGGCTTACACCCCAACCCGAGCCGGAACGGACGATGACTGGCTGGCAGCCGTCATCGCCGCCGGTGAGTCACCGGAGATCCAGCAGATCAAGGTGTGGTCGGCCTCGCCCCGCGCGCAGCCGGGCCACGTCGGTCTGACCGTGCGCTTCCACAACGGCCAACGGGCGTTCATCCGCAAGCTGTTACCCGGCGGGTCGTTCGTCGCGCTTGGCGTTGCGCAGGTCCAGCTCGAGCGAACTGGACACCAGGACGGACAGTGAGACGTCCAGTGCGTCCGCGATCAGCAGCAGCATCGACAGTGTCGGATCCCTCCGAGCCGTTTCGTAGCGGTGGATGCTGCGGCGATCGATCCCGATCAGATGCGCCAACTGCTCCTGCGTCAGGCGGCGATGGAGTCGAGCCGCTCGGATCCGCTCTCCGACATCGCGACGGCGGAGAAGGCTCCAGACCGGTTCTTGCTCAGGCACCCCACAAACGTGGTGGCTAAAAGATCAAGTGTCAGTGCCCAGCTGGGCACTTTTCAGCCGGTCTCAAAGGTGCTTAAATGCTGAATTCCGCCAAGATCTGCGGTTGGCGCAAAACTTGCCATTCTGCGACAGCGGATGGTGAGCGACTCCTCCTCATGCTCCGCAAAAGCCCGGAGGAGCCGTGCATCTGGGCCCGGCGGCGATGCCGCCGGGCCCGGGCCGGAAGTTATGTCTGGGCACCTTCGAGGACCCGCACCAAGGAGGCCGTCACCACCCGGTGCCGCTCGCCGACGCGAAGGATGCCGACAGGTGACTGCCCCTTCCCGATGAGTGCGTACAGCTGCGAGCGGGAGATTCCGAGGGCGGGTGCCGCGGTGGTGACGTCGACGGTCGCACCCCAGGTCCGGATCTCCTCAAGAGTGGGCGCTGGTCTCTTGGCTGCCATCTGCCGCTCCGATCCTCGAGGTCATGGAAAGTCCGGACGGGGCTGGAAAGGCCCGTCGCAATTTGGACGTCACCGGACAGTAAGGCACCATACGGGAAACGTGCAACTAACTCCCATGCGTGCAAGTTGCGGGCCGGGCTCCGCCCGAGCGCAGTCCAACAGGCTGCTCCGGTCCGCTGAAGATCCAGTCCCGATACCGGTAAGGCGTCGCCCAGGACCGCAGATGACCAGCGGCCGATAGGGCGACCAACTGGTCGGGCCCGACCCGAACAGGGGGGTCCATGTCAAAGGCCTGCGCAGCGCGGCGCAGATACGTCCGCCACTCCTACATCGATCCACGCGCCACAACGACGCCGGCGCGGCCCGGGCTTGAGGGCCTGCGGACCCGGCTTCTCTTGTGGGAACTCGCCGATGTACCGCTGGGGTCCCTCACGGCAGCCATGGTGCGGCGTTGGCTCGCGGGGGGACCTCGTGCCTGACCCGATCAAGGAGGTTCGGCTCGCGAGCGGAGCGATCCGCTACCGCTTCGTCGTCGACGTAGGGAGGCGTCCGAACGGCGACCGCCGCCAGCTGACTGTCACCAGAGAATCGGAGACCGAGGCGCGGGCCGAGTACGGTCGCATCATCGCCCAGAAGGAGAACGGGACTCTGGTTCTCCCCAGCAACATCACGGTCGCGCAGTGGATCGAAGAGTGGCTCAAGATGAAAGAGCGCGACGTCGAACAGACGAGCATCATCACCTACCGCAACACCCTCGTGCACATCATCGACCGCCTCGGGGGGACCAAGCTTCAGGACCTCACCACCGACCAGGTGCGCGACTGTGTTGACGACATCGTTGCGCGTGGCCGACGCTCGAGGGGACCGAAGGGGACGCGGCTGGCCGCCACAACGGCGGAATATGCGCTGAACCGCTTCCGGGAGGTTCTTTCCTCGGCCGTGGTGTGCCGGCTGCGCACCACCAACCCGGCTCAGGGTGTACGCGTCAGCTTGGCCGACAAGAAGGCTGACAGGCGTCTGAGGCCGAAGGTTAAGCCGTGGTCGGTGAGCGAGGTCCAGTTCTTCATCGCGGGCATCGAGAACGACCGGCTCGAGGCGCCCCTGCTGATGAGCCTCATGGGCCTCAGGCCGGCCGAGGTCGTAGGCCTGCAGTGGGAGTACCTGGATCTACCGCTCGCCACTCTGGAGATCGCCATCACGCGGCCGATGGTGGGCAACGAGACAGTGGAGAAGGATCCGAAGACCAGAGCCGGCGAGCGCGTACTGCCGCTGCCCGGGCCGGTCGGGTCCGCGCTGAAGAGGCTCAAGCTCGCCCAGGCCCGCGAGAAACTCGCTGCAGGAGAGGCCTACGCCGACACCGGATGGGTGGTGGTCGACGAGCTCGGGCTTCCTCTCAGCACCAAGCAGCTGCGCCGCTACGTGTACCGCGTCATGGAGAGGCTCGGCATGCGCAAGGTGCGCCTCTATGACGCGCGCCACTCATGTCTGAGCTACCTGGCCAACAACGGTGTCCCGGACCACATCCTGGCAGCGTGGGCCGGCCACACGAATGCGGCCTTCACGAAGAGGAAGTACGTCCACGTCGACGTGGAAGACATGCGTGAGGCTGCAGAGAAGTGGGGTGACTTCCATGGGGGCGGCCGGTGAGATTCTGTGAGAGACAGTCGCATTTTTGATCTCTCACGGCCCGGCTCACCAGGGGAGATGCGAAGCTGAGTGCTTAAGCGCGCGTTAAACACGCCTTATGTGTTCGTGGACTTCTGCCCGACCCTCAAGTAGCCGCAGGTCAGCGGAGTTTGCCGTCTTCGCGTTCCGGTTGGCGGGAGCAACGATCGTGCGTATCGTCGGGGCCCGTCGACGGCACACGGCGTGCGGCTGAGAGCGCTCTCAGGTCTTGGTTCGACCACACGCGGGCGGTGTGCCGTCACGGCTCGACCGGAACGCCCCCCACAGACAAGGTGAGTTCTCGCCATGACGCCCCGCCATCAGCGCAACCTGACCCGCCGCAAGATGATGTTCGCCCTCGGCGGCGCGGCCGTGGCCGCTCCGGCCATCGCCGCCATCGCCCCCCACGCGTTCGCCGACCAGTCGGGCGGCAGGACCACGGCGGCAGCCGGCGCACTGCCCCTGACCGTCGTCAACAACAGCGGCTCGTTCGACAACGCCTCCGTGCACCTGTACGTCGTGGGCAACCTGGACGGCAAACAGGTCAGGCTCACTCCCGGGGGCGAGGCCGTCCCCATCGCGGTCTCCGACAACGGCGCAGACGGCTTCACCGACTACGCGATCCCGCTTGAGGGCAGCGGAGCGACCACACTGTCCCTGCCGTTCATGTCGGGCCGCATCTATGTGGCACTGGGTCAGAAGCTCAAGTTCAAGGCCGTGACCGACGGCAACGGCGCCGCGGCCCTCCAGTACCCGGCCGGGTGGGTCGAGTCGGACCCCAACTACGGAGTGCTGCACGACTGCGCGGAGTTCACGCGCAACGCGGACGGCATGTTCTGCAACACCACCATGGTCGACATGTTCAGTGTGCCGATGAGCATCCGGCTCACCGGCGACAAGGACCAGACGACGGGCACCCTGCGCGCGGGTGGCCGGGCCGCCGCCTTCGCCGCCGTCAGGCAGATCGAGGAGTTCGCCCCGCTGATCGTCGACGACACCCGCATCATCGCTCCCGGTCACGGCCTGGACGCCGGCATCTTCGCCAAGGACTACTTCGCGCCCTACATCGACGAGGTGTGGAGCACGTACACGGGCAAGGACCTCAAGGTCACCACCAACGCGGGTACGTTCACCGGCCGTGTGCGCGGCGACCGCCTCACCTTCGACGGACCGGCATCGGTGTCCTTCGCCAGGCCCACCACCCGTGACGTCCTCTTCTGCGACGGCAATCTCGCCGCACCCAACGACGGCACCACAGGACCGGTCGCCGCGGTCCTGGGCGCGGGCTTCAACCGGTCGACACTGCTCAGCAGCGCCACCCAGCCGACCACCGACCCCGCCGCCTTCTACCAGGGCGAGTTGACCAATCATTACGCGAAGGCGATCCACGCGGCGACCGAGGACGGCAAGGCCTACGGCTTCGCCTTCGACGACGTGGCGGACTTCGCCTCCTACATCCAGGACACCGCCCCGACCGGCTTCACCCTGACGCTGTCCGCGTTCTGACGCCTGCCGGTGCTGCGGGCCGGCAGGGAGGACTGACGGCCCGCAGCGGGTCGGATCAGGCTCGGCGGATCACCCGCCCCGGATCACGGGAACTGCGTGATCTTCGAGGGGACGGTGTCGGTGCCGGAGGTCGGTGCCCCGGTGTCGTTGACGACGTGCGCGTACTGGCCCTTTCCGCCAAGGGAGATGACCAGTATGTCGTGCAACTTGATCCCGCTCTTGACGGGCACCTGGAAGCCGTGGTGCTGGACGATGGACGGGTCGGACGTGTAGTTGCAGTAGCTGCCCAGACCCCAGGCCTCGTGCACGTTCACCGTGTCGGCGACCTTGTAGGCGGCGTAGCCGACGATCCCGTCATGGGTGATGGCGGCGGCGTTGGGCGCGTCGTAGGCCTTCTCGTTCTGGAAGAAGATCGTGCGGCCGCGCTCGCCGCTCCAGAGCACGTCGTACTTGTTGAAGTGCTCCACGAACAGACCGGTGGCGAGGACGTCGTCGCCGTTGACCTTGAGTCCGTAGTCGGCCCGGTTGGTGTCCCAGCCGACGCCGTCGCCGTGATCGGCGCGCCAGATCCAGGTGTGGTCGATGACGACGTCGTCGCTGTTCACGACCACCGAGTTGGTGGCCAGTCCGGGACCGGCACCGCCGATCCTGACGAAGACGTCCTGCATGGTGGTCGGGTCGGCCGCATGGTCGGCGCCGGCGCCGGCGGGGCCGATCTGCAGCAGCGTGTCGGAGTTGGTGGCACCGGCGTCGATGAGGAATCCGGCGAGCCGGACACCGTTGACGTCCGCCACGTGCATGGCGTCGACGCCCCCGTCGGGCACCAGCGTGGCAAGGCCCAGGCCGAGAACCACGGTGTCGGCGCGGGTGACGTTGATCGTCTGGTTCAGGTGGTAGACGCCGGGCGTGAAGAGCAGGTTGAGGCCCTGGGCGAGCGCGGTGTTGATGGTGGCGGCCGTCGCGCCGGGCTTGACGACGTAGAACTGGCTCAGCGGGAGCGAGGTCCCGCCGGCGTTGGCGGGCCAGGACACACCGCGCGCGTTGGTGCGCTTGCCGGGCACGAAGACCTTGTAGTCGTTGCCGTCGAGGTAGAGGAACGGCTTCTCACGGGAGACCGGAGTGGTGTCCAGCGTGGTGTACGGGCCGGTGTCGAAGTTGGTGGCCGGGGCGCCCTCGACACCCGTGAACGTCATGTTCCACACGCCGTTGGTCCAGCCGCCGACCGAACTGTCGCGGGTGTACCACTGCTGCTGCGAGTACGGACCGACCGTGCCGTCGATCTTCGAGTCGGCGATGTATCCGCCGGAGGCCCAACCGTAGCCATTGGGCGCGAGGTTGAGGCCGCCCTTGACGTGGATACGGCGGAAGGGCGCGGCCTGCGCCACGGCCCAGCGGTCGGTGCCGTTGGACGGCGTGATCGCGAGGTTCTCCGCCGAACGCCAGAAGTTCTGCGTCGCGTTGCCGTTGAACCAGCCGGCGTCCACGGTGATGTCGCCGTTGATCTGCGTGTCGTCGGGATTCAGACCGAGCCCCGAGATCGAGGTGTAGAAGCCGAGTTGGGCGTTGATGCCGTTGTAGGTGCCCGGCTTGAGGAGGAACTGGTAGCGCCCGGAGCCGAACTGCGCCGACTCCTGCTGCGCGAAGACCTGGTCGAACTTGGCCTGCAGGTTGGGTGTGGAGGGGTCCACGACGATCACGTTCGGACCCAGGTCACCGCCGCCCTCGACCGGGGGAGTACCACCGGATCCGGTGTGGACGGCGAACTCCCAGAGCGAGTAGCCGTAGCCGGTCGCACGCGCGGTCCCCAGGACACGGACGTAGCGCCCCGAACCGCTGACGTCGTAGGAGGCCCGTCCGCCGGTCGCGCCGGTGACGGTCTTGAGCGTGTTCCAGTTCGTGCCGTCGCTGGATGCCTGGATCTGGAAGTCCCTGGCGTACGCGGCTTCCCAGTTCAGATCCACCTTGCACAGGTCCTGCGCCGATCCCAGGTCGACGCGCAGCCACTGCGGGTCCGAGGCCTGGCTGGACCAGCGGGTGGCGTCGTTGCCGTCGAACGCGGCGGACGCCGGGGTGCCGGCGTTCTCCGTCGAGGAGGCGGAAGCGGCTTTGCCCTGGGCGGAGTTGGCGGTCGAGCAGGTGCCGGGCTGGGTCGTGCCGTTGGTGCCGAAGACCTGGAACTCCCAGACGGAGTAACCCCATTGGGTCGCCCGGTGCACACCTTGCAGTCGCACGTACCTGCCCTGACCGGAGACGGCGAGCGTGTCGAGACCGCCGTCCCCACCGGTGACGGACTGCAGGTCGGTCCACGTGCTGCCGTCGGACGAGGCCTGGACCTTGTAGTCCTTGCCGTAGGCCGTCTCCCAGTTGACGACGACCTGACTGATCGTCGCGGAGGTCCCGAGATCGACCTGCAGCCACTGGTCGTCGGTCGCGGCGGAGGACCACCGCGTTCCGGTGTCGCCGTCGACCGCGTAGCTCGCGGGCGTGCCGGCGTTCTCCGTCGAGGAGGATGTCGCCGTTCTGCCCTGGGACAGGTTGGTGTCGGCGGCCGAAGCGGCCGGTGGCTGGATGGTGGGCAGGGTGATCAACGCTGCCGTCGCGGCGAGCGTGACACCCAAGGATCTGAGTCTCATGCCATGTTCCTCTGCGGGTGAGGTGCCTCTGGAAAGGAGGTGAAGGACCGCCCCTGGACAGCGCGGTGCCATGTCGGTGAATAGAGTGACAAGGCGGCCCATGGCTTAGTTCAAGACTTGATTTAACTGATGACTTCACCTGTTCGACAACCCCTCGGAACCAGAAATCCTTCAAGTCCTGCACTCCGGGCGCGTATTGACGTGTCGTCCGGGACTCAGCGCACGATGTCGACGAGGTGGGGCACCACACGCGTCAGCCGCACGACACCCCAGAGGATCAGACCCGCGCCGATCGCCTCGGGCAGCAACCACCAGCCGGTACGGATCGTTTCGTCGAACAGGGCGACGCCCAGCAGGAGGCTCACCGCCGCGTCGCCGACCGTGAGCGCGGGCTGCGACGCGGCGAGCGGACCGGCCTGGAGCGAGTTCTCCAGCAGCAGGAGTGCCGCGACGCCGGTGAGCGCGAAGCCGTAGGTCTGCCACGTGGTGAGGAAGGCCGGCAGGCCCGCGTCGGCGAGACGGCTCGTGGCCGACTTCATGAGCGCGGCGGTCAGCGCGTTGCCGATCGCGGAACCCGTCGCCAGGGTGGCGGCACGGAACAGTGGCGAGGTCGAGGACCGTGCGAGCAGCACCACGGTGACGATCGCGCCCAGAGTGAGGATCAGGACCGGAATCCAGCGCAGCATGGACGCCTGTTCCCTGTTCCCCGCCGGAGCCGCCGAGGCCAGGAGAAGGGCGAGTCCGGCCACCACTCCGCCGACCGCCCACCATCCCTGCGAGCTCAGCCGCCGATGCATGAGCGGCGCCGCGATGAGCAGGGCGAAGGGCAGTTCCAGCATGAAGAGGGGCTGCACGAGTGCCATCGGCCCGTTGACCAGGGCGAGCGCCTGGAACAGCGCGGCACCGGTCACTCCGGCGATACCGATGGCCCAGGCGGGACGTCGTACGAGAGCGAGCAGCAGGTGGACGCCACCGCCCCGCGACACCGTCGACGCGGCCTTCCGCTGAAAGGCCGTCCCCACCGCATTGCTGACGGCGCCCAGAACGGCGAAGAGCACGGCGAGCACCATCACGACTCCATGTCCATGGTGGGGTGAGCGCTCGGGGGAGCAGCGACACGGCCGTGTTTCACGGTAGACGTCGAACGAGCGGGAGGCACTCTCGTCGTCATGGCTGTACGTGAGGCACTCTCGTCGTCATGCGGTGCGGCACCGACGCGCGCGGGAACACCCGTACCCCCGGTCTGGTTATAACGTCGACGAAGGTTCGACCACGAAGGAGTGTCTGATGACAGCGGGAACCGAACGAGCCGTACTGGCCGGCGGTTGTTTCTGGGGCATGCAGGATCTGATCCGCAAGCTGCCGGGCGTGGTCTCCACTCGAGTCGGATACACCGGCGGCGACACCCCGAACGCCACCTACCGCAACCACGGTGATCACGCCGAGGCGATCGAGATCGTCTTCGATCCGACCGCGACAAGCTACCGGGACCTTCTGGAGTTCTTCTTCCAGATCCACGACCCGAGCACGAAGAACCGCCAGGGCAACGACATCGGTCGCAGCTACCGTTCCGCGATCTACTACACCGACGCCGAGCAGCAACGCGTCGCGCTGGACACGATCGCCGACGTGGAGGCGAGCGGTCTGTGGCCCGGCAAGGTGGTCACTGAAGTCGAGCCGGTGGGCGATTTCTGGGAGGCGGAGCCGGAGCACCAGGACTACCTGGAGCGCTACCCGGACGGCTACACCTGCCACTTCCCGCGCCCGAACTGGAAGCTTCCGCGCCGCTCCGAGGCGACGACCGGCTGACGCGTCTCGCGCCGATGTCAGTGGTCGGCCCTAGCGTTGTCCTCCACGGAACAGGAATCTGCACCCGGAGGACAGCGCGATGGCCTCGACGCCACAGAAGATCACCACTTTCCTGATGTTCGAGGGCAGGGCCGAGGAGGCGCTGACCTTCTACATGTCGCTGTTCGAGGACGCGGAGATCGTCGACATCTCCCGCTACGGCGCCGACGGCCCCGGCAAGGAAGGCACGGTCGAGCGGGCCACGTTCGCGCTCGCCGGCCAACGGTTCATGTGCATCGACAGCTACGTCAACCACGCCTTCGGGTTCACCCCGGCGGTGTCCCTGTTCGTGGAGTGCGAGACCGAGGCCGAACTCGACCGCCTCTACACCGCCCTGGCAGCGGAAGGCGCGGAGCTCATGCCCCTGGGCTCGTACGGCTTCAGCGCCAGGTTCGGGTGGGTCAACGACCGCTTCGGGGTCTCCTGGCAGCTGAACCTGCAGGAGTGACAGGGACGCTTCAGCCGGCCGCAGCCGTTGTTTTCGTCGTCGCCTTCACCAGTTGCTCGCGGTGCGCCCGAGCCCTGCTCATCAGCGTGTCGAGGGTGTCCCTCGTCTGCACGAGGTCCGCGATGTGCGCGGAGAGCCGCTCTCGTTCCAGCGCCATCCGCTCCAGCGCGGAGTCGGAGTTCTCCTCGCTGGGTGCGTCGACGCAGGGCAGCAACTCGGCGATGGTACGGCTGGACAGGCCCGCGGCGTACAGCGCCTGGATGAAGGCGACCCGTTCGACCTCGTCGTCCGAGTAGTGCCGCTGCCCGCTTGGGCTGCGCGTGCTGGTGAGCAGCCCCTGTTCCTCGTAGTAGCGCACGGACCGGACGCTGACCCCGGAGCGTGACGCGAGTTCGCCGATCCGCACGAAGTACTCCCTGCTTGGTTCTGTCCGACGGGTTCTGCCTGTCTGGTTCCGCACTGAGTCCTGCGTCACAGGCCCTTGCCTCTGACATCGGTGTGAGGTTTTAGCGTAGCCGCCGTACCCGAGACGCGGGTGCGGCGGCTACGCGAAGGAGCCCTGACATGACGACCCTGTTCACCAGCTACCGGCTCGGCGGTCTCACCCTGCCCAACCGGACGGTCATGGCCCCGATGACCCGGGTCCGGGCCGCTGCCGGTGGTCTGGCGACGCCGTCGATGGCGACCTACTACGCCCAGCGGGCCACGGCCGGGCTGATCGTGAGCGAGGGGGTGCAGCCGAACGCGATCGGGCAGTCCAACCCGGGCACACCGGGGCTGCACACCGACGAACAGGTCGAGTCGTGGCGCCCGGTGACCGCCGCCGTCCACGCCAACGGCGGCCGCATCTTCGCCCAGCTCATGCACGGCGGCCGGGTCTCCCACCCCGACACCACCGGTCTGCGGCCGGTCGGGCCCTCGGCCGTCGCCGCCGTGGGCGAGGTGTTCACCCCGACCGGCCCCCAGCCCGCTCCGACGCCCCGCGCGCTGGACACCGCCGAAGTGCCCGAGCATGCGCGGTCGTACGCCGAGGCCGCCCGCCGAGCCGTGGACGCGGGCTTCGACGGTGTCGAACTCCACGGCGCCAACGGCTACTTGATCTCCCAGTTCCTCTCGTCCAACGCCAACCTGCGCACGGACCGCTACGGCGGCCCGATCGCCGGCCGGATCAGGTTCGCCGTCGAAGCCGTCGCCGCCACCATCGAGGCCGTCGGCGCGGACAGGACCGGCATCCGGCTCTCGCCGGGCGGGACGTTCTGGGGAGTCGAGGAGACAGAGGTCCGCGACCTCTACACGGCGCTGCTGACGGAACTGGCCCCCCTCGGGCCGGCCTACGTGCACCTCGAAGCCACCGCCGACGAGGAACTGCTCGTGGCCCTGCGGCGGGCGTGGCCGGGCACCCTCGTCATGAACCCCACGCTTCCCATGGGCCCCAAGCAGACGGGCCGGGACGACGCCGACCACTGGCTCGGCCTGGGCGCCGATCTCATCAGCTTCGGCCGCGCCTTCCTCGCCAACCCCGACCTGGTCGAGCGGCTGCGGGGCGGTCTCCCCATCGCCCCCGTCGACGAGGCCACGTTCTACCAGGGTGGTGACGCGGGCTATCTGACCTACGGGGCGCACCAGTACGCGGCCTGATTCCGAGGCGCGGTCTCCGCAGGCGTCTGCTCGGCGCACTTCCGTGGGATACACTGGATCTTGAGCTGACCGCATCAACTCCGGTCAGCTGGTGCTGCGTCGGTGGTCCAAGGAAAGACGTCCCGCTTCCTGCGGGGAAATGCAGGTGCAAGGCCTGCCCGGCGCTCGATCACAGGGCCTGTCCCGCACTCGGTGCGGGACAGGCCCTGTCCTGTGCTCCGGGACGTCGGCTCAGCGAGTGGGGAAGAGCTGAAGCTTGGCCTTGCGGCCGGAGACCGACTTCACCCAGACCTTCAGGTTGTTGAGCTGGACGGTGCCGCCCGGACTGGTGCTGCCGCTGAGATGCACTCGACCCGAGGTGGCCGACATCTTCACCGAGCGGGAGCTGACGCTCGTGATCTTCAGGCTCGCGAACCCGAACTTGCGGCTGTTGACCTTGATGGTCTTGGGCGCCGACACGGTGATCTTGCAGCGTCCGTCGTAGCAGGGCCCGTGGGCGGCCGCGGATGCCACCGGTGTCATCAGGCCGAAGCCCAGTGCGCCTGTCATGGTGAGGGTTACGGCAGTCGTCGTGGCTCGCCGGCGCATGGTCGTGCTCATCATGGACCTCCAGTTTCAAGGCGGAATCCCGCTCGCCATTTCTAGACGGCACCGCTCGGGACCCCTCCCGAGACGGCTTTCGGGCCCCCTCCCGAGACGGCCTCGGGCTCACTCCCGAGACAGTTCTCGGCCCTCCCGAACAGGCGCCTCGACGAACGATGAGTCTCGACGTGATCGCCGGTCTGTATCCCCGACAGGCTTTGGACGGCACTTCAGGTTCGGGAGAGCGACATGACCACCACCTACACCTTCGACGTCTTCTCCAGCCTCGACGGCTTCGGTGCCGCCGAAGGCGACTGGACCGGCTACTGGGGCAAGCAGGGCCCCGAGTTCCTCGACCATCGCCTCGACCAGTACCGCGAGGAGCAGCGGATGGTCTTCGGGGCCACCACGCACCGGGAGTTCGTGCAGATGCTGGCCGCGAGCACCGAGGACTCCGAGGTGCACGACCCGTGGGTCACGCGGATGCTGAACCTGCCGGCGACGGTGGTGTCGACCACGCTCAAGGAGCCTCTCGACTGGGCGGACGCGGTCGTCGCGAACGGTGACGCCGTCGACGTCGTCGCCGCGCTCAAGAAGGAGTCCGAGGTGCCGCTGCGCTCGCACGGCAGCCTCTCCATGAACCGGGCGCTGATGGCCGCCGGCCTGGTCGACCGCCTCCAGGTGACGATCTTCCCCGTCATCACC
Source organism: Streptomyces sp. NPDC092369 (assembly GCF_044755245.1). Lineage (NCBI taxonomy): Bacteria > Bacillati > Actinomycetota > Actinomycetes > Kitasatosporales > Streptomycetaceae > Streptomyces > Streptomyces sp. NPDC092369. The sequence continues at coordinate 819,552 of NZ_JBIVQP010000004.1, forward strand.
GGTCGGACCGGGCTGGCTCCGATCTTCCAGGGCGCGGCCGACTTCGACCTGGAACTGCTCGAGCACAGGACGTTCGAAGGCGGCATCCAGGAACTCGTCTACCGTCCGACCCTGCACGGCTGAACAGCCACGCGCACTGGCTACCCGGAGGGGCCAACTCAGAGCGCGTGCAAGTCGGCACCTGGAAGGCACTGCCCGGGCCGAGCGCCTGACGGAACCGGCGATCGACGGATTCCGGCCGCAAGAGGTCGAGTTCGGCGCGCGGGAAATGACGAAGGCAAGGAGACGCATCTCCTTGCCTGTCTCAAGTTATAGCGCAGTAGGGGGCTTGCGGCAAGGCCCCGGTCGCAGCGCAGAATCGTCGGCCAAGGCCACAACCTGCGGAAATGAGGGCACGACGTGCGAGTGTTGGCGACGTCCGAGGGACGCGGTGACGTCGGACCAGGGGTCGGATCGGCAGTGCGACGACACACGGCCGCAGCGGAGGTGTCGCGATGACCGAGCGGTACGTGCGTGATCTACAGGAGGTCGACAAGACGCAGGTCGCGGTCGTCGGCGGCAAGGGCGCGCACCTGGGCGATCTGTCGCGGATCGACGGCATCCGCGTACCGGCCGGGTTCTGCGTGACCACGGACGCGTACCGGCGGATCATGGCGGAAGCCCCGGCGATCGACGATCTGCTCGACCGGTTGTCGCGCCTGAGCGCCGACGACCGGGAGGCGATCGGCACGCTGAGCGCACAGATCCGGCGGGCCGTCGAAGAGATCGCCGTCCCGGTCGATCTCGCGGCGGCGATCACCGGCGCGCTCGTCCGGTTCGGCGAGCAGGCCGCGTATGCCGTCCGGTCCAGTGCGACAGCGGAGGACCTGCCGACGGCCTCCTTCGCCGGTCAGCAGGACACGTATCTGAATGTGGTGGGGCCGGAGTCGGTCCTTCAACACGTCAGCCGGTGCTGGGCCTCGCTGTTCACCGAGCGGGCCGTGGCCTACCGTCTGCGCAACGGCATCGACCACCGCACGGTCCACATGGCCGTGGTCGTGCAGCGGATGGTGTTCCCGGACGCCTCGGGCGTGCTGTTCACGGCCGACCCCGTCACCGGTGACCGCAAGGTCGCGACCGTGGACGCCGGGTTCGGGCTGGGCGAGGCTCTGGTCTCCGGCCTGGTGAACCCGGACGTCTTCAAGGTGCGGGACGGCGAGGTCGTCGCCAGGGCGATCGCCGCCAAGCAGCGTGCCGTGCGGGCCCTTCCGGCCGGCGGTACCCGGGAGGTGACGGTCGACTCGCAGCGCCAGGAGGAGCCGGCGCTGACGGACGCTCAGGCCGTGCGACTCGTAGGTCTCGGGCGGGACATCGAAGCGCGCTTCGGAAGCCCGCAGGACATCGAATGGTGCCTGGTCGACGGGGACTTCCAGATCGTGCAGAGCCGGCCGATCACGACGCTGTACCCCGTCCCCGAGTCCGGCGACGAGGACAACCACGTCTACGTCTCCGTCGGCCACCAGCAGATGATGACCGACCCCATGAAGCCGCTGGGGCTGTCCATGTGGCGGCTGACGGCCATGGTGCCGATGCACGAGGCCGGCGGGAGACTCTTCGTCGACGTCACCCGGCGCCTGGCCGCGCCCGCGAGCCGCTCCGGCCTCCTGGACCTCATGGGGCGAGGGGATCCGCTGGTCAGGGACGCACTGGAGACCGTCCTGGAGAGTGACGACTTCGTCCCGTCGCTCCCGGACACGGTTCCCGGCGGGCCGCCGGTCGGCGGTGGCCCCACGCCCATCGAGACCGACCCGGCCGTCGTCACCCAGCTGATCGAGCACAGCCGGACCTCCATCGCCGCCCTGGAGCGCGAGATCAGCACCAAGAGCGGACCGGCGCTGTTCGACTTCCTGCTGGAGGCCTTCGAGGAGCACAAGAGGGTCGTCGGTGACCCGCTGAACATCCAGGCGATCATGGCGGGGATGGAGTCCACCTGGTGGCTCAACGACAACCTGGGGGAGTGGCTGGGCGAGAAGAACGCCGCGGACACGCTCACGCTGTCCGCCCCCGACAACATCACATCCGAGATGGGACTCGCGCTGCTCGACGTCGCCGACGTCATCCGGCCGCATCCGGAAGTGGTGGCGTTCCTGCGGGGCGTCGAGGACGACGACTTCCTTGACGAACTGCCGAAGCTCGCGGGCGGGACCGAGGCCCGCGACGCCATCGAGGCCTACCTCGACCGGTACGGCATGCGCTGTGTCGCCGAGATCGACATCACGAGGCCGCGTTGGCGCGAGCGCCCCTCCACGCTCGTACCGGTGATCCTCGACAACGTCAGGAACTTCCGACCGGGCGCCGCCGAGCGGCGCTTCGAGGAAGGGCTGCACAAGGCGCGGGAGAAGGAACAGGACGTTCTGACCCGCCTGCGGGCTCTGCCGGACGGGGAGCGGAAAGCCGACGAGACCAAGCGGATGATCGACCGGGTGCGCACCTTCATCGGATACCGGGAGTATCCGAAGTACGCCATCGTCTGCCGCTACTTCGTCTACAAGCGGGCCCTGCTGGGGGAGGCCGAGCGTCTGGTGCGGGAAGGCGTGCTTCCTGAGCGGGACGACGTCTTCTACCTCACCTTCCAGGAACTGCGCGAAGCCGTGCGCTCGCACCAGGTGGACGGCCGGCTCGTCCAGCAGCGCAAGGACGCGTTCCGGTCGTACCACGCGCTCACCCCGCCCCGGGTGCTCACCTCCGACGGTCTGGCCGTCAGCGGGTCCTACCGGCGCGAGGACGTGCCGGCCGACGCGCTGGTCGGACTCGCGGTGTCCGCCGGGACCATCGAGGGGAGGGCCCGCGTCGTCCTCGACATGGCGGACGCCGATCTCGAAGCGGGCGACATCCTGGTCACGACCTTCACCGACCCCAGCTGGTCGCCGCTGTTCGTCGCCGTCGCGGGCCTGGTGACGGAGGTGGGCGGGCTGATGACCCACGGCGCGGTGATCGCCAGGGAGTACGGTCTGCCGGCCGTCGTGGGCGTGGAGGGGGCCACGCGACTGATCCGGGACGGCCGGCGGATCCGCGTGCACGGAAGCGACGGGTACGTCGAGATCCTCTCCTGACCGCCGGCATCCCGTCTTGATCGACCGCACGGAGAAGCCGCCCCGACCGTGTTCGCGACGAAACGGCACACCCCTGCGGGAGATCGGGTCGGTGCGTCGGTAGTGTCCGCTGCGACGCACCGGGCCCGCGCCACCGCGGTCCGCGAGGAGGAGGATCACCATGGCGGATCGTGGGGACGAGGGCACCGCGGACGAAGCGACGGCGACGCGGCCACCGGAAGGGCGCCGGTCGAGTGCGCGGGACACGGTGCGGCTCGCCGTGGTGATCGGCGCTCTCGGCGTGGTCTTCGGCGACATCGGGACCAGCCCGATCTACACCCTGCAGACCGTGTTCAACCCGAGTGACCCGCACCCCGTCCCGGTCAGCACGCAGAACGTGTACGGCGTGGTGTCACTGATCTTCTGGTCGGTGACGGTCATCGTCACGGTCACCTACATCCTGCTGGCGATGCGCGCCGACAACGAGGGCGAGGGCGGCATCATGGCGCTCATCACCCTGCTGCGGCGCTGGAGTTCACAGCACGGCGGGCGAACTGCCGTGATCCTGGCCGGACTTGGCATCTTCGGCGCCTCGCTGTTCTTCGGCGACAGCATGATCACCCCGGCCATCTCGGTGCTGTCCGCGGTCGAGGGGCTCAAGGTCGTCGAGCCGTCGCTGGGCAGTGCGGTCGTGCCCATCACCGCGGTGATCATCGTGCTGCTGTTCCTGGTGCAGCGCCGGGGAACCGCGGCGGTGGGCCGGGTGTTCGGCCCCATCATGATCCTCTGGTTCACCGTCATCGGCGCGTGCGGGGTGGTCGGCATCACCGACCACCCGGACATCCTCCGGGCGCTGTGGCCGAGCTACGCGCTGGGCTTCCTCTTCGGCCACTTCGGCATCTCCTTCTTCGCGCTCGCCGCGATCGTGCTCGCGGTGACCGGCGCGGAGGCGCTCTACGCGGACATGGGGCACTTCGGCCGCCGCGCCATCACGCGCGGCTGGCTGTTCCTCGTCTTCCCCGCCTGCGTCCTGAGCTACTTCGGCCAGGGCGCGCTGATCCTCGAAGATCCGGACAACATCAGCAGCCCGTTCTTCCTGCTCGTACCCGACTGGGGACGGTGGCCGATGGTCCTGTTGGCCACGGCGGCCACCGTGATCGCCTCCCAGGCGGTGATCACCGGCGCGTACTCGGTCGCCTCCCAGGCGGCCCAGCTCGGCTATCTGCCGAGGCTGCGGATCGCGCACACCTCCGAGTCCACCATCGGCCAGATCTACGTCCCCTGGATCAACTGGCTGCTGATGGTCTCCGTCCTCACCCTGGTCTTCGCCTTCCGCAGCTCCACGGCGCTGGCCTTCGCCTTCGGCATGGCGGTCACCGGCACCATCACCATCACCACCCTGCTGTTCTTCTACGTCGCCCGCGCGAAGTGGGGCACCCCCGTCTGGCTCATCGCGACCGGTGCGACCCTGCTGCTCACCGTCGACCTGCTGTTCGTGGCGGCCAACCTGACCAAGCTCGTCCACGGCGCGTGGCTGCCCCTGCTGATCGGCCTCACCGCGTTCACCGTCATGACGACCTGGCAGCGCGGCCGCGCCATCGTCACCGCCGAACGAGTGCGCCACGAAGGTTCCCTGCGCGAGTTCGTCGACCAACTCCGCGGCGGGGAACGGCCGGTGCTGGAAGTCCCCGGCACGGCCGTCTTCCTCAACCGCGGCAAGGAAACGGCGCCCCTGGCCATGCGCGCCAACGTGGAACACAACCACGTACGGCACGAGCAGGTCGTGATCCTGTCCATCGAGACCGAGCCGGTGCCCCGCGTCCCGGACGACCAGCGGATCACCGTCGACGGTCTCGGCTACGGCGACGACGGGATCATCCACGTCACCGCCCGGTTCGGATACGTCGAGACACCGGACGTCCCCGGCACCCTGGCGTTGGTGGATCCGGCACAGACCGAGGGGCCGTTGCACCTGGAGCAGGCGTCCTACTTCCTGTCGAAGATCGAGCTCCAGCGCGGCAAGGAACCGACGATGGCGCCCTGGCGCAAACGCCTTTTCATCGCCACCTCCTACATCACGGCCGACGCCGCCGAGCACTTCGGTCTGCCCCAGGACCGCACGGTCATCATGGGCTCGCACATCGAGGTGTAGGCGCTGCCGACGGCTTGCCCACGGCCGGTTCGGAGGGGTGGGTTCCGTACGACAGTAGGGGCATGTCCCCACCTGCCGAACCGCGCACCTCCGGCTGGTCCGATGCCGAAACCGGCGGCTGCCTGCTGCTGCTCGTCCTGATGGCGGACGCGATGGCCGCGTGTCTGGCGGCCATCGTGATGGCCGTGCACGGGCTGGGCCAGGGGGATGGCGGCGCCGGACGGAGAACGGTGGAGCCGGCGCCGACGGACTGGACGCCGGTGTGGTGCTGGGGCACTCTCGCCCTGGCCGCCGGTGTCACGGGCGTACTCCTGCTGAGGGTCGGCAACCGTGTCACCGGAACCATCCAACTGACCTTGTGTGTGATCCTCACGGGCACCGTCGTGTCGGCCTGGCCCTGAGCTCGACCGGTCCGCCCGTCAGGAGGCCTTCTCGGCGGCTGCGGGCCGCGGTTCCCGCACGGCGACGCAGTCCTCCGCGTGCACGTCGTGACCGGCGGAGCAGCGCGTCACCGTGTGGACCTCCGCGCCGCAGTCCCGGTGCATGAAGCGCCACGGGGCCCGGTGTCCCTCGGAGACCCAGGTCTCGCCCCAGTCGCGCAGGGACATGATGGCGGCGAAGAAGTCCCGCCCCCTGTCGGTGAGTTGGTACTCGAAGCGCTTGCGCTGGCCGGGTTCCTGGTACGGCACCTTCTCGAGGAATCCGGAGGCGGTGAGGTCCTTGAGGCGGGCTGCCGTGGCGGCCTCGCCGATGCCCACCCGCTCGGTGAAGTCCTGGAACCGACGGGTTCCGAAGAAGGCCTCGCGGAGGATGAGCAGGGACGAGCGGGTGCCGACCACCTCGAGCGTGCGGGAGACCGGGCAGTTGGCCAGGGAGAGCGCGTCTGGGCGCTTCGACAGGTCATCCATGGGAGCAGCCTACCTGCTGACTATTGCTGGGCGAAGTCACGGGTGCGTGCCGACGTCCGGACCGTCGCCCGGCTTGGGCAGCCCTGTCCGGGCGGACGTCGGCACGCGTCCCCCGCAGAGACACTCAGCCGCTCTGACTCGCCTTGGATTCAAGGTTGTTGAGAGCGACAGGGGTCGGCGCGCTCGGCAGCCGATGGCGTACGAAGAGCGCGGACGGGACGGCCACGACCAGCAGGGTGATGCCGCCCACGAGCAGTCCTCGGTGCACGGCGTCCGTGAACGCCTGCGGCACGGCTTCGGTGACGGTCCGGGCGAGGGACGCGGGCAGTCCGGCCCCGCCGCCCCCGTGCGCCGCGCCCGCCACGACGCGGTCGGCGTCCGGGCCGGGAATCCCGGCGTCGACGAGACGCCCGCGCAGGTTGTCGGGGAAGCGGGTGGTGACGATGGTGCCGAGCACGCTGGGGCCGAGGACGTTCCCGAGCTGACGGGCCATGTTGATCGCCGATGCAGCCATTCCGGCCTGCAGTGCGGGGACGCTGCTGACGGCGGCCGCGGACGACGGGGCGACCAGCAGTCCGCCGCCGATGCCCGCCACGAGGAGGCCCGGCCACATGGCGCCGTACCCGTCGAAGGGGCCCACCGAGAGGAGCGCGAGCGCGCCGGCGCCCATGGCCACGAGGCCCACGGTGAGTACCGGGGTGAACCCGAACCGGCGCACCAGGCGCGGTGCGACGGCGCTGACGGCGATGAAGGTGACGAACAGGACCAGCAGCCGCACGCCGACACCGAGGGTCGTGTACTGACGGGCGCGCTGCATGTACAGCACGCTCAGCAGCGCCACCCCGACGAACCCGAACATGGCCGCGGCGGCCACGCCCATCACCGCGCTGAACGAGGCGCTGCGGAAGAGACGCAGATCGAGCATCGGGTCCGCGTGCCGCAGCTCCACCCGTACGAAAAGGGCCGCCGACACGGCGAAGACCACGTACATGGTGATGATCCGAGGCTCCGCGTAGCCGCTCGCGCCGCCCTGGATGATCGCGTAGGTGGCGGAGGCCAGGGTCACCGTGCCCAGCAGCACGCCCGCCAGGTCCAGGCGGCGCGAGGGGTGCTTGCTCTCGTGCACGAACACCGGCGCGAGCGCGGCGGCCAGGGCGCCGACGAGGAGGTTGGTGAGGTAGACCGAGTGCCAGGAGAAGTGCTCCAGCAGGACGCCGGCGATCAGGGGGCCGACGGCCAGGCCGAGGCCCGAACAAGCCGCCCAGGCGCTGATGGCGGTGGTGCGTTCGTGCGGATCCGTGAAGGTGGTGCTCACGATCGTGAGGCTGGACGGCAGTACGGCCGCGCCTCCCACGCCCATGACCGCCTGTGCGGCTATGAGGGTTCCGGGGCTGTCGGCGACGAAGGCGAGAAGGCTGCCGGCGGTGAAGACGACCGCGCCCAGGATGAAGGTCAGCCGCCGTCCGATCAGGTCGCCCAGAGTCCCCGCGGACATCACCAGGCTCACCACGGCCAGGCTGTAGGCACTGGTTAGCCACACCAGGGTGGCCGCCGATATGTGCAGGTCGGCCTGGATGCGGCCGAGCGCCGAGATGGTGCCGGTGATGTTGACGAACGCCATCATCACGCCGAGGCACACCACCATCAGGCCGAGCCACCGGCGGGGAACGGCCCCTCCCTCCTGGGACCCGGGGGGAGGTGGGGCGGTCCGGGAGTCCGGGCCTGCCGACTTCTGACTTTGTGTAGGCATAGCCAGGACCATAGCAGCCTGACTTTGCTAGGCAGAAGTCAGGAGAGGAGCTCTTTGCCGTTCCCGTGCCTCTATGGACCTCGCAGACTTGTTCACTTACTGTCTAGACATGCCTGGACAGGTTCACAAGCATCACCGCATCGCCCGCGTCCTCGCCGACGAGATCCGCTCGGGCGTGCACGCGGACGGCAGCAAGCTCCCCGGGGAGCACTCGCTCAGAGAGCGTTTCGGGGTCAGCCGCACCACCTTGCGGCAGGCGCTTCAGGCGCTCGGCGAAGAGGGCCTCATCGCCACCCACGCGGGCATCGGCTCCTTCGTCACCTTCGACGGAACCCCGCTCGACCACCGGCTCGGCTGGACCAGGGCACTCGCCCAGCAGGGCACCGAACTGACGACCGAGACCCTGCGCTTCGAGGAGGTCACCGACCCGGAACTGGCGGCCGGGCTGGGACTCGCGTCCGACGCGTTCATAGCGCTGGACCGGGTCAGACGGCTTCCCGACGGCCACGGCGTGTCGCTGGAGCACAGCCGGGTCCCGGCCACCGGGAACCTCGCGGGCCTGCCCGAGCGCGGCCTTGAGGAAGGCTCGCTCAGCCGGGTCCTGGTCGGCGCCGGCCGCATCACCGAATCCGGGGAGGGCGTGGTGTCGGTGCGCGGGCTCGACGCGGCCGAGGCGCAGACACTGCGCCGCTCGCCCGGTGAGTCCTTCCTGCGGCTGACCCAGGTCTACCGGGCGGCCGACGGCTCGGTCGTCGAACAGGTCACCAGCCTGCTCGACCCCGCCCGATTCGAACTGCACGTACGTTCCGGTCGAGGAGGACGACAGTGACCGACCGACTGGACCGCGCTCTCGGCGCCTACTACGGACTCGCCCTCGGTGACGCCCTCGGCATGCCCACCCAGGTGATGTCCAGGCAGGACGTCGTCCGCGTCTACGGCACCCTCACCGGCTTCGAGCCCGCCCGCCCCGACAACCCGGTCAGCGCGGGTATGCCCGCCGGATCCGTCACCGACGACACCGACCAGGCCGTCATCGTCGGACGCCTCATCGACGAGGGCCGCGGCCGGATCGACCCGCTGCGCCTGGCCCACGAACTGCTCGCCTGGGAGCAGGAGATGAAGGCCAAGGGCTCCTTCGACCTGCTGGGCCCGTCCACGAAGGCCGCACTCGACGCGGTGGCCGCCGGCGCCTCCGTCACGGAGGCCGGCCGCACCGGCACCACGAACGGCGCCGCGATGCGGGTCACCCCGGTCGGAATCGCCTTCGCCGCCGAGCCGCTCGAGCCCTTCCTCGACCACGTCGTGGAGTCCTGCCAGGTCACCCACGACACGAACGTGGGGATCGCGGGCGCCGCCGCCGTCGCGGCCGCGGTGAGCACCGGAGTGGGTGGGGGTTCGCTGGACGAGGCCGTCGCCGCAGCCGTGACCGCCGCCCGCGCCGGCGCCCGGCGCGGGCACTGGGTGGCCGGTGCGGACATCGCCGCCCGCATCGAGTGGGTACGCAGCCTGGTGCGCGACCTGCCGGAGGCCGAGGCGCTGGACCTGATCGTCGACCTCGTCGGCACCAGCGTCGCCAGCCAGGAGTCGGTGCCCGCCGCGTTCGCGGTGCTCACCGTCGCCGACGGCGAACCCTGGCGGGCCGCACTGCTCGCCGCCAACCTCGGCGGCGACAGCGACACCATCGCGGCCATCGCGGGCGCCGTCGCCGGTTCGGTCACCGGTCTGTCGGGGCTGCCCGCGGACGCCGTACGCACCCTGCGCACCGTCAACTCCCTGGAACTGGAACCCCTCACCGCCCGCCTGCTCACCCTGCGCTGAACACCTCCCTCCCCTTCCTCCCGACTCCCTTCTGCAATCCGCGCTCTCCGCACCCGCAAGGAGGTTCCGTCATGACCGCTTCGAAGACGAACGATCGCGTCGGCACCATCGAGACCCGGGGGATCGAACCGGTCCCCGACAGCGAGCGCCACGGCCACGCCGGACAGATGTTCTGGACGTGGTTCGCCGCCAACATCAGCATCCTCGGGCTGCCACTGGGCACCACCCTGGTGGCGTTCCGCGGCCTGAACATCTGGCAGGCGGCGCTCGTCGCGGTCCTCGGCTCTTTCGGTTCCTTCGCCCTGGTAGGAGCCCTGAGCCTCGCCGGCAAGAAGGGCGGCGCGCCCGCGCTCACGCTCTCCCGCGCGGTCTTCGGCCAGCGCGGCAACGCGGGCCCGACGCTGATCACCTGGCTGAGCCGGGTCGGCTGGGAGACCATCACCACCACTACGGCGGCGTACGCGCTGCTGGCCCTGCTGAACACCGCGTTCGGCGTCGGCCGAGGCACCGTCCTGACGCTCGTATGCCTGCTGTTCTTCATCACCTGCACCCTGCTGATCAGCGGCCTCGGTCACGCGACCATCATGTGGATCAACAAGTGGGCCACCGTCGTCTTCGGGGTCCTCAACCTGATCGTGATGGGCTTCCTCGTCGCCACCGTCGACTGGACCCGGGTGCTCGACACTTCGGCCGGCGCTACCAGCGGAGTCGTGGCGGGCATCGGGTTCATCGCCGCGGGCACGGGCATCGGCTGGGCCAACGCCGGTGCCGACTACGCCCGTTACCTGCCCCGCGGTATCCCGGGCCGACGACTGGTGGTGGCCTCGGCGTTCGGCGCCGGCATCCCCCTAGTCCTGCTGATCTCGCTGGGCTCACTGCTCGCCGCGGGGGACGGGACGCTGGCGACCTCCTCCGACCCGGTCGCGGCGATCAACGCCATGCTGCCCTCCTGGATGGCGATCCCTTATCTCATCGCGGCCTTCGGCGGGCTGCTCATGTCGAACCACCTTTCCACCTACTCCGCCGGACTGACGATGATCACCCTGGGCCTGCGCGTCCCGCGTGCCCTCGCCGTCACCTTCGACGTGGTGCTCATGTTCGCGGGCGGCATCTACTTCATACTGATCACCGACGACTTCTACGGTCCGTTCTCCACCTTCCTCACCCTGCTGGCCGTGCCCATCTCCGCGTGGATCGGCGTGGTCGCGGTGGACTCGTTGCGCGGCCGTACCTACGACCCCGAGGCGATCATGGATACCCGCAGCACCAGCCGCTACTGGTACACGGGCGGTTTCCACCTGCCCGCCGTGCTGGGCTGGGCCGGGGCCATCGTGGCCGGACTGCTGTTCACCAAGGCGTCGACCAGCGCCGACGACGTCTGGTTCGCGGGCCCCCTGTCCGACACCTGGTTCGGTGCGAACGGGCTGGGCTGGGCCATCGCCATGGTCGTCGCCGGCGCTGTCTACGCGGTGTGCGGCCCCCGTGGCAGTTCCCTGGCTGCCGATTCCTCCTCCGTCTCGTCCGAAGCCCTTCAGGAGGCCGCACGATGAGCGGCCGTCTGGTCCTCGCCGGAAACGTCCTCGCGGACCTGGTCATCGAGGTGCCGGCGCTGCCCGAACGCGGCGGTGACGTCCTCGGCACCCGCACCGAGACCACCGCGGGCGGCGGATTCAACACCCTGGCCGCTGCCGCGCGCCTCGGCACGCGGGCCGTCTTCGCCGGTCTCCACGGCACCGGCCCCTACGGCGACCTCGTCCGTGCGGCCCTCGCCGCCGAAGGCATCGCGACCCTGCTGCCCGTTCGTGCAGGCTCCGACACGGGCTTCACCGTCGCCCTGGTCGACGACGGGGGCGAACGGACCTTCGTCACCAGCTTCGGCGTCGAAACCGATCTCACCTCCGCCGACACCCGGACGATCGCCGCGGGGCTGAGCGGCGGTGACCTGCTCCAACTCTCCGGCTACGCAATGGTGTTGCCCGGCAACGGACCCTTGCTGGCCGGCCTCACGGCCTCCCTTCCGGCTGACGTCACCCTCTGTCTCGACCCCGGTCCTCTCGTGGCCGACATCCCCGACCACGTCCTCGCTCCGGTGCTCGCGCGCACCGACTGGCTCAGCGTCAATGCTCGGGAGGCCCGGCTGATGAGCGGTCACGCGGAACCGGACGCCGCGGCGGACGCGCTGCGCGCGAGGCTGTCAGCGGGCGCGGGCGTGCTCGTGAGGGCCGACAAGGATGGGTGCTGGCTGGCCGCTTCCGACGGTGCGCCGGTCCATGTACCCGGATTCCCGGTGGAGGCGGTGGACAGCAACGGCGCGGGTGACGCGCATGTCGGTGGGTTTCTCGCCCTGCTCGGTCAGGGGCACGATCCGCTGACGGCCGCCCGAGGGGCCAACGCCGTAGCGGCGTTCGCGGTGACCCGTCGCGGTCCCGCCACCGCACCGAACCGGGCCGAGTTGTCGGCGTTCCTGGGGGAGGATCCCCTCGCCGGGCTGCTTCTCGGCTCTGCGTAGCCGTGGACACCGTGCGTTGCGGGTGACCGGTCGTCCGTGGGTGGCGCCGCGTCCGCGTACGTCAGTGGTTCCTCGGTCTCAGCTGTTCACCGGGTGGACGGTGAGCAGGTCGGCGAGGTTGACGCGGGTCAGGAACTCACGCCGGATGCGGTCGGCGACGTCCGAGACCTCCTCGGACCCGTCGTTCGCGGGGTCGATGGTGACCCGGTAGGGGCGCTGCCCTGCGGGCAGCCCGACTATGCGCGTGATCTCGTCGGAGACCAGGGATGCCTCGGCGCCTTCGGGGGCCAACGCGGCGAGCTTCTGGGCGACTTGGCCGACGAGACCGGCGTACCTGGTCTCGTACTCGGCCTCGACGTCCTTGTCCGCGGGACGGCCGGAGTGGGCGAAGTGGTTGGTGCCGCTGGTGAACGAGCCGGGCACCACGATGGTCGTCTCGACGCCCCAACGGGCCAGTTCGGCCGCGTAGCTGACGGCGAGGGAGTCCATGGCCGCCTTGGCCGCGAAGTACGGCGCGAGGTAGGGCGGGGTGCCGCCCTTCACACTGCTGCTGGAGACCCAGACCACCAGGCCCCGGCCGGACTCGCGCATGGCGGGCAGGGCGGCGCGGTTGACGCGCTGGGTCGACAGGACGTTCACGTCGTACAGGTCCGCGAGTTGTTCGGGAGTGAAGGCCTCGGCGGGTCCGGTGACCATGTGGCCGGCGTTGTGGATGAGGACGTCGATACGGCCGTGCTCGTCGAGGATCTGCCTGATCGCGGCGTCGACGGATTCCTGTGAGGTGACGTCGAGTTCGACGGAACGCAGGTCGACACCGTGTTCCCTGCTGTACTCGGCGGCGGCCTCGACCTGTGCGGCGTTGCGTGTGGTGGTCTGCCGTATTCCGGCGTAGACGATGTGGCCGGCGTCCGCGAGGGCGCGGGCGGTGAGGGCGCCGAATCCGCTGGAGGCGCCGGTGATGACGACGATGTTGCTCATGGCTTCTGTCTCCTTGGGGGTGTGGAGGGGCGTGAGGTGGCGTTGAAGGACGGTCAGGCGATGCCGCCGTTGGTGTAGAGGATCTGCCCGTTGACCCAGCGGGCCGGGCCGGCGAGGAAGGCCACCGTCTCCGCGATGTCCTGCGGGGTGCCCAGGCGCTCGAGCGGCGCCGCCTTGGACAGGTTCGCGATCGTGGTCTCGTCCTTGCCGTCGAGGAACAGCGGCGTGGCCGTCGGGCCCGGTGCCACGGCGTTGACGGTGACGTCCTTGCCCCGCATCTCCCGGGCCAGGACGAGCGTCATGGCCTCGACCGCGCCCTTGCTCGCCACGTAGGCGCCGTAGGACGGGAACTGGAGACGGGTGACGGAGGTGGAGAAGTTGATGATCGCGCCGCCGCCGCGCACGCGCCGGGCCGCCTGCTGGGAGACGACGAAGGTGCCGCGGATGTTGGTGCGGTGCATGCGGTCGAGGTCGTCGAGGTCCAGGTCCGCGATGGGGGAGAGGAGCATGATGCCGGCCGTGTTGACGACCACGTCGATGCCGCCGAACTCCCGCTCCACGGTGTCGAAGGCGGCGGACATGGCGTGCTCGTCGGCGACGTCGCCGCTGACCGCGACGGCCCGGCCGCCGGCCGAGGTGATGGCGGCGACGGTCTCGTCGGCCTTGGTCTTGTTGCCGGCGTAGTGCACGCCGACGGCGATGCCGTCGGCCGCGAGGCGTTCGGCGACCGCGCGGCCGATGCCGCCGGAGGCGCCGGTGACGAGGGCTACACGGTTGGTGGTGTCGTTGCTCATGACGTTTCCTTCGGTGTTGTTGTCGATCGGGGGGAAGCGGCGGCGGTGCGGTTCGGGCGGGTCAGCTGCTCCGGCCGGGTCCCGCCAGATGTGCCAGCCACTGCTTGAGCAGGGCGGACTCGGCGGGCGTGAAGGGCTGGGGCGTGAACTCGTCCGCCGAGGCAAGCAGCGTGGTGGCGGCCGCCTGTCGCGCGTCGTGCGTGGCGGTGTCCGCGGCGGGGTCGAGGAGGATGTCCCGGTGGATCGCGTCGCGGACCATGACGGAGAGATCCAGGTCCGGGTACAGGGCGGGACGCGTGATCAGGGCGAGGGCGACGCCCGTGTTGGCGGACATCACCATGCGTGCGGCCACGTCCGGTGCGACGCGCAGGCGACCCTGTTGAGCGAGCCGGTCGAGCACCTCGCGCAGGATGCGCATGGCCTCCGCCGCGGACTCGGGCTCCTCGCTCAGGGCTGAGGAGAACATCAGCCTGTAGGCGTTGGGGTGGGCCAGCGCGAAGGCGGTGTGGCTGTCCCAGCCCGTCCGCAGGTCCTGCAGTGGGTCCGGGGACTTCTCGGCGGCCCGCTTGCTGCCCAGGTACTGGTCCCACACGTAGTCGACCGTGGCCGTGAGCAGTCCGTTCTTGTCACCGAAGAGTCGGTACAGCACCGGCTGCTGCACGCCCGCGGCCTCGCTGATCGCGCGGGTCGACACGTCGCCGCTGGGGGAGTGTGCGAGCAGCTCCGCCGCCGCTTCGATTAGCGCTGATCTCGTATCCATGTAATCGACGATAACAGGTGCTGTTATCGATGGCAACAGTCATCTGTTATCGGTGATGCGGGCGGACGTGGCGGCGCCCGTATCCCGAGGTAATCAGGGATACGGGCGCCGCTTCCCGCGGGCCGAGCGCGGAGGCCCGGACCGGCTACGGGAGCAGTGGTCCAAGCCGTCCAGCCACGCCTGGCCTGCCGTGTCGGTGGCCGGTGCGACCGCGAACGGGGCGATGAAGGCGACCGAGGAGCCGGACTCCGCGACCGAACCGGTGGGCTTGTAGCCCGACGCGATCCTGTCGGGATCGCCGCCGGTGGTCTGCTTGATCCAGCTGTTCATCTTCCGCGCCGGGGCGAACCTCGACGGGAGCCTGTTCGGAGACGTCCTCACCCGTGGACCGGACGGACCCTTCCTGCTGCTCGGAGCGGACCGAGCCGACGGCACGACCTGGCTGAACACCTGGCCCCACCTGTGCGGCTGGCGTCGTTTCCTCCGCCTGAGCGGATCCGCGCACTTCTCCCTCGCCGACTACGAGTCGCTGCTCCCGCAGGCCGCGGCACGGATCGGCGCGACAGCCGAGCTGATCGCCGCGTTCATCGGTTCGCCGGAATGGCGCCGTTCGCTCCCGTGCAGTGCGAGGTCCTGCTCGCCTTCTTCGACCTGCACCTGTGCGACCGTCCCGCGCCCCTTTTGGACGGGCCCACCCCGGGTGTCCGGAGCTGGTCTTCCGCAAGGTGAGGGGCGCGGGGAGTCGGTAGTCGGCGATCGTCAGACGGCGGCGTCGAGAACCGAGCGGATCACGAGCTCGCCCACGTCGACCTGCTCGGGCTGGCTCACGGCATAGACGATGGCATCGGAGATGGCGACTGTGGGCAGCGCCAGCTTGTCCGCCATCCCCTGGACCCACGCCATGGTGCCGGGGTCGCCGCCCTGGATCAGCTCCGACTCCACGAAGGAAGGGCTGACGACGGTCACGCGGACATCGCTGTTCTCCTTGCGGATGCCCTCGGAAATGGCCCGCACCGCGTACTTGGTCGCGCTGTAGACGGCCGTGGTGGGCGACACCTCGTGCCCCAGCGTGGAGGAGACGTTGACGAAGTGCCCGGAGCCCTGGGCCTTCATGAGGGGCAGCGCCGCCGCGATGCCGTGCAGCACGCCGCGTACGTTGACGTCGATCATCCGGTCCCAGTCGTCCGTCAGGCCCATGATCAGGGGCGACAACGGCATGACGCCGGCGTTGTTGACCAGGACGTCGATCCGCCCATGGCGCTCGTGCGCCGTGCTCACGAAGGCCTTCACGCTGTCCAGGCTCGTCACGTCGAGCTCGGAGTGGTCGGCGGACCCGCCGGCGGCCTTGATGCTGTCGGCGATCTCCGCCAGCCGGTCGACCCGGCGGGCACCGAGTACGACGTGGTGCCCGGCGGCGGCGAGAGCCCTTGCGGTGGCCTCGCCGATGCCACTGCTGGCTCCGGTCACCAGGACGATCTTCGACGTTGAGGTGGTGGTCATGCGATTCTCCGGTTTCTCTTCATGGCTGACGAGCAGCAATATCGAGATTGGCACCGTGAGAGCGGCGAAAGAGCGTCGGCGGAGGCCCAGCCGAACATAGGTCCAGCTGGGCCACGATCGACTCGGAGAGCACGCCGGGACGGGGACACAATGGGTGTATGGACCAGAACACCGAGCTGGGGGAGTTCCTCCGTTCTCGCCGGGCACGCCTGACTCCCGAGTCGGTCGGAGTGGGGACGAGCGGCCGGGGCCGCCGGGTGCCGGGTCTGCGCCGCGAGGAGGTGGCCCGTCTGGCCGACGTGAGCACGGACTACTACACCCGTATGGAACAGGGGCGGCATCCCCGTGTGTCCGAGAGCGTGCTCGACGGCGTGGCCCGCGCCCTGCGCCTGGGCCCGGTCGAGCGCGACTACCTCTTCCACATCGCGCGCCCGCGGGTCACCCACCCTTCGCGGGAACGCACACGCCCGGAGCGGGTGCGGCCGGAGGTCCATCAGATGCTGGAGGTGCTGGGCAGCGTCTCACCGGCCTTCGTCGTCAACCATCGCCTGGACGTGCTGGCCTCGAACTACCTGGCCCGGGCCCTCATCACGGATTTCGACGCGCTGGCGACCCGGGAGCGCAACTTCGCGCGCTTCGTGCTCTTCTCTCCCGCCGCGAAGGAGCTGTACGACGACTGGGAGGCGATCGCGCGGATCATCGTGGCCAACCTCCGCCTGTCCTCCGGGCGCCATCCCGACGACACCCGGCTCAACGAACTCATCGGCGAAGCGTGCGTCAAGGTCCCGGAGTTCAACGGCTGGTGGGCGGGGCACCAACTGGACGACTGCAGCCACGGCGCCCAGCGGCTCCACCATCCCGTGGTCGGGGACCTGACCGTGCACCACGAAGCGCTGAACTTCGCGTCCGACCCGGATCAGACCATGTGTCTGTACACAGCCGAACCCGGCTCTGCCTCCGCCCAGACCCTGGCGCTGCTCGCCAGTTGGAGTGCGCCCGCGATTCGGTGAGTGCGGAGCCGTCTCGACGATCGTCGGCGTCCATTCATCCGACAACTAGCCGGACATATTCGCGTATGCCCTCTTACGCGCTCGCATGTGCCCCTCAAAGGTCGGATCTTTTGCGTGCCTGCCCATTGCCTACCTCCTCGGCGTCTCACTAATTTACGAATTAATCTCGACCGCCTCACCCGAGGAGACCCGCAGTGCGCCCTTCCTCCCGCCGTGACTTCCTTCGTCTGACCGGTGTCGCCGGAGGTGGTCTCGCCGCTTTCAGCGGCCTGCCCCCGTTCATGGCGCACGCCGACCCCGCTCGCCCTGCTCACGCGAACATCGTTCCGGAGAACGAGGCCACCACCCTCTGGTACCGGAAGCCGGCCGACGAGTCGCGCATCATCCAAGAGGCGCTTCCCGTGGGCAACGGCAGGATGGGCGCCCTGGTCGGCTGCGACCCCGCGGATGACTTCCTCTACATCACGGACGGTTCCTTCTGGACGGGCGGACGCAACGACACCCCCACCAGTGACGGACAACTTCCCTACGGCGCCGACGACTTCGGCAGTTTCGGCCTGCTGGCCAAACTCCGGGTCACCCTGCCGGGCCACACCGCCCAGGAGACCAGCGGATACAGACGCAGTCTCGACCTGAGCAACGGCGTGGTGTCGGCGAGCTATCAGCACCGCGGAGCCTCCTTCCGCCGGGAGATCTATGCCAGTCACCCGGACGACGTGATCGTGGTCCGACTCACCGGAGGCGGCACCCACACCGGTGTGATCTCGCTGGAAGGCACGCACGGCGAGGACACCTCGGCGGACGGGAAACAGCTCTCGTTCGCCGCGACCCTCAAGAACGGCCTGCGGTACGCGGCTTCGGTCACCGCCGTCAGCAGCACGGGAACCATCAAGGCGAAGGACGGAAAGCTGTCCTTCTCCGGGTGCCGCGAACTGCTGATAGCCGTCTGCGCGGGTACCGACTACTCGCCCGACGCGGGCAAGGACTTCCGGGACGCGTCCATGGTCCCGCTCACGGTGGCCCGTACGAAGACCGCCGCCGCGGCGAAGGTCTCCGGCACCGCCCTGCTCGCGACTCATGTGGCCGACTACCAGCGCCTCTACGACCGTTTCACCATCGATCTCGGCAGATCCTCGGCGGTGCAGCGGTCGTTGGACTCGTGGTCGCGCATCGCCGTCAGATACACCGACGCCTCCACCCCCGACCCGGAGCTGGAGGCCGCCTACGTCCAGTACGGCCGCTACCTGACCATCACCGGGTCCAGGGACTGGTTGCCCATGAACCTCCAGGGACTGTGGATCCACAACAACAACCCTGACTGGTACGCCGATTACCACACCGACATCAACGTGCAGATGAACTACTGGCTGGCCGACCCCGGCGGCCTGGGCGACAACGCGCACGCCCTCGCCCGCTACTGCCGGTCGCAGTTGCCGGTCTGGACCGACGTGACCGGGCGGCTCTTCAACAGCCCTGACAACCGCTTCCGCAACAGCACCGGCAAGGTGGCCGGTTGGGCCATCGCCTTCTCCACCAACATCTACGGCGGCAGCGGTTGGGCCTGGCACCCCTCGGGCAATGCCTGGCTCTGCGCCACCCTGTGGCGGCACTACGAGTACTCCCAGGACCGTGAGTACCTGGAGACGATCTATCCGGTGCTGAAGGGAGCGGCCGAGTTCTGGAAGGCGCGGCTGATCACCACCAAGGTGACCGACCCGGACGGTTCGTCCCGCGAGGTCCTGATCGACGACACCTCCTGGTCGCCTGAGCACGGACCGGACGGCAAGGGAAACACCTACGCGCAGGAACTCGCGTGGGAACTCTTCCGGGAACTCGCCGTCGCCGCCCGCGTCCTGAAGCGCGACGCCGACCTCGCCGCCGAGCTGGAAGCGATGCAGGCCAAGCTCTACCTTCCCCAGGTCAGCCCGAAAACCGGTTGGCTCGAGGAGTGGATGAGTCCCGACAACCTCGGCGAGACCACCCACCGTCACCTCTCGCCCCTCATCGGATTCTTCCCCGGCGACCGGATCTCCGTCGACACCAGTCCGCGTGAACTGGTGGACGGCGTACGTGCACTGCTCACAGCCAGAGGAATGGACAGCTTCGGCTGGGCCTGCGCCTGGCGATCGCTGTGCTGGTCGCGGCTCAAGGACGCCGAGAAGGCCTACCAGCTCTATCTCACCGTGCTGCGCCCTTCGATGAACAACGGCAACGGGACGTCGGCGAACTGGTTCGACATGTACAGCCAGGGCAGCTACACGATCTTCCAGATCGATGCCAACCTGGGTGGCCCGGCCGCGGCACTGGAGATGATTCTCTATTCGAGGCCCGGAGTCATCGAACTGCTTCCGGCGCTCCCCGAAGCCTGGTCGGCGAAGGGTTCCGTCACCGGATTGGGTGCCCGCGGCGGATTCACGGTCGACTTCTCCTGGAGGGACGGCAAGGCGACCGCGGTGACGGTCCGGAGCGTCGGAGGGACGGAGACGGAACTGCGCGCCGGGAAGATCCGCAAGAAGATCTCCCTCAAGCCCGGCAGGTCCGTCAAGGTCGATCTGCCCTGAGCGGCCGCGGCATCCGACGGCGGAGCGATGTCCCGTGGCTGACAAGGATGTACTTCGGCACCTGAGGGGACCGAGGCGAAACACCAGGCGATGCGAGTCCGCGGAGGACTCGCATCGCCGGGTGGTGTTCGGGCCGGACGGTTCGCCGCGTCCTACTTGACGGCGAGGAACAGGTAGTCCGCCGTGTAGGGGACGCGGGCGGTGGGCTGCGTGGCCGGGTCGCAGGTGCCGGCCGGCGCGACGCCGCCGACAGTGTTGAGGCGCAGGACCGAGGTTGTCTTGGACAGGAGTCCCTCACTCCTGCCGGTCTGCTGGGCGCGGAGCAGGAGTTGGGGGATGTTCCCCGTGCCGTTGTCGAACTTGTTGAGGACCGAGCCCGTCACCGAGGAGCCGTCGGGGGCGATCCACTGCGGCGGGCCGGCGGGGCCGTGCTTGGCGAAGCTGTGCTGGATGTCGCCCTGGAGCGTGGCGTCGACGTTGTCCTGGGTGAAGGCGTAGGAACCGTCCTCCTGCTTCGTGCAGGCGTAGATCTGCGCCCCCTTGACCACGCCGGCCAGGGCGGAGTGCCGGATGGCGTTCGGCAGGGAGACGGCGCCCGGCAGCGCGATGGCCTGTCCGCGGACCGCGCCGCCCGGGAACTCGGCGGTGTGCAGGTTGAAGTAGAACTGGTCGGGATGGGCCTTGATGCTGCGCAGCAGATCGGCATCCTCGACCTTCACACTGCCGAACACGAACGGCGTGCCGCCCTTGAGCTTCTCCATGAAGAACGGGATCTTCACGTCACCGTTGGTGCCCCGTGCACCCTGGTGGAGGTGGGCCATGGTCGGGGTCCCGGTACCGGTCCACGCGAACGCGAAGGACACCTCGTCGCCCTGGACGCGCATGAGGGCCACCGCGCTGCCGTCCTTGTCACCCACCGCCGGCTTGCCCTTGACGGGCACCTCGTTGTCACCGGTGAGGATCGAGGTGAAGTACATCGCCCCCGGCTTGTTCTCGGAGTAGCGGCCGATGGCACCCGCGGCCTGCGTCGCGCCTGCCGCCGGAGGCGAGACGTTGGCGTGTGCCGCGCCGTCCGCGCCATTGCAGGCCGTCAGAACCAGGGTGCCGGTGATCGCGGCCGCGGCGATGGTCCCGACTCGCTTGATCATCATGGATCTCGTTCTCCCCGTGATAGCCGATCCGCGGCTGGCCCGCGGTCGTTCCTCCTCCATCACGGGCCCCCTTGGGACGATCCCTCAGCACATGACACTCCTGAGACATCCCTGAGAAGAGACGGGATCACTGCGGACACGATCTTGACATTACGACGCACACCGACCGGTGCCTCCTGCACGGCGTCCGAGCGGCGGGCGTCCCGAGTGCCGCTGGTAAAATGGGCGGACGCTTCGACGCCGCCGGGGCCCGTACCAAGGGGTACGGGCCCCGGCGCGTTGGAGGGCATCAGACCGAGGAAGGTTCTCCATGAACGCGCAGCCGCCCGTCGCATCCTTCGCCACGCTCGGGCTGCCGCCCGAGCTGGTCGACACGATGAACGGCCTCGGAGTGACGGAGCCCTTCCCGATCCAGGCGGCGACCCTGCCCGACGCGCTGGCCGGCCGGGACGTGCTCGGCCGGGCGCGGACCGGTTCCGGCAAGACACTGGCCTTCGGGCTTGCGCTGCTCGTGCGGACCGCGGGCAGGCGAGCGGAGTCGAAGCGGCCGCTCGCACTGGTCCTGGTGCCGACCAGGGAGCTCGCCCAGCAGGTCAGCGACGCGCTGGCGCCGTATGCCCGGACGACGGGGGTGCGGCTGGCCACGGTGGTCGGCGGCCTGTCGATCAACCGGCAGTCGGCGCAGCTGAAGACCGGCGCCGAGGTGGTGATCGCGACGCCCGGACGGCTGACCGACCTGGTGTCGCGCCGGGACTGTCACCTGAACCAGGTGCGGATCACGGTGCTGGACGAGGCGGACCAGATGTGCGACCTCGGGTTTCTGCCGCAGGTCTCGGAACTCCTGGACCAGGTCCCCTCCGACGGGCAGCGGCTGCTGTTCTCGGCCACGCTCGACCGCGATGTGGACCGGCTGGTGCGGGACTACCTCCACGACCCTGTTGTCGCGTCGGTCGACCGGGCGGCGGGCTCGGTCACGACGATGGAACACCACGTGCTGAACATCCACGCCGCCGACAAGTACGCGACCGCGACCGAGATCGCCGCCCGGGACGGCCAGGTGCTGATGTTCCTGGACACCAAGGCCGGCGTGGACCAGTTCGCCCGGCACCTGCGGGCCAGCGGCGTACGGGCCTCCGCCCTGCACAGCGGGAAGTCGCAGCCCCAACGCACGCACACGCTCGCCCAGTTCAAGGACGGAGAGGTCACCGTGCTGGTGGCCACCAACGTCGCCGCCCGGGGCATCCACATCGACGCGCTCGACCTCGTCGTCAACGTCGACCCGCCGGCCGACGGCAAGGACTACCTGCACCGGGCCGGGCGGACGGCGCGCGCAGGGGAGTCCGGGCGGGTGGTCACCCTGGTCACCCCCAACCAGCGGCGCGATGTGAACCGGATGATGTCCGAGGCAGGTATCCGCCCGACCACCACCCAGGTGCGCTCGGGCGAGGCGAAGCTGACCGCCCTCACCGGCGCGAAGCGCCCGCCGACCGAGACGAAGCCCAGTGGCGGCAACGCTCCCTTCCGCGGCATGGGCACCCGTCCGGGCCGCCCCGCCAAGGAGTCCCGCAAGGCTGCCGAGGCCCGGAAAACGGCGGAAGCCCGCGCGGCGGCACGGGTCCGCAAGGGCCGCTGAACCGTCGCGCAAGGGCCGCTGACTCGTCGGATCACAGGCGCGGACCGGGAGTGATCCCGGTCCGCGCCTGCGGTCTCCGCCGCCGTGCAGCGTGGGCGCGGTCGTGGATGGTGGTCGACAGGCGTCAGGTGGTGGGAGTGGAGGGAATGGCTCGGCCGGAATTGGTCCCACGATCGAGGAGATTCCCGGGCGCGCCCCGCGCCCGGGCGTGCCAGGCTCGTTGCGTCGGCTCTTGTACGACTGCAGGAGGTAATCGCCATGGACATGAAACTCGAAGTCGTCGTGGTCCCGGTGTCCGACGTCGACCGGGCCAAGAGCTTCTACACCCAATTGGGCTGGAGGCTCGACGCGGACGTGGCCACCGACGAGAACTTCCGGGTGGTGCAGGTCACGCCACCGGGCTCGTCGGCGTCGGTCATCTTCGGCACCTCGGTCACCTCCCAGACACCGGGGTCGGCGCAGGGCCTGCACCTGATCGTCGATGACATCACCGCCGCGCAGGGCGAGCTGAAACGACTGGGCGCCGAGCCGAGCGAGATCTTCCACGACGCCGGCGGCGTCTTCCACCACGCCGGCACCGACGCGCGGGTGCCGGGCCCGGATCCGCGGCGCAGCAGCTACGGCTCCTTTCTGTCGTTCGACGATCCGGACGGCAACGGCTGGGTCCTTCAGGAGATCACCAACCGGCTGCCGGGACGCCTGGATCCAACGACCACGACATTCGCCTCGGCGGAGGACCTGGCGGACGCTCTGCGCCGCGCCGCAGCGGCACACGGCGAGCACGAGGCGCGGATCGGCGCTGAGGACCCCGACTGGCCGGACTGGTACGCGCAGTACATGGTCCGCGAGCAGTCCGGAGCCGAACTGCCCTCCTGAACGCGGCAGATGACCGTCGGTGAATCCTGGACGAGTTCACGTACCGCGCGCCTCAGCCGCAGGTCAGTGTCGGCGTCCCCCAGTCGCCGTGGTCGCTGCCGTTCCCGTCGCCCGCGTCACCGACCTTGAGGTCGATCACCTGGGCGCCGGTGACGTCGACGTCGATCGGTAGGGCCGCCTGTTTGCCGCGGATCGTCGGCGTGGTGACCAAGGTCTTGCCGTCGGCGATGACGGAGAACGTCACCGTTCCCGCGCCACCCGTCTCGTCGTCGACGCCGACGTCCGCCGTCAACCTGGAGCATGTGCCGGCGAGATAGAGCTCGACGTCGCTGACCGAGTTGGTGCCCAGGCCCTTGGCGTAGCCGGCGCCGGCGATGGTGATCGGGCGGCCGTCGCCCGCCGCCTGTTCGCCGACGCTGCTGTCACGTTCCACCGGGCCCCAGCCGTTGGTCGACGACAGGAACGTCAGGTCGCTCACGGCGCTCTTGCCGGTCGGCGGAGCCGGTGGGATTCCGCGGACGATACGTTCGTCGCCGCCGGTGACGTGCCGTCCGCTCTGGCGGTAGCGCGCCGTGGTGGTGAGCGGTGTGGCGGAGGGCAGCGTCCCGGACGGTGGCTGCACCTTCCAGGTGAAGGTGGCCGAGGTGCCGGGTCGGATCCGCTTGACCGACGTGGGGCTCGTGGCCGTCACGGTCCAGCCGTCGGGCGCGGCGAGGGTGGCCGTCAATTCGGTGACGGACGGTCGGTTCTTCGGCACCGCCACGGTCGTGCGGGCCGTGAACGCCTGATCCGGCTGCGCGGTGTCCGGCGCGTTCAGGGTGACGTCCGCTCCCGGACGCTTCGGCATCGCGTACGTCCGTGGGTCGTAGCGGGGGCTGTCGTTCTGGACGACGCGGAGGGAGGAGGCGTAGCTGCCGTAGTCGGTGAGCGAGACCTTGCCGAGTCCGCCGGTGCTGCCGTCGAGGTTCGAGACGGCGATGGCGATGCTGTTGTGACCGTTCGGGTCGAGGATGCCGTTGGGAACCGGGAAGGTGTGCTGCGGGCCGAGGTAGTTGACGTAGTTGCCGACCTGCCAGCCGTTCACGAAGATCGTGGCGCGGTACTTGCGGGACGGGTCGTCGGTGAAGGTCAGGCCGAGTGAGGTGTCCTGGCCGCGTGGCAGGGCCAGTTCGGCGTCGGTGCGGTACCAGGAGACCCCGGGGCGGGTGTCGGTGGTCGGCAGGGACACCCGGTTCCAGCTGCCGTCCGGGTAGCCGGGCAGCGACCAGCCGGCGCGTTCGCCGTACAGGCCGCCCGTCGAGAGCGGTCCGCGCACGGTGTCCTGCAAGTCCTCGCCGCCCCGCACGCCCTGCAGCCGCCAGGTGACGGAGGTCAGTGGCGCTCCGACGAGGGAGGCGCTGGTCAGACCACGCGCGGTCTTGTTGCCGTTGGTCGAGTTGTAGTCCTCCTCGTGCCCCATGTTCACGGTGAGCACGGAAATGACGTTGTCACCCTGGGACTTCACCGCACCGGCGGGGAAGGCGAAGTCGCCGCCGCCTGTGGTGGAGCTGCCCAGGAAGGCGCCGTTGAGCCAGACGGAGAACGCCTGCGCACCTCCGCCGGAGTCCGAGACCAGGTGGATGCCGGCCTCTTTGCCGGTGGAGTGGAAGCGGCCGCGGTACCAGGTGTTCCCGGTGTGGAAGCCGTAGTCGTCGGCGTACAGCACGGGCAGTGAGTTGACGCCGGAGACGCTGTTGGTGGTGGTCCTGTCGGCCACCTGCCAGCTGGAGTCGTCGAATCCGGGAGCCGCTTCGGGGGATTCCTCGGCGTGTTTCCAGTTCGTCAGGGCCGGCAGGCGGATCGGGGCGGCGACCGGGATGGCGCCGGTCAGGCTCCCCGTGGCGGTCGCCTTGGTGTCCAGTCCCCGGCCGTTCCAGATGACATGGGCGGCGGAGGTGAACACCTCGATGTTCTTGTCGTCCGCGTTGTCGCCGGTCAGGGCCACGGTGTGGCCGCCGTCCCTGCTGGTCGCCGTCCGCAGCAGGTGGGTGCCGCGCACGATCACCGGGCCGGACGCGGTGTCCTGGCGCCAGAAGGTCTTGGCCGTGGCCTTGTCGCCCACGAGCAGGAGCAGCGGGCGCTTTCCGCCGCCGCTGATGCTGACGCGAATGAGGTCCTTGTGCGTGTAGTTGAGCCGCAGGTCTCCGGTGGCAGCGTCCCAAGTGGTCGTGACGGAACCGCTGTTGGCGGTCACGGTGGGCTTGGAGGCGTAGTGCAGGACGGTCTCGCCGTCGCTGCCCTCGTCGCCGTAGAGCACGGCGACGTCCCGGTCACCGATCGTCGCGTCGGTCATGAGCTCGGAGGTCGAGTACTGCAACTGCGCCTCCCCGAGCCGGTAGTTCGCCACGATCACGTGCGAGTCGCGTCCGTCGAGCGTGATCGCCGTGCCCGGTTGCTGCGGCACGACCGGATAGGTCGGCTCCGCGGCGGAGTCGCCCGTAGGTACGTCGATGGCGTCGATGGCCACGAAGTTGTCCGTGGACCCCGAGCTGTGGTTTCCGTTGACGACGATCTTCAGCGTGTGTGGGCCGGGTGCCAGGCCGGTCTTCTGGAAGAGCACCGCCTGGTTCTCGCTGCCGGAGTCGTCGACCGTCGCCACCTTGGTGCCGTCGAGGTAGATGTCGGCGTAGCCGTGGTTGTTCGTCTTCGAGCCGATCCAGCGGATCGCGGTGCCGTCGAAGGGGACGGTGAGCGAGTCACCGGCCTTGTTGGAGAACGACTCGGTGTGCTTGTAGTCGCCGCCGGTGTAGCTCGTGTCGGCCACGTGCGACCACGAACCGGCGTACTGCAACGCCGAGTCGGGGTCGTCCCAGGTGTAGGTGGTGTCCGCGGCCGGCTGGGCGTTGAAGTCCAGGGAGATGTGTGTCCTGTCGACGGACGTGGAGGTGGAGTCGCCGTGCCGCAGGACGTGGAACTGTGTCTTGGTGTCGGGGTTCATCCGGGCGGTGTCGACCACCGCCGAGTCGTCCGGCGGGGTGGCCCTGATCGCCTCGGTCTTGGTCAGCGGGGCGACGGATTGCGTGAAGTACCCGATGAGTTTGTCCTCGTCGTACTTCGGATCGAGCTGGCGGGTCTCACGGATCGCTGCCCCGTAGTCGTACGACGTGTAGTTCTGCGGCATGCCCAGCCAGCCCCAATTGGTGCCGCCGTAGGTCATGTAGAAGCTCTGCGCGGTCGCGCCGACGGCGATGTTCTGCTTGTAGAACACGTTGGCGAACCGGTCGTTGATCAGCTGGGCGCACTTGTCGTAGCCCGGTCCGCCCCAGGGGTCGAAGGCGCCGCCCTGGAACTCCGGTGAGTACAGCGGCTTTCCGGCCGGGTGGTCGTAGCTGATGTCGGGGACGCCGTTCCACTTCGAGGGATTGGAGCAGTCGAAGCCCTGCGGGTAGGAGTCCGGGCCGTCGACATCCAGGGCGCCGGTACCGGAGTTGAAGGTGCCGTTGTTGTTGCCGGTCAGCGGGACCGTGATGCCGTCGGCGTGAGCCTTGTCCTCCAGGTGCTGCATGTAAGAGCGCGCCGCGGCCGAGCCGTTGTAGTACTCGTTCTCGACCTGGTAGGCGATCACCGATCCGGTGCCGTTGGAGAGTTGGTGGCGGGCGATGATCCGGTCGATCTGCGTCAGCCACTCGTCCGCGTACTTCAGGAACCTCGGGTCGTCACTTCGGTTGTTCTCCGCCTTGGTGGTCAGCCAGCCGGGCAGACCACCGCTGTCGACCTCCGCGTTGATGTACGGCGCCGGGCGCGCGATGACGTAGAGGCCGGCCTCCTCGGCCATGTCGAGCAGCTTGTCGACGTCCCGCACCCCGGTGAAGTCGTACACCCCCGGCTTCGGCGAGTGGTATCCCCAGTCGAAGTACAGCGAGGTGGAGTTGAACCCGGCCGCCTTCATCTTCTGGAAGATGTCGCGCCACAGATCCTGGCTCGGGAGCCGGAAGTAGTGGAACTCGCCGGACCACAGATAGGTGCGCTTGCCGTCGACGAGAAACGAGTAGCCGTCGAGTGTCACCGTGTGCGCCCGCGCACCGGCGGCGGCTGCGGTGCCGGGTGGTGACTGGGTGCCGACGTCCCTGGCCGCGGCGGGCGCGGTCATGCCCGCTGCCAGGGCGATGGTCGCGGCAACGGCCAGGGCTGCCCTCCACCACCGGCGGCCGGGTCTCGCAGTTTCCGATCCGATCCCATGACTCCGCACTGCGGCCTCCATAGCCCCTGAGCGATCAGCATCGAACAGACTCAGGCAAAGCCGAACAGTAAAGGGGCACACGGCTCAACACAATGGGGCGGGAGGAGACGGTCGAGGTGACAGAGGCGATGGCCGAGGTGACAGAGGCGATGGCCGAGGTGGCAGGGGATATGCGGGGGGTGTTGAGCGGACGGCAACTCGGGACCGGTGCCCGGCCGCTTGCTGGTACCAGCTGTTACCATCGGCGCATGGCGAAGACGCAGAAGGGCTGGCGGGTCGACGACGAGATCGCGGAACTGGCCACGGCCAGGGCCCGGGATCGCGGAATGAGCGTCGGTGACTACATCGCCGCGCTCGTACGGGAAGACGTCGGCGGGCTGCGGCAGCGGGGCCTGGACGCGGCACAGCGATTCCTGGACGAGCACCAGGCGGTGTTCGACGAAGCCGAGGACGCCGACCGCCGCTCCTCGGGGGCGCACGCCGCCTGATGGAACTGCACATCGACGTCCCCTGGATCCTTCAGGTCGCGGAGATCGCGGGCGCGGCAGACCCGGCTCCTGACGACTACGGAGTGCCGGTCGCCGCCGTCGCCTGCCACCGCGCCGACCTGCTGGACACGCCTGTGTACGACGGGCCTTACGCCCGTGCCGCCGCGCTGGTGCACATCCTCGGGCGCTGCCGCTGGCTGGAGCGCTCCAACATGGCCGTGGCCGCAGCGACGGGCGTCATGTACCTGGAGGCCTCGGGAATCCAGGTCAAGCCCACCCGCGAGGACGCCGTCGCTCTGCGCGACCTGCTGCGGGACCCCGCCTGCACCGCCGCCCGGATCACCGCACTGCTGCGGGCCTGGCCCCACGCCACCTGAACCGCGAAGCACGCGGCTCCACTCGCACCTGCCCGTCCGCCTTCACAGACCGGCGCTGGGTTCGCGGCCTGCGAAGGCGATCGCTTGAATGCCTCGTCGATGTCCGTCAGGCGGTGTCCGACCGCTGCCATGTGGCCTGCACCAGAGCCCGTTCGGTACCGGCCAGATAGACGGCCGCGGCGAGCCAGGCCCGTGCGTACCCGTCCGGATCGGCTTCCTCGGTGCGGCCGAAGACATCGCGGCCGCGTCGGTCCGCCTCCGCGGTGAGGGATTGCGCCAGGTCCGCGGCTGCCCGGAAACCGCTCCGCCGCAGTGCCGCGACGGCCCCCGCCCGGTCGCCGTCGCGCGCGGGTTCGGCAGCGGCCCTGCGACCGCCCGACACGGCGACTTCGACCAGCCGCCGCAGTCGCCACAGCGGCGCCTCCGCCACCGGGTCCGACGGGATCCGGACCAGCCCAGCCGGTTCCGGCAGCGCGTCGGCGGGTGGCAGGTGGATGCCTTCGAGGCGGTCGTAGCCCAGATCGGCATGCCCCGACCACTCCGCCGGCAGCCGCAGGGTCGCCGTACTCTCGTCCGGCAGCGGGCCGACGGCCAGTGGCCGGAGCGTGGCCGCGCGATCGGGGTCCAGGCGTCCGACGACACGCAGTCGCAGCCCGGGGCGCGATGCCAGTCGGCGAAGGTTCGTGGTGTGGGCGAGGTCGGGGTGGCCGTTGGACGGCAGCAACCGGATCAGGAGGCCGTCGGTGTCACCTCCGCCGGGGATCAACTCCTGCGCCAGCAACTGGTGGTCGACCACTCCGACGACGACCAGATCACAGCCGATCAGTTCACCGGCCGCCTGCTCGGCCCCTTCCGGGTCGTTCACCGGAGCGTTCCCGAGCCGGGCGGCGACGGCCTCGGCAAGGGGCCGGGTGAACAGGGCGGCCATCGGCCCCGATGCCCAGGACAGGCCCGCGACCGGTGTGGCCCGGACCCCCTTGCCGGCACCGAGCCGGCCGTCCGGGGACAGGGTCGCCCCCGAGATCAGCAGCCCGCCGCGGGAGAGTTGGGCGTGGTCGAGGCTGCCCGAGCCGAGCGCGACGGTGGCCGTCGCGGCACCGCGCGCACGGGCCGGACCGCCCGGCCGCACATCCGCGACGGAGAACCAGCGCCCGTCGTCGGAGAGGAGATGCGTGACCACTCCGCCGTAGCCTGTCGCCGAGATCACCGGTTCCCGGCACACCCCGTGCACGCGCAGCGCACCTTCGGGCCGGTAGCTGCGGCGGGCGGTGCCGACCAGCGCCGGGGCCGCATCGGCTGCGGCCAACAGGCCTGTGGTCAACAGGAGTTCACGGAGGTTGGCGACAAGATCGGCCAGCCGGTGGCCGTCATGGCGGGACCGCGCGCCCCGCAGCCCACGGACCACCCGCAGCGCCGCCGCCTCGGCGCGGTGCAACCCGGCGAGCCGTGCGGTGTGCGAGGCCCGCAGAACTTCCGCCTGTGCCACCGCACCGGCTGCGGGTACACCAGCGGCAAGAACCGCGGCCGCGGCGGTCCACAGTGCGCGCGCCGCGGCCAGTTGCGCGTCCGTAGGGCCTGTCGACTGCGTGGCTTCGCCGATGCCCGGCCCGCGCACGGCGGCGACGGCCGAGACGGGATCCGAGTCGGCGGCGATCTGTTCGGGCCGCATGCCTTTCCCGGCGATATCGGCCGCCTGGACCGTCGCGTGCGCGTCTGCCATCGCGTTCACGTCCGCCGTCGCCATGCCGGCCATCGTGTCCTTGTCCGCCGCCGCCTCTGCGCCGCCCACTGTCTCGGCGTACGCGCCCGGCTCCACATCGGCCATCGTGTCCGCGTCCGCCACCGGACTCGCGCCGAGTACGGCCGCGCGATGCAGGCACCTCGGGGACAACAGGCAACTGCACACGGCCTGTTCGGCGTCCGTGACCGCTCCGGAAGGGCCGGGAGTGAGGACGACCTCCGCGTCCTCACCGCACCGCACACGGCGCACGGCACCCTCGACGGTGACGGGTGCGGACACGTACGTCTCGATCGCGGCGTCCAGCTTCTTGCGCAGTCGGGAGGTCAGACCCTCCACGGCAGCGGCGGCCACCTCGGGTGCCACCGGGGGCAGTTCGGGGTTCATCGGGTCTCTCCGCGGAGGCGTTCGCCCACCCAGCGGGCGAGGGCGAGAGGACTGAGGGCGGCGACGGGCATGCCGGCCGCGACGAGTTGCTGGGCCACTGGCACGGAGTAGCGCGGGTTGCCGGTGTCGTCCAGAGCCGCGCAGCCCATCAGATGCACCCCGGAACTCGCCAACGCCCGTACCTCGCCGAGGAGTCCGCCCAAGGGGTAACCCTCCTCGAAGTCGCTCACCACCACCACGAGGGTCCGGCTGGGTACGGTCACCAGGGAGCGCGCGTGGGCCAGACCTGCCGCGATGTGGGTGCCGCCGCCCACTCGCACCTCCAGCAGCAGGGACAGCGGATCGTCGACGCGGTCCGTCAGGTCGATCACGTCGGTGGAGAAGGCCAGGAAGTGCGTGCTGAGCGTGGGTACTCCGCCCAGCACGGCCGCGGTCAGCGCCGACCAGATCACGGAGGCCTCCATCGACCCGGACACGTCGACCACCAGGATCAGCCGCCAGTCCGCCTCCTTGCGCGAACGGGTGCTGAACACCGGCCGTTCCGGCACCACCAGAGTGCTGCCGTCAGCCCTCTTGCGGGCGTGCACCAGGTTCGCGCGCAGGGTGCGCGGCAGGTCGATCCGCCCTCCCGAACGGCGAGTCGGGCGAGGGGTGGCCAGCCCTGTCAACGCGGGCCGCATCCGGGTGGCCAGTTCCTTGGCCAGCTCGTCGACAAGGCGGCGCACTAGCGGGCGCAGCCGGGCCAGTTGCTGCTCGGGCATCCCGCCCGCGAGCGACAGCACGGAGGTCAGCAGATCGACCGAGGGCCGTACGGACTTGGGGTCCAGCTCGGCCAGTACGTCACTGCGCCCCTGATCGGCGGCGCGGGCGAGCACCTCTTCGCGCACCTCCGTGCCGAACAGTGCCTGGAGCTCCTCGGCCCACTCGCGGGCGGTCGGGAACGAGGTGTCCTGCCCGCCGCGACCATTGTCCGCTCCCAGCTCCGAGGAGCCCTCGCCCCGACCCGAGCCGTACAGCTCGTCGAGCGCGTGCGCGTAACGCCGGGCGTGCGCCGGCAGTTGGTCACTCTCGCGGCCCAGAAGCAGGCGCCACCGGTCCGTGGGGGCGAGACGGAGAACGCCGTCGGTCGGCTCGTCCGCGTCGGACGGGTCCGGCGACGGCACCGGTCGTGCTTCGGCAGCCCCGGAGGCAGGAACTTCGGCGTTCTCCGAGGCCGGAGCATCGGCGGCCCCTGGCAGCGGGATCGCAGGCCGCAGAGACTCCACCGCCGCACGGCCGGCCTCGTCCGCCGCCGTCCACAGGGCCAGCAGTCGCGGGGAGGCGGTTAGCGTCAGGTCGAGGCGGTTGCCCAGCCTGTCCGTGATCGTGTGCAGCAGACGGTCGCGGCCGGCCGGGCTGAGCGTGTCGAAGCCGCCGCGCAGGGCGGGCAACCGAGCCAGGAAAGCCTGGTCTCCGAGCGAGTCGATCCGGTCGAGCAACGGGTCCAGCGCGGTCGGCGCCGACTGGAGCAGCGGTGCGGCCCCGGTCAGCAGTCCGGCGAGTCTGCGAGCCAGCGCATGGCGACCGTCGGGGCCGGAGGCGGTATCGATCCACCCGGCGGCTCGCGCGCCGAGCGTGTCGGCGTCGTCCAGATCCAGCAGGACCCGGCAGGCCAGGGCGGCTCCCTGGACGAGAGGAGAGGCGGTGTGCGCGAGGCCGTCAAGGGCCTCGTCCATGCGGAGTCCCAGGCGGTGCTCACCGGCGCGGGCGGCCAGGGCGACGAGCGCGGCGGCCTCCTCCGGGTCGTCGCTCCCCGCCAGACCTGGCAGTGACCGTACCGCCGATTCCAGAAGGTCCGCGGCGAGTACGCCCGCCGCCTCGCGCCCCTCGGACGTGGTCCCGGGAAGATGGCCCCGGCGCAGCGCCTCCAGCAGGTCCAGTCCGGTCAGGATCTCGGGGAGCGTCGCGGAGGCGGGCAGCACCTCGGCGGCCTCGGCCAGCCGTTGCGCGACCAGGGCGGGCAGATCGCAGCGGGCGGCGTCCCGAAGCCCCGTCAGGACCAGTGCGCAGGTGGGTCCGCCCTCCGCCGACTCCCTGCGGAAGGTCTCCCGCAGCGTTCCCTCGGCCGCCAGGGCGGCGGTCACGCCCCGCACCCCGGCCAGGTCGAGCCGGACGGGCACGGACGGCACCCACGCCAACCGCCACCGGGTGGTGAGCGCGGCGCCGTCGCCCGTACCGGACACCTCAACGGCCTCGCCGTATCCCACCCCGCACACGTCGAGGCGCCGAAGGAGGATCTCGCGCCTGTTGTCGAGGGCCGAGCGGATTGGGTCGAGGCGCAGTTCGCGCCGAGCGGGCTCGTCGGGACCGGGCAGGCGCAGGGCGGCGAGCTCGGCCTCGACGGACGGGCCGAGCCCGGAGCGTGGGGTGCCCGGTGCGATACGGCCGCGATCGGAACCCACCAGGACCACTTCCAGGGCCCGCGCGAGAGCCCGGCCCCGGCCGAGCGGTTCGCCCTGGCCCATCACGGACGTCAGGGCCTCCAGCACTTCACCCCGGCCCGGTGCCGGGAGCCCGCGCAACCGGGCGAGGTCGCAGGCCACGCGCAGCGTCTCCCGGGCCTCACCTGTTCCTGCGGTGTGCCCGGCCGTGCGCAACTCTCGGCAGACTCCCGTGACGGCCCGGGCAGCGGCGTCGTACAGCAGGTCGGGATCGCCCGCGGCGCGGAACACCGCTTGCTGCCAGCGCGGATCGCGGATCCCGGCCGGATAACCGGAGCGGGAGTCCAGAAGGTCGAAGGCGTACGGGACGAGGGAGGTTACGACGGTCGGCGGTTTTTCAGGGAGTACCGATCCGGCCGATGCCGATCCACCGCCCGTCTCTTGCGACGCCCGCTCGCGCCCGTCCGCCGCATCGGCCAGCGCCGGCGCGTGGAACGCGCCGATCACCGCAGCGACCCTGCGCCCCCCGGCCGCCGCGAGGGCGATCGTCTCCCGCATGTGGGCTTCCCGAGCCAGGTCCACAGCGGGAACGCCGCCCGACGACGCGGCGTCCTGTCGCAGCGCCCAACCGACGCCCAGGGCGGCGCGGCGCAGCGACTCGGGGGTGCAGCCGGGAGCGAGCACCTCGACGCTTCGGTCCCACAGGTCGTCACCCTCACGGCCGGTCCCCGCCGCGGTGAGCGCCTGCGCGAAGGAGACGGGCGCCGGCTGCTCGGCCGTATCGGCATGGGTGTCACCAGGGTCGGCAGAGTGCTCCGCGCTCCATCCCGCATCGCCCATCGGTAGATCGCAGCAGACGACCTCCACGCCCCGCTCCCGCGCCCAGCGGACCGCGGCGAGTTCGGGCGAGAAGTCGGCGAAGGGGTAGAAGCCGAGCCGCCCGTCCGCACCGGCGCCCGCGAGGGCGACCGGCGCGAGGGTGCCGGGTGCGCCGAGGTGGGTGAGCCACGGCTGGAAGTCCGTCGGCAGTTCCACGCACACGACCTCGGCGCCGGCCGCGTCCAGCAGGGCGGGCACCGCGGCGGCGAGCGCCGGGCTGTGGTGCCGTACGCCCAGCAGGTACGGCAGCGCGGAGTCGGCGAGGGCGGCGAGCGCGGCCCTCGGTTCCTGAGCGAGCGTCACCGAAGGTTCTCCCGCAGGTCCCACAGGCGGCGCCAGGTCGCCGAACCGTCCTCGGCGCGGCGACGCACCGGGCCGTCCCAGTAGCCCAGCAGGCGTGCGTGGTCGGAGGGGTCGTCCTTGCGGACCACGCCCAGGAGATGGCCGGGCACCAGGTCGAGGGAGTCACCGGCGGGCAGGTAGGCGGCGGCCACCCCGAGGGAGACGGCGACCTGGACCGCTTCCGCGGTGGACATCACCGTGCCGGGGCGCTCCACGTCCCAGCCCTCGGCCGAGCGTCCGACGCGCAGGTCGCGGAAGACGGTCACCAGCACGTCGAGCACCGCGTCGTCGACGTCGAAGGCCGCACCCGCCCGCTGGACGGCCGCGACGGCCTGGCGTTTCACGAGCGCGGTCTCGGCGTCGATGTCCGAGATCGGGTGCACCGTCTCGAAGTTGAAGCGGCGCTTGAGCGCGGCGGACATCTCCGAGACCCCGCGGTCGCGCAGGTTGGCGGTGGCGATGACGGTGAAGCCGGGGGCGGCGGCGACCTGCGCGTCGTCCGTGCCGGACAGCTCGGGCACGCTCATCCGGCGGTCGGAGAGGATCGACACCAGCGCGTCCTGCACCTCGGGCAGACAGCGGGTGATCTCCTCGACGCGCGCGACCAGTCCGGATCGCATCGCGGCGAGCACGGGGGAGTCCACCAGCGCCTGGGGAGTGGGTCCTTGGGCGAGGAGGAGCGCGTAGTTCCAGCCGTAGCGCAGGGCGTCCTCGGTGGTGCCCGCGGTGCCCTGCACGGTCAGCGCGCTGGTGCCGCAGACGGCCGCCGCCAGCAGCTCCGAGAGCATCGACTTGGCCGTGCCCGGCTCACCGACCAGCAGCAGTCCCCGTTCGCCGGCGAGCGTGACCACGCACCGCTCCACCAGGGCGCGTTCACCGACGAACTTGGGGGCGATGACGAGTTCGCGGGGCAGCGTCTCGTGCGGCTTCGACAGCTTCAGCTTTTCGCCGGCGCTGCCGCAGACGAAGGTGATGACGGCGCGGGGCGTCAGCAGCCAGCCGGGCGGACGCGGTCCTTCGTCATGGGCGGCGAGGAAGGCGAGTTCGGTGGCGTGGCGCTCTTCGGCGGGCAGGGTCTGCCGGTCCGGCAGGGCCGTCGCCGTGTCGGTGAGGGTCATGAATGTCCTTGCTGGGTAGGTCTGTTCGTCGTCAGAGAGGCGGGGGCGCCCGGTGAGGTCCCGGGCGCCCCTTGAGGTGTGCGTCAGCGGCGGCGACCCCGCCGGACCTTCAGCTCCTCGAACCGGGGAGCGTCGCCCTCGCGCACCCGCTGCCAGGCCTTGCGGTACAGGTCCGCGACCGGTTCGGTCGGCACGATCACGCCGAAGGACGCGTGATCGCCGTGGACGGCGTCGAACAGGGGCAGCTTCCAGCGCTCCAGGGGAACGCGCGGGGCCGGTTGTTCGGCCCAGCCGCCGGGCAGGAAGAGCGAGCGGCCGGCTCTGGTCCGGGTGGCCTCGACCACGAGGTCGGTGGCGGCCAGTTCGGCGCGGGCCTTCTTGAGGCGGGCCGGCTTCCATCCCGTCCACCGCGCGGTCGTGCGGTCGGTGGGGTCGGGCATGGCGAGCAGCATCAGATACAGCGTGGCCGCGTCCTCGCCGAGTCCGTACTCCTTGGCCGCCTCCGTGACCAGCTCGGGCACGGAGTGGCCGGGGTGCTGGGGCCACCAGGTGCCGTCCTTGTCCCGCTCGCCCGCGATCGGCTCGCCGGGGTCGGCGAGGAGGGCGGCGAACCGGGGATCGCGGACCAGGCGCAAGGCGACCTCGGCCGGGTAGGGGTGGTCGTCGACGCGCGCCGCGGGCAGGTAGGGGTCCTGGCCCGCCTCGTCGAGCAGGTCGACACGGATGCCCGGGGCCGGCTGGTCGTCGTGGGTGGCGAGGACGACGGCGCCGTAGCGTTCGTATCCCGGCCCGGTCTCGGTGGGGGTGCCCGCCGTCTTCCGGAAGGCCGGGAGGCTGATGTACCTGCCCAGGTCGAGCATGAGACCGGGGGCGGCGAGCCGTCCGCGCACGGCGGTGAGCACGGGTGGCAGCGCGGCGCGGATCGGGTCGCCGGCGGGCAGGCGGTGGGCGAGCCAGGCGGCGAGGCCGACCGTACCGACAAGGGTCTGGGTGGTGAACCCGGCACTGTCGTTGCCGACGGGCCGCACGCGGTCGCCGTTGACCTCCCAGCGCAGGTCCCGGCTGAGCTGTGGGGCGCGGTCCGGGTCCAGCAGGGCGGGCAGGGCTTCCCGCACCGGCCACGGCCCGTGCTTGAGGGTGCGGACGGCGTCGCCGAGCAGTTCCTCGGGGACGGCCGAGCGCTTGCCGAGCCTGCTGTTCCACACGGCGGCCGCCGCTGCCACGTCCGGGCCCTCGGTCCACAGCCGGACCGGGTCGGCGGGCAGCAGCGCGGCCACGACCGCGGCACGGACGGCGGCGTCGATGCCCCGCAGTTCGTCCTTGGCCAGCGCCGCCGGGGCGACCTTCACGCCGATGACGTTGCGGACCTCGGTCGTCAGGAAGGCCCGCTCGTAGGCGTCGACGCCCGGCAGACCGGCGACGACGAGCCGGGCCAGGGTCTCGGTGACGCCGGTGAGGCGGGCGAACTCCTCGGCGGCGTCCGGGAACCACGGTGCCGGGCCGCGCTCGGCGAGTTCGGCGAGGAAGGAGCCGAGCCTGCCCCGGGGTTCGTCCTGGCCGATCGGGTCGCAGGCCAGGACCTTGTAGGGCTCCGGCACGGCGAACCGCCCTGTCGGGTCGTGGAGGAGGCCGGTGAAGTCGCAGCCGTCGTCGTCCGGGGACCCGTGTCCGGTCACCGCGACGAAGGCGCTCTCCGCCAGCGGCAGCAGTCCGCTCCAGGAGCCCTCCCGCCAGTTGCCCGAGGCGATGCGCAGCCGGTGTGCGTCCAGATGCAGGGTCACCTTGCGCCAGGTGCCGGCCGCGCCCACCTGCCCCAGCCCCAACCGGTCGAACACGGCGAGCAGTTGCCGCAGGGTCTCGCGGTGCTCCTCGGCGGTGATGCCGGCGGCGGCCCGGAAGGCGAGAGCCGCCGTCCGGTCGAGCAGGGTGTGCAACTCCGGCTGACCCGTGGGCAGTTCGGGTCCGTCGAGGTGGAGCCGGCCGTCGGACGGTTCCGGTACGGCGTCGGTGGCCTCGGCGGCCCGGGTCAGCACCCGCAGGGCGCGGAAGACGGTGTCGGAGCCGTCCTCCCGGCTCCACCAGTAGCCGTTCGACGCGCCGAGACCGCTCATCGCGTCGCGGATCAGGCTGTCGGAGGGTCCGGACGGTCCCTCGTCCTCCAGGCCGCCTTCCAGGGCCCGGGTCAGCCGGGTCGCCGCCGAGTCCAGGACGGCCTGCTGGGCCGCCGCGTAGCGCACGACCCCGGCGATGCCCGCGAGCAGGGCGGGGTGGGTGACGGGCAGCAGGGTGCGGATCGCTTCGGGCAGCGCCTCCGGTGCCTTGTCGGCGGCGGCCGACAGAAGGGCGGCCGCGGTGTCCCGGTCGATCTGCCGCAGTCCCGTGGAGCCCTCCGGGTCGCGCGGGGTCAGGCACTCCCAGTACTGCACCGGCGGCAGCAGCAGGGTGCCCTCGCCGAAGACGCCCGCCGTGCGGTCGGTCTTGCCCCAGGCGGTGACGACACCGTCCGCGTCGACCAGGTCGAGCCGCCAGTTGTTGCGCACGACCGCGGTGGGCCGCTCCGCGCCCGGGAACAGCACCAGCCCGTAGGGTCGGCCCGCCTCCGCGGGCAGCGTGAGGGTGTGCCCGGCGAGATCCTCGACCCGCGTGGAGCCGTCGGGGAGTTGGATCCGGCGCAGGCCGACGAGGCCGTCGACCGGGGCCGAGGCGGGCGCGGCGCCGGTCGTGGGGGAGGGGCGCAGCCGGCCGCCCGCGAAGGTGCTGCCCGCGGGGGCGTCACGCAGCGCGTCGGCGAGGAAGGCGGGCCTGCTCATGCGCCCGCGCTCGTCGGTGGCCGGGTCGTACTCGTACCAGCCGCGCTCCTCGCCGTCCTCGGAGTCCGCGTGCCAGACCCAGTAGGTGGAGCCGTCGAAGAGCAGCGCACGCTCCTCGGGCACCGTGGTGTCCCCGGCGTGCAGCACACCGCGGCCGGTGGTACGGCCGCCACCGGGCAGCGGCATGGTGATGGGGAAGTCGCCCTTGTACCAGTCCATTTCGGTACCGCGAGTGCCGCGCGGGCCTTCGAGGTTCTCGACGCGGTCGGCTCGGGTGTGCCAGTAGCCGCGCAGGCCGTCGTTGCCGCTGTTCCAGTAGACGAGGAGGGCGCCGTCCACGTGGTGGAAGCCGGGGTCGCCGTGCTTCTCGCCGGCGGGGATGCGCAGGTCGTGGGTGAGCAGGGTGCCCTCGGCGCCGATCACGCGGGCCTGGGCCTCGCCGGCCACCACGAGGTGGGGCCAGGCGTCGGCGACGATCAGGTCCTCCACCCGGTCCTTCGGGACGAGCTCGGCGGCCGCGCTCTCCCAGGCGGGCCAGACGAGTTCGTCGAAGAGGCCGGCCCGCAGGGTGCGCGCCAGCACGGGAGCGAGGTCGGTGGCGACCGCCTCGCGTACGTCCGCCTCGGCCAGCGCCAGCGCTTCGGCGGGCAGCCACTTCAACCGGTCGAGCGCGTCGGGCAGTTGAGGCAGACCGACGGCGTTGAACCGCTCGACGACAGTGCGCACCCACCGGGCCAGCAGCGGACGGCAGCCGGGTGACTGGGCCAGCAGCCGGATGGCCCGCAGTCCGTGGTCGTCGTCACGGAACCGGTCCGCGCCCTTGAGGAAGGCGTCGTGGAACCGGGCGTCGGCGCCCAGGAGCAGCAGGTCGCGGTGTCCGTCGCCCAGGGCCCACTGGGTCAGCGGCAGGGCGTCGTCCCGCTCCGGGGCGGCCACCGGTACGTCCAGGGACAGCAGCAGGTCGATCAGATCGATGTCGTGGGCGACCTTCAACGCGCCGCCGGACGCGGCGAGTTCGGCCCGAAGCCGGTCCACCGTCCGCTCCACCAGCGGGTACAGCTGCGGCATCCGGGTCGAGTCGCGCCAGGACCTGGCCCGCTCCCGGAACGTGACGAAGCGCTCCAGCCAGCCCGCCGTGCCGTCCCGCGGACGCTCCTCCTCGGGCAGCGAGGCGTCCCACAGCCCCGCCGCGGCACCGGAGTCCTCAAGCACCTGGAGCCACAGCGCGGGCATCTCGTCGTCGGAGCCCGAGGGGAGCATGTCCAGCAGGGCGCCGCGCACCCCCCGCTCGCGCGCGGCCAAAGCCACCAGCGCGGCTCGGTGGCCCTTCCACCAGCCGGTGGCGGCACGCAGCGTGGCCGGCAGTCCGAGCAGCTCGGACAAGTAGCGCTGCTCGACGAGGTCGGCGTCCTGCCCCGCCGCGCGGGCCAGCTTGCGCAGGTCGCCCGCCATCTGCGCGGACGGCGGCAGACCTCCCGCCGTGCGGCGCAGACACAGCCGGGTGAAGCGCCGCAGCGCCTCCTCGGCCGGTACCCGGGCGGCCAGTTCCTTGCCGTAGGAGGACAGCACCTTCACCGGCAGCGCGCCCGCCAGAGCGAACTCCAGGAACACCGCGTCGAGCCGGTCCTCCTCGATGACCAGGCCGTGCTCGGCCTCGGCCTTGCGGGCGCGGGTGAACAGCTGAGCCGCGTAGGTGGCGTTCTCCTCGGCGAGGAACACCCGGCCCGCCTGCTCGTAGAAGGTCGGCAGGAAGTGCGGGACGGAGGCCGCCAGCCGCGCGCCGAGCTCCACGTAGGCGTCGAGGGCGGTCTTGGGCCGGGACCTGGCCTGCCGGGCCGCCCGCTCCAGGTCCGGTACGACGCCGAGCGCGTGGTGTCCGTCCTCGGGGTGGTGCACCAGCACCCACTCCGGGAAGCCCAGCGACTGACGCAGCCCCAGACCCACCACGGCCGGTTCGCCGTCCTGCTCCAGTCCCAGGAAGCCGGCTGCCAGGTCCTCCGCCGCGCCCAGTTCACCGGCGACCAGCCGCACCACCACCCGGTCGTCGAGCCCCGGATGCCGGTAGCTGCGTGCCGTCAGCGGTACCGCACGCTCACCGGCCCCCTCCGTGTCCGGCGGCAGCACCGCGCCCGCCGCGAGCATGTCCTCGTACGACACCTGCGTCCCCCCACTCATGCGTTCTTGCCCTCCTCGATGTCACGGCCCGCGTACAGCGCCGCGGCCATCCGCATCCCCTCCGAGAAGGCCACCGGGCCCACCTCGCCGAGCGGCAGGGCGCGGCCGTCCTGGTCCTGCCAGCTGAGGCCGCCGGTCTCCACCGTGTCCTCCCAGTACGGCTCCCCGATCCACACCGAGGCCTCCACGACCCGCCCGCCGTCGCGGACCCGGGCCGTGGAGTAGCCGCCGGAGACGCGGTAGCCCAGCGAACTGGCGCGTGCGGCGAGCGCGAAGCGGGAGCGGAACGAGCCGCCGGCGAAGTCCCGTATCTCGGTGGCCTTGGGGGCGAGCTCGTCGGGCCGCTGCCAGGTCGCCCGGTGGATCTGCTCGACGCGCTGGACGATGCCCAGCTCCGCCGCGAACTCCCGGATGTCGTCGAGGTCCGGCAGCAGCACCGGGTGCGGCAGGGTCACCGTGCGCGGGGAGAGCCGTACCGTCTCGCCGTCGAGGTTCACCACCCGCAGCTCGCCGTCCTCGGTGGTGCCGCGCAGGAAGCCGACCTCGTCGGGGTCGTCGCCGACCACGGCCAGGTCGCGCAGGGCCGACTGCCAGGCCTCGTCCGGCCACACGCGGGCCAGCAGACCGGTGGGGACGGGCAGCGACGACACCATCCAGGAGTCGACCTGTGCGACGCACCCCGCGGCGTGCCGATCCAGCCATTCCGCGAACCGCCGCAGCCGGTCCACCTCGGGGTGGTCCTTGAGCGCGCGCGGCAGGGTTTTCAACTGCCGTCCCGCCGACCGGCCCGTGGTGGCACGCGCCGCCACCCGCCCCTCCACCAGGGCGACTTCATACCCGTCACCCGCCGACAGCCAACCCACGATGCCCCCGCCTCCCACATCAAGACAGCCTGAAGAAAGCACAGTTCGGCCGGGAGGTTCCGGCGTCTGTGCGACGACATGCGGAACGTTAGCGGCGATCACTGACATTCGGCCGGACGGGCTGTGGACGGGCCGAAATGAGCCAAGGTCGCCGGTGATACCACACCAAGTGATGACTCAGCTGTGGAGTGTGCTTCCAACGAGTTAAATCTCGGCGAACTCTTCTACAACCATTCGTCACGCGCGTCTGTCTGGCTAGCAAGAGTGTGCCGTTGTTCGTGATGAGGAGTACAGAACGTGACCGTGCGTTCCTTTGCCAGGCGGATGCGACCGCGAGTGGAGCGGAAGACCGCCGAGGGGCTGTGGCAACTGCGTACGATGCGACGGCGCCGCAGATCCGCGGTCACGGACCCGGCACTGCGCCCGGTGACGGTACGCGGCCAGCATCTGTACGGCCGTGTCGTGACGAGCTTCAGCGCCGCCGACGCGGCCGCCGCCAACCTCGAACTGGTCGTCTCCGCGCTGGAGCAGGAAGGCATCGCCTACTTCCTCGTGCCGGCCTCCCGCACCCGGCACACGGTCGGGATGAACGCAGTCGACCGGGAACGTTTCCTCGCCGCCTTCGAGGCACGGAACGCGGACCAGGCGGTGTTCATCGGCCGCCCGCTTCCCGGCGGCAAGCTCAAGCATCCCGCCCTGCTCATGGACGGTGTCCTGCCGGCCGCCCTGCGCACCGCGCCCACGCTGCGGATCGGCGAGAACCACCTCGGCCCCGCCGGCCAGCTGCTCGGAGGTCCTGAACTCGCCTGTGACGTCGAGTTCTGGGAGGACGGCGCGCAGATCCTGGCCCGTGAGGACGGGGAACGGCGCCTGGCCAAGGTCCAGCCGCAGGCCTCGGAGGACGTCTTCGCCGAGTCCCTGGTCGCACCCCGCACCAACGACATCGCGGACGTGCTGCCGGCCTCCGAGCAGACACCTGCCACCCTGCGGATCGCCGACCGCGAGCTGCCGACGTTCGCCCCGCTCACCCTGCCGACCGTCAACGACGTGACCTTCCCCGTCGACGTCGTCTACACCTGGGTCGACGGCGAGGAGCCCGAGATGCGGGCCAAGCGCGCCCGCCACCAGGGCCTGGGCACCGCCGAGATCCTCGACAAGGAGACCAACGCCTCCCGTTACACCAGCCACGACGAGCTGAAGTACTCGCTGCGCTCCCTGGCCATGTACGCCGACTTCGTCCGGCATATCTACCTCGTGACCGACGGGCAGAAGCCCCACTGGCTCGACGACACGGCACCGGGCATCACGGTCGTGGACCACCGCGACATCTTCCCGCCGGACGTGCTGCCGGTGTTCAACTCGCACGCCATCGAGACCCGGCTGCACCACATTCCGGGCCTGTCGGAGCACTACCTGTACTTCAACGACGACGTCTTCGTGGGTCGCCGGGCGAGCGCCGAGAGCTTCTTCCACGGCAGCGGCCTCATGAAAATTCCCGTCTCGCCCCTGAAGATCGGCATCGGCAAGCCGCACGCCGAGGAAACGGCCACCAACTCCGCGAGCAAGAACGTCCGCCGCCTGCTGCTGGAGAAGTTCGGCCGCATGACGACCAACAACTTCATGCACACCCCGCTGCCCCAGCAGCGCGAGACCCTGCAAACCCTCGAAGAGCTCTTCGCCGACGACATCCGCCGCACCACGGCGTCCCGCTTCCGCTCGCCGCAGGACATCGCGATGACGGCCCCGCTGCTCTACCAGTACGCCCTGATGACAGGACGCGGCGTGCCGGGCAGGTTCAGCTTCCGGTACGTCAACATCAGCCGCCCCGACGCCGAAGCGCGCCTGGCCGAGCTGAGCCGTACCCGCCGCTTCGACTTCTTCTGCCTCAACGACGTCGACGTGCCGCCGGAGGAGCGGGAGCAGGTCGGCGTCCGCATGCACGAGTTCCTGGAGGACTACTTCCCCTTCCCGAGCCCCTTCGAGAAGCAGTCCGTCGAGAAGCAGAGCTGAAGGGGGTACGCCGATGGATCTCCGTCACCGCTTCGCGGCGCCCCGGGGCCTGCGCGCAGCCCGGGATCTGCTCCGGCGCCTGGGCCTGTGGGTGTCGGCCTGGCTGTGGGCGTTGCGGGCGGCCCGGGCCCGCCGGCGCCTGCGGGCCGCCGTCCCCGGCCTGCGCCGGATCGCCCGCGGGCCGATGCGGCTGTATGGCCAGACGGTCGCCGGCTACACCGCCGCCGAGGCCGCCGAGACCGACCTGGAGCGGGTGTGCGGCCTGCTGGAGGCGGCCGGTGTCCCGTACTTCCACGTCCCCGCGGGTCAGGCCGGGGGCATCCGGCCGGTGATCGGCGTTGAGGCCGGCCACCGCGCCACGGTCCTCGCGCAGGCCGCACGCCGGTTCGCCGGCGGCGTCGCCTACGTCGGTGCCGTCGACCCGCAGGGCACCGTCACCCGCGCGGTGCTGTGGGCCGACGGGAAGCTGCCGCGGGAGCTGAGGCGAGCCCCCGTGCTGCGCGTCGGAGTGATCCGCCTGGGCCCCGAGGGACAGGTGTTCACCGCGCTCGACACCGGCTGCGACATCGAGTTCTGGCAGTACGGCCGGGACCTGCCCGCTGCCCGGAAGCCGGACCCCGGGTGGCTGACCGTGCCTGGCCCGCGGCTCGGCGAGACCTTCGGCACGGCGCTTGTCGCCCCGCGCCGCAACCCCGTCTCGGAGGTCGTCCCGACGACAGCACAACAGCCCGCCGCGGTGGCGAGCCGCCGCCACAGCGTGCCGACCTTCGCCGCGTTCGCCGAACCGGGCATCGACGAGGTGCGCTTCCCGGTCGACGCCGTGTACACGTGGGTCGACGGAGACGACCCCGTGCTTGCCGCCAAGCGCCGCGCCCATCAGGACCTCGACGGCGGCGGCATCGCACCGCGCGAGACGGGCGCCTCCCGCTACACCAGCCACGACGAACTCAAGTACGCGCTGCGCTCGTTGGAGATGTACGCCGACTTCGTCCGGCACGTCTACCTCGTGACCGACTCGCAGATCCCCGCCTGGCTGAACCCCGAGGCGGCGGGGCTGACCGTGATCGACCACCGGGACATCCTGCCGCCCGACGCGCTCCCGGTCTTCAACTCGCATGCGATCGAGAGCCGGTTGCACCACATTCCCGGCCTGTCGGAGCACTACCTCTACCTCAACGACGACGTCTTCTTCAATCGCCCGGTACGGGCCGAGACCTTCTTCCACGGCAACGGCATCGCCCGCATCCCGCTGTCCCCGCTGAAACTGGGCGTCGGTGCCCCGCACCCCCTGGAGCCCGCCCCCAACTCCGCGGGCAAAAACGC
Source organism: Streptomyces sp. NPDC092369 (assembly GCF_044755245.1). Lineage (NCBI taxonomy): Bacteria > Bacillati > Actinomycetota > Actinomycetes > Kitasatosporales > Streptomycetaceae > Streptomyces > Streptomyces sp. NPDC092369. The sequence goes on from NZ_JBIVQP010000004.1 coordinate 864,172, forward strand.
CCGCGAGGTCATCAGGCGCTTCCACGGCAGACAGGTCACCCACAAGTCCCTGCACACCCCGCACCCCCAACTGCTGTCCGTCATGCGGGAGATGGAGAACAGCGGGATCGAGGAGCTGGAGCGGACCTCCTACTCGCGCTTCCGCTCCACCGCCGACGTCGCGCCCGCGTCCACGCTGCACCATCACTGGGCCATCGCGACCGGCAGAGCGGTCCCGGCCGACTACCGCTTCCGCTATGTGGAGTTGGGGACACCGGACATGCAGCGCCGTCTGACACGTCTCGCGGAGGGGGACGACGTCGACTTCTTCTGCCTCAACGACGTCGACACCGCCCCGACGGCCAGGGCGCGGGCGCAGGCCGCCATCCACGCGCTCCTGGAGTGGAAGTACCCCTTCCCGAGCCGTTTCGAAGGGGCGCCCCGCCCGGCTCCGGTCGCCATGATCTCCCAGCCGACGCGGGTCCCGCGGCAGTTGGCGTGCCAGGACGTGCAGCACCAGGACTGACGCTGCGGGCTCAACGCGCGCACGATTGCCGGGAGTTGGGCGAGGCCGTCACAGCCGCAGGACGACCAGGGCCGTGTCGTCGGTGTTGCCCCCGGTGGGGAGCAGGTCGGCGAGCAGGGCGTCGGCCAGCGGTTCGGGTTCCGCCTCCCGGTGGCGGGTGAGGGAGTCGGCGAGGCGGGCCAGACCGCGGTCGATGTCCTCCGTACGGCGTTCGATCAGTCCGTCGGTGTACAGCACGAGGGTGGCGCCCTCGGTGAAGCGGATGCTCGTCTCCGGCCGGCCGACATGCTCGGGGCGGGCGCCCAGGGGCGGGTCGGTGGCCCGGTCGAGGAAGGTCACCGAGCCGTCGGGGTCGAGCAGGGCCGGGGGAGGGTGGCCCGCGCAGCTGTAGGTGATGGTGTGGTCGTCCCAGTCCACGAACGTCGTCACCGCGGTGGCCGACTCGGCGCCCTCGACGAACCGGGCGTACAGGCCAAGGGCCTCCAGAGCGGACCCCGGCCCGTCGGCGACCCGGCAGGCCGCGCTCAGGGCGCTGCGCAGCTGGCCCATGGCGCAGGCGGCGGCCAGGCCGTGCCCGACGACGTCACCGACGGCGATCGCCATGCCGCCGTCGGGCAGGTCGACCAGGTCGTACCAGTCACCGCAGACGTTGAGCGCGCCGACGGCGGGCCGGTAGCGTACGGCCGCCCGGTGGTGGCCGACCGGTCGCGGCGGGGGCAGCATCGCCGCCTGCAGGGTCAGGGCCACCTCGCGCTCATGGGCGTGCGCCCGGCGCAGCCGCTCGTTGACCTCCTGCAGTTCACGGGCCCGGGTGTACAGCTCGGCCTCCAGGACCCGGGCCCGTCTGTCGTCGGCCTTGCCGCCGAAGGCCCGGATGAACTCGGTGACCTCCTCCACCCGGTGGACGAGCAGCATGACCTCCCCGTCCGGGCCGAGAACGGGCGCGTTGACCGGGCTCCAGACGTGCTCCACCCACTTGCCGGGCCGCTGGGGGTCCTCGATGTCGTAGCGGACCAGCGCCATGGTGTCGCGCTCGCCGGTGGCCACCGCGCGCAGCATCGACTCCCGGGTCTCCCGCATCCCGGCCGCCGCCGGGTCCTTGGGGTTCTCGGGGAAGACGTCGAAGATGTAGCGGCCGACCAGTTCCTCGCGGGTACGGCCCGACAGGCGCTCGAAGTCCTCGTTGGCGTCGACGTAGACCAGTTCGGGGGTGAGCAGCGCCACCATGCCGGGCAGGGCGCGGAAGACCGCCGCGTAGTCGATCTCCGGATCCTGCATGGTCTGCCTGCTTCGTCGCCGAGGGTCGATGTGTCGTTCCACGATAGGAGGGATCCGGCCACCGGGCCCGGAAAGTGCTCTCTTCGGGTCCCGATGAGCGGTCACGCCGTTGACGTTCCCGTTCCGCTGTTCACGGCCGGCTTCGACGGCTTCGTCGACCGCCGTTCGTAGAGGATCGGCCACGCGGTGATCAGGACCAGCAGCCAGACCATGACCACGGTGCGGACGTGGGCGCCGAAGGCCGCCAGCAGCAGCGGCAGTACGCAGCAGGGCAGGGCGACGGACAGCAGCCAGCGCCGTTCCCGGGCGGCCCGGCCCAGCCAGGCCAGTCCGCTGAGCAGGAAGTACCCGGCCAGAGCCGAGCACAGCAGCCAGCGGGTGGCGTCCGGCAGTGTCTCCAGGTGCTCGGCCGCGGCTCCCAGCGCGGCGGCGAGAGCGGCGAGGCAGCCGGAGACGAAACAGTGCAGGGGCAGCGCCGCCCGGGCCGGCAGCACCCCTGCCGCGAGGTGCGGTACTCCCGCGTAGCCGTGCCGGAAGGACAGTGCCCACAGCGTGGCCAGCAGGAAGAACGCCGCGACGGCGAGCGTGTACAGCTTCCTGTCCCACTCCGCCGCGGACGTGGCCTGGACCAGCTGGGCGACGCCTTCGCCCAGCACGATGATCACGAAGAGGCCGAGCCGCTCGCTCAGGTGCTCCGTCTGCGACCGTGCCAGCGACGTGCCTCTCCCGGAGTCGCGCCGGGCGGGCCGGTTGCCGAGCCGCTCCCGGGCCTCCTGCCGCTCGACGATGTCGCGAGCGGAGACCGCGAACGTGACGTACAGATCGAGGGCGATACCCAGGGCCCAGAGCCAGGGACGGGTCGGGTCGTGCGCCCAGAGGGACACGATCCACGGGATCACGCCGAGCGACATCTGCGCGGCCGGCCAGTCGACGAGGATCTGCCGGCGGTGCTGCCAGGCCCGGGTCGCCAGGGCCCGGATCAGGATGTACGCCAGGGCGAACACCCGCGCGTGGTGATCGTCCCCCTCGTGCACGCCCGGTACGGCCGCGGCCATGACAGCCATGCCGAACATCGCGGCCAGCACCGTACGCAGATGGGTGTTCTCGTAGGCCACGTTGGCGTACAGGGTGAAGCAGACCCACGCCGTCCAGAAGGCCAGGAACAGCAGCGCGTACAGGCCGAGGTCGGACACGTCCGGGACCCCGTGCAGCAGATGCGCGATCTGTGCCACGCCCGCCACGGCGACCAGGTCAAAGAACAGTTCCAACCAACTGGCGTGCCGGTTCTCCTCGTTGGTCCGTCGCGGGGCGGCTGCGGCCGTGTCGTCGTCGCTCACGCCACCACCATGCCCTGTCGCCGATCATGACGTCCCGCTGTTCGCCCAACGCCGTGTGTCCGGATCCGAGGGGTTGATGGCCGGACGCGAGAGGCGCCGAGGGCCGTGCGGTGGGCATGGTGGGGTACGGACGCACGGTCCCCGCCGTGCGCATCACCCGGAAAGCGCGAGCATCATGACCGACACCATCGCCGGAGTGGAGATTCCCGGAACCGCAGCCGTGACGGAGGCGACCGAGATTCTCCGTGGAATGACCGGCCCGCTTCTCTTCCACCATTCCCGGCGGGTATTCCTTTTCGGCAGCCTGCACGCGCGACGCCTGGGCCTCGACCCCGATCCGGAGCTGCTCTACGTCGCCTCCATGTTCCACGACGCCGGCCTGGTCACCCCGTTCTCCGGGACGCAGCAGCGCTTCGAGGTCGACGGAGCCGATCACGCACGGGCGTTCCTGCTCGGCCGCGGGTTCTCGAAAGGCGCCGCCGACGTGGTGTGGCAGGCAGTGGCGCTGCACACGACGCCCGGGATCCCCGGCCGCATGGGACCGGAGACGGCAGCCACGAACCAGGGCGTATTGACCGACGCCCTCGGCTGGGGCCTGGACGGACTGGACGGCGACGCGGTGGAGGAGATTCTCGCCGCGCACCCGCGCGGAGAATTCAAGAAGGAATTCCTCCAGCAATTCGTCGACGGCCTCAAAGACCGACCGGACACCACCTACGGGACCATCAACGCGGATGTGCTGGAACGGTTCGTGCCCGGTTTCCGGCGCGCGAGCATGGTCGACCGCATCACCGACGCGCCCTGGCCGAGCTGACCCGCAGAAACTCTCGAAGGAGACACCCTCCATGCAAGCCATCACCGCCCAGGACCGCGACGCCGGCCCCAGCGGGCTGACTCTCACCGTCCTGCCGTATCCCCATGCCGCCGAGAACGACGTCGTCGTACGGGTGCATGCGGCGGGCTTCACCCGCGGCGAACTCGACTGGCCCGCGAGCTGGACGGACCGTGCGGGCCGGGACCGTACACCGAGCGTGCCCGGGCACGAGGTCTCCGGCGTCGTGGCGGAACTCGGCTACGGCACCACGGGCCTCACCGTCGGCCAGCGGGTGTTCGGACCGACCGACTGGACCCGCAACGGCTCGCTGGCCGAGTACGTCGCCGTGGAGGCCCGCAATCTCGCCCCGCTGCCGGCCGACATCGACCACACGGTGGCGGCCGCGCTGCCCATCTCCGGGCTCACCGCGTGGCAGGGCCTGTTCGACCACGCCCGGCTCACCACGGGCCAGAGCGTCCTCGTCCACGGCGCCGCGGGCGCCGTCGGCTCGCTCGCGGTGCAGCTCGCGCGGGAAGCGGGCGCCCACGTCATCGGCACCGGCCGGGCGGCCGACCGGGACACCGCGCTGGCCCTGGGCGCGCACGCGTTCCTCGACCTCGACACCGAGGGGTGGCAGCAGGCGGGGGAGGTCGACGTGGTGTTCGACGTGATCGGAGGCGACGTCCTCGACCGCTCCGCCGCACTCGTCCGCCCCGGCGGCACCCTCGTCACCATCGCCGCACCGCCCAAGGTCCGCCCCAAGGACGGACAGGCGCTGTTCTTCGTCGTCGAACCCGACCGCGCACGCCTCGCCGACCTCGCACAGCGGGTCCGGGACGGACGGCTCAGCGTGCGGATCGGCGAAGTGCGGCCTCTGTCGGAGGCGGTGGCCGCCTTCGCCCCGGCGCGACGGATCCCCGGCAGGACGATCATCCGCGTCGTGGAGGAGTGAACGGCACGCCCTCCGTGCGGTCCGGAATCGATGCCCGCCCTCTCGGCAGGGAGATCCTCGTCGGCCGAACATGACGTGCGGCGCGGCACGACTCGGGGTCGGATGGAGGACGTGCAGAGATCCAAAACATCGCGGTACGACCGCGCACGCCTGCGTCTCATCGTCCTGCTGACCGGCCTCGGCCTGACCGTGGCGGCGGCACCCTCGGAGTCCGAACCCGCACCCGCGCGAGGCAATGCCTACATGGGCATCGGGGTCACGGCCCACGAACGAACCACCGGCACGCCCGAGGCGATACCCCCGGACACACGAGCCGTGTGGACGGAGGGCGTCGACGTCTCCAGCCACCAGCGTGACGTCGCCTGGTCCACCCTCTGGAGCAGCGGCACCAGATGGGCCTACACGAAGGCCACCGAAGGCACCTCCTACCAGAACCCGTACTTCAGCCAGCAGTACGGCGGTTCCTACGGCGTCGGCATGGTCCGCGGCGCCTACCACTTCGCCGTACCGGACTCCAGCAGTGGCACCGCGCAGGCCGACTACTTCGTCGACCACGGCGGGGCCTGGTCCGGCGACGGCCGCACGCTGCCCGGCGTCCTCGACATCGAGTGGAACCCGTACGGCGCCTCCTGCTACGGGAAGTCCACGAGCGGCATGGTCAGTTGGATCCGCGACTTCGTGAACCGCTACAAGACCCGGACGGGCCGCGACGCCGTCATCTACACGTCCACGTCCTGGTGGACCAGTTGCACGGGCGGCTACAGCGGCTTCGGCGCCACCAACCCCCTGTGGGTCGCCCGGTACGCCTCGTCGGTGGGGGCACTCCCGGCGGGCTGGTCCCAGTACACGATGTGGCAGTACACGTCGTCCGGAGCGACGGTCGGCGACCACGACCGGTTCAACGGATCCCCCGACGCGTTGCGGGAGTTCGCGGTCGGCTGACCGGAGATGTGCCGGCCAAGGGGCCGCCCTCTCGGAGGACGGCCCCGGTCGCGGTCGAGCGGCGAGGTGGTGGGAGGCCTCAGCGCAACCGTCGCGCACGCAGCACGATGTCGTCCGTGTGGTGGGCCCCGGCGCCGCCCTCGGGTGCCACGCGCGGCCGCTGTTCGTCCACCTCGACCTCCCAGTCGTCATCCAGCAGCGCGGCGACCATGGAGGGCCACACGTAGTCGGCCGGGTCGAAGCCGCTGTCGTCCGGCTCGTGGGTGTCCATCCCCGCGTGGTGCACCAGCAGCAGCACACCGCCCGGTGCGACGGCGGCCAGGAGCGCGCGCTCGGCCGCGGAGTCGGGGGTGCGCTGCAGGGCCGGGTACTGGGCGGAGACCAGATCGAAGGAGGCCGGCGGGAGCGCCGCGTCCGTCAGCGAGGCGTGGATCCAGCGAACGGACACGTCCGCGTCCCGCGCGTGGCCGACCGCGCGCTCCAACGCCACTCCCGAGACCTCGAGCGCGGTCACGTCCCATCCGCCGCGCGCGAGCCAGACGGCGTCCGCGCCCTCGCCGCAGCCGACGTCGAGCACCCGGCCGGGTGTGAGAGCGGCGACCTCCGCGACGAGCGCGCCGTTGGGCCGTCCGCTCCACAGTTGCTGCCGGTCGGCGTACCGGGTGTCCCATTCCGCGCGCAGCGCGGGGTCTCCGGCGTAGGTGCCGGCGGGCGAGGGGGCGTCGAGGGCAGCCGGTTGCGCTGCGATGTCGTCGGTCATGCGCCCACCGTCGGCCATGACGTCTTCGCTGGACCACTTTTGTTGCCGTTCCCGCAAATCAGCGGCGGTCCGTCAGCACCGGCACGAGTCACCAGGGGCCCACGCTCGCCAGTTGCTTGCCGTGGGCGCCGTACACGTTGAAGACGGGTCCGACCAGCTTCCTGGGGCTCTGGTTGTGTTGGGCGGGGTCCTGGGGGGCGCTGACGGCGTACGTGGTCACGAAGGCGGGCCGTCCGGGCAGGCGAACGATGGGGAGCACGGTGGTCAGGCCGTGTTCCGTCATGGTGATCCGGGTCGCGGGAATTTTGCCCGTGTAGGCGAGGATGTAGACCACGCCCTGGGGGAGGGGGTGCCAGTTCGCGGTCACCGGGATGGCGCCGGGTTGATTGACATCGAGGTCGCCGACGCAGATGGGTTTCTCGTCGCCGGCCTGCCCGTCGCACATCTCGGTCGGTTTGAGCAGATACCAGACGCCGAGGCCGGCCTGGATCCGTTCCCCGGGACGGACGATCCGCACCTCCGAGTCACGGTTCGCCGTGTGGTGCGGGGAAGGGGAGCGCGAGGGGGTGGGACGGGGGCTGGTGACGATGTGCGAGGCGTCGGGCTCGGACAGCGACACGGCTTCGATTCCGACGGGTACCAGCAGTGCCGCGCTGAGGGTGGCGGCCGCCAGTCTGCGGCGTCGTCTGATGACCTTGCTGCGGTGGATGATCCGGTCGTGCGCAAACGCCGGGACGGCGAAGTCCTGCGCGGCGTCGTCCAGTGCCTGCCACAGTTCGGGTACCGGTGGCTGGGGTGACATGTCGGTCGTCATCGGGGGTCCCCTTTCACCCTTGGGCCGCGGCGGCGGCGTAGTCGGACAGGGCCGCGCAGTCGCGCAGTTTCTTCAGGGCGCGACTGGCCTGACTCTTCACGTTGCCCACGGAGCAGTTGAGGATCTGCGCCGTCTCCTGCTCGCTCAGACACTCCCAGTAGCGCAGCACGACGACCGCGCGTTGGCGGGGCGGGAGGGTGGCGAGCGCGTCGAAGAGCTCGGAGCGGTCGGCATAGGTGTCGTGCATGCTCATCTCACCCGCCGGTGTCCGTGGCTCGGTCAGGTGGGGCGTGAGGAGTTGTACGACCCGTCGCCTGCGCTGCCGCGTGGTGTTGTTGTTGATCAGCGCCCGGCGGACGTACTGGTCGGGTGCGTCGAGGGTGCGTACGTGGTTCCAGCGCAGGTACACCTTGGCGAGAGTGGTCTGGACGAGGTCCTCCGCCTCGTGGTGGTCGCCGTTGGTCAGCAGGTAGGCGATACGCAGCATCCGCCGCCAGCGGACGGCCGCGTAGGTCTCGAAGTCCGTGAGGTCCGGGAGGTCGCGCCCGGACGGCTCCGCCTCCCGGTCCGGGCCGCTGCTGTCGTCCGCCTCCTGGTCCGATCTCCACGCCGCCTCTCTTCCAGAGATGGCAGGCGTACGAGGGCTGATCATGCGCACACCCCGTCTTCCCCGTTTCATTCACTGTTCGGCGCTCTGGTCGTGGAGCGCGTAGTCCTGTCAGTAACACCCTCGAAAAGGCGCGGTGGTTGCATGCCGCGTCGCATCCTGATCGTCGTCGTCTCCTCCCCACTGCCGACCCCGCCCCCGAACCTCGCTGACACGGCGGGCACTTGGCCCCGATTCCTCGTGCACGGCTATGGGAAGTTTTGGGGTGCATCGTTACCCTCCGGCCATGATTCCCACGGTGGTTTGGGGCACAGGCAACGTCGGACGCGCGGCCATCAGAGCCGTCGCGGCACACCCGATGCTCAGCCTTGTGGCCGTGCTGGTGTCGAATCCCGCCAAGGTCGGCAGGGACGCGGGCGAACTCGGCGGACTGGACCGGCGACTGGGGGTAGCGGCGACGGACGACGTGGACGCGGTCCTCGCCACGCGCCCTCGCGCGCTCGTGTACGCGGCCTCCGGTGACGTCCGCCTCGACGGCGCGATCGAGGACATCGGCCGCGCGCTCCGCGCCGGAGCGGTGGTCGTCACACCGTCCTTGTACGGCATGTACGACTGCACGAACGCACCGGACGAGATCCGCGACGTTCTGGTGCAGGCGGCAACGGCCGGAGGCGGCTCGCTGTTCGTGTCGGGCGTCGACCCAGGGTGGGCCAACGACGTGCTCCCGCTGCTGGTCAGCGGGCTCGGCTCCGAGATCGACGCCGTCCGCTGCCAGGAGATCTTCGACTACTCGACGTACGACCAGGAGGAATCGGTCCGCGACCTGATCGGTATGGGACATCCGCTGGACTACCAGCCGTTGATGCTCGTCGAGACCATTCCGACCATGATCTGGGGCGGACAGTTGCGGATGATGGCCCGCGCGCTGGGCGTCGAACTGGACGGCATCGAGGAGACGTTGGAGCGCCGCCCCCTCGAATCGACCGTCGTCACCGACACCATGGGGGAGTTCGCGGCAGGCACCCAGGGAGCGATACGTGTCGAGGTGCTGGGCATGGTCGGGGGCGAGCCCCGCCTCGTCGTCGAGCACGTCACCCGTATCCACGCCTCCTGCGCCCCGGACTGGCCGGTGGCGCCGGACGGCGGGGCGGGCGCGCACCGCGTGATCATCGAAGGGCGCCCCCGCATAGAGGTCACCGTCGAAGCCACGGACGAGGGAGACAACAGGGCCGCGGGCGGCAACGCGACGGCGGCCGGCCGGCTGGTGAACGCCATCGACTGGCTCGTCGAGGCCGAACCGGGTCTCTTCGACGCACTCGACGTCCCGCTGCGCCCCGCGGTGGGCAGACTGGGAAAGAAGTGATCATGCGGATCGACATCCCCGAGGGCGCCGAGCCCATCCCGTACGTCTGGGGCGACATGGTCCCCAGGATCGGTCACGCGGCCAGCGTCTTCTCCATGTCCGTCTATGAGTACTCGACCCTGGGACTGCGCGAGTTCGAGGCCGCCCGACTGCGCATCGCACAGATCAACGGCTGCCTGTTCTGCCTGGACTGGCGGACCGAACGCGAGGGCGAGGAGAAGGTCGACGCCGGGTTCCTGGACGCGGTCGCGCAGTGGCGTACGACGGACGCCTTCGACGAACGGACCCGGCTCGCCGCCGAGTACGCGGAGCGGTACGCGGTCGACCACCTGAACCTCGACGACGAGTTCTGGGACCGGATGAAGGCGCACTACACCCAGGCCGAGATCGTGGAGTTGAGCATGAGCATCGGCTCATGGCTGGCGTTCGGCCGCCTCAACCACGTGCTGGGGCTCGACAGCGTGTGCGTCCTGCCGTCGGCACAGAGTTCCTGACACCGCAACTCGGGCTGCGGGCCGGGGCGTTGGCCACGGCCCACAGTTGTCCGGTCAGGGATCCTCCGTCCGCTCAGAGGTCCTCAGCGATGACCTTCTCGATGTTGCGTTCCGCGAGCGCGGTGATGGTGACGAACGGGTTGACGCTGGTGTTGCCGGGAATCAGCGCGCCGTCCACCACGTACAGACCCGAATAGCCGCGCAGGCGGCCGTAGTTGTCGGTGGCCTTGTTGAGGACGGCACCGCCGAGCGGGTGGTACGTGAGGCCGTCGCCCCAGATCTTGTAGACGCCGAAGAGGTCGGTGCGGTAGATGGTGCCCTCGGTGGCGTTGATCTTGTCGAAGATCGATTTGGCCATGGTGATCGACGGCTGCTTCCACGCCGTCTGCCAGTCCAGTTCCACCTTTCCCGTCGCCGCGTTCCAGGTGAACCGACCGCGGTTCGGGTTCTTCGTGATGGACAGGTAGAACGAGGCCCAGGTCTCGATGCCGGTCGGCAGCGGCGCCACCTCGGCGAACGCCCCGCCCGCCACCCAGTTGTCGATGCCCGCGGTCGGGATGGACGACTGGAGCGCTCCGGTCGGGTCCCACAGGTGGTTGGCCCGGCCGCACATGACGTTGCCGTTCTCGCCCCAGCCGGTGCCGATCTCGCTGTTGAGGGCGGGGAGCGCGCCCGTCGCCTTGAGGCGGACCAGCAGTTTGCTGGTGCCGACGCTGCCCGCGGCGAAGAACACCCGTTGTGCCGTCACGGTCTTGGTGGTGGTGACGCTTCCGGTCGTGTCGAGTTGTTCGATGGTCACGGTGTAGCCGCCGGTGGCGGGAGTGACCGTGGTGACCCTGTGCAGCGGTGAGATGGTGACCCGGCCGGTCGCGCGGGCCTGCGCGAGGTAGGTCTTCTGCAGGGACTTCTTGCCGTAGTTGTTGCCGTACAGGATCTCGGCGGCCAGGGCCGACTTGGGCACCGTCCCCGCCGCCTCCTGCTTCATGTAGTTCCAGTCGTAGACGTTGGGGACGAACGTGAAGCTGAAGCCGGACCGTTGGGCCTGTTTGCGGCCCACGCGCGAGAACTGGTAGGCGTCCGCCGTCTCGAACCAGGCTGGGTCGATGGTGCCGACGCCGAGGTTGCTGTTGGCCCGGGGGTAGTACACGTCGTACATCTCGTCCGCGTCGACCGACGGAAGGACGCCCGGGAAGCGGCTCCTCTCGGGTGTCACCGCCATACCGCCGTTGACCAGGGAGCCGCCGCCGACGCCGCGTCCCTGGTAGACCACGATGCCGCCGAATTCCTCGGCGTCGAGGATGCCCGTGTACTTCGGCACGTCCTTGTCGAGCGGGAAGCCGAGGAAGTTGCTCAGGGGCTGCTTGGTCCGGGTGCGCAGCCAGTAGGAGCGGTAGTCGGGGGAGGCGGTGTTGGCGAAGATCTTGCCGTCGGTGCCCGGGGTGTCCCAGGCCATGCCCATCTCCACCATGTGCACGTCCACGCCGGCCTGGGCGAGCCGGAGCGCGGTGACCGACCCGCCGTATCCGCTGCCGATCACGAGGGCGGCCACCTGCGCGCCGGGCTCGATCACAGCCGACGCCTGAGAGACCGCGGCCGCGGTGGGAAGGTCAAATGCACCCAGCGCCACAGCGCCAAAAATAGAACCTGTTCCACCAATGAGGCGACGCCTGGAAATACCTCTTCCTTGCAGGTTGTCGCCTGATCTGGAGTCCATGTAGATCCCTTTCCTCTCACACAAAGGAAACTGGTTCTACTGATATTTGGTAAACAAGTCACGAGAAACCTATCGGTAACTTACGTGTTATTCCCCGGTTACTCGCATCAGGAATTGACCGACAACACACCGCTCTCAGGAGACGTGGCGGTGGATCTCCGTCTCCACCCGTACTTCCACCCATGGGTCCAGGTGCGAGAGGACCGGCGACAGCACGCTTGAGGGCATGACAACAACCGACTGGATCACCGACATCGCCCTCCTCCTCGTCGTCTTCCGCCAGCTGCGAGAAGGCCGTCTGGACCTCAAGACGTATCTGATCCCCCTCGGGATCGTGGCCTTCGTGGCCTCCCAGTACCTGCACACCGTGCCCACCGCCGGCAACGACCTCGTACTGATCGGCACATTGATCGCCGTCGGCGCGGCCCTCGGCATCGCGGGCGGTGTATACACCCGGATCCGCACCACCGGCGGACACCTGTTCATCAAGGCGGGCGCGGTCTCGGCGATTCTGTGGGTGCTGGGCATGGGCGCCCGCATGGGATTCCAGGTGTGGAGCGACCACGGCGGCGCCGACAACATCGCCCAGTTCAGCCTCACCCACCACATCACCACCGAGCAGGCGTGGGTCGCCGCGTTCGTCCTGATGGCCCTCACCGAGGTGGTCACCCGCCTGGCCACGATCTTCGTCCGCAGCCGCATGGTCGAACGCGGGGTCCCCTCCGGCACCCGCCCCGCGCCGGTCCTCGACCACACCGCCTGACCGTGGGTTATGGTCGCGCCGTGTCCGCACCCGAGAGTGCCCCCGCCCCCGGGCCGACTCCCGACAGGGAGCCCGGCCCGCGGGTCGTGCCACGCCAGGACCCGCGCATGCACGCGGCCATCACGCTGGCGGTCGTCGTCATCTCGATCGCGACCGTGCGGCCGGTCGGTTTCAGCGGCCGCGGACTGGCCGTCGCGGTCCTGCTCGCGGTCAACTGCGTCGCCCTGTCGGCCCGGCATCTGCCCGAGGCGAAGTTCCCGCCGCGGGTCGCCTTCGTCTGGCTGACCGTGGGCGTCGTGGCCGCCGCCGCGCTGGTCGGAGTGAGCAGCAGCGGCTCCAGCTATCTGTTCGCGTACTTCCTCGTCGGGCACATCGGCTACCGCCTGCCCCTCGCGCAGGCTCTCTCGCTGGCGGCCCTGTCCAGTCTGCTGTGCGGCGCCGTCCTGTACTTCGAGCTCGGCCCGGGCCACCGGTCGGTGGCCTGGACACTCGGGGCCACCACCGGTCTGCCGGTGGTGGCCGGGATCCTCAGCCGCAGCAGGCAACGCGCCGTGGAGGCGATGATCGAGTCCGCCGAGTCCGCCGAGCGGGCCGCCCGCGCCGAGGCCCGAACCGCCGTACTCACCGAGCGCGGCCGCATCGCCCGGGACGTCCACGACGTGCTGGCGCACTCACTCGCCGGCATCAACATGCAACTGGAGCTGGCGGACGCCCTGATCGACACGGGTGACCTGGAGAAGGTCCGCGAGGCCAACGGCAAGGCGCACAGCATGGTCCGGGAGAGCCTGAAGCAGGCCCAGTGGACCGTGCACGCGCTGCGCGAGGACTCCCTGCCGCTGCTGGAGAGCCTGACGGCGATGATCGAGTCCTCCGGCCACCGTGACGTCCTCACCGTCACCGGGACCGTCCGCGAGCTGCCCGCACCGGTCACCCAGAACCTGCTGCGGATCGCCCAGGAGGCACTGACCAACGCGGCCCGGCACGCCCCGGGCGCCACCGTGGGGGTGGAGCTGACGTTCGACGCCGCGTCGAGCACACTGGTGATCCACAACGGACCCGCGACCCGTGAGGCGGCCGCGGGCATCGGCAGCGGAATGGGACTGATCGGCATGCGTGAACGCGTCGCCCTGCTGGGCGGCATCATCACCGCGGGCCCGGTCGTCGAAGGACCGGAACAGGGCGGCTGGCAGGTGGAGGCAGTGATCCCGGGATGAGCGAACCGACCAAGAAACCGCAGCCGTTGAGGGTCGTCGTCGCCGACGACCAGGCCGCCGTCCGCGAACCCCTGGCCGCGGTACTGGGCATGTCCGAGGACATCGAGGTCGTCGCGGCCGCGGCGGACGGCACCGAGGTGCTCACCGCCGTGGCCGGCGCACCGGTGGACGTCGTGCTGATGGACCTGCGGATGCCCGTGATGGACGGCATCGAGACGACCCGCCGGCTGAGCGAGGAACATCCGCAGGTCGCGGTCGTGGTGCTGACGACGTTCGCCGACGACGACTCCATCCTGGCCGCCCTCGGCGCCGGAGCCCGCGGCTATCTGACGAAGAACGCGGGCCGCCAGGACATCATCCGCGCGATCAGGGCCGCCGCCGCGGGCCAGTCCGTACTCGACCGCGAGGTCCAGGACCGCCTCCTGGCCACCGTCCGCACCCGCCCACCGGCCCCCGAACACTCCCTCCCGAAGGACCTCACTCCCCGCGAGCGCGAAGTCCTCGCCCTCATCGGCCAGGGCCTGCCGAACCGGGCCATCGCCGAGAAGCTCTTCATCAGCGAGGCCACGGTCAAGACCCACATCAACAACCTGTTCGCCAAGGCCGACATCCGCGACCGGGCCGACGCGGTCCGCCGAGCCATCGCGGCGGGCCTGACCTGAGCGGTCGGGCGGTGCTGAATCCCGCCGGGAGCAAAACGCCATGGTCCGTGCGCCCTCGCGTCGCCAGAATGGCGGGATGCCACGTCTCGTTGTGATCGACGCCCCGTCCAACCTCGGCCTGCGGCCACCCACCGAAGGCAGCGTGCCGGGCTGCTACAAACTCGCGGGCGCGCTGCGTGAGCAGCGCCTGGTGCAGCGGCTGGGGGCGTACGAGGGCGGAGTGGTCGTGCCGCCCCGCTACGACCGAGGTGACTGGAGCGAGGGCGACGGTGTGTTCAACGCCGGGGCGATCGCCACGTACACCCGCAAGCTCGCCGACCGCATCGAACACCACGTCCGGGCAGGGGACTTCCCGATCGTCCTGGGCGGCGACTGCTCCATCCAGCTCGGCGCCTCGCTCGCCCTGCGCCGCATCGGCCGGTACGGACTCGCGGTCATCGACGGATCCGCGGACTTCCGCCACCCCGGCAACTCCGACCGCGTCGGCGCCGCGGGCGGCGAGGAGCTGGCCCTCGCGACCGGCCGTGGCCAGCGGGACCTGACGGACCTCGAAGGGCTCCAGCCGTACCTGAGGGACGAGGACGTACGCGTCCTCGGAATCCGGGACTACGACGACGAGCGCGCCGAACTCACTGAGCTGAAGATCATGAACGCGACGGTGGGGGAGATCAGGGAATGGGGCGCCGAGGAGCTGGCGCGCGCGGTTGTGCAGACCCTCGAAGTGCCCGTGACCGATGGTTTCTGGGTGCACCTCGACGCGGACGTCCTCGATCCGTCCGTCATGCCCGCCGTCGACAGCCCCGACCCCGAGGGCCTCCTGCCCGACGAACTGGCCCCGCTGCTGCGGACCTTGGTGCGGTCGCAGCGGTGCGTCGGCTTCAACCTCACCATCTACGACCCCGATCTCGACCCCGACGGCTCCTGCGCGGCCCTCCTCGCCGACATCGTCCAGACAGCCTTCACCGGCCCCTGACCACGAGCAGACGCGGCCCCCACGCGCGCGACCCTGCACGCGCCCAGCCCCGATGCCCGTGTCGGCGAGACGCCGGCGCCACACGGTCGTTGACCGAACACTCGCTGCGCGGAGAGATCCCGGCGCCGGGGAATGTATGACAGGGCCATGCGGTTGGAAGGAACGTGGGAATGAAGGGGACAGTGTCCCCGGGCCTCACCTATAGCCTGCGGGGACGATCGTCCGGCTGAAGCCCCGCAGAGCACATCGCCGCGTAGGCGACCGCCCTTCATTCCCACAACGCGCAGACGTGGCCCCGGGTGCTTCGATCGCCCCGGGGCCGCGGAATGTGCGTCACGCGTCGATGCTCACTTCGGGTCCAGTCGCCTCGCTCACCGCGGCACGTCGTTTCCTACCCGCCCTGACGGCCGGAACTCTTGGGTGAGACGCTCGCCGCGTAGTGGCTCAGCGCGATGTGTACAGCGTCGTAGGGGGCCGGGTCACGCTGCGCGCGGGCGGTGACCATTGCTCCCTCCACGCCCGCGATCACGGCGTTGGCGAGGGTGCGCGCCGTCGGCCGCTCAAGGCCGAACGCGACGAAATGGTAGGTGAGCCGATCGGTCATCTCGGCGAACGACTGGCGGCTCGCCTCGGCCACGTCGTCCGAGTCCTGGGCGGCGCCTTCGGTCACCAGCGGGGCGATCCCACAGCCGCGTGTGTAATCGCTGGCCACCATGCCTTTTCTTCCGAGGTCCACATAGATCTCGACGAGCCGTGCCGCGCTGTCGGCCTGCTCGGCTGCGCGGTCGATCGTCTTCACTTGCTCGTGCGCGTGTGCCGCGGCCGCCTCGATCGCCAGTTCCGTTTTGCCTCCCGGGAAGTGGAAGTAGACCGAGCCGCGCGGAGCGCCGCTGAGCTTGAGCACGTCGGAGAAGGCGGTCGCGTTGTAGCCGCGTTGTCGGATGAGCTGCTTGGCCGCCTGGACCATCTTCTGCTTCGCGTCGGACCGTTGCCCCATCACTGTGCCATCCCGTAGCCGTAAAAGGTATGACAGCTTACATATCTCGCGGTGGAGGTGGCAGACGCGTGTAGTAAGCCGCTCAACGTACATAATACGCGGTCACCGCTCGTCCTGACTGGCGTGATCGAGAGCATCACACGTCGCACGCTACGTAATTTTGCCGCTGCCTGACTCACTAGGTATGCCGCACGACATAGTATCGTCACGTCGTTGAGGTCGGCTGTCGGGTCGGCCCGACCAGGTCCCGGAAGGGGATGGATCATGCCGTTTGTCGATATTTCACTGGTGCGGGGCAAGTCACCCCAGTACCTTCACGCGGTTTCCCGAGCGGTTCACGACGCGTTGGTCTCCGAGCTCGACATGAAGCCCGAGGACGACTTCCAGCTCATCCACGAGTTCGAGCGGGACGCGATGGTCTTCCCCCGCGAGTTCCGGGGTGGTCCTCGTTCGGACGACTGGACCGTTGTCCGGATCACGGACGGTCTTGAGCGTGGCCCGCAGGCCAAACGTCGCTTCTACACGGCGCTTGTGCACCTGCTCGACCTCGATCCGGGCATCAGGCCGGCGGACGTCTTCGTCATGATGACGCTCACCCCGCCGGAGAACTTCTCCTTTGCCGACGGCGTCATCGGGACCGACGTGGTCGCGGTAGAGGCTCTCGACGCCGCGGCCGACCATCCCGGCTCGCGGCAGGAATACACCAAGAACGAGATGGCCTACGCGATCACGGAACTGTTCGCACGCCGTGACAGCAACCGCATTCTGCCGATGCTGCGGGAGGACTTCGTCATGTCGCTACCCGAGTCACTGCCCTATGGCGGCGACTACACCGGGCGCCAGGCATTCGAGGAGTTCTTCGCGAAGACCCCGGGTGGGGCGGAAGTGTGGGACTCGTTCAGCAGTGAAGTCGACCAGGTGATCGAGGGCCAAGGGCACTTCGCGGTCCAGTTGACCAATACGGCGGTCCCCAAGGCGACCGGCGTTCCCGTGGTGTTCCACAACCTCTGGCTGTTCGAGGTCGCCAGCGGTCGTGTCGTCCGCACCCGGCTCTACGCCGACACGGCCCGGGTCGGCGGCTAGCCGTCCTCACGCCAACAGGCAGGCGGATCTGTGCCATGCGCTTCGAGTTCGTAGACGAAATATCCCGCAAGACTGCTGAGGAGTCCTCGATGAAAGAGTCCGTACCCCCCGCACCGCTTGCGCTGGTCACCGGCGCCACCAGCGGCATCGGACGTGCCACGGCGGTCAGGCTTGCCGCCGACGGGTTCGAGGTCCTGGTGCACGGCCGGGACGCGCAGCGCGGCGCCGAGGTCGTCGAGCAGGTCGAGAAGGCCGGTGGCTCCGCCCGGTTCTTCGCTGCGGACCTGGTCGACCTCGACGCTCTCGGCGCTCTCGCCGAGGCCGCCGCCGAAGCTCAGGTCCTGGTGAACAACGGGGGGTTCGCATGGTTCGGGCCGAGTGGCGCATTGGAACCCGCCGTCTTCGAGGAGATGTTCGCCGCGAACGTGCGCGCCGCGTACTTCCTGACCGCCGCCCTTGCGCCGAGGATGGCCGCGCGCGGTACGGGCAGTGTGGTCAATGTCGGCAGCGTAGGCGGTCAGATCGGCCTGCACGGCTCCGCCGCCTACAGTGCCACCAAGGCCGCGCTTGCCGCGCTGACGCGGTCCTGGGCTGCAGAGTTCAGTCCGGCGGGCGTGCGGGTGAACACCGTCTCCCCTGGCCCCACTCTCACTGCCGCCGATCCCGAGGTGATCGCCACGCTTGGCCGCACCACGCTGTTCGGCCGCGCCGCCGAGGCGGCGGAGATCGCCGAGACGATCGCGTTTCTCGCCTCGGACCGCTCCTCGTATGTCACCGGTTCCCTGCTGGCTGTAGACGCCGGCCGCAGCGCGGTCTGACCTGTGCGCGGCTGACCGGCCGGCCCGGTGGAGGGATCGATCCGGACTGAGATCCACTCCGCGAGGTCTCGCATGATAGCGTCTGTATACAAACTGTATGCGATGTCTGGGGGTTGCGGTGGCGTCCGGTCGGGAGAAGGCCTACGCGTATCTCAAGGACACGGTGTTGACGGACCCCGAGATGCAGGGGGCCTTCCTGTCGGAGCAGGAACTCGCCGATCGTATCGGGGTCTCCCGCACCCCCATCCGGGAGGCGCTGCTGCTGCTCGCCGCGGAGGACCTGGTCGAGCTCGTGCCCAAGCGCGGCGCCCGGGTCGCACCCCTGACCGGGCGTGAGGTGCGCGAGTTGATGGAGCTGCGGGGTGTCGTCGAACGGTACGCCGCCGAGCGGCTCGTCGCGGCCCAGCGGGTGCCTCTGGACGAACTCCGCTCCCTGTTGGAACGGCAGCGCGAGCTGACCGGCGCCGAGGAGACCCGGGAGTTCATCGCCGTGGACCACCGCTTCCACGCGTCCCTCGTGTCGGCCGTCGGCAACACCCTGCTGGACCGGCACTACGACGGCCTGCGCAGTCGGCAGGTCCGCGCCGGCGTGGTCGCCGTCTTCAACCAGCAGGGACGGC
This sequence comes from Streptomyces sp. NPDC092369, assembly GCF_044755245.1. Taxonomy (NCBI): domain Bacteria; kingdom Bacillati; phylum Actinomycetota; class Actinomycetes; order Kitasatosporales; family Streptomycetaceae; genus Streptomyces; species Streptomyces sp. NPDC092369. The sequence goes on from NZ_JBIVQP010000004.1 coordinate 882,882, forward strand.
AGAAGGCGGTGCTCGACGAGCACGAGGCCATCGTGGACGCCCTCGCCGCCGGTGACGCGCCGGCCGCGTGCGCGGCCATCGACCATCACCTGGAGTCGACCCTCAAGGTGCTCCTCGACGGCTGAGACCCCGCCGCCGAGGGACGCCCCCCGTGCCCGACGCGGTCAGGGATAGGTGATCACGAGCATCGTCACGCCCTCCGACGTGCTCCACGGACCGTGCGGCATGCCCGGAGGGCGGCAGGCGTACATGCCCGCCGTGAAGGTACGGTCCAGTGTCAGGTCGTACATCGCGCCCTCGACCAGGTAGACCTCCTCCCATACGTCATGCCGGGCCACGCCCGCGGCCGAGGTGTCCGTGCTCGGCGCCCATCGCACGAGCGCGGTGCGCCGGCCGCTGTCGGGATCCTCGGCCAGCACGCACTCCTCGATGCCGGGCCCGGCGCCCGTCGGGGCCCGCCAAGGTCCCCTGGGCCGAAAGAACTCCAGCTCGGGCCCGCTCATCGCCACATCTCCGGCCGCCGGTTCGCCAGTACGGACGTCTTCTCGCGGACCGCGCCGACCTCGTCGATGTCCAGGTCCGTCACCAGCAGTTCGGGCTCGGCGCCGAGGGAGGCGCGTACGGTCCCGTCGGGTCCGACCACCAGGCTGTGCCCGATGCCGGTCGGCGCGGGGCCGGGAGGGGTGCCGGGATCGGCCTGGCCGACGGCGGCGACCCAGACGGTGGCGTCCAGCGCACGGGCCCGTACCAGCAGCTCCCACTGGTCGAGCTTGCCGGGGCCCGCGCCCCAGGAGGCCGCCAGGAGTGTGCCCATGGCCCCGGCGTCGGCATGCGCCCGGAACAGTTCCGGAAAGCGGACGTCGTAGCAGGTGGCCAGGCCGAGCCTGACGCCGTCCACGTCGATCACGGCGGTGCGGGAGCCCGGGGCGACGGTCTCGGACTCGCGGAAGCCGAAGGCGTCGTAGAGGTGGATCTTGTCGTACGACTCCTCGACGCCGTCTCCGGCCGCCAGCAGGGTGTTGGTCACCCGACCCTCGTCGGCCGGGGTGAACATGCCGGCGACGACGACCGTGCCGGTGGTCCGGGCGATCTCGCGGATCCCGTCGGCCCAGGGTCCGTCGAGGGGCTCGGCGAGCGGGGCCAGCGGTGTGCCGAAGCAGGCCATCGTCGCCTCGGGGAAGACCACGACGCGGGCTCCGGCGTCGGCGGCGCGACGGGTCCACTCCTCGACGAGGCGCAGGTTCTTCTCGGGATCGGGGCCGGTGGTGAGTTGGCTGAGGGCGATCCGCATGGGGTGATCTCTCCTTGTCCGGGGACGTTGTCAGCGTGACAGGGGCAGGTCCGCCGCGGCCGGGGCCTTCGGCGCGGCGAGTTGTGCGTCCTCCTCGACGGCGGCCTCGGGGTTGCGGCCCAGCAGGACGCCGACCAGCGAGATCGCGGAGGCGAGGGCGATGTACAGGGCCAGCGGGACCCAGCTGTCGTAGGCGCTCAGCAGGGTGGTGAACAGCAGGGGAGCGATGGCGCCGCCGATGATCCCGGCCAGGGTGTAGGCCAGCGAGGAACCGGTGTAGCGCAGCCGGGGCGAGAACTGCTCGGCGATGAAGGCGGCCTGGGGTCCGTAGAGACAGCAGTGGATCACCAGGGCGACCAGGACCCCGGCGGCGAGCGGCAGCCAGGAGCCGCCGGCGGCCATCGGGAAGAAGACGAACGGCCATATCGCGGCTGCCACTGCTGAAATGCCGTACAGGAGGCGCCTGTTGACGCGGTCGGAGAGCGCGCCGGCCAGGGGCATCAGGAAGACCTGGACGGAGGAGCCGATGAGGACGGCCGCGAGGGCGGAGCCGCGCGACATGTCGAGTTCCTGGGTGGCGTAGGTCAGCACGAAGACAGTGAACATCGCGTACAGCACGTCGGGGCCGACCCGGCACAGGATCGCGGCGGTCAGGGCGCGGGGCTGGGTGGTGAAGACCTCGCGTACGGGGGCCTCGGGCCGGGACTGCTCGGCCTCCATCGCCTTGAAGACCGGTGTCTCCTCCAGCTTGGCCCGGATCCACAGGCCGAAGCCGACCAGCACGCCGGACAGCAGGAACGCCACCCGCCAGCCCCACGACTCGAACTGCGCTTCGGTCAGCAGCGCGCCGAGGGCGGCCAGCACACCGTTGGCGAGCAGGTTGCCCGCGGGCGGGCCGACCTGTGCGGCGGAGGCGTAGAAGCCCCGGCGGCGGGAGTCGCCGAACTCGCTGGACAGCAGCACCGCGCCGCCCCACTCGCCGCCCACGCCGACGCCCTGGGCGAAGCGGAGCACGACCAGGGCGATCGGCGCGGCGACGCCGATCGTGCCGTAGGCGGGCAGCAGGCCGATCAGGAAGGTTGCCACGCCGATCAGTACGAGGGTGGCGATCAGCACCTTCTTGCGGCCGATCACATCGCCGAGGCGGCCGAAGACGAAGCCGCCGAGGGGACGGGAGAGGTAGCCGACCGCGTAGGTGGAGAACGCCAGGAGCGTGCCGGTGAGCGGGTCCTCCGACGGGAAGAAGAGATCGCCGAAGACCAGCGCGGCCGCGGCGGAGTAGACGGCGAAGTCGTACCACTCCAGGGCCGTGCCGGTGAGGCTCGCGACGAAGGCGCGGCCGACGCCGGAGCGCTTCTCCGCGGCCCCGGCGTCGCTCTTCGGGGTGTCGTGCATGGGGCCCATCCTTGCTCGGGAACATCGACCTTCCGGCATACTTCTTGTATACAGGTCGTATGCGCAAGCCCTGCGCCGGAAGTTAACCGTGGAGAAATCAGAATCCGCGGACGCCTTCCCCGATCCCTGAACCCGAATCTCCGTTCACCGTTCCCCGATCCCTGGGAGTGCCCTCATGGCCCTGCTGACCTTCGAACTGCCCGACGGATCGACGCGTGAGGTCGACGTCGTCCAGGTCCTCAACGCCGGGTATGCCGGACGCAGCCAGGACGACGTCGCCGCGCACGTCAAAGAGCTCGCCGAGCTGGGCGTGCCGGGCCCGGCCGTGACGCCGGCGCTCTACCCCGTCTCCCCGTACCTCGCCCAGCAGACCGAGCGCGTCGCCGTCCAGCACGGCCGCACCTCCGGCGAGGCCGAGTGGGCGCTGGTCGTCGCGGACGACGGCGAACTCCTCCTGACGGCCGCCTGCGACCACACCGACCGCGACCTGGAGGTGCACGGGGTGGCGTGGAGCAAGAACGCCGGCCCCGACGTCCTCGCCCGCCGCGCCTGGCGCCTGGCCGACGTGCAATCCCGCATCGACGAACTCACCCTGCGCGCCTGGGTCAGCCACGCCGGCATCGAGACCGAGATCCAGACCGGCACCCTCGCCGAACTCCTCACCCCCGCCTACTGGGTCGACGTCCTGCGCTCCCGCGGCGACCTCACCCCCGGCACGGTCCTGATCTCCGGCACCATCCCCATGGCACCCGGCGTCGACCAGTTCGCCGACGGCTGGCGCGTCGAACTGGCCGACCCGTCGGCAGGCGACACCATCACCCTCGCCTACGACGTCCGACCGATGCCGGAGCCGATCGGCTGACGCACCTGAGCGCGCTCCTCAGCCGAAGGGCATGACGCGGTGTCACTGGTGGCCGCTCGACGCCGCCCGAGTACTGGACAGGGGCGCGTTCGGATCCTTCGGCGCCGGAGAGCGAAGAACATGCACGTCAGCCCCCTGCCCCCATCCTCTGGACGCGGCGGCCGGGTGCGGGCCGGTGAAGGCCGCATCGCGCCGGCCCAAAGCTGGTGCGGAGTGACTCTCGCGGCCGGCGCAGTCCACCACCGCCACCGTGTGAGGCGCCGGCCGGTGCTCGATGGTTGCCTTGTGGGTGTGTGTCGCATCTGATCGGATGCTTGCCCGGACCGGAGTCACAAGCCGGAGGTTGAGGCGTATGACCGTCGTCGTCTGGATCGTCGAGGGCACCTGGCCCGCAAGCGTGGACGCCGCCCGCGCCCACGCGCCCGAGGGATCGCAGATCGTGCTCCTGCATGTCAACGGGCACGAGGTCCCGGGTGTCGCCCACGGAGCGTTCGCCGGCCTGCTGGGGCGCGGTCACCCCGAACGCGATCCGGGCACCCGGGTGGAGGAACTCGCGGGCGTCTTCGCCACCCGGCTGCTCGAAGAGGCCGCGGAGCGTCTCGGCCGCCCCAGCACGCGCGTCGAACGCTCCGGCCACGTCGAACGCGAGGTTGTCGCGGCGGCCGAGGGCGCCGAGTTGCTGGTCCTCGCCCGCGACGGGGACCGCAGCCGTCTTGGCCCCAAGAGCCTGGGCCCGCACAGCAGGTTCGTCGTCGACCACGCTCCCTGCCCAGTGCTCCTGGTCTGGCCGGAGACCGCGCCGGGAGTTTCCAGCATCCCCGCGCCGCCCCCGCATCATCAGTAGATCGACGTCAAAAGGGATGCCGAGCGGGATGTAGAGACCGGCGTGGCGGCTCCGTCCCAGGAGTGGACGCGGCCGGCGTGGCCGCACCGTCGCACCTACCGGAAGGACAGTCGCCATGGCCATCGCCGAGGACCTCGACCGCGCCACCGACTCGCAGTGGGACTGGGTCGCCGAGCACACCCGCACGTATCTCGCCTCGGGCGGTACCGAAGGTCACGAGAACAACGGAGTGCACACGCTCGTGCTGGCCACGACCGGACGCCGTACGGGTACGCCTCGCCGCACGTGCCTGATCTACGGCACCTCGGGCGACGAGTACGTGGTCGTCGCCTCCAAGGGTGGCGCCGAGGAGGACCCGGCATGGTTCATGAACCTCGTGGCGGACCCCAGCGTCGGCGTGCAGGTCGGCACTCGCCGGTTCACCGCACGCGCCCGCGTCGCGTCGCCGTCCGAACGCGCGGCCCTCTGGCCCCGGATGGTGCAGATCTTCCCGCTGTACGACGAGTACGCGCGGAAGACCGCCCGAGAGATCCCGATCGTCCTGCTCGCCCCGCTCGATGGACCCGCCGACGCCGGGCACGGTGCGCAGGTCGGCTGAGCGCGGCGGAAGGCTCTAGGCGCTACTGCCGCCGCTGGGCTGGTGGAGGGCGATGTCGTCGGCGTAGTAACTGCCTTGTGCGTACCAGCCGTGGACGTAGATCGTCGCGCTGGTCTGGGAGGCGCCCGTGGTGAAGGTGACGGTCAGTGGGCTGTATCGGGTGGGGGAGGTGACCCAGGTGGAGGGGCCGTTGTCCACGCCGATGTAGACGTTGGAGCCACGGACCCAGCCGCTGAGCGAATAGGCGGTGTTCGGCCGGACCGCGACCGTCTGGTCGCACTGCGCGGTGTCGCGCGAACTGACCTTCCCCCGCAGGGCCTTGGAGCCCGAGTGGACGGGAGAGGAGACGATCGAGCTCGGGTTGCCGGTGCAGTGCCACGGTGAGAGGGTGCCCGTCTCGAAGCCGGCGTTCGTCAGGATGTCGAGGGGTTCGACCGCGCCCGGGGTGGCCGACGTCGGAGCGGTCGACGGGCTCGGGCTCGCCGAGGGTGCGGTCGAGGTGGCGGCGGTAGGGCCGGGTATGAGGAGGGAGCAGCCGAAGCCGATGACGGCTGCCGCGACGACCGCGATCGCCACGGCTGCCCGGCGCTGTCCGGACCCGAGGCGTGGGCGGTCCACGGGACGCGGCGGGCGGGCGTCGCCGTCGGATACGGGGAGTCTGGGCGTCTTACCGCCGGGGACAGGCGGGAGCAGCTGCGTTGTGCCGCCTGGGACAGGTGGGAGTTCCTCTGTCTCGTCGCCGGCCGGGACGTGGGGGAGGGACGCGGCGGCAGCGGTCTCGTGGCTGCGGTAGTCCTTGTCCTGGCGTATGTCTTCGAGGAGTTGGGCCAGCGCGTCGGTGCGGCGCGGGCGCAGTACGCGGATGGGCTCCAGCGCGGGGCGGTCGTTCGGTGAGGGGGACCCGGGCGGTGTGGGCATCGTGCTCTCCTTCCGTCCCGTGGCAGAGATCGGGCTGTCCCTGTGGAGTTGATTACGCAACGCCCGCTTCGGAGGTTCAGCCGGTGCAGAGCCTGGGGGAGTCACGCCGGGTGCCCTTTGTGTATGTACGAGTGGTCCCGACGACTGTGCGCGCCTGGCGCGGTGAGCCGGAACTGCGCGGGCGAGTCGTCATGCGTGACGGGATGTGGCAGGAGTAGAGCCCCCGCTCGCCGACGCGTCGCACCACGACCGGTCAGCGCGCCGCGGCCACCGCGAGCAGGAACCAGCCCGTGTGCGGGATCCACTGCTCGGCCCATCGCCACGACTCACCGTCCGGGGCGTCCGCGGGCAGGAAGGCGATGTCGTCCTCGTCCGTCCAGCCGGAGGTGATGCCGTTGACGATGCCGCCTGGAAGGTTCGGGAAGTCCGACTCGTAGTCGACGTTGCCGCGCCCGCGGCCCTGAAGCATGCACACCTGGAAGGGATTTCGGCCGGTGATCCACGCCAACTGGTCGTCGGCGAAATCCAGCAGACGTTGCCGATCGGCCGTGGACACGCCGTCCGCGTCCGCGCAGAAGGCGGCAGCCGCAGCGAGCGAGGCGATGGTGGCGTTCTCGCCCTGCCACCAGTAGCCGGTCTCGTTGGCGTGCGGGAAGAAGAAGGCGTCCCGGTCGCTGCCACCGGCCGGCCGGACCCGCTGACGCGGGTAGCCGAACGGGTTCGGTACGGCGGACGTCCGTGCCAGCGTGTCGAGCATCGCCTCCAGCGCCACCTCGCGCGCCGGGGCAGCTTCCGGCGCGTCCGGGAGGACCGCGGCGAACCGGAGCAGGGCGAGGACCGGCAGACCGGCCTCCACCGCGTGGAAGAAGGGCCGCCCTTCCATGTCGGCACGGAACCAGCCGGGGCCGCCGTCGGCCGGTCGCACATATCGGGCGCACAGCGCCCGCGCCCGTAGCCGAGCCGCCTCACCCACCGCGCCACCCAACTGAGCGCCCGTCCCCACCAGTTCGCATGCGGCCAGGAGCGCCGCGTAGTCGTCGATCACCGACTCCGTGCCGTCGTCGAGGTACTCCAGGTTGTGGGCTTCGAGGTGAGTGAAGGCGGACAGCGCCGCCTCCAGGTACTGCGGTCCCGTGAAGTCGCCGTGGTCGTCGAAGGTGGACGCGCGGGCGAGGGCGGCGATGGCGAGACCCCCGCCCTGCCGGTAGGCGGCCTGATAGCGGTCGGTACGGACGCACTCCGCGAGCGGCGCCGTGACGAACCGTTCGTCGAGCCGCTTGGTCAGGGCGTCGAAGATGCCGGTGTAGAAGTAGCCCTCGGCCGCACGGAAGCGCATCAGGAAGTCGGCGCCCCACAGGGCCTCATCGCGCAGCCGGGTGCCGAGCGAGCGGACCAGGTCGGGGTGCCGGTCGGCGATCGCGTCGCGGGCCACGGCCATCGCCCATGCGCACAGCGGGATCTGCTGCGGGCTCATGGTCCGGGTGTAGGTGAGGTGGCTCAGGAACTTGCTCGGATCGCCGCTCGCGTCCAGCCAGCCGCCCCGCGCGTCGACCTCGCGCCCGCTCTCGTCGCCCCACAGCCGCGCGTGCCGGTCCTTGCGGTCGATCTCGCCGCTGGACCGCATCGCCCTGAAGTATGCGAGCACGTCGGACATCGTCTGACGCTGGATGCGGTCGGCGGCGATCTCGAACGGCTCCGACACCGACTCGCGTCCGCTGCCGTCGACGACCCGCACCGCGTACGTCCCCGGTGACAGGTCGTCCGGGAGCGGAACCCGGGTGAAGGGACCCTGCCGCCAGCCCGGGACGGTCATGACGGGTCCGGCGGTGAGCAGACGTGGGATGCGGCCGGGACCCAGGAGTTGGCACTCGCCCGGCGCGAGCCCGTCCGGCAGCACGGCGATCACCGCCTTGGACGCCGCGAGGTTGTGGCCCAGGTGAGCGGTGAGGATCGTAGGAGAGTCATGGGTCGAGCGCACCCTCGGGTACCGCCCCTTCCGTCGTGCCGGTCGTGTCGTTCGTGCCGGTCGCGTGTGTCGTCCGTCGGTCCGGTTACGCCAGCATCGCCGCCATCGCGACAACCATGGCCACGCTGCCCCCCTCCTGCAGCGCGGCCACGCGCTGGGCCCCCACCCCGTCGGTGGGCGGGGGCCCGGACGTTCTGACGAGTGCGGTGAGTCGGACACCCGCGCGGGCCAGCGCCCAGCAGACGACGAGGAGCAGGAAGAGCCGGATGTCGTAGGTCCCGGGGGCGCCGCTCATGTGCATCGCGGACCGGTGTCCGGGTGCCCCGTCGCGCCCGATCCGGCTCGCGCACGCCGTCAGGACCGCCATCGTCGCGAGGTCCACAACAGCCGTGCCGCGACTGCCCGCCTGCCCGGCGAGCGCGGTCCACAGGGCGAGGGCGGCCACCGTCCCTGCTCCGGCCGCCAGGGTCGGACCGCCCACTCCGCACACCATCAGCGCCATGACCGCCAGGACGACCGCGGGCGGAGCCCAGTCGCGGACCGGCCCGGTGAGCCGGCCCATCACGCATGCGCCGGCTCCCAACAGGCCCAGCAGCGCCATGAGGTGATGTACCGACGTCATCAGTACGGATAGTGCACCGGGTCGGAGTTGACCGTCCGCCACCGGCGCTCGGTGAACTCCTCCAGGTTCGCGTCGCCGCCCGCCCGGCCGCCGAGGCCTGACTGGCCGATCCCGCCGAACGGGGCGAGGGGTTCGTCCTGCGGTGTCGCGTCGTTGACGTGGACCATGGCGCAGTGCAGCCGGCGCGCGACCTCCGTGGCGCGGTGCACGTCGGTGCCGACGACCGAGGAGACCAGTCCGTAGCGCGTGTCGTTGGCGAGCGCGACGGCCTTGTCCACGCCGTCGACGATCGCGACCGGTGCGATGGGCGCGAAGATCTCCTCCGTCCACAGCGCGGAGGCCGGGTCGACGTCCACGACGACGGTGGGCCGGAAGAACCTGTCCGCGCTCGTGCCCCCGGTCAGGATCCGAGCACCGCCCGCGACCGCCTCGTCCAACAGGCCTGCCGCACGCTTGAGTTGAGCGTCGTTGATGATCGGACCCAGGCCGGTGCCGTCCCGGAGCGGATCGCCCACGGTGACGGCCGCCGCCCGGTCGGTCAGATTGCGCAGGTAGGCGTCGGCGACCGCGCGGTCGACTATGTGCCGTCCGGCGCTGATGCAGGTCTGCCCCTGGTAGTGGAAGCTCGACCACGCGCCGATCATGGCCGCCTGGTCGATGTCCGCGTCGTCCAGGACCAGTAGGGCGTTGTTGCCGCCCAGTTCCAACGACGTCTTCTTGAGCAGGGACCCGGCGGTGCGGGCGATCTCGCGTCCGACCGTCGTCGAACCGGTGAAGTGGACCATCGCCACGTCCGGGTGCTCGACCAGCCGACGGCCGACCCCCTCGCCGCCGGGCAGCACCTGGAGGATGCCGGCCGGTGCACCCGCCCGCTCGAAGAGTTCCGCGATCGCCAACCCGCCGGACACCGGGGTCTCCGGCGACGGCTTCAGCAGGACTGTGTTGCCGAGGGCGAGAGCGGGTGCGATCACCCGCATCCCCAGCACCAGCGGGAAGTTCCACGGTGTGATAGCCCCGACCAGGCCGACCGGCACCCGCTCGGACACCGAGAAGCGCCCCGCGTGGCCGGTCTGCAGCACCTCGCCGACCGGCCGCGAGGCCAGCGCGGCGGCCTCGGTCAGCTCGCCGACCGCCGAGGCGATCTCGTAGTCGGCCTTGCCCGCGATGCTCCCGGTCTCCCGCATGATCAACTCGCGGAATCCGTCGGCCTGTTCGAGGGCCGTCGCGACCCCACGCAGGACCGCGACACGCTCGGAGTAGGGGAGTGCCGCCCATGTGCGCTGTGCAGTGACCGACGAGGCGACGGCCGCGTCGACATCCGCTGTCCCGGCGGCGCCGGCGACGCCGAACACCTCGTCGGAGGACTTGTCGCGGACCGGGAGGGTTCCTCCCGAGGCGGGCGGCCGGAACTGCCCGTCGACGAAGATGGCGTTCGACCAGGAGTGGTTGTGCTCTGCCATGTTCAACTCCATTCGGGATTGCGTCCGGTGAGACTTCGGTGTCACCCCGTAGGAACTAGGCCACCCCTGCCAGCCCGTACCGGGCCCGTGCCAGCGCCACCGCCCCGGCGACCGGGGGTACGTCCAGCAGACGCAGTGTCAGATCGGGGTGTGCGGACCCGAGTCGCTCGCGCAGCCGGGCGGCGAGCAGCGGCTGCCCGAGGACCACGCTTCCCGCGGCCACGACGGTCTCGCCGACGGCGCCGCGTGCCCGGAGGCGGCTGACCAGGGCGGTCAGATGGGTGGCGGCGTCGTCGATCACCGCGAGCGCGGACGCGGATCCGGAGGCCGCGGCGCGGAAGACTGCCGGTGCCGCCGGACCCCAAGTGGCCGGCGTGGGCGTGTCGTTGACCGCTCTCGCCAGCGCCGGAGCGTCGGCGACGCCGTAGTGTGCGAGCAGTTCGGACAGCAGCCCGTCGTCCGGGCGCCTCTTGTCGTGCGCGGCGAGCGCCGCCTTGGCCGCCTCTCGTACGATCGCCGGAGCGCTGCCCTCGTCGCCGAGCACCCAGCCCCAGCCGCCCGCGAAGAGCACGGTGCCCTCGGCGCAGGCGCCCACGGCGATGGAGCCCGTGCCGGCGATGACACCGATCCCGTCGGTCAGTCCTGCGGCCGGGACCAGCAGCGCCGCGTCGTTGACCACCGCCGCCGATACCCCCAACGCCTCGAAGGCCGCGGCGAGGTGGGCGCAGTGCTCCTGCGTGTCGCAGCCCTGCGCGCCGACCCCGAGGGCCGCGATCTCATCGTCCTCGGGCAGTACCGGCCGCACCCGGTCCAACAGCCAGCGCGCCGCCTGGTCGACCGGTGCGGCCTCCCAGCCCGTGGACGGGATCTCGACGTCCACGCGTACCGTGCCGTCGGGCGTGGTCGTCCGGAGCGCGAGTTTGGTGCCGCCGATGTCGGCCCCGACGAGCACTTTCATGCGGCCGGACCCCCGGTCACCTTGATGTCGGAGTTGTGGAAGACGAACTCCTCGATGTCGAGCCCGCGGACCTCGGCGACCGCTTCCACGAGGATCTGCGCGACCAGGATCTCCATGACGGCGCGCTGTGCGGCGGGCAGCCGCGGTACCCGCACCGGGTGCAACAAGGGCCGCTGCGCGAGCCGTTCGGCGGTGACGAGCACCACCGGGTGACCGGCGGCGACCAGGGTGTCGGCCACCTCGTGCTCGCGTTCGTCGCCGAACAGGACATGGACCCCGCCGCCGGCCGACTCCATGGCGCCGTGCAGGTACTGGCGGGTGCTCATCCCGGTCGACGGAATGCGCACCACCTCGCGAAAGAGCAGGGCGGACGCCTCGGCCGAGCCCACCGCCGGACCGGTGCCGACGAAGTCCGCCGAGGTGACCGTGGCGAACAGCGGTGCCAGTGCCCGCACTTGCTCGGTCAGTTCCTTCTGCGTCGCGGCGAACAGGGCGCCCAACCTGGCCCAGCCCTCGTCGACCATGCCTCCGTCCCAGGCATCCGCGAGCATGCCGAGCGCGGCGATGGTCGCGGTGAAGCCGATCGTGGACGCGTAGCTGTCCGCGACGCTGCCGATGTCCAGTACGCCGGTCGCCGCGTCGGCGATCGGTGACGGTGTCATGTTGACCACGGCGTACCGCAGTGACGGGTCGACGGACTCCAGCAGCGCGAGCGTCTCCGCGCTGCGGCCGCTCTGCGACACGCCGAAGACCGGGTGCCGGCTCCTGGGGAACGGCAGCGGATGGTCGCCGGCGCCCAGCCGCCAGGAGTGCACGCCCCGGCTGCGCAGCGACCACACCGGGGCGCACGCGGCGGCCAGGCTGGCGCCGATGCCGACGAACACCGGTCCGGGACCGGAGAGCAGGCCGGCCGCGCCCATGGAGGCCACTTGGGGGCCCAGCCGGGCGATCGCCGCCTCCAGCTCCTCCGGTTGGGTCGCGCGGGCCGTTCGATAGGCGAGGTATCCGTCGCTCATGTCTGCTCCGTTCCGTCGTGGGTGCGCGTGGTCGGGTCCCACCGGGGTGGGATCGGGGGCACCTCAGGTGCGCTGCTCGCCACCCGGACGGGTGAGCCGAGATCGACGGACTCCTCGACGGCGAGCATCACGTCGAGCACGTGGTAGGCCAAACCGCCGTCGGCGCGGGGCCGTCGGCCGGCGCGCAGGGCGCGGGCCAATTCGAGGACGCCGACCCCGCGGTCGCTGGGGACGCCGTCGGCCGGCACGGTGGTCCAGGGGGCGTCACGCTCGGTGGAGGTCAGCAGCCGGGTGTCGCCGGCGAACCCGCTGACCGGGACCTCCATGACCCCCTCGCTGCCGGTGATCTCGAACAGCTGGCGGCGCACCGGTGAGTCGAAGCTGTAGACGGAGGTGCCGACCGTTCCCGAGGCGAACGTTGTCACCACGCTTACGTGGGTGGGTACTTCGACGGGGAAGGCCGTCCCTGCGTGCGGCCCGGACCTGATCACCCGTTCGGCGCGCGGGCTCTGCCCGGTCGCGGAGACAGACGCGACCGGGCCGAGCAACTGGACCAGGGCCGTGAGGTAGTAGGGGCCGATGTCGAAGAGCGGGCCCGCCCCCTTGGCGAAGAGGAACTGCGGCCGCGGGTGCCACAGATCGGGTCCCGGCCCTTGCATGAGGGTGAGCACTGTCCTGGGCTCGCCGATCGCGCCCTCGGCCAGCAGCCGGTGCGCGGTCTGCACACCGGCGCCGAGCACGGTGTCGGGCGCGTTGCCGACCACGACCCCGGCGGCGTCCGCCGCGTCGAGCACGGCGCGGGCCGTCGCCCGGTCCAGCGCGAGCGGCTTCTCGCCCCACACGTGTTTGCCCGCCGCGATCGCGGCCAGCGCGACCTCGGCGTGCGCGGCGGGCACGGTCAGGTTCACCACCAGGTCCACGTCGTCGCGCCGCAGCACGTCCTCGGTGCTGCCCCACACCGGCACGCCGTACTTCTCGGCCTGCGCGCGGGCGCGGTCGGGCACCAGGTCGGCCACGGCGGTGACGGCCAGATCCAGGTAACCGAGGAGGGTCTTCAGATACTGGTCGGAGATGTCGCCGGCGCCGACGACCGCGACCCGCACGGGCCCGGTCACGCGACGGCTCCGGCGAGGAAATGAGCGGCGTTGCGTTCGACGAGCGGCCATACGTCGCTGTGGTGGGCGACGACCTCGACGACCGGCAGCTCCACGCTCGGCGCCGTCAGCGCCAGCACCTCGTCCATCCGCCCGGCCGTGTCGACGCCCAGCACCGGACGGTCGTTGCCGGGTTCCCGCTCGTGCACCACGTGCAGATAGCGCACCCGGTCGCCCAGTCGCGGCAGCAGCTCGAACACGTCGGCGCCACCGACCCCCGCCCAGTACACGTCGACCTCCAGCACCACCGCCGGATCGAGGCGCGCGACGAGCAGTTCGTAGACAGGGACTCCGTCGACGTGCTGGGCGAACTCGAAGTCGTGATTGTGATAGCCGATCCGGATGCCGTGGGCGGCGGCGGTCTCGGCGGCCGCGTTGAGCGTGTCGGCGAGCCGTTCCACGCCCGCCCGGTCGGCGATGCTGCCCGGGTCGACGTACGGCGTGATGACACAGCCGATGCCCAGGGCCTGTGCCGCCTCCAGGATGTCCGTCACGTCATGCCGCAGGACCGACGCGTGGGCGCTGGCCGCACTCAGGCCGGCATCGCGCAGCGCGGCCCCGAGCCGGTCGGGGTCGGAGAGGATGTCGTACGGCTCCGCGTGCGTGAAGCCGAAGCCCGCCAGCCGGGCGAGGGTGCCGTCGAGGTCGGCGGGTCCGATGTCCTCACGCACGCTGTAGAGCTGGATCCCCAGCGGGGGTGCGGTCGTCATGCGCCGGCCTTTCCGTCGTCGTGGTGGTGTGCGTGGTCCTGGTGGTCGTGTCCGCCGGGGTGGCAGTGGGCGGTGGCGGCGGGGATGTCGAGGGTCGGGTTGCGGTCGAAGAAGCCGTACGGCTTGAGCGCGAACCCGGTGCTGTCGACGGGCATCACCGGCCAGTCCTCGGGCCGTGGGAAGTGGGTGAGTCCGAAGGTGTGCCACAGCACGATGTCGGTGTCGTCCACGGACCGGTCGGCGGCGGTCCACTGGGGCAGTCCGGCGCCGCCGCCGTGCATGTTGACCAGATCGCCGGACGGGTAGTTCTCGTCGGGCGCGTACGGCGTCACCCACAGGTGCCGCGTGGCGTACGTGGCTCGTCGGTGGATGTCGGAGTCCGCGTCGGCGAGCAGCAACGGGCGTCCCTCCGGGTGGAGTTGGTAGGCCACCGGGTTGCCCAGCCGGTTGGTGACCGAAGGGTTGGTCACCAACCAGGAGCGGTTGCGCGTGTTGTCGGCCAGCCGCTGGGCGCCCAGCTCGGTGCGCAGGCGGGTGACGGACTGGGTGAAGCCGGTGCCGGTCGGGTTGTCCGGCCCGCGCGGCACGGCCACGGACTCCACCTCGTCGACGGCGTTGTCGGCGCCGTCGACCGTCATGTCCAGGCGGGCGCTGAAGAGGTGCTGGTGGTAGGGGGCCCCGAGGCCGGGGGCGAGTTCGGAGGCGTACGCGTGACCTGGGCCGGGGTAGCCGGAGGTGAAGACGACCCCGGTCGCCTTGACCTCCAGCTCGATGACGCCGTCGAGCGAGAAGTACCAGTAGAAGCCGTAGTCGTAGTTGCCGACCGTGGCGAAGAAGGAGATCACCAGCCGACGGTTGCGGCGGGAGTCGGTAGAGCCGTTCCAGTTGTCGGTGTGCTTCCAGAGGATGCCGGTGTCCTCCTCGTGGATGCAGATCGCCTGCGGGATCGTGCGTACGCCTCCGGAGGCGTCGGCGAGCACCGCGTCGAGATAGGTGATGTCGCCGACGCAGTCACAGCCCAGCTCAAGGGAGTTGGCGAAGCCACCGAGCAGATACTCGCCGCAGTCGAAGAAGTTCTGGAACCAGCGCTGCGGACTCGGGTCGCCGTACGGGACGACCATCTCGGCGAGCGAGGCGCGGTAGACCACCGGGCGCCGCCGGCCCGCGTCGTCGACGGCGATGTTGTGCAGAACCAGGCCCTCGCGCTGGTCGAAGCCGACCTGGAGGGACCAGCCCGCCCACTCCAGGACGCCGTTGTCGTCCACGGTGAAGCTGGGGCCCTGCGGCTGGGTGATCTCGATGGGCTTGAGGCCAGGGCGCGGCGGGAGGCCGACCCAGGCGGGGTCGTGGAAGTTGCCGTCCTCGTCGGGCACCGGCAGGTCCGCGTGGTCCTCGACGGCCAGGACTTCGCGGCTGACCACGTCCACGACGACGGTGACGCCGTCCACCGGGTGCGCCCAGCCGAGGTCGTCCGGCGTCTTCTGCACGAAGGTGAAGCAGCGCTGGAGACGGCGGCCGTCCTCGCCGGGGCCGGCCACTCCGGCCGACAGCGGGTTGACCCGCAGCTGTGAGGGGTCCGTCAGGCCGCGCCTGCGCATCGCCGCGAGCCACCGCTCGTCGCGGTGCACGATCTCCTCGACGAGCGCGAACTCGGCGAGAACCACCGGGACATGGCCGTCCACGGCGACGTCCAGAGCACGGGCCGAGACGATCCGGTCCTCGTCGGGACAGGCGGTCACGTCGTGCGAGAGCCCGGTCTGCAGGTCGATCAGCATGACGCGGAAGCGGCGCGGGGTGATGTCACCGGCGAGCAGTTCGCGCTTGTCCTGCTCGGCCAGGCCGAAGTAGGAGACATGGGTGTCCGGGCCGAGCAAGCCCTCCCGCCGGAGGAGGGCCGCGCACGCCGTGATCTCGTCTGGGCGTGGTGAGGCGAGTGCCCGGGCCAGGGCCGAGGTGTCGTGGGCGGACGGGTGCGTTGCTGTGGTCACGGTGGCTCCGCTTCTGCGAAGAGGGGTCGGAGGGCGCCGGCTCAAAGCCCTGGGTTGCGCATGAAGGAGGTGCGCAGGCGGTAGCGGTCGCCCGCGTAGCGGATCGAGGAGGAGAGCAGCGGGCGCTGGGCGCGGTCGCGGACGATCTGCCGCATCTCGAGGACGGGGGTACCCGCCGCGATGGCGAGGTGCCCGGCGAGCGCCGCGTCGGCGGGGCGCGCCTCGATGGTGGTGTCGGCCTGCGCGAGCTCGAAGCCCGCGCCGGTGATCGTGTCGTAGAGGGATCGGATGGTGAAGTCGACCTCGTCGAAGCCGACGGCGATGTCGGCGGGGAGCAGGGAGAGGTCGACCGCGATCGGAACGCCGTCGAGCATGCGCACCCGCTCCAGGCGGAACAGCGGGGCACCGGGGGCGATCTGGAACGCCTCCGCCTCGTCGAAGCTGGCCGGGCCGCTCTCGCGGCGCAGCACCCGGGAGGTCGCAAGGAGCCCCATCCGGTGGGCGGTCTCGGAGAACGACTCCAGGGTGTTGGGCCACTCCTTGCGCTCGGTGGCCGCGACGTACCAGCCCCGGCCCTGGGCGGAGCGCAGCACGCCCTGCTCGACCAGGGCGTTCAGCGCCTTGCGCAGGGTGACCCGGGAAATGCCGAGCATCCCGCACAACTCCCGCTCGGGAGGCAGCCGCGAGCCCGGCTTGACCTCACCGACGGCGATCCGCCGCACCAGCGAGTCCCTGGCCTGCATCCACAACGGCTCGGGATAGGTGCCGTCCAGGGCCGCCGGCGAAGGGGATGCCGGTGAAAGGGACGTCTGCGAAGGGTCCGCCGCTGCGGGAGCCATCGGCTCCGTCCGCCGCGCGCTCATGGGTTCCGTGCTCATGCCGGGACCTGGACCTTCTCCCACGTACCGGAGCGCATCGAGGTGTAGCAGGCGTCCAGTACGCGGTTGACGACGACGCCGTCCTCGAAGGTCTCGCGGGGCGTGTCGCCGCGGGCGAAACAGTCGACGAAGTGCCGCATCTGCTGGCTGAATCCGTAGGCGCGGGCCTCCTCCGGCACGGGGTACACCCAGCCGGTGTCGGCGTCGGCCTTCTCCACCAGGTAGCCGGCCGGTCGTTCGATGAAGCCCCAGACCGGGGTCGACGACGTGTCGGTGACCAACCGGCCTGCGCTGCCGACGAGTTCGTGCCGCAACTGCATGCCGCCCTTCTCGATCCACGAGGACTCGACGGTGGCCAACTGGCCGCCGGCGAACTTCAGCAGAGCGATCGCGGTGTCCTCGCCGGTGGTCCGGTCCGCATGGGCGAGCGTCGCGCCCCACGCGAAGACCTCGGTGATCGGGTTGTCCTTGCCGAAGAAGTGCCGGGCGGACTCCACGGTGTGGCACCCCATGTCGAGCAGCGCGCCGCCGCCCGCGGTCTCGGCGTCCCAGAAGTGCGGGGCGTGCGGCCCCGAGTGGGCCTCGCGCGCCCGCATGGTCAGCAGGTCGCCGATCGCGCCCGCGGTGACCATGTCGTGCGCCTTGGCGATGTTGGGGGAGAAGACCGAACTCTCCGCGTAGCCGTGCCAGATGCCGGCCTCGCGGACGACGTCCAGGATCTGCTCGGCCTCGGCGCCGCTGCGGGCCAGCGGCTTGGTGCACACCACGCCCTTGCCGGCGGCGGCGACCGTCCGCACCGCTTCCAGATGCGCTTCGTTGGGCACGGCCACGACCACCAATTCGACGTCCGGATCGGCGCACAGAGCCGCCATGTCGTCGTAACCGCGCGCGTCCGGGGCCCACTTGGCTGCCAGTGCGGTGGCCCGTGCGAGGTCGCGCGAGCAGGTGGCGACCAGCGCCGCGTTCCGTACGTCCTGGAGCGCGTCCGCGTATGTGTCGCCGATGAATCCCGAACCTATGAGACCGACGCCGATCACGCGTTCCTCTTCCCTCGTTCTGGTCTGCTAGTGGCATGTCGTGGTCTTCTTAATATAGACCACCTAATACCACTCGAACGCGGTGCTCTTCATCACGCCTCCAGCAGCACGTCGAAGGCGTGGTCCAACTTCGCGTCGACCGACCGCAGTTCGGGGTGGGCGTCGTAGTGCGCCAACACCTCCCGGGCGCCCTGCGAGAAGGACACCTCGGGTGCGAATCCCGGTACCAGGGACCGCAGTTTGGAAGTGTCGAAGAGCATCGAGTGCCGGAAGTCGTGCTCCAGCACCTCCTCCCACCCCGGCACCTCCACGGCGATCGACTCGCTGGCCCGATGCCGCAGCACGGGCTCACGCACCCCGGCCGCCGCCGCGAGCGTCAGATGGATCTGGTCCCAGGTGAGGATGTCGCCGCTGACCACGTTGACGCTCTCGCCGACCGCGTGGCCGAGGCCCAGCAGCGCCACGAAGGCCCGCCCGAAGTCCCTTGCGTGCATGAGGGACCACAGCGACGTGCCGTCGCCGTGCACCACCACCGGCCGGCCCGTCCGCATCCGCTCGATGGCCGTCCATCCGGCCAGCACCGGGATCACCGTGCGGTCGTAGGTGTGGAAGGGGCGCACGATCGTCAGTGGGAAGTCGGACGAGCGGTGCGCGTCCTCCAGCAGCAGCTCGCAGGCGATCTTGTCGCGTGCGTAGCCGAACACCGGCTGGCGGCGCGGAGTCGACTCCGTGATCGGCAGGTGCGGCACCGGCCGGCCGAAGACGGAACAGGTGCTGATGAACACGTACTGCCCGGTCCGGCCGGTGAACAGCTCCGGGTGCGCACGCACGTCGTCGGGTGTGAAGCCGACCCAGTTGACGACCGAGTCGAACTCCTCGTCGCCCAGCACCGCCCGCAGCGCCGCCGGATCCCGGACGTCCGCCCGCAGTTGCCGTACCCCGTCCGCGACCGCACGGGCCGGTTCGGACCGCGTCACGATCGTCACGTCGAAGCCGGTGGCTGCGGCCCTGGCGGCAGCGGCGGAGCCGATCATCCCGGCACCGCCGAGGAACAACACCTTCATGCCCGCTCCCCGTTCGCCGTCGGGACGGTCGCGCCACGGGAGAGCCCGCGGCTCACCAAGTGGTCGTAGGAGCGCCGCAGCGCCTCGAACGTGTCGATGTGCAGCCGCTCCAGCTCCACGATGTGCCAGCGCAGACCGCACGGGGTGCTCAGCGTGCGGGCCCAGTCGATGCCGCCCTCGCCGATCGGCACCATCACGTCGTCCTCGTAGCTGACCGCCGGACCGTCCTTCACGTGCACGAAGCGCGCCCGCTCACCCAGCTCGGCCAGGACCGTCGCCGGGTCCGCTCCGCCCATCACCGCCCAGTAGGCGTCGAGCTCGACCAGCACCCGGTCGTCGAGCAGCTCCAGCAACAGGTCGTAGGCCTGCCGCCCGTCGAACTCCTGCGAGAACTCGGCGAAGTGGTTGTGGTAGGCGATACGCATGCCACGGGCCGCCGCACGCTCCGCGGCCTCGTTCACCCGCTCCACACCCCGGCGAATCGCCTCGGGCGAGTCGAACTCCTCGCGCTCCAAGCTCCACACGAGGACCTCGGCGCCCAACTCCTCATTGGTGTCCAGCAGTTGCTCGGCGTCCGGGCCCGCGGGAAAGGGCGTGTGCGCGCTGGTCAGGGTGAGTCCGGCGGAGGCGATCGCGTCCCTGACCCGGCGGGGCCCGAAGTGCTCGACCAGACCGTAGGTCTCGACCCCGAGGTAACCCAGGTCCGCCAGCCGGGCCAGGGTTCCCTCCAGGTCCACCCGTGCCTGATCGAGCACGGTGTACGTCATGACGCCGATGGCGGCTGTCATGTCTCCTCCTCCGGCCGGCCCCACGAGGCCGGCGCTCGTCGTCTCAGTCACGGCCGGACGCCCACAACAGCGCCTGGCGGACCAGGGCGCGGACCGGGGGCTCGCCCCAGGAGCGCATGTCGTGGCCGAGCGCGAGGTAGACCACCCGGCCGGCCCCGAACTCCCGGGCGTACAGCACCGGAATGACCTCGCCGTCCGCCCGGTGCCGCTGCGCGAGCACCTTCACGTCGTCGTCCGCCAGCTCGAACTCGTAGTACTCGTCGAAGAGTTCGAAGTCGGTGACCCCTGCCGTGACCGGGTGGTCGGCGACGATCTCGATGCGGTGCCGACCCTCGTGGTGGCCCGGCCCGTGCGAGAGATAACGATTGCCGAGCAGCTCGAACAGCGGGCGGTCGGCGGGGTCGAGGCCGTCGCCCTGCCAGCCCATGATGTTGGCGCCGTGCACCCCGACCAGCCCTTTCCCGGATCGCACCGCGTCGGCCAGCGCCTGCTGCTGGTCCGTCGCGAAGTGGCCGCCCGCGGTGTAGAAGAGGTAGACGTCCGACTCGGCCGTCTCCGGCCGGGGATCGACGAAGCGTCCGGTGCCCATGGCCCTGCGGGTGGCGAACCCGGCCTCGACGCCGAGCTGCTGGAAGACTCCGGCGGCCGCGATCAGGTCGTGGTGGATGTCGTCGCCGTTCACGACGACCATGGCTCTCGGCGTCGAGAGATGGGACATGACTCTCCTCGCGGAAATGTGGCGGATGACTGGTTCGGGGGCGCTCGACGCGCGGCGGCTCAGACCGGCTTCAGCCGCAGGGCGACCACCGGGTTGGGCACCGGGCTGAAGTAGGGGTTGTCCGGGCTGGGGAAGCCCGTCGCCTTCGCGGTGCTCCAGTTGCCGTAGCTGCCCCAGTAGAACATCGGGATCCACGGCAGGTTGTCGACGAAGATCCGCTCGATCCCGTTCAGGATCTGCTGTCGCTGGGCGTCCGTGGTGGCCTGCGGATACTGCTTGAACAGCGCCGCGGCCTCGGCGTTGCGGAACCGCTCGATGTTCTGGAAGGTCGGAGTCGCCTTGCCGATGGGGTAGTAGAGGTTCGGGTTGATCGTGTCGTTGTAGTACGAGAAGGCGCGCGGGGCGGAGTTGACCGGGTAGCCCATCGTCGAGTCGAAGTCACCCTTGCCGGTACGGGTGTTGATGTCCGTGACCGTGGTGGTGTCGATGGAGAGCTTGATACCGATGTCCTTGAGCTGGGACACCAGCACCTGCACCCGGGAGGCGATGTCGGTGTACGCCGACGGGAAGGTGATCGAGAACTCGACCCGCTTGCCGCCCTTGCGGTAGTAGCCGTCGCCGCCCTTCGTGTACCCGGCGTCGGTCAGCGTCTTGTGTGCCTTGTCGACGTCCTGGACGAAGTCGACCCCCTTGTACTGCGGGGCGATCGACGAGGTGTACGCCGGCATCGGCAGCCCGGTGACACTGGTGGCCGGCGGCGAGGCGGTGGCAGCACCCACCTGCTTGCGGTTGACGCCGTAACTGATGGCCCTGCGCACCGCGATGTCGCTCAGCGGCCACCGCTCCAGGTTGGGGATCAGGCCGTCCGTACCGGCAAGCGGCGCCCAGTAGTTGTTGTGCTTGCTGCGACTCAGATAGGTCTTGTCGGCGTTGGCGATGTACGTGCCGCCCCAGTCCGCCTGACCCTGCACGAGCGCGTTGGTCATCGCCTCGTTGTCCTTGTACGCGACGAACCGCAACGTCTTGATCTGCGCCTTCGGCTGCCAGTAGTCCTCGTTGCGCACCAGCGTGAAGCTCTGCGGCGAGAACTGGTCCAGCTTGAACGGCCCGGTGCCCACCGGATTCTCGTCCGTGTACTTGGCGGGGTCCTTGACCTTCGACCAGATGTGCTGCGAGACGATCGGCGCCGAAACCACGTTGGTGAAGAACTGCTCGGAGGGCTGCGGGAAGGTGAAGACGACCTGGGTCGGCGAAGGCGCGGTGACCGACGCGATGTCCACGCCCAGCAGGTTCAGCCCGGCGTTCTTCTTCAGCATGGTGTACGTGAACACCACGTCGTCGGCGGAGAACGGCTGCCCGTCCGTCCACTTGACGCCCGACTGCAGGTCCATCGTGAGCGTCTTGTTGCCGTTGGACCAGCGCCAGCTCTTGGCCAGCCACGGGATGTCGTGGCCGATGTCGACCGTGTTGATCTGCACCAGCGGCTCGTAGATGAAGCCGCCCGAGCCCTGCCCGGTGTACGTCAGGCTCTGCGCGGTGTTGGCCAGGTACGGGTTGAACACCTTGGTGAGGTTGTCGGACTGACCGGCCACGGTGAGCGTGGCACTGCCGCCCGAACCGCTGCCCCCGGACGGCTGACAGGCCGACAGGGCGACGGCGCCCGCGCCCGCAAGGGCTCCGGCGAGAAGACCGCGTCTCGTCATGCCTGACGCGAGCGGAGACTGTGAAGTGGTCACGTGCGTCTGCTCCTTGAACGTAGGGACAGCGAAGAGAGCTCCGAACGGGCCGGCGGGGAGGCCCCTCGGTTCACGACGTGGGGGAGGCGGGAGAGTCAGGGGTGTCAGGGGCCGCCAGGGAAGCGGGCTCGGACGGGGGCGACCGGGGCGACCGGAGCGGTCAGGCTCGCGACGGCCTCGGCGTTCTCGGCCCGCCGGGCACGGGCCTCGGCGTCGTCGGCGTACAGCCAGCAACGGGCGGTGTGGCCGGGGGAGATGTCGAAGGGCGGGGGAGCGTCGGCCGCGCAGCGCGCCATGGCGTACGGGCAGCGTGGGTGGAACCGGCAGCCGGTCGGCGGGTCGATGAGACTGGGCGGCTGCCCGATGTCCTTGACCCGGTCGGCGCCGACCCGGGAGGGATCGGGTGCGGACGCGATCAGCAGCTGTGTGTACGGGTGCGCGGCATGCTGCGTGACCTCCTCAGACGGTCCGCTCTCGACCATCTGGCCGGCGTACATCACCGCGGTGTCGGTGGCGAAGTAGCGGGCGGAGGCGATGTCGTGGGTGACGTAGAGCATCGCCGCGTTGCGCTCCTCGGTGAGGCGGCGCAGCAGGTTGAGGACGCCCAGCCGGATGGAGACGTCGAGGCTGGAGACCGGCTCGTCGGCGAGGAAGACCTCCGGGTCGGCCGCGAGCGCGCGGGCGATCGAGATGCGCTGGAGCTGCCCGCCGGACAGTTCGTGAGGGTATTTGGAGGTGAACTGCCGTGGCGGCACGAGGTTGATCTGGGTGAGCAGGTCGTCGATGACGGCGGCCCGCTCCTTGCCGCGCTTGCCGGGGTGGTGCAGAGCGACGGCCCGTTTGAGGGTGCCCGCGATCGTCGCGACCGGGTTGAAGGACCCGAAGGGGTCCTGGAGGATCAGCTGGACCTGGCGGACGTGGTCGCGGAAGGCGCGTCCGCGCATCGCCTTGACGGGCTCGCCGTGCAGCCGCACCTCTCCGCCGGTGAGCGGGTGGAGCTGGGCGAGCAGCCGGGCCAGGGTCGACTTGCCGGAGCCCGACTCGCCGACCAGCGCTGTGATCCGTCCCGCGTACAGGCTCAGGCTCACGTCCTCGACGGCGTGCACGACCTTGCGGGGCGTCCCGCGCCGGGGCAGTCCGCCGCGCACGGGGAAGTGCTTGGTCACGTGGACGGCTTCGAGGACGGGCGCGTCGGCCGTCCCGGGGGTTGGGGTTCCGGTGCCGCTGTCGGCCAGGGCCGTCGTCTCACCGCTCATCGTGTGTCACCTGTCGCGAGTTCGTTCATGGAGGCCCGGGCGTCTCGCGGGCCGATGGGCTCCGCTGTCGCGTCCGCCCGCGGCGCCTGGTCCTGCTCGTCCTCCCGGTGGAGAAGGCAGGCCGCCAGCGAGGTGCCGCCTCCGGGCCCGGTGATCTCGTAGAGCGGCGGAACCTGGAGGGCGCAGGCGTCGAAGGCGTGCGGGCAGCGGGGCAGGAAGGCGCAGCCGGTGGGGAGCCGGCGCAGGTCGGGTGGGGAGCCGGGGATGCCGGTCAGCTCGCGCTTGGGGCCGCCGAGGGTGGGGAAGGACGCGAGGAGACCTCGGCTGTACGGGTGTTGGGGGCGCCGGTAGAAGTCGTCGGCCGCGGCCATCTCGACGACCTTGCCGCCGTACATCACGGCGATGGTGTCGGAGAGTTCGATCAGCAGCGAGAGGTCGTGGGTGATGAACACGACCGAGAAGCCGAGCCGGTCCTTCAACTCCATGATCTTCTCGATGATCTGGCGCTGAATGACCACGTCGAGCGCGGTGGTCGGCTCGTCCATCACGATGATCTCGGGATCGAGCGCGAGCCCGACGGCGATCATCGCGCGCTGCCGCATTCCACCCGACAGTTCGTGCGGGTAGGAGTTCGCGCGGTCCGCCGGAATGCCGACCGTGCCGAGCAGTTCGATCACCCGAGCGGCACGCTCGGGCGCGGCCATCCCCGGCCGGTGGGCGACGATGACGTCCTCGATCTGGGCTCCGATGCGCAGCACCGGGTTGAGTGCGTGCATGGCCGACTGGAAGACGATGGACAGTTCCTCCCAGCGGAACTCCCGTAGTTCGGCGTCGTCCATGGCCAGCACGTCGACGCTTTCACCGTCCGGTTTGGTGTAGTGGATCTCGCCCTGGGAGATCTCGGCCGGCGGCTTGTGCAGCCGGGTGATGGCGTACGCGAGGGTGGACTTGCCGGAGCCCGACTCGCCCGCGATGCCGAGCACTTCGCCGCGTCGCAGGGTGAACGAGACGTCGCTGACCGCCGGGGTGCGGCCGCCCTCGCCGACGTACTCCACTCGCAGGTTGCGTACATCGAGTACGACGTCGGTGCTGTCCTGGGTGAAGGGCTGCGGGGCGGTCCTGGCCGGCGCGGGGCCTCGGTGCTTGACGCGGCGGGTCCGCTTCGCCGTCACCTGGCCGCGCTGGGCCTTCTTGGTGCCGATGCCGGCCTGCCGTAGCCGCGGGTTGATGAACTCGTCGATGCCGAAGTTGACCAGGGACAGCGCGGTGCCGAGGATCGCGATCGCAAGGCCGGCCGGTACGAACCACCACCAGGCGCTGGTCAGCAGTGCGCTGCCGGTCTGCGCCCAGTACAGGATGGTGCCCCAGGACCACTGGGTGACGTCGGCGAGGCCGAGGAACGCGAGGCTGGCCTGGGTGAGGATGGCGGCGGTCACCGTGCCGAGGAAGGCGGCGGCGATCACCGCCACTTGGTTCGGGAGGATGTCCTTGAGGATGATCCGCCAGGTGGGCTCGCCGGTGGCCCGGGCCGCCTCCACGAAGTCCCGCTTGCGCAGTGACAGGGTCTGCGCGCGCAGCACCCGTGCGCCCCACGCCCAGCCGGTGACGGTGATCACCAGGATGATGCCGAGGGAGCCGCTGTGCGGGAGGTACGCGGCCAGGATGATGGTCAGCGGCAGGCTCGGCAGCACCAGGAACACGTTGGCCAGCAGCGACAGCACCTCGTCGCCGATCCCGCCGACGTACCCGGCGGTGACTCCGACCAGCACGGACAGGATGGTGGTGAGGACGGCGGAGCCGATGCCGACGAGCATCGAGGCGCGGGCGCCGTAGAGCATCTGTGACAGGACGTCCTGGCCGTTCTGCGTGGTGCCCAGCCAGTGCGAGGCGGAGGGTCCGGCGAGGGTGGTGTCGCTGACGGCGGACGGGTCGTAGGGCGAGATCCACGGGGCGATCACGGCCAGCACCAGGAAGATCAGCACGATCACCAGGCCGCTGAGGGTGAGCGGTGAGCGCAGCAGACGCAGCCAGAGGCGGCTGGGTCCGCCGGACGATTCGGCGGGGGTGTCCGCCTCGGCCAGGGCGGCGGCTTGCAGGGCCATGGTCAGCTCTCCCTTGTCCGCGGGTCGAGGAAGACGTATGCGATGTCGGCGATGAGGTTGGCGACGAGCACCAGCACCGTGATGAGCAGGAAGATCGCCGACATCAGCGGGTAGTCGGCCGCCTGCGCGGCCTTGAAGAGGACCGAGCCGATGCCGGGGTAGTTGAAGACGACTTCGGTGACGATCGAGCCGCCGATCACGAACCCCAGAGACATTGCGAAGCCGGAGAGCGAGGGCAGCATCGCGTTGCGTGCCGCGTAGGTGTACATCACCCGGCGCCGGGACAGGCCCTTGGCCTCGGCGAGGCGCACGTAGTCCTCGCTGAGCGTGGTGACCATCATGTTGCGCATGCCGATCAGCCAGCCGCCGATCGACGCGACGGTGATGGTCACGGCCGGCAGGACCGCGTAGTTGATCGCGCTGCCGATGAAGCCGGCGTTCAGCCCGATGTGCTGGTCCAGCGCGTAACCGCCGGAGAGGGGGAACCACTTGAAGGTGATCGCGAAGAGATACACCATGATGATCGCGAACCAGAAGTACGGGATGGACGACAGGAACGTCGTGACCGGCACCAGCGAGTCGAGCCAACTGCCGCGCTTCCAGCCCGCGAGCATCCCCAGAGTGGTGCCGATGACGAATCCGAGCACTGTGCAGATGGTGATCAGGATCAGCGTCCAGTACATGCTCTGCCCGAGGACCGTGCTGACTTTCGACGGGTAGTACGCGTAGGAGGTGCCGAAGTCGCCGGTGAAGATGCTGTGCCAGTAACTGACGTACTGCTGCCAGAGGTTCCGGTCGGACTGGCCGAACAGCACCCGCAGGGCGTGCACGGCGGACGGGCTCAACTTGCCGTGGAACTGGTTGATCAGGTTGTCCGCCGGGTTGCCCGGCATGATCCGTGGGATGAGGAAGTTGAGGCTGATCGCGGCCCACGCGGTGAGCAGGTAGAAGGCGGTCTTCCGCAGCAGGGTGCGCACCGGTCACTCCCCGTTCTGTACGGGCTGACCGGGACGACAGGCCCAGCGGGCGCCGCGCCGCACCAGCCGGCGCATTCCGGGCTCGCCCCAGATCCGCATGTCGTGGCCGAGTTGGGTGTAGACGACCCGGCCGTTCCCGAACCGGCGGACGTGGACAAGGGGTTCGGCCCCGGCGTCGGTCCCGCGCCAGGCGACGACTCGCACGTCGGGTCGCGTCGCGAGCCGGTAGTGCTCGTGGGTCACCTCGAACGGGTCGATGCCCGTGGTGAGTTCGTGGTCCGGGTCCAGGTGCACCGTGAACCGGCTCTCGTGGGGACGCGGTCCGTGGGAGACGTAACGGCTGCCGATCAGCTCGGCCAACAGCCTGTCTCCTGCGTCGAGTTGGTCCGGCGGGGAGGCGAGGACCGTCGTGGAGTGCAGGGCGACCAGACCGCAACCGCGGTGCACCGCCTGCGCCAGTGCCTGACGCTGCCCGGCGGTGAAGCGGCCCAGCGCGATGTACAGGACGACCAGGTCCGCCTCGGCCGCGCCGTCCAGTGCCGCGGTGCCCAGGCCGGTCCGGATCGCGAACCCCTCGTCGGTCAGCGCACTTTCGAGCGCGGAGGCCGCGGTGAAGAGGTCCTCGTACACGTCGTCGCCGCTGATCACGGCGAGAGCGGCAGACCGGCCAGTGCGGGCGGCGGGCCGCTCGGCGGCCAGGGCGGTGGACCCTGCGGGGCGCGCGGCGGGCACGCCCGCGCGAGGCACCGGGGCATGGCGGGGCCTGGGTATCTGCATGCGGAGGCTCGATTCAGTAGGTGGAGCGCAATTCACCGGAAGGGCTCCAGAAGCCCTCCGCCCGCCCGCTGGTCAGGGCGTTGTCCATTCGGTCCAGCGGCAACGGCACCCGCCGTCTGGACCTGCTGCTCTCATACGTGGCGAAGATCAACTCGGCGCCGCGCAGCGCCTGTTGCGCGTGCAGCGCGGGTCGCCGGCCGATGCGCAGCGACTCGACCAGGTCGCGGATCGCCTCGGCCGTGCCGGCGACGATCGCCGGATCGACCCCGCGGTCCCAGTGGCGCGGGTCGGTGTCGAACGTCGACTCCCGCACCAGGTCGTCCTTGCCGAAGCGCCGGAGCAGGGTGCGGGCGCCGCGGATGTCGGCCCGCCCCCGGGTTCCCTGGACGATCAGTCCGAGGTCGTTCTCCAGATTGAGGACGGACGTGTGGGGTTCGCGTCCGGTGCAGACCACCGCCCGTACCCCGTCCGCCCAGCCCACCTGAGTCAGTGAGGCGGTCTCGGTGAAGACGCCGTAGACATAGCGGTCGACGGAGACGTCGATCTGGCCCAACACCCACTCCGGGGCGATGTCCTGGCGGTGGAAGAGGACGAGGTCGAGGACGTGGGTGCCCCAGTCAAAGAGATTGGGGCAGTAGCCCTCGACGGTCACCACGTCGCCGATCTCGCCCTGCCTGATCCACTCCCGCGCCTGGATCTGTACGGGATCGAAGCGGCGTTGGAGGTTGAAGGTCAGGACGACTCCGGCGTCGGCCGCCTCGGTCGTCATAGCCAGGGCGTCGCCGTAGCTGAGGGCGATCGGCTTCTCGCAGTGCACCGCCCGCGCTCCCACCGCGACTGCCGCACGCACGACGTCGAGGTGGTGGGCCGGTGGTGTACAGACACTGACGATGTCCGGACCTACCTCCGTGAGCAGTTCGCGGAAGTCGCCGCGGGCATGGGGCACGTCGAGTTCCGCGGCCAGTGCTTGGGCTGCGGTCAGGTCGATGTCCGCGAGGCCCGCCAGCGTGACTCCAGGGGCGGCGAGATGGCCGAGAGCGTGCACGCGGCCCTGCGAACCCGCACCTACAACTACCGCGGAGAGGTCCTGATGCGGCATGGCGTGCGTGGAGTCGTCCATGACCGCCTCCCCTCCGATGGCATCCGATGGCGTGCGGGCACCTGATGGTGTGCCACTTGCATACCTCTTGCCGACATCCTAATACGTCGGCCGATCCTGTCTAGGGGGCGAACGGAAGGTAACGCGGCGAAAACTCGACCTCCGTAGTGCATATATAGCTCAAATACGGTCAAAAAAGGGCGGCCAATTCAGCCATGAACACCCTGTGCCAGTGCTTACCACTTAGAACCACTTGGCTACACTGACCGGCACCACTCGGACAGGAGACCCGCATGAAGTTCAGCCAACTCGTCGGCCCCCGAACCTCCGAGGTCGTGACCGCCGATGACCCGGTCCCCGCCGCCGACCAGGTCCTGGTGGAAGTTCTGGCGTGCGGGGTCTGCACCTCCGACCTCGGTCCGTGGCTCACCCACGACCCGGCCGATGCCCCGGTCCGGCTCGGTCACGAGATGGTCGGCAGGGTCGTCGCCGTCGGGCGTGACGCGACCCGATGGCAGCCGGGAGACGTGGTGACCGGCCTGGGCGGCGACGGGTTCGCCACCCTCGCCGTGATGGACGCGAACGCCGTACTGCCCGTGCCGCCGGGCATCGAACCGGCGCACGCGATCGGCGAACCCGTCGCCGACCTGGAGGAGGCGTTGTCCCGCACCGGCATACGACCCGGCACCCAAGCGGCCGTCGTAGGACTCGGCTTCATGGGACTCGGCCTCGTGCAGCTCGCCAAACGGCACGCGCCCGGCCTGCTCATCGGCGTCGACCCCGACCCGGCGCGCCGCCGCCGCGCGCTCGCCCTCGGCGCGGACCTCGTCTTCGCCCCCGACGAACTGCCCGAGAAATACCGCATGCAGACCAGTCGGGCCACCGACGCCCGACCAGACATCGTCCTGGAGGCGACCGGCGCCACCGGCGGACTGAAGACCGCCGGCAGCATGGTCCGGCCGTTCGGCACACTGTGCGTGGTCGGGTACCACCACACCGGCGACGCCATGATGGACATGGACCTCTGGTACAAGGGCGTCACCGTCGTCAACGGCTTCTGCCCCGACCGCACCCGTCTGATCGCCGCGATGCGCGACGCCCTCGGCCTGATCGGCGAACGGCGTTTCAGCTACGCGCCGTTGATCACCCACCGGTTCGGCCTCGACGACATCGACGAGGCGTTCGGCGCCATGGAGGAGGCTGCGCCCGACTTCGTGAAGGGGGTCGTGCTGTTCTGACCGCGGTGGCCGGTGCGGCCGGTGCGGCCGGGGGACCTGCCGCGGACTAGGACCGAGCGAACGACGTACGCAGCCGGTAGCGGTCACCCGCGTACTGGATCGTCGAGACGAACAACGGCTCCTGCTGCGCGTTCAGGGCGAGTTGGCGCATCACGAGCACCGGGTCGCCGGGCGACAGACCCAGGTGCTCGGCCGTTCGCTCGTCCGACTTCGTCGCCTCGATGGTGCTGTCCGCGCGCACGGGCTCGACACCGGCCGCCGAGAGCGTCGAGTACAGCGAGCGCTCCTGGAAGTCGACCCGCTCGATGTCCGGCACCAGCGCGTGCCGCAACCGGGTGAGATCAAGAGCTATCGGCACGTTCTCCAGAAGACGTACCCGCTCCAGCCGGAACAGCGCGGTGCCCGGCGCGATCCCCAACTGCTCCGCCTCGTCGATGCTCGCCGGGCTCGTCTCCGCCCGCAGCACCTGCGAGTGCGGCTTCAGCCCCATCCGGGTCGCCGTCTCGCTGAACGACTCCAGACTGTTGGGCCACTCCTTTTTCCGCGCGCTCTGCGCGACATACCAGCCCCGACCGTGCGACGGATTGAGCACACCGGCCTCGACCAGACTGCCCAGCGCCTTGCGCAACGTCACCCGGCTGATCCCCAACTGCTGGCACAGCTCACGCTCGGGCGGCAGCCGGCCACCGGGCTGCAGCACCCCGCGGTCGATCTCGCCACGGATCACGTTGACCGCCTGGATCCACAACGGCTCCGGATAGCCGGGCAGCACCGGGCCGGAGACCTCAGATGAGTCGTTCATACGGTCAAGCCCCCATGGTGATCCACTCCGCTGGACAAGCGCGGATCACCTTAGCTTTACCGGCGACGCCGTGGCCAGGAGCCACCACGGGGGGTGGCGAACCGGTGCCGACACCCTGCGTCCGATGCCGTCACAGGCTTCTTAAAGCCGCCACAAAAACGCCCTCCACTCTGGTCATCGGGGCGGCCCACGAGGCGCCCGATCCCACTCCACGCCCGAGGGAAGGCAGCGATGAGCACATCCAAAACGGTGGCCACCGAGCACAGGCGGCTACCCCGGAGGCCCCACCGCGGCATCCTGGGGTTCGGCCTGGCCGACCTGCTCGGTCCGGCCGCCATCGCCTCGGTGGTCGCCGTCGTGTTCATCTGGATCCTGAACCAGGGACTGCTCAGCCTCACCACCGTGGACACGGCGATCGGCTCCCTCGGCCTGCTCACCGGACTCGTCTCCGCGGACCTCATGGTGCTCCAAGTGGTCCTGCTCGCCCGTATCCCCTGGGTGGAGCGTTCCTGGGGCCACGACCTGCTCACCCGACGCCACCGCTGGATCGGCTTCGCCTCCTTCTGGCTGATGCTGGCGCACGTGGTGCTCTTCGCGGCACAACGGGTCATGCGGGATCCGGCAGCGGCCGCGGACGAACTGTGGAGCCTGTTCATCACCGACTCGTGGATGCTGTTCGCGACGATCGGCACCCTCGCGGTGATCATGGTGGTGGTGACCTCGGTGCGGGCGGCCCGACGGCGACTGCGCTACGAGTCCTGGCACCTGTTGCACCTGTACGCCTACCTCGGCACCGCCTTCACCTTCCCGCACATGATCGGCGACGGCGCGGACTTCCACGCGGCCTGGGCGCGCACCTACTGGTGGACCCTCTACCTATTCGCCGGGGGCGTTACCCTCGTCTACCGTCTCGCCTGGCCCCTGTGGCGCTCGCTCTACCACCGACTGCGCGTGGAAGAGGTACGCCCCGAGGGGGACGGTGTCTTCTCGGTCGTCATGCGCGGGCACCGACTGGACCGGCTGCGCACGGAGTCGGGCCAGTTCTTCATCTGGCGCTTCCTCGACGGCCCCGGCTGGTCCCGTGGCAACCCCTACACCCTGTCCGCCGCGCCCACGGCACGCCATCTCCGTATCACCGTCAAGATCGCCGGAGACGGCAGCGAGCGCCAGGCCCGCCTCAGGCCCGGCACACGCGTTCTCATCGAAGGCCCCTACGGCACACTCACCGCGCGCCGGCGCCGGCATCCCCGCATGCTGCTGATCGCTGCCGGAATCGGTGTCACGCCCATGC
The DNA here is from genome assembly GCF_044755245.1 of Streptomyces sp. NPDC092369. NCBI lineage: Bacteria > Bacillati > Actinomycetota > Actinomycetes > Kitasatosporales > Streptomycetaceae > Streptomyces > Streptomyces sp. NPDC092369. The sequence continues at coordinate 914,427 of NZ_JBIVQP010000004.1, forward strand.
GCGCGCTGATGGAGGACACACCCTTCCGGCCGGGTGAAGCCGCGCTTCTGTACCGCTACACCGAGGCCGAGCACGCCGTGTTCGCCGACGAACTGCGGCAGATCGCCGCCGTCCGGGGGGTCGAGCTGCACTTCATGCCCGGTGCGCGCAGGGCCGACGACTCCTGGCTGCCGGCCGGGATCGGCACCCACATCGACGACGCCCAGGTGCTCAGGGAACTCGTCCCCGACGTCGCCGACCGCGATGTCTACGTCTGCGGACCCCCGGCCTGGCTGTCAGCCGTACGCAAGGCCACCAGACGTGCCGGCGTCCACCGCGACAGCCTGCACACCGAAGAGTTCGCCTGGTGACCGACGCACTCGATCAACCCTCAACCACACTTCTCTGGAGCACGTCATGCGACGCATCACCCTCTGGTTCACCGCCACCCTCGCCGTAGCCGCCCTTCTCTTCGCCTACCAGCTCAATCTGTCCGGTGTCGGCGGGAAGGGAGGCGAGGAGAAGAACGACGCCCCCGCGGCCACGGCCCCCGCCAGTCCGGGCTCCGACTCGTCGGCCGCGCCGGTCGACCAGGCAAAGCCGGGTGACGACACCCCAGGCGACGGCGACCACGTCGGCAAGCCGGGCGAGAACAAGTAACGGCGCCGCCTGCCGACACGAGCAAGGAACCCGGGGCCGCCCCCTGACACGAGAGGGCGGCCCCGACCACGTGCGCCGCACAGGTTGCGCACGCGATCCGCCGACATCCCCGTCCCACCGGCAAGGCGAAGGTAGGAGCCGCAGGCGTACTGCTTCTTGCCGACGCTCAGTTTCCAGGTGTGCTTGATGGACCTGGAGCCGGTCGCGTCGACAGTCACCGTCACCGTGACGTCCTTGAAGGTCTTGGTCGCGACGGACGTTCCCGCGCTGACCTTCGATGCTTTCTGCTCCCTCAAAGGATGGCTGTTGGCAGCCGTGTGTTAGCTTGCGCCCCGTTGATCGTGAAGATGGTGTGTGTGGGGGGCATGTGATGAAAACGGCGAGACTCTCGCCGGCGATCGCCGCGTCGGTCGTCGGTGCGCTGGTCCTGGGGATGACCGGCGCGACCGTCTTCGGTCCCGTCGTGGTGGACTCGTACGCGGCGTCGAGTACGGCATTGCCGATCGCGCACTTCGCGCACCTGGTCGTGGATGCCCCGCACGGACACCTGTACATCAGCGGTGGCGCCGACACCGACGGCATCCTCGTCACCGATCTCGACGGCGGAAACCCGACGACAATCAGTGGCGAGCCCGGTGCCACCGGTCTTGCCCTCTCCGCCGACGGATCCGCGCTGTACGCCGCCCTCCCTGACCAGGACGCGATCGCGGCGATCAGCACGGCGACTCTGACCGAGTCGGCGCGCTACGGCACGGGCGCCGGCACCCACCCGGACTCGCTCGCCGTCGCCGGGGGCACCCTCTGGTTCGGGTACGGCACGACGGGGACCGGTGGCATCGGCTCCGTCGACGCGGCCGGCACGGTCAACCTGGGGGAGGGCACGGGCAGTTGGACCGCGCCCCCGGCACTGGCGACGACCCCGACTCCCTCCGGCGTCCTCGCGGCCGCCGCGCAGACCGGCGACACCACCGCCGTCGCCACGTACGCGGCAGATGACGGTGTGCTGACCCGGCAGGCTGCGAAGTCGCTGCCCGTCCCCGAGTTGACCGACTTCGCCGTCACCGCGGACGGCGAGCACCTGGCGCTCTCGTCCTGGCTGCGCGCGAGCAGCGACCGCTACCGCGTCTCGGACCTGGCGGTGAACGGGCAGTTCGCCGAGCCGTTGGCCGCCCGGGCCATCGCCGTTGCGCCGGACGGCACCCTCGCCGGCTGCGGCTGCAACTACGGATTCGAGGCGTTTCCGGAAACGGCCAAGGGCTACTACAACCTGTACGAGTTCGCATCTCAGATGCGCCTGGCCGTCCACGGTCTCGCCTGGGCACCGGACGGCAGCCGGCTCTACGCCGTGACCGTGGACGCCACCGGCGGGACACCGACACTGCTGACGGCGCGCAACCCGGAAACCGCGTGGGTGAGGCTGTCGGGCAACTCAACCACCACCCCGCTCGCTCCCGGCGAGGCCTACTCGTTCCGGGCAGGCTTCGACGCACCCGTCAGTCTCGACGCCGGTGAGGCCATGATTCCGGGCATCGTGCGGATCACGCGCTACGACCAGGCCGATCCGGACGGCGTGCTCGTTCCGAACCCGACGGCCACCCCGGCCCACCCGCCGGTCGACTACTTCGGCTCCTACGACGTTTCCGGCACCGCTCCCGCCACGGGCCCCCTCAGCTTCCGCGTCGACTACTCGGGCAGCGGCCACTACGGACCCGCCACCAAGACCTTCGACGTACCCGTCGCGAAGTACGCGCCCACCATGACGCTCACCGCCCCGGACACCGGGGGACGGGCCGCGCCTGTGACCGTCACCGGACGGCTCAACTGGCCGCACGCACACGTGAGGACCGGTGCGGTACATGTCGTCAAGACCGATCCGGCACACCCCTCGGGGTACTCGCTGGGCACCGCACCCGTCGCCGCCGACGGCACTTTCGCCCTCCACGACACACCGCAGACCGGCGGCGCGAACACCTACTCCTTCACCTACGACGGCGGCGCGTCCTACCTCCCGGTGACCGGTTCGCAGACGGTTCAGGTCTCCCGGTCCACGCCGTCCCTGAACGTGACGACCGACGCGAAGTCCTACCACTCGGGTGCGACCGTCAAGGTCACCGCGCACCTGGGGACCACGTACAACTCCCGGGTCGTGACGCTGTACGCCCAGCCCGCGGGCAAACCCCGCACCGCGCTCAAGAGCGGCAAGGTGGACGCGCGGGGCAACCTCGTCGCGTCGTACAAAGTCACCCGCAACACCGTCTTCAGCGCGGCATTCGCGGGGGACTACCGCTACGCACCGCGCACGGTGACCGCCGGCGCGACCCTGACACCGACGGTCAAGACACAGATCCAGTACCCGTCGAAGACCACCCACATCGGATCCACCACCTACCAGGTCTTCTACAAGTCCGAAGTCACCATGGGCTTCAACCTCCATGTCACACCCCGTCAGGCCGGCGGCTGCGCGTCGATGTCCATCGAGCACTACTCCTCGGGGACCTGGCATCAGGCCACCTCGCAGAAGTGCGTGCCCTTGTACTCCGACGGCTGGTACGGCTACAGCCGCGCTCTGAAGCTCTTCACGAGCAACGACCGCTACCGCATCCGCGGCCTCTACACACCCCCGGCCACCGGCGCGCAGACCGGCACCGCGCAGAGCGGATGGACCTACTTCACCGTCCGTCCCGGCACCGTGAAGTAGCCGGGCGGGAGCCCATCACTCCTGGGGCTCCCGCCCTGCGATCGCAGTGATCGACGTCCTCGGAGTTCTCAGACCTGGGCGCGGGCACGCCAGGTCGGTCGATCGGTCCGTTCAGCCGTTGTACGGAGGCGTGACGTCCAGGACCCAGGTGACGCCGAACCGGTCGGTGAGCATGCCGTACAGCGGCGCCCACTGCGCGGGTGCCAATGGACTCACGATGGTCGAGCCCTCGGCGAGCCTGCCCCACAGGGCGCTGATCTCCTCGGCCCCGTCTCCGCGCACGGAGACGAAGAACGGGTTCTCGCCCTGGTTCCAGGGCAGTTGCGAGGGCACGTCGTAGGCCATGACGTGGAAGCCGTTGTCGCCGGCCACCTCGCCCCACATCACCCAGTCCGCCTCGCTCTCGTTCCGTACCGCGCCCGCGTCCTTGTAGGTGACCGCGACAGTGCGTCCGCCGAAGACGGACTGGTAGAAGTCCAGCGCTTCACGCGCGGTGCCCCGGAAGTTCAGATGAGTGGTGGTCGTGACGGACATGACCTGCTCCTTGCTGCGGTGTGCGAGATGTACGCCGCCGGCCTGCGATACCGAGCGGCGGGCGCCGTGACCCGGAGGCTTGCCTCCCGACCGGCGCGTGGGCCACGTTGGCAGAGGTAGCGGACAGGGTGTGTCCGGTACTCCGGGAAGGATGGGTGCCATGCACAAAACATCCGCCCGACTGCTCGCGCTGCTCTCGCTCCTCCAGACGCCCCGTGACTGGTCCGGCGACGATCTCGCCGAGCGTCTCGGCATCACTTCGCGCACGGTGCGCCGTGACATCGAGCGGCTGCGCGAACTCGACTACCCGATCACCACCGTCAAAGGACCGGCCGGCGGTTACCGCCTGGCGGCCGGCACTCACCTGCCGCCCATGCTGTTCGACGACGCGCAGGCCGTGGCCCTGGCCGTCGCACTGCAGACCGCGGCCGCCGGCACCACCGTCGCCGAGGACGCCTCCCGCGCGCTGGCCACCCTCGGCCAGGTCATGCCGCCCCGCCTGCGCCACCGCATCGACCTGTTGCAGATCACCGTGGTTCCACCGCCCGCGGCGGCAGACGACACCTCCCAGGTCGATCCCCACATCCTGATGGACGTGAGCCGCGCCCTCCACGCTCACGAGGAACTGCGCTTCGACTACGCCCCGGATCCGAGCACCCCGGCCGACGGCCCCCGCCGCGTGCACCCCCACCACCTGGTGACCTGGCGTCATCACTGGTACCTGGTGGCCTGGGACCTCCACCGCGAGGACTGGCGCATCTTTCGCGTCGACCGCATCCGGCCCCGCACACCCACCGGCCCCCGCTTCACCCCGCGCGACCTCCCCGGCGGCACCGTCTCCACCTTCGTCACCAGCCGCTTCCGAGGCAACGACGGCACCACCACCGACTGGCCCTGCCAAGGCGAGGTCATCCTCCACCTCCCGGCTGCGGAGGTCGCGCCCTTCGCCCAGGACGGAATCGTCGTAGAACTCGGCCCCCACCACTGCCGACTCATCCTCGGCTCCTGGTCATGGACGGGCTTGGCCGCAGCCATTGGCCGCTTCGACACCGGCATCGAGGTCATCGGCCCACCCGAACTGGCCACGGCGTTCGGGGACTTGGCCGTCCGCTATGCCGCCGCGGCACGCACCACGGAGCGAGCGACGGTGATCCCGCCGCATGATCAGGACCCCGGACGCGTTTAGCACGTGCCGGCCGGGATCAGTCCTCGTCCTCAGGCAGATGGAAGGAGACGGTCCCCGAGCGCCCGGTACTGGATGGGTCTCTCATTCAAAAGACCAGGGCTGTCACGCCCACCACCACGAACGAGAGGCCGGCCAGGAGGAGTGGTCCCAGCAGCAGGATGAGTACGGCACCGAACACCAGCCAACCCGTCGTACCCGTGCCGGCCTGGGCGGTCGCGGGGTGTGCGGGGTCGTAGGTGATCTCGGCTGGGTCGCCGCCCGCCGTGGAGGTCGTGAGCTCACGCCGCTCGCCCTGCTTGTCGACGTACGCGTAGGTGTACTGCTCGACACCCTCGTACCAGTGGGATCGCTGCAGGCGTCCCTCCACCGTGATGCCCCGGGTACGCATTCCCCAGGCTTCCCGGACCACCTTCCATCCGACGTGCACGCCGAACCCGCCACCGCCGATCGCCTCAGGAGCTGCCACCCAGAGGAGAACCGGGACCACCCCGGCGTCTGTGACAATCAGCAGGACGAGCACCAGCACATAGGCGCTCCCCAGTCCCCACCACAGCTGCCGGGCCCGGTTCGGCACCGCCCGCGCCAGTGGCTCCTCGGTCACCAGCACCGCCCCGTCCGTCCGCGGCTCGGCGGCGTCCCGTACGGGCAGCGCACGCTGGAGTGCCTGCGCGAACTCGCGCACGGCGGGGCCACTGCGGCACCTGAGGCGGTACGCCACGGGCTCACTGCCCGTCAGTACGACGGTCAGCCGTCGGCCCTTGGGGCCGTGGACGTCGATCCGCTCCACCGCCGCCACCGGTATCCGGCGCCGAACGCCGTCCGCGGTCAGTAGCACCACCCCGTCCTGCAGCCGGACAGAGCTACCGCGTCTGCCATGCAGTATCAGCGAGGACGTCCCGGTTGAGGTCATCCGGGCACATTAGCGTTGGGACGCTCCGGCCCGGCACCACGAAGTCTGCACGGATCAGAGGATGGACAGCCTGTGATCGAGTTCAACTCATGGCGTTCTCACGGCTCCGCGATGTCGATCGTCACCTTCGACCTCGCCACGGCGGCCCTGGACTCGACGGCTGGCACGAGTGGTTCGAGCTGCTCGACGAGTTCGCTGCCGAGCGCGAGGCGGCGCACGGCTCATAGGCCCCGGAATGCCTGCGACGCCGGGCCGTGCTGCGTCCCGCTAAAGGTGATCCCCTGCCAGTGAAGGGTCTCGTCCTGGGGCTACCAGCGCTTTCGCACCCGCCGCGCGACCATCCGTCGGGCCCGCGGAGACCTCGATGCGCGCTTATTTCGTTGAGCGCGCGCCCGGCGATCGTGTTGGCTGGCGGCACCGCACTGTCGGTACCGCAGGCGTCCGCTTGGCTGTAGCAGGGAGTTGAACGTGGAGGATATGGGTGTCGATCCCGCTGCCCACAATCGGGCAGCCTGGGACAGGTATGTCCAAGAGGGCAACGAGTGGTCGAGGCCGGTGAGTTCTGAGGATGTCGAGCGTGCCCGCACGGGCGACTGGTCGATCGTTCTCATCGGGCGTGAGCCGGTCGACCGCTCCTGGTTGCCGGCGGAGCTGAGCGGCAAGGACGTGTTGTGCCTGGCCTCCGGCGGCGGCCAGCAGGGTCCGATCCTCGCCGCTGCGGGGGCGCGGGTCACGGTGTTCGACAACTCACCGCGCCAACTGGGCCAGGACCAGATGGTGGCGGCACGCGACGGGCTCGAACTGCGCACCGTCCTGGGCGACATGCGCGACCTGAGCACCTTCGGCGACGCCGCCTTCGACGTCGTATTCCATCCGGTCTCCAACCTGTTCGTACCTGACTTGGCGCCGGTGTGGCGTGAGTGCTTCCGCGTCCTGCGACCGGGCGGAACTCTGCTGGCGGGCTTCATCAACCCTGATGCGTACTTGTTCGACCACGAGGCGCTCGACGAGCGCGGCGAGCTGATCGTCGTGCACAAGCTGCCCTACAGCGATGTCACGCAGTACTCCGCCGAGGAACGCGCCACGAAGTTCGGCGCGGATGCGGCCCTTGAATACAGTCACACCCTCACCGAGCAGATCGGCGGGCAACTCGCCGCGGGGTTCGTCCTCACCGGCTTCGCGGAGGCGCCGCACCAATCCAACGCATCCGCTCACTACATGTCGAACTATTTCGCGACGCTGGCGGTCAAGCCGGGCTGACCCAGCCGTGCGGCCGGCCGAGACGACCGCGGCGTCATGCGGGCGGCCGCGGGTCCGCGATCGTGTTGAGGCCGTTCAGGAGCATGTCGAGGCCGGCGATGAACTGGTCACGATCGGCATGGTCGCGCAGGTGCCGGGTGGTGCGTGTCAGGAAGGGGTAGACGGCCGGGTCGAGTTCTTCCCAGCGTTGGGCGGTCCGGGCGAGGAAGTCGTCGCGGCTGACGGTCGCGTCGTGGGTGATGCGCGGGGCGATGATCTGGGCGCTGACGCCGGTGATGTAGTAGGAGATCGCGGTGGACACCGCGAAGTGCCGTTCGGCCGGCAGCCCGGTGCGTGCGACCAGAGTGCCGATGCGGTCGAGCAGGCGCAGCGAGTTCGCCAGTATGGGCGGTGCGGAGACGTGGGACGCCGCCCACGGGTGCCGGTCAAGGGCGTCGAAGACGGCGACGGCGAGCGTGCGCAGCCCGGAGCCGGCCTCTTCCTCAAGGCTCGGTTGCTCGGCGAAGGCGTGGCCGAGCACGTGATCGGCGGCCAGGGCGACCAGCTCGTCCTTGTTCGACACGTGCCAGTACAGCGCGCCGGGCCCGGTGTTCAGCTCTTTGGCCAGCAGCCTGAAGGTGAGCCCCCGCTCGCCCAGCTCGTCCAGCAGTGAGACGGCCGCGCCGACGATCAGCTCTTGTGAGAGGGCGCCGGCACGCCCCCCGGTGGGTGCTCTTCCTCGCGTCCGCTGCATGACCCCATTTTGACACACCCTGGACCGGCGTTCCATATTGGTAATGGAACGCCGGTCCATATTGATGTCGGGTATGTGCCCGACGCTGCGCCGTGCGGAAACGAGGAAGCCCATGAACACCAGCCACCATCCGATCGCCATCGTCGGCGCCGGCCTCGGCGGGCTGACTCTCGCCCGGGTCCTGCACGTCCACGGCATCCCGGCGACGGTCTACGAGGCCGATCCCTCGGAGAAGTCCCGCACCCAGGGCGGCCAGCTCGACATCCACAAGGCCGACGGGCAGCGCGCGCTCGCCGACGCCGACCTCACCGACGAGTTCCGCGCGATCATCCACGAAGGCGCCGAGGCGTCGCGCGTGCTCGACCAGGACGGCAAGCTGCTGTTCGACGCTCCCGACGACGGCACGGGGCGGCGTCCCGAAGTGCTTCGCGGAGACCTGCGCCGGATCCTGCTCGACTCCCTGCCCGATCAGGCGGTCCGGTGGGGACACAAGGCCACCGGTGTCCGGCCCCTCGGCGACGGCCGGCACGAGCTGACCTTCACCGACGGCACGACCGTGACTACCGGTCTCCTCGTCGGCGCCGACGGCGCCTGGTCGAAGGTCCGCCCGCTGCTCTCCGACGCCGAACCCCGGTACACCGGCACGACATTCATCGACATCTACCTGTACGACGCCGACGAGCAGCATCCCGCGGCGGCCGAGACGGTCGGTCTCGGCGCGATGTACGCACTGGCTCCGGGCAAGGGGATCATCGCGCACCGCGAGGCGGGGAACATCCTGCACACGTACGTCGAGCTGAACCGCTCCGCCGAGTGGATCGCCGCCATCGACTTCACCGACGCCGCCGCCGCGACCGCCAGGATCGCGGCGGAGTTCGACGGCTGGGCCCCGGCGCTCACCGCGCTGATCACCGACGGCGAGAACGCTCCGGTCGCCCGCCCGATTCACACGCTCCCGGACGGACACCGATGGGAGCGCGTGCCCGGAGTGACGCTGCTCGGCGATGCCGCACACCTGATGCCGCCGTCCGGTGACGGCGCAAACCTGGCGATGTTCGACGGCGCCGAACTCGGCAAGGCGATCGCCGCTCACCCCAACGACGTCGAGGCGGCTCTCACCGCCTACGAAGAGGCGCTGTTCCCCCGAACCGAACCCTTCTACGCCGAGGCGCACGACATGTTGAACCTGATGATCGGCGACAACGCACCGTCCGGCTTCCTCGACCTCTTCACCGCCGCCGACCAGGCCGAGTGACATCAAAACCCGGCAGCCGACCCACAGCAGACGAAGAAGAGGCCAGTGTGAGCACATACGAGACCGACGACGGCATGGGCTGGGCACCGACGTGGACCCAGGCCATGACCGACTTCCGCGGTGAGGATGACGAGCCGCCCTTCGACGATGTCACCGTCCGCATGAGCGTGCCCGCAAGCATCGGCGGCAGCCGCGTCCGGGTGGAGCTGTCCAATCTCTTCGGGGACGGCGCCGTTCGCATCGCACGAAGCGCCATCGGAGTCTGCGGACGGTTCGTCGAGATCTCCGTCGACGGGCAGTCATCGATCGAGATCCCGGCCGGCACATCACGGTGGACCGACCCGGTCGACCTGACCGTCAGCCACGGCGACGAGATCGTCGTCGATCTGTATCTGCCCGAGTTCACCCCTTACACGTCAGCGAACGGATTCACGTTCGACCGGTCCCTGCCGGGCGACTTCGTAGGATCACGCGCCTTCCCGCTCGAAGGATCGACGCCGGTGGAGGCCGACGAATCACGCGAATTCCCTGCCACCAACACCGGCACCGAACCCGAGCCAGACGGGAACGGCTGGTCCCTGCCTCCGGGAGGTCCTTTCCTGCGCACCGTCGAGGTGGCCGGAGCCGAGGCGAACGCGGTGGTCGTATGCCTCGGGGCATCCAGCACGGCAATGGGGTGGCCGCAGTACACCGCGGCCCTGCTTCCCGCTGATGCCAGGATCGCCGTCGTCAACCGAGGAATCGCAGGAAACCGAATCCGACTGGACGCACCATCGGCGACTCCGTCCTGGGGCCGGGCCGGGCTGTCCCGGTTCGATGAGGACGTGCTCGGAACCCACGGCGTGACGCACGTGGTGATCGCCTACAACAGCAACGACTGGAGCCTTCCCGGCAGAGTGGCGCCGCTGGACGAGATGCCGACCCCCGCCCAGCTGATCGATGGTTACCGAGAGCTCATCGATCGGGCCCGGACGGCAGGGCTCACCGTGCTTCTCACCACCGTCACACCGCTTGCCCCGGATCTCGCGGGCGACCCCGGCCGAGAAGACTTCCGCCTTGCGGTCAACGAGTGGATCCGCACGTCCGGGCACCAATTCGTTGACTTCGACGCAGCGATCCGCTCCGAAGCCGACCCTTCCCTCCTCGAAGACAAGTACGCCGCCCCGGACCACACTCATCCCAATGTCAACGGGTCGAAGCGCCTTGCGCGGGTGATGGCTGAAGCTCTTGCCCGGTTGCGGCTCTAACCTGCAGATCCTTGAGGACGAGGCGAGCAGGATCATCGACTGATGAACGAGTCGAGGGTTTCGTCTCGTCAGCAGGCTTGGCCGTGGTGCGCTGGAGCGGTGGCTGAGCGCAAGCCGCACAGGACCGACCTGACCGACCCGTGATCAAACCGCTGATCACGGCGCGGAAGGCACGGCATCCGTCGATCTCCGGCCATCAGAAGCGTTACGGGATGCAGGAGATCGCCGACGCGCTGCGGGACCAGAACCGGACTGGCTTCGCGGCTCGGTTCGAGTACTGCGGGTCAGGGCTGGTCCCCCGCGAGAGCGATGGCGCGTGTCTCGGGCACTCCGAGCATCAGCAGGCTCGTGATCGTCGCTGCTCGGGCGCCGCCGGTTCCGTTCGACAGGTCGCTGTCCGCGATGGCGAACACGACGCCGTAGGCGACCTGGCTCAGAGTGCCCGCCGGCAGGTGCTGTGCGAACACCTCGGTGTCCTGGCCCCGCTTCACGAGGTCGGCGAGGAGCTCATCGACTGGCCCGAGCAGGCCGTGGATCGCCTCGCCGTACTCGCCACGGCGCAGCGCCAGCAGCACTCGGTACCGGTGCGCCACCGGCCAGAGGCGGGCGATGAATTCGACCCACGCCGCGTCCGCTTCGGCGCCGGAGGCGTTGACTTCGGTGAGCACGGCTGTCATCTCGGCGACGGCCCGTTCCGTGAGTGTCCGAACCAGGTCGCGGCGCGAGGGGAAGTGGTCGTAGACCGTGCGACGGACGACGCCGGCGGTGGAGGCGATCTCGCCCATTCCGGCGTCGGGGTTCTCTCCGAGCAGATCGAGGGCGACGTCGAGGATGCGTTCGCGTGTCTCGTTCATCGAGCGCACGCGGGAGGACTCGGTGGGCACGGCGCCAGTATTGCACACCGGTGTACAGTGAGATTGACTGTACAGCAGTGTGCAGCGAGAGTTGCGCTGCCCTTCGGCGCTCAGGAGAAGAGGAGAAGCCAATGACCGCACCGACGCCACCTATCTCGACCCTCGTCCGGCCGTTCACGGTCTCGATCCCGGAATCGGCGATCGACGACGTCAAGCAGCGACTGGCCAGAACCCGGTGGCCGGATCCGGAAACGGTGGGCGACTGGTCGCAAGGGGTTCGCGTGGAGAACGCCAGGTCTCTTGTGGAGTACTGGGAGCGCGGTTACGACTGGCGGCGCTTCGAGTCCGAGCTCAATCGATACCCCCAGTTTCTGACCGAGATCGACGGGCTGGACATCCACTTCATCCACGTCAGGTCCAAGAACCCCCAGGCGATGCCGCTGCTCCTCACGCATGGATGGCCGGGCTCGATCGTCGAGTTCCTGAAGCTGATCGGCCCGCTGACCGACCCGGTCTCGTTCGGAGGAGACGCCGCCGATTCATTCGACGTCGTCGTCCCGTCGCTCCCCGGGTTCGGGTTCTCCCAGAAGCCCACGGAGACCGGGTGGACCGTCTCGCGCATCGCAAGCGCGTGGGTGGAGCTGATGAAGCGTCTCGGCTACACGAAATGGGCCGCACAAGGCGGCGACTGGGGTGCCGTCGTCACCACCGCCCTCGGGGCCATGCGACCTGAGGGGCTTCTCGGAATTCATCTGAACACCCAGTACGCCTTTCCCGCACAGATCCCCGACACCTTGTCGCCCGAACAGCGCGACGCCGTGGAGACCCTCGCCCTCTACACCGGCGAACTCGGTGGGTCGAACCACCTTCAGGGCACGAAGCCGGAGACCGTTGGCTTCGCCCTGGCGGACTCGCCCGCCGGTCAGGCAGCCTGGATCTACGAGAAGTTCCAGTCCAAGACCGACAACCACGGGCTTGCCGAGGACGCTCTCGGCATCGACGAGATGCTCGACGCGATATCCCTCTACTGGTTCACCAACAGCGCAGCGTCGTCCGCCCGCATTTACTGGGAGAACAGATCGCTCACGTTCGCCGGCCCGAAGGTGACGCTTCCGGTCGCGGTGACCGTCTTCCCGAGGGACATTCCACGCCTGCCACGTAGCTGGATCGAAGACGCCTACAGCGATCTGATCCACTACGGCGAGGCCGACAAGGGTGGGCACTTCGCGGCCCTGGAACAGCCCGAGATCCTGGTCAGCGAAATCCGCACCGGCCTGCGCACCCTTCGTTCATGACGTCAACGCGGAGCTCAGCGGGCACTAAGAGGTCCTGACAAGGGCGTTGGACGGGGCGGATGCCGCGTGCCCGGAGCAGGCGGCGGTACTTGTCGTGGTCGTAGCCGCGGTCTGCGAGGAGCGCGTCGGGTCGGCGTCTGGGCCGGCCGGCGACGCCGGCCACGGCCGGAACCTTGTCCAGCAGGAGCAGCAACTGCGTGACGTCGTTACGGTTTCCGCCGGTCAGCTATACCGCGAGCGGGATGCCCTGGCCGTCGGTGAGGACGTGGTGCTTGGTGCCCGGTCGTGCGCGGTCGACCGGGCTGGGCCCGCTTTTGGGCCGTGCCGAGCGGCCCGCACGTGGGAGGAGTCGATCACCGCCCGCGACCAGTCCAGCTTCTTCGCCACCCGCAGCTTCTTCAGCAGCACCAGGTGCAGTGCCTCCCACACGCCGGCCTCGTTCCACGCAGCCAGGCGCCGCCAGCAGGTCATGCGCGAGCCGAAGCCCAGCTCTTGGGGCAGGTACTCCCACTGAATGCCGGTGTGCGGCACGAACAGGATCCCGCACAAGGCCTGCCGGTCCGGCACCCGGGCAGCCGGGACACCGGGGCGTGCAGCAGGTCGTCCACGGCGTGATCCAGCGAGGGCACATCGCCCGTCAGGGCCAGCAGATCAAGCCCGGGACCTCGCATCGGAACCAGGGACTCAGGGGCGCGTGTCGGCTCCCATACGGCCCGCGACCGCCGACCGCCACGTACGGAAGTGTGGTCGCTCCCGCTTCTCTCTCAGGAGCTCCAGGCTGTAGTAGACCTCCGCTGCCACGCCGATCGTCGCGGCCACGGCCCGCTCGCCGACTGCACATGCGCGCCCGCCAGTGGCGTCGACGTGGTGGCCGTGAGCAGTCGTAAAGACCCGTGGGTCAAGTCAGTTGGGCCAGTCGCGGCTTCGCAGCTGATGACTTGCCGCGTTTCGGACGCGGCGGGTTCGTCCCCGTTCTGCCAGCAGCTCGAGAGCCTTGGGTGAGGTCACGATCTGCGTGGTTGCCACCATGCGTTGAAACCAGTCGGTTGTACCCGTGAGCTCCTCGGCGGTCCATGCGCCGCCCAGAGCGATGGTTCTGAGCAGGGTCCACTCGCGGAGGCGCAGGGATAGGAATTCGCGATCCGCGATCACCTCGGTCATCGTTCGAGCCCAGGTCGTGAACCGGGGGCCGGTCAGGAAACCGACGGCCCGGCGGTCCAGATGGCCGCCCACCGCGCTGTCCGCCATCGTCGCGTCCTGGTCACGCAGGACGGCGGCCACCAGGTCGGCCTCGTCCGCTTCGGTGACGGCCTCCAGAGCCCGCAGGTAGCGGGCGAAGCGGCGATGCTCGGCGGGCTCTTCGTCGAGGTGGGTGCTGATCATGCCGCGACACCTTCCCGCCGCTCAACCGCACGGCCGCGCTCGAGAGAATCGAAGAACGCCAGGAAATCGTCCTCGTCGCCGGTCGACCGCTTGACGACCTTGACGTACTTCGCCTCGTACCGCTGTTCCACGACACCTTCGGCGGGGCCGTACAACTCGTCGGCGACCACGCCCGGCAGATTGCGGGGTCTGGGTTCGGGGGGCTGGGGACTCGGAGGCATGGCTTCATTGTGGCGGCGTGAGAAGTGGCGCGTGATGAGACCATGCGCGGTCCGGCCCAGTGCCCTCAGGGCAACGAGCGCGCGCCACCCGTCCACTGTCACTGGTAAACCGGTGGCGTCTCCGTCGGTGAGCCTCGTAGCTTGTCCGTTTGTGACCGATGACCCAGCGTTGCCCGCGAATCGACACGACCTCGGCCGCGTGTTCAACGAAGTGGCGGAGCTCTACGACCGTGTCCGGCCGGGATATCCCGAGGAGTTGTTCGCGGATCTTGTCGCTGTCACTGGCATGGACGAGAGGTCGTCGGTGCTGGAGGTGGGCTGCGGTACCGGTCAGGCGACGCGCTCACTGGCGGCGCTCGGGTGTTCGGTGACCGCGGTCGAGCCCGGCGCGGACATGGCCGCACTCGCTCGGCAACGGCTGGCCGACTTCCGCAATGTCGACGTGGAGACGTCGACATTCGAGGAGTGGGACGACCGCGGTCGTCGCTTCGATGTTCTCGTGGCCGCGTCGTCGTGGCACTGGATCGACCCGTCGATCGGCTGGCAGCGGGCGCACGACGTCCTCCGTCAGGGAGCTTGGATGGCGCTGATCGGCAACGTCGTCGTCCGCCGAGCGGGAGAGCCGGAGGCGTACGCCGAGACCGCCGACCTCCACGAGCGGTTCTGCCCCGGGAACCCCGACTGGGGACATCCTCCGCTCGAGGACGACGTGCTCACCACCAACGACGGGTGGGGCCTGGTCGACGATCCTGGAGGGTTGTTCGGCCCGACGATCGTGCGCTGGTACCCGACCGTCCAGTGGTTCGACGGGAACGGCTTCGCCGATCACCTCCGCTCGTTGTCGCTGTACCGGAAGCTGGACCACGACGTCCGCGAGCCCCTGCTCGACGCCATCGCCGAGCGCATCCGCGCACGGATGGACGACCGCGCATCACGCCGCTATCTGAGCGTCCTGCGCGTCGGACAGCGCGCCGACTGAGGCCAAGAGCCTTCTCTGAGCTACGAGTTGAGGGCCACGAGCGAGGTTTGGACGGCGTCGGGACGATGACTGGTTCCCTGCCACAGGGCGGTGCCGTCTTTGATCTGGACGAACTGCATGCTCGGTGGGCGGATGCCTGGCGGCCGGCGCAGGTCGCGGAGCGGTTGGACGGCGTCAGCACGCCCTGGTGCGTCGCGGCAGGGTGGGCGCTGGACCTGTTCTGTGGCAGGCAGTCGCGGCCCCACGGCGACCTGGAGATCGCGGTGCCCGCGGCGGGGTTCGCGGAGATTCGCGCCCGCTTCCCCGAGTACACGTTCGACGCGGTGGGCTCGGGACGGGTCTGGGCGAATGCGGGAACCGAGGTCCTCGAAGCCACTCACCAGACCTGGCTGCGAGATCCGGCGACCGGCCAATTCCTGTTCGATGTCTTCCGGGAGCCGCACGAAGGCGGGACGTGGATCTGTCGGCGGGACCAGAGCCTGCGGCTCCCGTACGGCGCGATCATCGAGCGGACGGCTGACGGCATCCCTTACCTGGTACCGGAGTTGGTGCTGCTGTTCAAAGCGAAGGCACCCCGGCCCAAGGACGAGACGGACTTCCACGGCGTTCTGCCGCTGCTGGACCGAACGCGGCGCCACGCTCTCAGCGGGTGGCTGAAGCTCATGCATCCCGGACATCCGTGGCTGGCCGAACTGGAGAGGCCATGACGGCGGCTTCGCCGAAACGGTCCGGTCTGTCTCACCCGCGTGCGGGGAGGACCTCGATGATCTCGGCGATACCGGTGACAGGCCGGCCCTCGTGCATGGTGATCACGTCACCGCGCTTGAGATGACGCCAACTCTCGGGTTGCAGGGGAGCCAGGCGTACGTCCGCTGAGTCGCCGGGGCCGAGCTGCGTGGCGAACTCCACCCAGAGCCGGGCGATGTAGAGATCGTGGTGTCCGTGCGCGGTGCGGTTGCCGATGTCCCAGAGCGGTCTGAGTCGGCCGTCGCCCGCGAAGGCAGCCTGCCGTCCGCCTTCGTCGGCCCCCAGCAGAGTCAAGGTTGCGCGGATGGTGCCGTGTTCGGCTTCCCAGCCCCGCCACTGGCACCAACGCTGGGTCCGGTCCAGCATCAACTGCCGGGCGGCCTCGGCGAGTTTCTCCCAGAAGGCGATGGGCGCCGGATGGCTGTCCGCGATCTCAATGAGCACATCGAGCGCCATCTCCCATTCCTGACGTCCGATGTCGTCGCGCACGTCTGCGATCGTCTGGCCGTTGTCCGCCACGGCGTCCTGGGGCAGCACGCCGACGGCCTGCCGAATGAGGGTGAACGCGTCATCCATGTGCTGGATTGTCATCCGGTCCCGAACGCTTTGTCACAGGCGCCGGTGCAAGGCACGGAAGCGTGAGTCGCCGGGACGTCCCGCTGCGCTGCGTCGCCGGACCGGTGCGCTGCGCCGAGCGGGACGCGTCAGGATGCACGGATCCGCGGGCTGGCACACTTTGTCATGTGAAACCCGTGGTGAAGAGAACGACGAGCGACTTGCGGCGGCACAACCGGTCCGTCATCCTCTCCGCGCTGTATGTGCAGGGACCCACCAGCCGGAACAGGCTGACCCGCGCTTCCGGCCTCAGCTCGGCGACGGTGAGCAACGTCGTCTCCCAACTCCTCGCCGAGGGGCTGGTCGCGGAGGGCGGTTCGGAGGACTCCGACGGGGGCAGGCCGCGCTCGGTGCTGGAGATCCGCCCGGACTACGGCACCGTGATCGGGGTGGACATCGGCGAGACGCACGTCAGGATCGGCCTGTTCGACTGGACCCTGTCCGTGCTCCACTCCGAGGTCTACCCGATCGCCGACACCAGGCTCGACGCCGAGTCGGTGGCCGCGCTGGTGCTCCAGGGAATCTCCGAAGTGACCCGCGCCGCGGCCGTCGATCCCGCGGAACTGCTCGGCATCGGCGTAGGCGTGCCCGGTGCCGTCCAGCCCGACCCGCGGATCCCCGGCCGCACGCTCGTGCACGCGCCGACGCTCGGCTGGTCCGGCGTCCCGCTCGGCGAGATGCTCGCCCCCGGGATCGCCGCACCGCTCATGCTGGACAACTGCGCGCGGACCCTGGGCCAGGCGGAGATGTGGCGCGGTGTGGGCCGGGGCGCCGACCGCGTGGTCACCGCGCTCATCGGGGTCGGCGTGGGCGCCTCCCTCGGATCAGGCGTGGAGGGAGGCGTCGCGGGCCTTGCCCCCGCCACGATCGAGTGGGGGCATACGGTGATCTACGCGGGAGGGCTGCCCTGCCGCTGCGGCTCACGGGGCTGCCTGGAGGCGTACGTCGGGGCGGAGGCCATCCTGCACCGTTACCAGGCCACGCTGGGCAGTCAGCCGTTCCATTCCGCAGGGACGGAGAGCCGGTTCGCGGAGCTGACGGCGCGGGCGGCGACCGACCCGGTGGCCATGGAGACGCTGGAGAAGGTGGGGGAGTACATCGGCATCGGGATCGGCAACCTGATCAACCTGCTCCACCCCGATCTCGTCGTGCTCTCCGGGTGGGCGGGCTCGGTGATGGGTGGGGTGGTACTGCCCACCGTGCGCGAGACGGCCGAGCGGCACGCACTGTCGTATCTGCGCGGGCGCACTCGTATCGAGGTCGGGCGCCTGGGCCAGGAGGCGGTGGCGATGGGCGCGGCGACTCTGCCGGTGGCGGACCTGCTGGCGACGAGCGGTCGACGGCCGAGGGTCGTTTCCGGGCTGGAGGCCGGCGCCGAGGCCTGGGCATAGCCCCGGCGCCGAGGCCTGGGCATAGCCCCGGCGCCGAGGCCTGTGCGTAGTCCCGGCGCGGAAGCCTTGGTACAGCCCTGCCGCGAAACCCGTCCCGAATCGCCCTGCCCAATCGCCCTTCCGAACAGGCCGCGAACCCCCCACGCCCTCACTGCGAAGCCACCGCGAACCCCCCCGCGCCCTCACTGCGAAGCCACCGCGAACCCGCCGCACAGCCCGGTGCCGTCCTGACCGGGCCCACAACCCGGCTCGCTCGCACCCGGACTGGTTGACGCCAATGACTGTTGCCTCTTAGTTTAAGTCGTAGCCAAAGTCTCCTGACTTCCGTGGAGTCTTCATGACGTCTCAGTTCCCCGCAGCCCGGCTCTACATCGACGGAACGTTCCGCTCGGCCTCCTCAGGGCGTACCGCCGACGTCGTGGAGAAGGCCACGGGTGCCGTGATCGGTACGTATGCCCTCGGTGGGGCCGCGGATGTCGGGCGGGCGGTGGCCGCGGCCCGTGCCGCACAGCCGGCTTGGGCGGCGCTGAGTGCTCCCGAGCGCGCTGCCCATCTCGGTCGTATGGCCGACTTTCTCCAGGCGCACTACGCGGAGCTGGTCGAGCAGAGCATGCGCGAGACCGGTGGGGTGCGGGACAAGGCCGAGGACGAGGTGTCCACCGGTATCCGGCAACTGCGGATCTCCATGATCCAGGCGAGCGAGAACGCCGGCGACCTGCTGCCCCCGTACAAGGCGGGCAAGCTCTCGATGTCCCGCGCAGTGCCGCTCGGGGTGATCGGCGTGATCACCCCCTGGAACTACCCGGTCAACCTGGCCATGCGGGCGGTCGCGCCGGCGCTGGCCTTCGGCAACACCGTCGTGCTCAAGCCCGCCGAACTCACCCCGATCATCGGCGGCCAGGTGCTCGCCGAGGCGGCCGAGGCGGCCGGACTGCCGCCGGGCGTCCTCAACGTGGTGCCCGGCGACGGCCTCGACGCGGGGCACGCGCTCGCCGAACACGCCGGCCTGGACCTGATGGACTTCACCGGATCCCGCGAGGTCGGCCTCGCCATCGCGGCCTCCGCCGCCACCACCCTGCGGCCGATCCGGCTCGAACTCGGCGGCAGCAACGCCTTCTTGGTCCTCGACGACGCCGACATCGACCTCGCCGCCTCATGCGCCATGGTCGCCTCGCTCGAATACCAGGGGCAGACCTGCATCAGCGCCAGCCGCCACATCGTCACCCGGGCAGTGGCGGACCGCTACGTCGACGCCCTCACCCGCCGAGCCGCCGCCCTGCGCGTCGGCGACCCCATGAGCGGTACGGCGGACCTGGGCCCCCTGATCAGCACCCGCCAGCGCGACCGCGTGCACGCCCTCGTGACGGCGTCGGTGGAGATGGGCGCGGAGGTGCTCACCGGCGGCACGTTCGACGGCCGTGACGGGCTGTTCTACCGGCCCACCGTGCTGGCGAAGGTGACGCCCGGGATGCCGGCCTTCACCGAGGAGATCTTCGGCCCGGTCCTCCCGGTCACGGTCGTGGACGACCAGGAGGAAGCGGTGGCCGTGGCCAACGGGCTGCCCATGCTGATGAACTCGGTCTTCTCCGCCGACCTCATGCGCGGCCTGTCGGTCGCCGAGCGCTTGGACGCGGGCGAGGTGCACGTCAACGACGCCCACGCCCGGCACGGCGCAGACGATCAGATGACGGGCTTCACCAAACGCCAGTGGATCGGCGTCCAACGCGCCCCGCTCACCCTGCCGGCCTGGACCGCCGACCCCGCGACCCGTTGATGACGGCGGCTCGTACGGCGCTGGTGGTGCGCGGCGGCTGGGAAGGGCATGCCCCACGGGAGTGCACCGACCTGTTCCTGCCCGCACTGGCCGACGCCGGATTCGTGGTCACCGTAAGGGAGGACCTGGAGGCCTATGCCGACGCCGATCTCATGGCGCGGACCGACCTCGTGGTGCAGTGCTGGAGCGAGGGACGGCTGACCGAGGAGCAGTGCGCGGGGCTCGTGTCGGCCGTCGAGGCGGGCACCGGCTTCGCGGGCTGGCACGGCGGCGTCGTGGCGACGTTCCAGGACTCACCCGCGTACCTGCGCATGGTCGGCGGCCTGTTCCTGCACCACCCGGCGGAGTTCCTGGAATACCGGGTCCGGATCGAGCCGGAACACCGGGAGCACCCGATCGTCGCCGGGCTGCCCGACACGACGGTGATCACTGAGCAGTACTGGATGCTGACCGACGCGTTCAGCACGGTACTGGCATCCACCACGGTCGAGCCGGGATCCGCAGGACAGGGCGAACGGCCGGTCGACATGCCCGTCGCCTGGACCAGACAGTGGGGGAGGGGGCGCATCTTCTTCTCCGCCGTGGGGCACCGACCGGACGACCTGCGCGAGCCGACGGTACGGGAGCTCACCCGGCGCGGACTGATCTGGGCGGCGCGCTGAGCGGGCGGGGTGTGCGCCCTTGCGGCGAGACCCCGCCGGACGGGCAACCAGGGCTCGCGCGGCCGGTCGTCCTGCAGGCCATGGACAAACACCTCCCCGACCGACTCTTCCCCCACGAAGTCCGCGCCCGCCCGGAGGCGCGCTGTGAGGCCGAGCCGGGGCCGCCGCTCGGAGAATTCCACTCGCCCGCGCGCATGCCGCGCTCGCTCACGCCGACATCCTGCTCACCGAAGACCTGGATGTACTGCGGACGCCGCCTCACCGTTGTGGGAGTTGCCCAACGTGGTGCTGACCCCGCACATCGCCGGCTCGCTCGGCGGCGAGCCGGCTCCTCTCTCGCCCGGTGGATTACGGCTCGCTGTCCGTATCAACCTGATCTGTAACCTTTCGGTGATCCTTCCCGGGCGTCCCGGCGCGTACGGTGCAGGGGCCGGAAGCCTTGCTTCACGAGCAGGCCCCTGTGTCCACCACCAGGAGCGGACGCCGATGGCGGAGAAATCGACTCATAAAGAAATCGACACGTCGTGAATCGGTACGTCACTCGTATTGACCCCGCCTCCACTGCGACTTAGCTTAAGTCGCAGTCAAAGTCGGAGCCGGTCGACTCGGGTCGGCCCTGGGCTCGGGTCACAGGCCCTCTTCTGGCACGAAAGTGAGACTGGCCCATGAAGACCAGATTCGTCGCAGTCGCAGGCGCCACGCTGGCCGCCACCCTGGTTCTCGCCGCCTGCGGTGGCGGGGACGGGGGATCCGACAGCGGTTCGGCATCGAAGGGCGGCAAGGTCCGCCTCACCATGTGGGCCTGGGACCCGGGCATGGACAAGGTCGTCGCCCTGTGGAACTCGACCCACCCCGACATCCAGATCGCCCTCAGCAACCCGGCCGGCGGTGACCAGCTCGTCAGCAAGATGATCACCGCGCACCAGGCCCAGACCGCCCCCGACATCGCGAAGGTCGAGTACCAATCGCTGCCCGGGCTGGTGGCGAACGGCGTGATCCGCGACATCACCGCCGAGACGAAGAAGGCGGTCACGGACTTCGACGACGCGACGCTGGCCCAGACCCGCTTCCAGGGCAAGGTCTACGGCATCCCGCAGGACTTCGCGCCGCTGATGATGTTCTACCGGGCCGACCTGTTCAAGAAGTACGGCCTGAAGGTGCCCACCACCTGGCAGGAGTACGAGCAGGTGGCCACGCAACTGCACACCAAGGCGCCCAACGCCTCGATGACCAACTTCGACGCCGCCGACCCCGGCTGGTTCACCGGCCTCACCCAGCAGGCGGGAGCCGACTGGTGGACCACCCAGGGCGACTCCTGGCACGTGGACATCAACGGCACGGCCAGCGACAAGGTCGCCGACTACTGGCAGGGTCTGGTCGACAAGGGGCTGGTGAAGAAGAACCCCTCCTTCTCCCCCCAGTGGAACAAGGAGATGAACAACGGCACCCTCCTCACCTGGATCTCCGGAGCCTGGGCCCCGGCCCAGATCGGCGGCATCGCCCCCTCGACCAAGGGAAAGTGGACCGCCGCGCCGCTGCCGGCCTGGACGGCGGGCGACAACACCACCGGCATCTGGGGCGGTTCGGCCATCACGGTCACCGCCGACTCCAAACACCCCGCCGAGGCCGCGCAGTTCGCGAGCTGGCTGAACACCGACGCCAAGGCGGTGACGGCCCAGGTCAAGAACATCAACATCTACCCGGCCTCGACCTCGGGCCGCGCCCTGCCGATCCTCGACCAGCCGCCGGCCTTCTTCCCGAACCAGCCGGACTACTACGCGCAGGTGAGCAAGGTGGCACCGGGCGCCCGCAGTTACTCGATGTGGGGTCCCAACGTCACGGTGACCTTCTCGGCGTACCGGGACAGCTTCGGCGCGGCGCTCCAGTCGGGCAAGTCGTTCACCGGTGCGCTCGACACCATGCAGAACAACACGACCGCCGGTATGAAGAAGCTCGGGTTCACCCTCCACTGACCCGGTGACCAGGTCGCCCGGCGCGCCTCCCTGACGCCCGCGCCGGGCGACCGAACCGGCATCACCCACCGAACCAGCCACTCATCCGATGGGGACGACACGTCGATGGCGACAAGCACTTCGCGGCGGAACCGCAGGGCGGGCCAGAGCCGGCTGCCCTATCTGCTGGTCCTGCCCGCGACCCTGCTCCTCCTGCTGTTCGTGGTCGCCCCCGGGGCCTACGCGCTGCTCCTCAGCTTCCAGCAGCGCAAGGTCAGCGGAGGCCTGCTGGGCACCGGCAGCAGAACGGTCTTCGCGGGTCTGGACAACTACTCCGCCGTGATCCATGACTCCGAGCTGTGGCACAGCGTGCTGCGCATGCTGCTCGTCGGCGCGATCACCGTACCGGCGACCGTGCTCCTCGCCCTGCTGTTCGCACTCCTCCTGGACACGGCCCGAGCCCGCTTCACCCGGTTCACCCGCCTGGCGATCTTCCTTCCGTACGCGGTGCCTGGTGTCATCGCCACCCTCCTGTGGGGCTTTCTCTATCTGCCCGCGACCAGCCCCATCGGCGGGCGGGACGTCGACTTCTTCGGCACCTCGATGGTCTATGTCTCGGTCGCGAACATCGCGGTGTGGGGCGCGGTGGGCTTCAACATGGTGGTGATGTACACGTCCCTGCGCGGGCTGCCGCCGGAGATCTATGAGGCCGCCAGGATCGACGGGGCCTCGGAACTCCAGATCGCACTACGGGTGAAGGTCCCGCTGATCCGCCCCGCCATCGCCATGTGCACCCTGTTCACCGTGCTCGCCGCCCTGCAGCTGTTCAACGAGCCCAACACGCTGCAGCCGCTGTCGAACGCCATCTCCCTGACCTGGGTCCCCCTGATGAAGATCTACACCGACGCGTTCGTCGACTCCGACATCCACCTTGCGGCGGCCACCTCGATCGTCTTCGCGGCCGGCATCCTCGCCGTTTCCCTGCTCGTCGGGCGCCTCGCCCAGACCCGCTGGGGTGCCGCCGGAGCCCTGGGCAAGGAGCAGCGATGACGATCGACTCACCCGCCCGTCCCGCGGCGCCCCCGGTGACCGCCACCGGGACCGAAGGACCCCGCAGCCGAGGCATCGCTCTGCTGCCCACCGCCGTACTGCTCCTCGGCGCCGTCTACTGTCTGGTGCCGACGCTGTGGATCCTGATCGCGTCCACCAAGTCGCGCAGCGAGCTGTTCTCCACCGCGACCTACCTGCCGTCGTTCGGCTCGGGCCTGGTGGACAACATCGCCGACCTCTCCTCGTACGACTCGGGCGTGTTCTGGCACTGGATGTTCAACAGCTTCCTCTACGCGGGAGTCGGCGGGCTCGTGGCCACCGCGGTCTCGGCGGCGACCGGCTACGCCATCGCCAAGTACGAATTCCGGGGCCGCAACGTGCTGTTCAAGACGATCCTGGCGGGCGTCCTGCTGCCGCAGGTCGTGCTGGCGGTGCCGCAGTACCTGCTGCTGGCCCGCGTCGGCATCACCGACAGCTACCCGGCGGTGATCCTGCCCCAACTCTTCAACCCGTACGGCATCTACCTGTGCCGCATCTACGCCGCCGCCTCCGTCCCCGACTCGCTGCTCGACGCCGGGCGGATGGACGGGGCGAGCGAGTGGCGGATGTTCTCGGCGATCGGGCTGCGGCTGATGGCGCCCGGGCTGATCACCGTCTTCCTGCTCCAGTTCATCGTCATCTGGAACAACTTCCTGCTGCCCTTCGTCATGGTGACGAGCGACGACAAGTTCCCACTGACGGTCGGCCTGTACAGCCTCCTGCGCCACGGCGCCAACCAGGCATCCCTGTACTCCCTCGTGATCACCGGCACGCTGCTGTCCGTCATCCCTGTCATCGCGCTCTTCCTGTCCCTGCAGCGGTACTGGCGCATCGACCTGGTGACCGGAGGGTTGAAGTGACGGTCACCGGTTGGTGAGTTGGCTTCGGGACGGTCGCATCAGTTGTTCGTGCCCGGGACGACGATCCTGTTCTTGGGCCGGCCGTCTTGCGGGGAGGGCCGTAGTTCGGCGGTGTTGCCACGTGCGCGGAGAACCGCTTCGTTCTGGGCTGACCATGTCGTCAGCGCGGCGGGGAGGTACGGCCGTCGAGGGCCGCTGTCGGGTAGGACATCTGGTAGGCGAGGCGTTCGTCGGCCTGGTCACCGATGCGGGCGAGCACGCTGTCCAGGTCGAGGAACTCCTCCCAGACCGGCCTTCCGCTCGCCGCTGAGAGCCGGGCGACGACGAGGTCTTCGAGTTCGGGGACCCGCTTGTTCTTCCAGATCTTGTCGGCCAGGCTGACCAGGAGGTCCTCGGTCCCCGCGTCATCGGTGGTCCAGGCGGCGTGTGTTGCGGCGAAGCGTGCCATGGCGAAGTCGACGCCTCTGGCGATGAGCAGCTCACGGCCGGCGTCCTCGTGCTGTGACCCGGGAGCGGACAACTCGGCGGGGTGCAGGGTCTTTCCGATGTCGTGGGTGGCGGCTCCGAAGAGAACTGCCTTCGGGTTGATGCCCAGATCGAGGTCGCGCGCGGCGATCCATTCGAGGAGTTGCCCCGCGACGTCGTGAACTGCCCGCAGGTGTGCGACCAGGCGCGGTGGAGCCTCGACTTCGTGAAGCAGATCGGCCGCTTCGACAGGCAGCGGACGAAGCGGGGGTTGATCGGTGTCCTGGAGGGCGATCGAAAGCACTCGCGAGGTCGTCACCGCGACAGGGTAGCGGTTGCGGTCGTCGTGGGGACGCGGCCTCGAGGGTCGGATCCTGGCAGGGTGGTCATGGGCTCGCGTCGAGTTGCCCGGGCAGCCAACTTGGTTGAGCGGGGACCCCGTTGAGTTGGATGAGCGCCTGTTAGCGTACGGCGATGGAAGATCTGGAATCCGTCGCTTGGCCGCCTGAACCGATCCGGACCAAGAGGCTCGTGCTCCGTGCGCCCGAGGCCCGGGACCGTGCGGCGTTCGTCGAACTGCTCGCCTCGCCGGAGGTGCACGCCTACCTCGGTGGTCCCCGGCCGCGTGCCGAGCTTGAGCGCGAGATTCCACATGTGCCCGAGCGACGGCCCGGCAACTTCGTCGTTGATCTCGACGGGTCGATGATCGGCCTGATCCTGCTCAGGAGAGCGACCGGGCACCGTAGCGCCGCCGCCGAGGGGAAGGCCGACCTCGGCTACCTGTTCCTGCCGCGGGCGTGGGGCTTCGGGTACGCCACCGAGGCGTGCACGGCGGCACTCGACTGGCTCACCGGTCAGTTTCCCGGCGAGCCGGTGGTCCTCACCACCCAGAGCGCCAACGCCGGCTCGATGCGTCTCGCGGCGAAGCTGGGGTTCACCGAGGTGGAGCGGTTCGAGGCCTGGGACGCCGAGCAGTGGCTCGGGATGTGGTCGCCGGTCACGTCGTGGTGAGTGTCTTGCTGTAGACCGTGGAACTGCGCTGCACCGTCATGCCGATCCGCTCGTACAGCGACAGCGCTCCAGTGGCCGAGTGCGTCCACAGTGTGCAGGTCCGCTTTCCTTGGAGGTAGAACGCGCGGAACGCCTCCTGCAGCAGCATGCGGGCGATACCCCGGTTGCGGTGGTCACTTCGTACCGCGACCCGCTCGACATATCCCTCGTCGTTGCCGGGGACGTCCAGCGACAGCACCGCGCCGACCAACTGGTCGCCTGCGAAAGCGAGCGGCGATGCCGCCGGTTCGAACGTCGCCCGTTCGACCGTGTGCCGGGCCCACTCCTCGTAGGACTTCCGCCGCTGCTGCCACTCGTCGAACGCGTCCTCGGTGAGCTGATGTGCCGCCGGCCCGTCGCCGGACCGGAACGGTCGGACCGTGACACCTTCCGGCGGTGCGGGCACCACCGGTTCGATGGGCATCTCGATCTCCAACAGCCACTCGGTGACGAGCGGGGAGTACCCACTTGACCGTAGGAGTGCGATGGTCGCCTCATCGCTGTCCGAGACCGTCTGGGCAAGCCGATCACTGCCCACGTGCCGGGCCCGTGCCTCGGCCCAGGCGAGAAGCGATCTGCCAAGACCCCGCCCCCGGTGATCGGGGTGGACGTCGACCGTGGACCGCCGCCCCCGCACCCAGCCCCAGCCGGCCAACTCTCCGCTGGAGTCGCTGATGAGCACCGTGTCGACCTGCAACTCCAGTCCGGACGGGCGGAGATCGGCGGCGATGCCGTCGACGCCGGTTGTGGCCCGGGCGTGCAGCTCGTGCTCGCACGCGGTGACCAAGCGATGAATTTCCCTGGCGTCGGCGATGGTTGCCGATCGGGTGCGGTAACCCATCGGCAACCACTGTGGGGAGAGATCAGACATGAGATGAACCCTGCGTCATCCGTACTTTCGTGTCGACCCGAATATCTGACCCGCCACCAGAGCGACAGGCGAAGGCCGTTGAGAGTTGTGCGGCA
The DNA here is from genome assembly GCF_044755245.1 of Streptomyces sp. NPDC092369. NCBI lineage: Bacteria > Bacillati > Actinomycetota > Actinomycetes > Kitasatosporales > Streptomycetaceae > Streptomyces > Streptomyces sp. NPDC092369. The sequence goes on from NZ_JBIVQP010000004.1 coordinate 941,192, forward strand.
GACCGAGTCGCTCGCGGCCGTGTCGGGCGAGCTTCGGGACGAGACTCGTGCGAACCGCTCCGACTCCGCAGTTGTCAGCTTGCGGTGTGCTGCGTGGGGAAGTCGGCGCTGAGAGTCACCTCTCGCCAGCTGTCGAAGGCGGTCCTGAGTGAGTCGAGCCTGGTGGTGGCGATGTCGTATGCCGCCTTGCCCAACAGGAGGCGGAGTGGGGGTTGTTCGGCCGTGACCGCGTCGATGACGGCTTGCGCGGCGCGGGCCGGGTCCCCGGGCTGGTGGCCGTAGGTGGCCAAGGTGCTCCTGCGTCGCGTGCCCGCGGTGGCGGCGTAGTCGGCGATGGTGGTGGCGGACTGGCGCATGGAGGGCCCGGACCAGTCGGTGCGGAACGCGGCGGGTTCGACGATCGTGACCTTGATGCCGAGTGGGGTGACCTCGGCGGCGAGGGACTCGGAGAGACCCTCCACGGCGAACTTGCTGGCGTGGTAGTAGCCGGTGGCTCCGAAGGCGACCAGGCCGCCGAGGGAGGACATGTTCACGATGTGGCCGGAGCGACGGGCTCGCATACCGGGCAGGACCGCTCTGGTGGTGTCCACCAGGCCGAAGACGTTCGTGTCGAACAGTGCGCGGATCTCGTCGTCCTCGCCCTCCTCGACGGCGGCGAGGTAGCCGTAGCCCGCGTTGTTGACCAGTACGTCGATGCGCCCGAAGGCGGCCTCCGCCTCGGCGACCGCGTGGCCGGTCTGCTCCGGGTCGGTGACGTCCAGTGCCAGGACGAGGGCGCGTTCCTCGTGTCCGGCGACGACGTCGGCGGCCTTGGCGGGGTTGCGGGCCGTCACCACCGCCCGCCAGCCGCGTTCGAGGACTGCGCGGGCCAGGGCGCGGCCCAGGCCGGAGGAGCAGCCGGTGATGAACCAGACGGGGGAGTCAGGGGAGGTCATGCGAGATGTGTCCTTCGTAGTGTGCGTCGGGGGATTCGGTGAGGCTGAAGCTGCCCAGCAGGGCGAGTGACTGTTCGGCGGGGCTGTCGGGGTCGGCTCGGTAGACCACCAGGTGCTGGCCGGGCGCGCTGTGGACGGAGAAGGTCTCGAAGTTCAGGGTCAGGTCGCCGACCAGCGGGTGGTGAAAGCGTTTGGCCGAGGCCGTCTTGGCCCGTACTTCGTGGCGTCCCCACATGCGGGCGAAGTCGTGGCTGCGCACGGCGAGTTCGCCCACCAGCTCCTGCAGCCGCGGGTCGTCAGGGGCGGGATTGGCGGCCCGCAGTGCGGCCACGCAGCCCTGCGCCACAACGGCCCAGTCGCGGTAGAAGTCGTGTGCGGCGGGGTTGAGGAACAGCGCTGTGATCAGGCTGGTCTCGCTGCCGAGCCAGGAGAACAGCGCCTCCCCCAGGGAGTTGACGGCCAGCAGGTCGAGGTGGCGGCCGTAGACCAGAGCCGGTGTGTCGGGCCAGGCGTCCAGCAAGGCCACCAGTTGCGGGCCGGCGTACTCCCGGACGGGCCTGGACTCCCCGCGCTGTGGCGGGTCGACGAGCGCGCGCAGGTAGGCGGCCTCCTCGTCGGCCAGCAGGAGTGCGGCCGCCAGCGCTCCGAGGACCTGGGATGAGGGGTTGCGCTCACGTCCCTGTTCCAGCCGTACGTAGTAGTCGGTGCTCACCCCTGCCAGGACGGCGACCTCCTCGCGCCGCAGACCAGGAGTGCGGCGCGTCCCCGAAGGCATCTGGTGGTCCTCGGGGCGCACCAGCGCCCGCCGGGCCCGCAGGAACTTGCTCAGCCGGTGGTTCTTGTCCATGCCTGCCAACGTACGGGCCGGTTCTGGAGACTGGGTGGCCGTGTCACACCCACCCAGGGGAGGACACCAACCGCTGCCGCGAGGAGGGCGAGGATGGGGCCTCGCCGACCGGCGGGATCGCCGCGAGTCGGCTTCAGCCGCGACGCGCGAGTCCGTCGAGGCGCCGGCGGATCTACCGGACAACTCCTCACCAACGGACAGGAGTTCAGCGACGGACAGTCCGATGCTTGGCTCCGCGCGAACCGCCACCGGCGGTCGCGCGGTCGCCACCCGCATCCCGGTGCGGATGCTCGCTGGGTACTTTCCTACCGGCAGGAGGTGGCGGTAGGGCCACCCCTCATCCGGTGTCCAGGCCCAGCGACGAGGACCTCCGAGAACGGCAAGGTTGCCTTCGTCGGCAACGAGCCGACGAGGAATCCCGTACTCGGACGACTCAGGGGGACACCCATGAACGAAACCATCGCCAGGCGCCTGACGGGTCTCGCGGGCATCGCCACCGCGAGCGCCTTCATCGTCGAAGTACCCCTGTACTTCGTCTACTCCGGGCCGCCGCCGGACTCGAACGTCCTGGCCAGGCTACTGATCGGAATCGTCGCGTTGGCCTTTCTCATCGTGTTCGTGACGGCCTTCCGCGAACTGGTCAAGCGCGTGAACCCCGCCTACGAATGGGTCGGCACCATGGCCTTCGCCACCGGGTTGGTCTACGCGACGGTCACCCTGATCTCCAGCGGCCTGGAGGCGGGCGCCGTCATCGCCGCCGACCGCCCGATCGACCCGACGATCACGGTCAGCGGCACCTACATCCTCTACGGATCGATCGGTCGCCTCATGCTCGCGCTCTTCCTGATCACGGTGGGCTACGGCATCCGCCGTACGAACCTGCTGCCGCGCTGGACCGGCCGCTCGGCGTACGTCCTGGCCGGGGTCAACCTGCTCTTCGTGCCGTCCTTGTTCTTCGGCAACAACCCGGAGAACTTCTACGCGGCGAACGGCTGGGGCACCACCGCACTGATGGGCGCGGTCCTCAGCTACTGGCTGCTCGCCCTGGGCATCTCCACCTACCGCAGCGCAGCACGGCCCGCCCCCGTCGCCTCACCGGCCTTGCAGCACTGACACCGCTCGCACGGCAGATGGTCGTGGGGGGGGGGGGGGGGGGCGGCCCCCCCCCCCCCCCCCGCGGCGCCCCCGCCGGCCCCCCCCCCCCCCCGGCGCCGGCTCCCCCCCCCGACCAGGGCGCCGAGGGCGACCCACGAC